>CAZDVD010000043.1:0-19769 GCA_964508765.1 uncultured Lentisphaeria bacterium
GCTTTCATGGCATCCAACCACTTGGCTTTTCTAAAATCACTGACTGAGTAATGGGCAAGAACCACGGTATCCGCGGGCAAGTTCTTGAACATATCTGCTAACTTGGTTTTTACACCACTGCCGGCATCCTGGACTTCATGAAGCAGAATGAGACTAGCAGAAGAGAATAGACCTCCCCCACCGAGAAGATTGCTGACATCCGTTGGGGCTTTCAGGTCTACGCCCCATCTCTGGACCAAATTGGCATTTGTACCAAAGCGCTGCTTAAAGGCTGATTGAAACTCGTTGATAAATTTTCTATAGAGATAGTAGTCTGTACCCATGGCAAAATACAGACCAGATATACTCCCCTTCTGGAGATTGGCAAGAATCTGGGCATAGCTTAATTGAGCAGGCATATCTAGAAGAAAAACAATCCTATGATGGCGACACTAAAACAGTACCAGGCAAAATAATGGAATTTGCCTTTCTTTAGTAATTCGAGGAGCAACTTCAGGCTAAATATTCCAACAATAAATGATACAACCAAACCAATCATAAGGATTGAAATTTCGGCGGAAGAAATGCCTGCTTTTAACAAATCGATAAACTCGAGGCCTGTTGCAGCAACGATGAGGGGAAGCACCATAATAAAGCTGAAACGTGCAGCCTGTTCCTGTTTGATCCCAAGCCCCAGAGCCATTGATATGGTAGAACCTGAGCGTGATATGCCCGGTATGAGGGCCAAGGCCTGGGCAAGCCCAATGAGCAGCGCTCGTTTCATAGTGATGGGTTTGTCTCCTTTGGGGAAGTACTTGGTTGATAGGAGCATTGAGCCAGTAAATAAAAGAGCAATGCTCACCATAAATGGTTGTGAGAATAAATCGCTGATATGATCTCGTAGCAGGAGACCAACCAAGCCAGCGGGTAGCATGGCGACCAACATCAAAATGGTTAATCGGAACTCAGCATTATTCTTGTACTCCGAGGACCAATTTCCAGGCTTAGCAAGACAAGTCACAAAGATTCCGAACAAATTCACAATATCTTTCCAAAATATGACCAGCACCGCCAAAAAGGTACCGAGATGAACCACCAGCTCAAACGCAATACTATCCCCGAAAGCATGGGAGCCCAACAAAGCTTCACCCAGGACTAAATGACCAGAGCTGGAGACAGGTAAAAATTCTGTTAAACCCTGGACAATGGCCAGGATGGCTGCACTAAGTGGATTCATTCATTTATTCCTATCACTGACATCATTCTTCCGGTGGTTCCTCCATCACGACGATGGGAAAAAAACAACTCGGTATCACCATAGCTGCAAAAAGGTAAAATTTCGATCTGATGAGACGGGATCCCCAATTGAATGGCTGTATCTCTCAGATAGGTATTGTTATTGAACATCAAGCGATCACTACCTTCAATTGCTCGCAAATTTTTGGACGGAAACTTCTCTCTGAACTCGGGTCCAACTTCAAAATTATCCTGGGTCAAGCCTGGTCCAATGGCCAAGCATAGTGAATCGTAATCAGCATCCATTTCAGTGTGCATAAGCTTAAGGGTCTGACCAAGTATATCTAGCGCTGACCCCTGCCAACCTGAATGAACAGCAGCTACCAATGGCTGATTCTGTGACCAGATCAGGATGGGAGCACAATCTGCAGTCAAAACACGCAAGTAGACGCCGGGATGTCTGGTTATCAAAGCATCCCGATCAGCATATTGACCTGGCGCATCCACAATTTCAATCCCATCCCTGCTGACTTGCAGCGGTTCGGCCAGCTGAGATTCATTTATCCCAAATTCATTTAAAAAGAGCTGTCGATTTGCTACAATGTTCTCTTCACTATCTCCGTGTGAGGTGGACATATTCAATCCCTGAAATGGATGCGAGCTAAGACCACCCAGACGACTCGAGAAACCCAGTAAAATATTTCGAGGCTGAGTAATTTTTTGGGAGTTAAGGACCCTTATTCGATCTCCGATGTTGACTCCACCTCAAGACTATCCATGGAGAAGAAACCTAAATTATCGTAGTATCCCGTCAATTCGAACCCATTTTCAACATAATCCATCAGGAAAACCAGGTCATTTTCCCTTCTGGTGTTACCACCCCATTGTACCTGATGAACCAGACCTTCATAATTGGGCGAGTTTATCATGACCTCCCAGAGTTTGCTACCTGATCCACCAGCATATTGGGCAGATTCAAGCAACATACCCATGACATCGAATCCCATATAATCATATTGATCAGGACGATGTTTAAATATGCGGACATACTCATTCGTGAAATCTGGACTGATTTTCTGGAAACCGAACCTATCTCCTGCCACCAGAGTCAATTCTGAAATGTAACTCGCATCCTTTTTCAAAATATCTTTATCCAGCCAGTTCTCATCACCCAGGATGTGTGTATTCAAGTTGCTGCTGGCCAATTGATACAGGATGTAGCGCATATTGCCTTCATGGATGGGGAAGAATATGCCATCAATATGAGACAATTCAACACCTAGCGAATCTCCACGCGTAGGTCTGGATTTTCTAAAAATCGGTTGCAGCTGTTCCTCATAGACATTTACTGAATCCCCCTCAGTGGTCAACCCGATGAGCAGGGAGTCCAGGCGTAGAGAGTCTGCCTGAAATTTATGATAAAGTTCTTCAAGACCCTGTTCTCGGATTCGCCTAAAATGAACCTTACTCAGGTCTTTGGGTTCACCAACATACCAACCCTGATACTGGATAATACCGCCCAATTCATCGACTCGGACGGCAAAATTATCTGCTAACTGCTGCCCATATTCAGTTGAGGGGGCAATAATGGCGAAAGTGTGTAAACCCAAGGTTTGCACAGCGTATTCCGCCATGGCCATGGCCTTGCGCTCCCGAGTGGAGCGGAATTGGAATATTCCCTTGGATAGATTTGTCAGGTGGTTCTCAGTTGCTGTTGGGGCGATAATGGGGATGGAATGACCTTCCAGCACAGCTGCAGTCCCTTTTACATTTTCATTGGTCAACGGTCCGATCATTGCGATTAAACGTGGATCATCTCTCACTTTGCGGGCAATTCGAATCGTCTCAGACAATTTACTTTCGTTGTCATAGATATGCAGCTCAATCCCGTGATCAGTACTATCCATAAAGTTCATGGTTGAAAATTTAATACCGTCCAGAATAGCACTTCCAATCGTACCCAGAGGTCCAGTTAGTGGCAGTACTACAGCGACATGCAACGTATCAGCCTCATTTGATCGAAAGCGATCATATAGAGAAATTGCCTTCTTACGGAGATCGTCATCTTTGATGTACGGACGCATATTAAACAGGATTTCGATTGATTCTCCCTGATCACCCTCTTTCAAGAAGCGTTCCACAACAAGGAGGGCAACATACTGGCCTGTACGATCAATGGATCTGCCAGCCAGGGCATGCAAATCATCCCTATCACAGGCATTCCCCACTAAGGATTCTGCGTATTCACGAGCAGCTTTTCTAATTTTTTTGTCTTTGGTGGAAATTGCTGAAGATGCAAAATACCAGGCTGATTCACGCACATCTCCCAAATCCAGATGTATTTCACCGATGAGATATTGTAGATCATCCATGTATTCGCTGCCAGGATAGGACAATGGAAAATCGCGAGCCAACATGAGAGCACGTTGACTAAAACCTAACTTGTTGTAGCACTTAATTCTCATATAGGATGAGGCAGAGCGCTGCGGATTTAGAGAAACCTCTTCATCTGCCAGTTCTGCAAATACCCTTAGAGCTTCCCAGTAAGCACCCTGATTATAAAGCGAGACTCCATCCTTAAAATCGGGACGCGCTCCCAGGAGAAAAATAGGAACTATAATTAATAAAAGAAGTTTGCGCATCAATTACTCCACTGTTACGCTCTTTGCTAAATTTCTCGGTTGATCCACATCGCAGCCACGCTCGACAGCAATGTAATACGAAAGGAGTTGCAGGGGGATCACATTCAAAATGGGTGCGGTAAACGAGAGCGCGGGTGGAACATAAAGGACATGGTCAGCTATATCTTTGATTCTCTGGTCCCCCTCAGTTGCCAACGCGATCACCCGGCCATGTCTGGCTTTTACCTCTTCGATATTGCTAATGATCTTATCGTAAGTCTTATCCTGTGGTGCAATAGCAACAATAGGCATAGATTTATCAATAAGAGCGATTGGACCGTGCTTCATCTCAGCAGCGGGATAGCCCTCAGCGTGGATGTATGAGATCTCTTTTAACTTCAGGGCTCCTTCGAGAGCTACAGGAAAATTAACTCCACGCCCCAGATATAAAAAGTTTGAGGCATCTGCGTAAAGTTTGGCAATCTCGGCAATCTGATCAGCCTGTTTCAAGACCCATTCCACATTTTCAGGCAATTGCTGCATGGCTTTTGAAATTTCCAAACCATCTTCTCGACTCATCCCCATTAATCGGGCAAGTTTTAGGGTCAATAACGAGAGGACGGTTACTTGAGAAGTAAAGGCCTTGGTAGAAGCTACACCTATTTCAGGACCGGCATGAACGTACACCCCAGCTTCAGTTTCTCTGGAAATTGAACTCCCCACAACATTACAGATGCCCAGTACAGTTGCTTCACGGCTTTTGGCTTCCTGAATAGCAGCCAGAGTATCTGCCGTCTCTCCAGACTGACTGATAGCGAATACGATCGATTTTGCATCAACCAGGGGTTCTCTATAACGAAATTCGCTGGCATATTCTACCTCACAGGGCAGGCGGGCGAACTGTTCAAACATCATTTCTCCGATGAGGCCTGCATGCCAGGATGTCCCACAAGCAGTAAAGTAACGTTGATCCGCATGAAGAATGGAGCCTATCATATGATCAATGCCACCAAGAAAGGCATTCCCTGTTTCAGGGAGCAGACGTCCTCGCATGGCATCATAGATGGTTTGGGGTTGGCTGAATATCTCTTTGAGCATGAAGTGCTCATAGCCACTCTTTTCGATTTCTTCCAGATTAAAAGTGATTTTGTGAATTTTCTTATCTATGGGTTCATTGGCATCTGAATATGTCTTCACGCCATCGGGGGTAAGTATTCCAATCTCCTCATTATCGAGGTAGATAACATCCTTTGAATAATTCAGAATAGCTGCCACATCTGAGGCGACATAGAATTCACCTTCTCCAACAGCCATAATGAGAGGGGCACCTTTACGAGTACACACGATTTTTTCAGGTTCATCAGCATGGATAACTGCTAAACCGTAAGCCCCTACAACATGGGAAAGCGCTTCTCTCACTGCCTGTTCCAGATTGCCTCGATAGGCCTGGCTGATCAATGCTGCGATGACTTCTGTATCTGTCTCGCTGCTGAATTCGTATCCAGAACTTTCCAGGCCATCTTTGAGCGCTTTATAATTCTCAATGATGCCGTTGTGGACAAGGGCTACTTTGCCGTCCTGGCTGGTATGAGGGTGGGCATTTGACATAGTTGGTGGACCGTGTGTGGCCCAACGAGTATGTCCAATGGCAATAGGGCTGGATGTTTTTTGACGAGCCAACTGACCCCGGAGCTCATTCACTTTGCCGGTCACCTTTTCCAGATGGATCTGTTCAGAATCTATCGTAGCTATTCCACAGGAGTCATAGCCCCTGTATTCCAGCCGCTGTAAACCCTGAATAACTACCGGAATTCCGTTATTCTTACCAATGTATCCGACTATTCCACACATAATATTCCAAATCTATTTTCGTTAATAACTGGGGTCAGAATTTTAATGCTATTCCCACTCAATAGTTCCGGGTGGCTTGGAGGTCACATCATATACAACCCTGTTAACCCCACTCACAGAATTAACAATTTTACTGGAGATATCAGCAATGATCTCATATGGTATTCTAACCCAATCGGCTGTCATGCCATCTAGACTGTGAACTGCCCTGATGGCAAGCACGTTTTCATAGGTTCGCTTGTCCCCCATGACACCCACTGTTTGAATGGGCAGAAGCACGGTAAAGGCTTGCCAGATTTTGTCATACCAACCGGTTTCATAGAGCGTATCAATAAATATTTGATCTGCCGCGCGGAGAATGATTAAGCGATCCTCGCTGACTGCCCCCAGACAACGTACTGCCAGGCCGGGACCAGGAAAAGGATGGCGACCAATAATCTTAACTGGCACATTTATCACTCTGCCTACGGCGCGAACTTCATCCTTAAACAACTCTTTGAAGGGCTCAATTACTTTTAAGGCCATCTTTTCAGGAAGACCACCCACATTGTGATGGCTTTTAATGGTTACGGCATGACCTGTAATCGCGCCACTTTCAATGATATCTGGATAAAGCGTACCCTGGGCCAGGAAATCTATCCCTGTAATCTCTCTGGCTACCTCCTCAAATGCTTCAATAAAGACGCGTCCGATAATTTTACGTTTTTTCTCAGGTTCAACAACCCCAGCCAGCTTAGAAAGAAAGGCCTCGGTATAATCATGTTGATAAATTTTGATATGTGAGGCTTCAAAGAGAGATCTGACCTCTTCAGTTTCATTTTGACGTAAAAGACCATTATTGATGAAGACAGGAACGCACCTGTCCCCGATCGCCTCATGCATGAGAAAGGCTAATACAGAGGAATCCACTCCCCCACTTAACCCAAGGAGAACTTTACCGTCACCAACTGTGGTTTTGATTTCTCTGATAGCATCTTCAACAAAACTGGATGATGTCCAGTCACGATTAAAATCGGCGATTTTAAACAGAAAATTACTGATGATGGTCTGTCCCTGGACGGTATGGTTCACCTCAGGATGAAACTGAACCCCATAAAAGGGTTTTGAATTATGCGACATACCGGCGATGAGATCACCACTGGAGCGGGCAATAATATTAAAGTCTTCGGGAATAGTCTCTACATGATCTCCATGGCTCATCCATACTTGTGAACCGTCGCTGACACCTTCAAATAGAGGGCTTTGCTCTGGAAATTGGATTCCCATAGGACCGTATTCTCTGGTTTCTCCAGGGATGACGTTTCCCTTAAAATGTTGAGCCATAATCTGAAGCCCATAGCAGACCCCAAGAATGGGGATTCCGAGCTCAAAAATACCTGGATCAACCTGGGGCGAATCTGCTTCGAAAATGCTATTGGGACCGCCAGAAAGCACAAGGGCTTTGGCACCCATGTCTTTAATTTCCACAGCACTGAGGTCAGAACGCTCGATGCGACAGTATACCTGTTCCTCCCTGATGCGACGGGCAATCAACTGAGTATACTGGGATCCAAAATCTAAAATCAGTACTAATTCATGCATGAAGTATTACCCTAAATTCAAATTCCAGGATTCCAGTGATTGTAAAAAGCCCGTATTGGTTAGTTCATAGTGAAGTGGTGTGATGGTGACATAACCAGCACGAACCGCATTCTCATCCATATTGGGATCAGGGTCATTATAGCTCCGTGTACCAGATAGCCAATAATAAACTCGCTTGCGAGGGTCCACGCGTCTTTCAACATTTTCCTTATAGGTTCCGTTCCCTTGCCTGGTCACCGAAAACCCTTTAAAAGAGCTGTATTCTCCTGTAGGAACGTTCACATTCAGGAGAGTGCCCTCAGGCAAACCTTCTTTAAGGATGCGTTTGGCCATGATACGACCAACCTGGCCTGCCGCTGTAAAGTCTTTTTGTACAAAAGAGTCAAGTGAGATAGCCATGGAAGGTATACTGAGAATGGTGCCCTCATAGGCGGCAGAGACAGTCCCTGAGTAGATGATATCAACGCCTACATTGGCTCCCTGGTTAATACCTGAAATTACCAGGTCAGGTCTATCTACAAGACCACCATTAATGGCAATTTTTACACAGTCTGCAGGTGTTCCTCCAACTGCCCATCCAAAATGTTCATCATCTTTAAATATTTCGGTGACTTTGAGTGGATCTGAAATAGTAATCGCATGCCCCATGGCACTCATCTCCTGAAGGGGTGCAACGATTGATATTTCTGCAAAATCATGGAGTGATTCTGCCAGAGTAACAATCCCTGCTGCGTTTATTCCATCGTCGTTTGTAAGAAGTATTTTAGGCTTTGGCATGAAGAATATCAATAATTTCTGCAACTTGCTTCTTGAGATCATCTCGAGGGACAATCAAATCGAGGAAACCCTTTTCAAGCAGAAACTCGGCCCGTTGGAAACCCTCTGGTAAATCAGCACCAATGGTTTGCTTAATGACTCTTTGTCCTGCAAATCCAATCAAGGCACCTGGCTCAGCAATATTTACATCCCCTAACATAGCAAAACTGGCTGTAACACCACCTGTTGTAGGATCGGTCATGATTGAGATGTAAGGAATTTTGGCATCGGCCAGCTGGCTCAATTTTGCAGATGTTTTGGCCATTTGCATCAAGGAATAAGCCCCTTCCATCATACGGGCACCTCCTGATGCAGAGACGATGATCAGGGGGATTCCCTTTTCTCGAGAAAGGTCGGCAGATCGAGCAAGCAATTCACCAACAGCAGATCCCATGCTGCCACCAATGAATGAGAAATCCATGACGGCTACCACCACCGGCTTCTCCAGCATAAGTCCCTCAAAAACCTGAACAGCCTCATTGTGTCCTGTTCTTTGCTGGGCTGCTATTAGCTGGTCAGAATATTTTTTTTGCGCTTTAAACTTTAGTGGGTCAAGGGGTTTTATATTTTTGAAATGCTGTTGACGACCTTCAGTGTCAAGAAGTAAATCTATATAGTTGGCAGCTGGTATTCTAAAGTGATATCCGCATTTATAACACACATTATTGCTCTGCATCAACTCAGCTTTATATAGAATCTGACGGCAACTAGGGCATTTCACCCATAGACCTTCTTTTACATCCTTTTTCTCAGAATTTTCGGTTTGTATATTTTTATCTTTTCGTCGAAACCAACTCATTCAAAATCCTTAATATTTTACAGGAACTTGACCCTGATACATAATAACCTGCAAAGCAAGTTAGACCAATTTGTAAATCAGTCATTCCATGCCGAAGTGTTCATTTTTACTGCCCGCTCACTGGAGAACTCAGAGCATCTTCAGAATTGAGGTGGAACCCACTTTTTCGCTTCGTAAACGGCATTGTAGAGGGGTTCAAGCTCATCCAGGTCAAGATGTCCCATTTCGGGTCGAGATTCAGCCAACAGGGCAACATGCGCTGCATTTGCATCCACATCTGTGAACTTTGAGTGCACATCCTTCCCATCAGGTTCATGCAACCATGTCTCAAATCCACGATCAGCTTTTCCGAAATAATGATCGATGTGATCATCCTGAAGTTGCTCCCAAACTCCATATTTAAACTCTGGTGTGACAATGACCTGGGACTGTGAAAAATCATAGTCTGCGTAATGCACAAAATTTCTATGGGAGTAAATCACGGCCCTGCCCATTCCACTGAGTTGATTTCTCAAACCGTATGCCAAAGCATCTGTAGTGGGAATTGGTATTAAGGGTTTTTCCAGAGCAACCGCCAAAGCTTTCATGGTGGCCAATCCAATACGGAGACCATTGAAGCTGCCCGGACCAATGGCAATTGCCAGAGCTTCCAAGTTTTCATCCAATTTGGTACAATATTCCAGGGCTTCCTTGAGAAAGGGTGAAAGTTTTTCGATATGTATCTGTCCACCGACTGCTTGTTTCTCCCAAACAATCGCACCATTGTGAGAACCGGCTACTGAGCAAACTACTGAGGATGTATCACAGGCAATTATCACAGGTTTATCTCTAGGGCGCGTGGTGAATGAATCAATATTTCACGACCGTTTTCTTCTCCATCAATGGCTCGGAAACTCAGGCCAAAGGCATCCTCGGGAATGGCTCCGGCAACTATATCTGCCCACTCAATAATGACAATAGCCCCTGATTCATAATACTCCCAGATACCCATTGAGATCAATTCTTCTTCTTTGCTAAGACGATAAGCATCAATATGGACAATATCCTGATTTTTGCCGTGATACTCATTAATATAGGTAAAAGTAGGGCTAAGGGCATATTCCTTGATCTCGAAAAACGCTGTCAAACCCTGGGTAAAGGTGGTTTTTCCACTGGCCAGATTTCCACTCATAGCAAGAATATCACCTGGCTGGAGTTGGGCAGCTAGTTGATGGGCAAGCTGGGCTGTTTCTTCTGGACTGTGTGTCTGGAAGCGGTATTGCTGCATTACTTAGGCTCCAGAATGGCCAGAGGTATGATCATCTCCCACATGCTCAGACCACCATGTTGATAGGTGTCGGTAAATTTATTCTGGTATTTCCGATAATTATTCGGGTATAGGAAGTAATACATTTTCTGGGCTATAGCCATCGTGTCATTCGGGATAGTGGAGGGTATTCTGAGTCTTTCAGGTTTATCTAGATACCAGGCATCCTTGGTACTGGGTTTCAAGTTCCGACCCTGTTTAAATCTGAGGTTGGTGGATGCTTCCCGATCTGCTAGAATTTGGGTGGGGTGCTGAACACGGATACTACCATGATCTGAGGTCACCACGACATGGAAACCCATTTTTGCAGCGGAAGCAAGCACTTCTTTGATCCAGGAATTATTAAACCAGGCACGCACAATCTCACGGTAACTGGCCTCATTGGGTAAGAGTTCTCGTAGCAAGGGTGAATCGGTTCTCCTGTGAGCCAGAATATCTACCTGATTCACAACCAGGGTAACCAATTTTTGGCTGCCCCAAGATCCAAACTGTTTGGCAAAATGAATTCCATCACGATTGCTGATTATCTTTTTATACTTGGCTTCAGGTTTTAGATCAAGACCTGATCGCTTCATATTTTCCTGGAGAAAAGATGCTTCGTGGCGGTTGAGACTGTGCTCATCGGTGCCTCCCCACCATTCCGGATGAAACTTTGCCATGTCATCAGGAAAAAGACCACTAAAGATGGCATTGCGGCTGTATTCTGTGGTTGTAGGTAAAAGTGAGAAATAACCATCGCGTTTGATTTGATAATCATTGTACAGAAGGGGCTCAAGAGTGAGCCATTGATCCCAGCGCATGCAGTCAATAATAAGCATGAGGACTTTTTTATCTTCTTTAAGTAATGGTTTCACTGATGCGGAAAATACATCAGGAGATAGTGTAGGGCGTTGATCTGGTGAAGCGCTCACCCAATTCTCATAATTTGATTTTATAAATCGTGTAAATCTATCATTGGCCTCGTGTTGCTGCTGAAGAAGCATCTCATCAAATCCCAGATCAGGGTAGTCATCCAGTTCCAGCTCCCAGGTAGACAATTGATTATGTATTTTGATCCATTCTGCAGGACTGGGATTGTCTTCAATACTGAATGCCAGATCAGCAAAAGCCTGCATATACTTTCCTGAGACCGCATCTTGTTTTATTTGTCGATTCTCAAGTATTTTGATTATTGCAAGTAAAATCTGGGAAGGATTTACTGGCTTGGTGAGGTAATCAGAAATTTTACTTCCAATAGCCTCTTCCATGAGCTTTTCTTCTTCATTTTTGGTGATCATGATGATGGGAAGCGCAGGATGTTCAGCTTTTAAAATGGCCAGGGTCTCCAGTCCATCTTTGCCAGGCATGGTTTCATCAAGCAGGACAATATCAAACCTGTCATTCTCGCATAGTGCGATGGCATCATCCCCATTTGTCACTGTTGTGACCTGGAAGCCTTTGCCCTCTAAAAAGATGACATGGGATCTGAGAAGATCTATCTCATCATCAGCCCACAATATTTTTCCCCGAATTTGCTCAGTAGTATTCATGGCACCAAAATATGAGTAGATCAAGTTGAGGAAACATCAATCTTCATTTGGATGAGATATTTAGATCAGATTACTTGGACGTTAATGTCCATGAACCATCCCAATTCTCTCCTGGTGGATTCTTGAGAAAAATTTCGCAACGCTCAATATACACAAGGCTGGGGTTAGTATTGCGTCCAGGAAACATATCCTCAAGAGTATTTGAGTGTTTAAAAGCTTCGAGAGCCTCTGCAAATTCTTGATTTCTGTAAAGCTCAAGTCCAACATGAAAGGCTTCAGCCATTTCTGCATAGCCTGGGGGTAGATTTCCTTTTGTTGCCAGCAATTCGAAGACCCGAACTGGCTTATTTTTGCCTTTCACAACGACATAATCAAGATCTCGCCATTCAAAGCCGTCACGAGCTGCAAGATAGGTAGACTCCAGAACCTGAATATAAACGCCATACTGTTTGGCTGAAGATTCTAGCCGTGCAGCGATATTCACAATATCACCCATCATGGTGTAGTTCATGCGCATGGCAGAACCCATATTTCCTGTCACCATATCTCCAGTAGCAATACCGATGCGATTCTGCATATTGTGCACGATCTCCGGCCAACGATCACCTTCAGATTGCCATTTTGTGCGAAGTTCAGCCAGACCCAACTGCATATTAACTGCAGTGAGACAGGCCATATACTCATGATTCTCAACAGGTACAGGTGCTCCATAAAAGGCTACAATTGCATCTCCAATATACTTGTCCAGTGTACCCTTATTCTCAAGCAGAATATCGGTCATCTCTGTCAAGTATTCATTGAGAAGTTCAACGACTTCTTCCGCTGACAATTTTTCAGAAAAGCTGGAGAAACTTTGAATGTCGGTAAAAAATGCGGTGTGGACTCCTGCATCGCCACCAAGCTTGGGCTGCTGTTTCTCTGCATACATCTGATCAATGAGTTCGGGAGCTATGTAGGTACCAAAGGTATCCTTCAAGAAATGCTTATCTCTTTGTTCGAGAATGAACCTGTACAGGACATTGGTTAAATAAGTTAAGGCCATCACAACGAGTGGTGCCATGATTGGCACAAAGAGGGTCTCACCAGGTGCCGGAATGAGTATGGATTCTGAATTTCCACTAATCCATTTAAAGAACCACAAGTGATCCGTAGTAAACATGCCAACACTGAGACTAAATAGAACAATGGCTTGTAATCCAATTAATACTGCACCCCATAGTGGATCCAGGAAAGCAATGATCAAATATGCAATCAGGGCACAGATAACAATGAGCAGAATATGGGTCAAAGCGGAATCTGAAGTAAACTCTATCGTTTTGCCAAGCACTTGAACAAAATTTTCATCGAGAAGGGTTTGGGTGGCATTGGCGTGGTACTCAAATCCCGGCATGAGTGTTGGCGCACCGAGATAATCGAAAAATGCCGTAGATTTATAATCATGCATGACTTCAACCGACACACCAATTATGCAAATTTTATCCTTAAACGGACTTTCCATGACTTCAAAGGTTGGATCCATCATTGCCATCATACTATTAAATCCGCTGGTGGGATCAAAATTCGACATCCAGTCCGTATCTTCATCACTTGCAGGTAAATCATAATCTTCAGTATCAATAATCCAAACCAAGGGAAATCGTTGGAAGGTCTGCCACGGCTCTGACTCTCCGATGCGGGCGTGAGATGCCGGGCCGTAGATATTGGTGAGAAAGCCTGGGTAGTCAGATCCATAGGTCGGAATAGTGAGTGGTCCATAGGTAAACTTGCTACTCTCATAGTCATAAGTCAAACCAGGATCATCTGATATGTCAAGAAAGTGCTTCACGGCCTTCATGGCTAAGGAGAGATACCACTCATCTGGAGCATGGTTCATCGCCCCAAAAACGGAATAACGGCGAGTGAAATGGTCCTTGTCTTCTTGGATATCAACAAGACCATGATCAGGATTGACCTGCATGATGTATTCGTTTGGCGTCACCAGCATTTGTGGTGGTACGCTTGATAATTCAGTTTTGATAGTGGAAGCCATGACAATTTCAGTGCCTCGACTTCTGGCGTATTCAATCGCCTTGGCAATTTCTACATCACCATCTGTACGGCCTTCTGGCAGTATCCCGTTAAAAACGGACAAGACATTGGCGGTGTGAGCATCGCGGGAGTCAAACTGGATATCAAATACGATGACTTTTGCACCTGCATCGGCCAGGTTCATTATGGCTGCATTCCAGATTTCGCCACGAGGATAAGGCCAGCCTATATCAGATAGTAGACGAAAAGTTTCATCGTCAACATCTATGAGTACAACATCCAGGCTATCATTTGGGTTTTCCCCGTGAGAAGCCCAGGATGAAAGAGGACCTCTAAGTTGATAGCTGTAGTCCAGCATTTTGAAATTGGCCAGATCAAATAATCCCAGCACTTGTACCAAGACTACCAAAACGATAGCGATAAAAGTGAATAAAACTCCGATACCGTGTTTTTTCAGCATAACTATCCCTGATTTTTAGATATTTCGGTTTTTAAAAAGTCATCTCAAATCGCGCCGAGATGGTGTTGTCAGTATAATCAGTGTAATCGCTGACATACCTGCGCTGCTCATAGCTACCGATAACCCGAGATTTCACAGTTGAAGTTCCAATAGTGATTGGATTGAAAGTGTATTGGGCGTTAGCCTGCAAATTTGATTGAGTCTTCAAAGTGGAAACAAGAATCTCTTCCACATACTTTTCGGATTCAAAACTCATGTATTGGAGGCTGCTACGTAGTACAAAGTCACCACCGAATAGTCGATAACCTGCACCAAACCGATAGGTATTAAAAGTATTGGCTTGATGATTGAGATCGGTGGTCTCATAAAGTTGATTGCGATTATTTCGAATAGAAAGTGTTGTGGTCAGAGGGACCATCCATTCCGACCTAAGATTCAACCCATAAAGATTTGAGTTACGCAGAAGGCCTTCTCTACCGATGACAATATTATCCATGTTGGAGCGCATCATATTGAATGAAACTGTATTGTCCAGCGGTCCTGTCTTAACTAAATAAGTTAAGTTCACATTGGTACTCAGGGACTCATTCAGTTCTCTATCATCGATTACCAATAGAATGGTTTCATCCCCTATTGTCTGGTAGGTGTGGGTGGTATCATCCACATTGTTGTCACGGGTGAAATATTTCATATTGGTGGTGATGGTGGGTAGACCTCTTCCAAGATTTAGAGTAATTCCACCACTGAAGGCATTTTGTTCGAGACGGGGATCGGTTTCTGGATCCTGAGAGATCGTATTGTTCTTATAGAGTTCCCATCCAAGATTCAGGTAGAGCATATTGTTCAACATGCGCACTTTATCACTGATCTTCCAACCATTCCAACCTTTTCCATCCAGACGGAGGACTGGACTTCCCAGAGCCTTATATCCTGGACCGACATGATGGTAATCGACATGGATGAAATTGCCGTAATAATTGAATTTACCAGCAAAATGAAGAGCCAGCGTGGTGAGACTCTTAAGAATATTGTGATTGGCTAAATTATCAAGATCGATGGGTAGTGTCAAATTTTCGTTAAGAATGAAATAATCAGCCAGATTCGCTGGGTCAAACTTTCCATCCGTGAGTAAGAAGCCAAGTCCTGAAAGGTTGTCATCAATTGTTGAGAATGGAATCCCAATAAAGTTTCCTTCATCATCTTTTTCACCAAGAGTTCCAGTACCGATGTGGTCATCAACTACCGTATCCTGGAGTAAGCTATAAGTATCAAGATCTTCTCTCGACAACGGTCCATCGAGAATATTTCTGTTGTAGAGGGAGAAGGCTGCACTTCCCTCCATGACAAACCGATGGTCATCAAAAGCTAGCTTGATATCCGATCCTACAACAATGTTGTCTTCGGGATTATTGCCGTTCATGAAATATTGTATATCCCGCGATTCACCATTCAGCATGTAGGTATCATCACCGAATCCAACTATTGTGGTACCCATATCCGTGATAAATTCTTCAGAAAAAGTACTGGCATCCCAATCCTCAGGTCTCAAGGGCACGCTATTAATACTATCCCGAGTATGCACATAGAACATACCCAGTTGGAAATGTTTCCCTGATCCAAAACTTGGCCTTATTGCAAATAAGCCGCGTTCAAAACTATATCTCGTACGTCTCCATTCTGAGCCTGTAGTATCAAAAGATGCGCTTCCAGTCACAGCCCGAGATGTTTGTCCCGAAACAACATGGAGATTCACCCATTTAAAACGGGCATCAATATTGTGACCACGCACTCTTTTTCCCCAGAGGGCAAGTCGATTCATCATGGGAGTTTCATCACCGAAAGCATATTTCAACCAGGAAGTTCTGACTTTAATACCAAAACGATTTTGAGGTTGGAGACCAGGATCTTCCTTGGAGGTCATATTTGCAAAAAGTTTAACTTTCGCCCAATCAAAGTTGACATTGGTTGAGAAATCAACACGAGTAACTCCTTGAGAGATGGGTGTATAGGAGGCAACAGACACAGTATCACCAGCAATCACGGTATCAACATTGCTTACACTGATATTGATTAAATCCGCTCTGTGGCTCACATTGAGGTTACCATTTGTGCTCATATCAAATATCCGCTGTGCCTGACTTTGCACATCAAAACTCCAGGAGGTCGATGATAATCGAACGCCATAGATGTTTGAAACCTCCATGAAAATAGTGTGTTTCCCGGCACTGAGCGCATCTGGTTTATATGTGATCAAATCTGTTGTGACCAGAGAGTAAGCGGTCACATCTACATTGTCAAAAGTCACTCGAACTGAGTTGATATCTACATTGTCCAGATTGAAAAGTGAGACAGCGACAATCATGGGCTCACCAAAGGGCATGATTGTTCCGGGATCAGGAGTTAGAATGATCAACTCGCCAAAGTTTTCACCGGCTCCACCAGATACACCATCTGACAAGCTTGATTCTGAGACGGCTACAAATTGAGGATCAGATAAGGGATCACTGCTTACGGGGTAGGCTACCAGGCCCCCATCCTTAAGACTTACAACAATGACATATTCAATTCCAGGTGCTCCGATGATCTCACCTGGTAAATCCGCAGATAACTTGACATCACCGATATCCATACTGGCTTCGAGATAACCCACCTGCCCGGCGAGACGATACAGAATCTTGGCAGATTGAATATCATCCAAATCACCAGTATAAATTGCATCAAGGGTCAGGCTGCTGCCTTCGACCGCTTCACGGGGGGATATATGAATCAGTTCGCCATCCGATTGAAGGGCAAAACCATTTATTCCCACCCCCACCAGCAATATTGCGAGTAGTCGCTTCATAATAGTTATTCCGTCTAGGCGCTTATTATTCAGCGTATTCGATAATTATGAATTTTTCTGAATTGGTTTCTTCGTTGACCATGCGAATACGAAGTTCATGGATAGTACTACCCGTATCTTCTTCCTCTTCATCATCTTCAGGATCTTCAGGGATGTCATTATCATCAGTTTCTTTGACATCAACTGATCCATCCGGATTTGATGTAGCAGTTTCATCCTGACCCACGTTTTGTACGGTACCACTAATGAGGTTTTCTACCTCAACGACGCCTTCCATGACGATAAAGGTATCACCATTTTCATCACTCTGAACCCACCATTCAGTTCCTTTAACAGAAGCCACTGAGGTAGGAGTAGCAATTCTAAATTCGCCCTTCTGTTTACTCACAGAGGCTTTTACAGTACCGTAATCGAGGGAGATGGTTTTAGAAATCTTACCGCGTTCAACGGATGCAAGAATCTCCATCTCTGAATTGCCTTTCACCTTGAGCTGACTTTTGTCATCAAGGAAGAAAATGGCAACAAACCCATCGTCAGACGTTTTTATCCAATCATGGTTCTTGAGTTGAGTTCCCATGACTGCACTAGGAGAGTAATCATCGGCATTAAATTTTTTATGGAAGGTCGTTCCACTTGATTTAGCTATTACACCAATCGGTTCTTGCGCTACTGCGGTCATTGACACGAGAGCAAGGAGAATGGCAACTAAAGATACTTTTGAAATATACTTCATTTTTAAACTCCTATTGAGTCGTAATGCTCTCGATTTCGTAGGCACCGCTCATAAGCTGAACCAGAAGAGCTCCGAAATCGGTTGAATTCATATTATCACCATCAAGTGTAATTTCTGCACATTCACCATATCCCTCTAAGGGGCCATTGGTTCCAAATAGCACATTGTACTGGCTATCGCCGAGCACATTTCTCAATTGCTGCTGACAGGGGGTCATTGTCTGACCTGCCTCTGAAATGGTAAAACCGTAAATTTCACTATAAAATTCTTGATCATTTCCTGTTGTATTGCAGACTTTTTTGACTTGCCAAGCATAAGCCTTTCCAACTTCAAGGGGGCGACCATTTACTGATGAATAGTCCAATTGATTACTTGACCCAACAGAAACAAATGAGCCATTATCGGGGTAAGGAAAGGATGCTTCACTCTGCATGGCATCTTCAGGAGAGCTGTGCTGGATTGGGTTGTATTCACAAATTCGAATGAAGTAGTTATCACAACCGGTGGAATTCCATTCAAACACAGGATAAGTATCACTGACAAACTCATATCCCAGAGATGGAAATATCAAGTCAATGTTGGCTGGGGCTACGATTGAAATCTGTTTGTTTGGCTCAAAACCTTCGGGACTGAATGTATAGCCTGGTGCATCTACTGATAAAGAAAATGAATAGTTGCCTGAAGGCATAGAACCGAGAGTCATTATTGTGCTAATAAGATTTTCAGATTCATCTGAGTCAATCATATCCAGAGTAACGTTATCAAACGTAATCTGATTGCCCGCCTCATCATTCACACCGCGACTTTCGACATTTCTGTCCAAATCCCTATTGGTAATATAAATAGGCGCCTGCAATGTCATTGTCACTTGAGCATTAAATAGTACTTTATTGTTAAGATCAAGAGAGGGTACATTGGCAACCATATTCAGCGTAAGATTTACATTTTCAACTGGATAGGAATCATCATCCACGGAGATTCGATATCCAAATATGAGTGGATTGTTTTGCCCATTTTCAAAATCAAAATCCGTCAGGTAAATAATATCCCACTCAGCCAAGTCTGGTTGAGCAGTTACAACAAGGTTTTGAGCCTGACTAATCGTAGCCATCAATAAAGTGAGTGTTAGGTATAATATCTTCTTCATAGTTTCCTCCTGCACAGAAGAAATATAAGACACGCAGATCAACTCTGCGTGCGCCATGTCATCTTCTATTTAGCGCGAATTTAGTTCATGACATAGGCATAAACAACATATGCATAGTCATTTATCTACGTAAAATAGTTTAAATTAAGGCGCTTTTGATGTGTGATATAGCACCTCTTTGAAGGCTCTTTAACAGCATAAAATTATAAATCATATTTTTACCTCAAGGCTACCGTGTAGAACAGCTAAGATGATTTAGCGATCATATGAAATATTGAACAAAAAAAGAGCCCCAAGGTTGGGGCTCTTCAAGGTTTCTCGACAACGTCCTACTTTCACACACTCAAAGAATGCACTATCATCGGCGCTACAGGCCTTAACTTCCGAGGTCGGAATGGGATCGGGTGTTTCCCCTGTGCTAAAGTCGTCGAAAAATCAAATAACTTATCATTGATCAAGTATGGGAAAAAGTTGAGTAGTGCGCTATGCGTACTAAAGTTAGAATAATATTGATCAAGCCTCACGGAAAATTAGTATCACTCGGCTGAATATGTTACCATACTTACACCTGTGACCTATCAAACTCATAGTCTTTAAGTTTCCTTCAGTCCGGATAAACCGGAAGGGAGATCTTATCTTGAGTCGAGTTTCGCGCTTAGATGCTTTCAGCGCTTATCTCTTAGGATCATAGCTACCCAGCGATGCCGTTGACACGACAACTGGTGCACCAGAGGATCCCTCATTCCGGTCCTCTCGTACTAGGAATAAGTTCTCTCAAATCTCCTGCGCCCACGGCGGATAGGGACCGAACTGTCTCACGACGTTCTGAACCCAGCTCGCG
>CAZDVD010000044.1:0-19547 GCA_964508765.1 uncultured Lentisphaeria bacterium
GATATCTCCACTTACTGTTTCAATACTTTCTTTGACATCCGTGCCAGAGTCACAATTCACATCGCCGCTCACTGTTTCAACGGATCCCGAAATAGCACTTTTTTCATAGAGATGAACGTCTCCACTGACGGTTTCGAGACTGGTCGCGCTGGCACCCTTCCCAATAGAAATATCCCCACTTACAGCCTCAACATTTTCTACAAACGCTTTGGAGCCAATTTTAATATCGCCACTTACCGCTGAAACATCTGCGTTAATTCTAGCTCCGCTTCCTACATAAATATCACCGCTTACTGTCGAGACATTTCGTGACACTTTTTTTGCTTTGGCAATGTGAATGTCACTACTCACTGAATTCTGGGCAAAAGCTGAAGCGCTTAGGCCAATAATGATTGAGATAACTGAGATGAGTGATCTTGATTTCATAATTTGCTCCATGATTTACTTTCTGTCCGATCGTTTTATCATACTGTTTCTGTAATCGGTCGCACGATTCGACAAGAGGTTTTTATAAATAGTCGTTTTTTGCATAACCCTCAATAAACCAATCTTATGCCACGCTACACACCCTGCATACAGAACATTGTATATATTATACTTAGACTACTTATATCTTAATTTATACTGGTGAATACTATGACATATATATCATTTTAACATACTCCCATGTCGGATTGATATAATCACATCAAGGCATTCTGGGCTGATTGGTATCCTGATAGAAGGAGAGCCTCATATAAAACAAAAAAAGCAAACGATTTCTCGTTTGCTTTGTACCGCGGAGAGGGGTCGAACCTCCACAAGCTGAGCTTACTAGATCCTAAATCTAGCGCGTCTACCAATTCCGCCACCGCGGCTTAAAAAAGCGTCGCAAGATAGAAACAGACCAGTTTGAAGCAACAAAAAGCCCCAGTAAAAACCGGGGCTTAATTAAATTATTTTCAGGTCTGAATTATTTGAGCATAACCAGCTTTTTAGTAGCACTAAAACCTGCTGAGCTGCTCATTCTATATATATAGATACCAGACTCAACACGGAAACCATTCTGATTTAAACCATCCCACATAGCGGAATATACACCGGGTTGATGTTCGCCACTGGATAGTGAGCGAACTTCTTGACCAAGCAGATTAAAAATTCCTACATGTACTTCAGATGCTTCTGGTACGCTGTAGCCAATGGTAGTTGTTGGGTTGAAAGGATTGGGATAATTTTGCTTTAACTCAAAGGCTGTTGGCAGTTCGGCTTCATCTTCAACACCAAGTGTTACGGGAAAAGTGTAGTCCTCACCGTTGCTGGGCAGCGGCAGTCCACCTGCAGCAGCAACGATCAAGTCAGAGATGGAAATAGTCAAATCTGACATGGGTGCGTTTGATGCAATCATAAAGTCCACTTGAAGAATGTTTCCTGAACCAGGAGGTATTTCCTCGCCATTGAAGTTGACACCCAGGATCATGGATTGACCATCTACTTCGTTTCCAACAAAGGTAAAGCCAGCACCGCGACCGATCCCTTGAACAGACGCAATGGTGAGATAGTCAGAAATCCCATCGGCGATGTTGAACTGAATACCTTTTACCGGGGCACCGTTGTTCATAGAAATCATAAGTGGCTCAGAAAGATAACCCGGAGATCCGCCACCACCTGAGAGACGTACTTCAAGTCCATTTAACCAGGTTGTGTTCAGAGCCGTTCCATCAGGATCGGTAACTACGAGTATAAATTGGGGATCTGCACTAAGAATTTCGTGGAATTCCAGTTCAATAATTTCATCAGACACACCGGCTGGCTTGTTAAATCTAATCTTGCAGATTTCACCAAAATCCGGGATAATGGAATTGCCACTACCATCATAGATCAGTACACTTACGGTTGAATCGCGATCATTAAAGTGGATATTGAAGGGACCATCATATTCACCATTCAGATTGTGATCCAAAGTGAGAACATCACCAAGTGTCCAATCACCACTGTTATCATTATCGTAGTATTGATCAGCACTGGTCCGTCCAGCTGGAATCACAGAGTGAACTGATAAACTATTAGGAAGATCTTTAAGGCTAAACTGCAAACCACCCACAGCTTCGGTGTTTGATAGAGTAATTGGCACTACGGCAAGAGCATCATCATTCTGAGCGGAGAATCCAACAACTGACACAACTGTCACACCAAAACCAAAACTGGCAATGATTAAAAGGCTGGTGATGACTTGAAAGCTTCTACTCATATTTCCCTCCACATGCATGTGGTTGATCTTCATTAAATCTAATTATTGTACCGAACAAAAATATTGATTCGTATCACAGTCCGGTTCAGTCACTAAACAAGTTGAAAAATAATGTCCTCAAGGGGTGATACAAACCTTATTTGCCTGTGTCATTCCTGTACAAAATTGCTAGTGATCAAGGCTTTACCCTACTTACCATGACATTTCTTGTATTTGAGACCTGATCCACATGGACAGGGATCATTTCTTCCCACCTTTTCTTCTGCCACAATTGGTTTTTGCTTTTGAGGTGGTTGAGGCTGTGAGGAGCTCTGACTTCCCTGCCCACCCGTCTGTGGCAAAGTATTCAGGAAGCCCATATTTGAACTCTCAGCGTGATTGGAAGAAAGATTTCTGGCTCTGCGCATTTTGTTTTCGCGTTCGTCCACGATACGAGCATGGAAGAAGAGTTTAAGAACATCCCGATCAATCAAGTCCAACATTTTTACAAAGAGTGCATAACCCTCTTTTTTGTACTCAATCAATGGATCTTTTTGACCAACAGCCCGAAGGTTAATACCCTCCTTCATCTGATCCATTTCATAGAGGTGTTCACGCCACTTCTCGTCAACAACTCTCAGATAAACAAATTGCTGGAGTCGTTTAAAATGCTCTGCGCTTCCTGTAATCTCAAATTTCTTTTCATATGATTCCCAGATAAACTTCTTGACCAGATTCCTTAATTTTTCAGGATCAAGATCAGCTGCTGGAGATTCTGAGACCTGAACCATGGCGGTTGAGCCAAGATCAGCCTGCAATCCGCTCCAGTCCCATAAATCTATATCGGTTTCAAGACCACTATATTTTTCAACGACAGTATCAACATAGTTCTCAATGACTTCACTGTATTCTTCCTTAAGATCCAACCCATCCAGAGCAGCCTGTCGACGATCGTAGATAACTTCACGCTGCTGATTCATGACATTATCATATTCCAGCAGATGTTTTCGAATGCTATAGTTCCGGGCTTCAACCTTTTTCTGGGCACGTTCCACAGCTTTGGTCACCATACCGGCTTCGATGACTTCCCCCTCTTGCAGGCCGAGACGGTCCATGACGCTGGCAACTCGGTCAGAGCTGAATAGGCGCATTAAATCATCTTCCAGACTCAAATAAAAGCGAGAAGCTCCAGGGTCACCCTGTCTTCCAGCACGACCTCTTAGCTGAAGATCAATTCGGCGTGATTCATGACGCTCAGTACCTAAAATTTTTAGACCGCCCAGCTCCTTGACTTCAGGACCCAGCTTAATATCTGTTCCACGTCCAGCCATGTTGGTAGCGATAGTTACGGCATGTGCCTGCCCTGCCCTGGCCACGACTTCAGCCTCGCGACCATGCTGCTTGGCATTGAGGACATTATGTGGAATCTTGAGTCTTTTAAGCATCCGGGAAAGCGTCTCGGAGACCTCAACGGTGATGGTTCCAACCAAAACGGGTTGTCCCGATTTGTGTGAAGCGATAATCTCTTCTATAACCGCATTAAATTTTTCTCGACGCGTCTTGTAGATTTGATCATTTTCATCCGCTCTGGTGACAGGACGATGTGTAGGTACTTCCACCACGCCAAGCTTGTAGATATTGAAAAACTCTTCTGCTTCCGTGACAGCTGTACCCGTCATTCCAGAAAGTTTTTTATAGAGACGAAAATAGTTCTGCAGGGTGATGGTAGCCAGGGTCTGACTTTCTTTCTCAATCCGAACCTTTTCCTTGGCTTCCAGGGCCTGGTGCAAACCATCGCTATAGCGACGACCATGCATGATTCGACCAGTAAACTCATCAACGATCATGACTTTACCTTCTTGAACCACATAATCCACATCTTTTTCAAAAAGTGAATAAGCTTTGAGAAGCTGACTCAAATTGTGGATAGTATCAGACCGTTCTCCATGTAAGGCATAGAGTTTTTCTTTACCCTCATTCAATTCTTGAACTGAAAGCGTTTCATCACTCTCCAGGTCATTGAGGAGGGTGGGTAAATCTGGAATAACAAATCTATCAGGATCATTGGGAGATAATGCTTCACGTCCTTTATCCGTAAGATCCACGCTATTCTGTTTTTCTTCGATAACAAAGTAGAGGTCATCATCTATTTCCGGCATGCGTTTATCACGGAGATAGTCGTTCTCGACCCGCTGCTCGAGTTTCTTGATGCCCTGTTCCTGGTAAAGTTTTTGAAGACGACGATGTTTGGGACTTCCCCGTCGTGCCTGGAAAATCAGTTCTCCTGCATCATATTCCAGCTTGGGATCTTTGAGCGCTTCCTCAGCTTTGGCAAGAACAGAGTTCACCAGAGTGGTTTGGCGGCGCATGAGCGAATCAACGAGAGGTCGTAAATCTGTATAACGCTGGGCAATCTCTGACTCCACCGTTCCAGAAATAATGAGAGGTGTTCGAGCCTCATCGATGAGTACACTATCGACTTCATCAACAATGGAGTAGTAATGTCCGCGTTGGACTTGATCCTGTTTGCTGATGGACATATTGTCACGGAGATAGTCAAAGCCAAACTCGCTGTTGATACCATAGGTCACATCACAGCCATACATTTCCTGACGTGTTGAAGGCTCCATCTGGGCCAGAATTACACCAACAGTCAGACCCACGTATTTCAAAAGAGCACCCATCCATTGTGAATCACGCTCTGCGAGATAGTCATTCACAGTAATGATATGAACACCTTTCCCAACCAGGGCGTTGAGATAGATAGGCATGGTAGCGACCAGGGTTTTTCCTTCACCCGTCTTCATTTCTGAAATTTTGCCCTCATGGAGGGTAACGGCACCCATGAGCTGAACGTCATAAGGTATCATATCCCAGGTCATTTCCTGCCCCGTGACCTTGATGGTTTGCCCCATGAGCAGAGCGGCGCCCTTTTTAACTACGGCAAAAGCTTCCGGTAATATTTGATCTAAAATTTCTTGCTCAAGATTATAAACCGCTTCTTTGATAGATTTGAGATCCTTACCTTCATTTTCAAGGCGGGATTGGAGCTCAGAAGTCTCCTCACTGATGCGAGTTTTGAAAGCTTCAGTTTTGGAAATCAAGGTCTCCTGAGTGGCTTCAGAGAGGGCTTCATATTTTTCATTGATCTTTGCGACGAATGGAATCAGCTGCTTGGTCTCACGATCAGAGCTGCTTCCGAATATTTTGGTAATAAGTTTACTAATCATGGCGCTAAAATAACTTCCTCGGAGGGTTTGTGAAGTGCTTTATTGCGAGTGTATCATGGAATAATCACCTGCACATTATGCTACACTATCGATGGGCTTATTGTATGTAATTGTTGATAAGCATTCATGTTTTCCGTTGCCATTATATAGAGTCTAATTAGTTTTGTTCCATCATTTTACAGATATTGTGGGGACAATAGTGACATCTAAGCAGGTTGAATTCCATCAACGTTCTTATCGTATCCAGAGTGATTCTGTAAGGTTGAGAATACTCTCCATCCTTTTTCTGGCACCTCTCTGCAAAAGATGGCCTCTCCATGAATTCAGTGCATAGCATACTTGAAGATAGCCAGGGCTTTATGTGGTTTGGAACCCGCTTTACATTCCAAAGTAACAGCCAGTAAAACCTTGACAAACTTTTTGACTTTGTAAAGATTTAGTAAAGATGCCCAAACCCCCAAACTGTTTTAGGTTTACACCAGAATTCAAACCCAAACAAGGAGGGAATCATGAAATGGTTACAACTAATGATTATTGTGTTGGTCAGTGTGTGTACACTCACAGCAACAACAATCAATGTAACCGAAGATGCTGCCACTATTCAGGCAGGAATCGATGTTGCCAATGATGGTGATACAGTCCTGGTGAGTCCAGGTACCTATGTGGAGAATATCAATATTAACGGAAACAACATTACGGTTCAATCGAAGTACGGTCCAGAGTTGACCATTATTGATGGTAATCAGAATGGCTCCGTTGTACTTTTTCTAAATCAAGAGGAAGAGACTGCCGTTTTAGATGGCTTCACTATTACGAATGGAACCGGTTGGAATAACGGGGATGAGGTTGTGGGTGGTGGCATTGCCTGTCGTAGCGGGTCGTCGCCAACAATGAGAAATCTTATCATCAAGGGCAATACAGCACAGGGTGGTGATGCTCCAGGTGGTGGAGGCGCTTCCATCGCCGTAGGTTCAAATCCATCTCTGGAAAATGTCGTAATTAGTGACAAGGTAAACCCTTGGCAACTGGAATATACCTTTACGAAATGAAGTTTACAGGTTCACAGGGTATGCAATTTCATGAAGTCAGAAAGTTTACCCTTTTGAAATAAGTTTGTCATACACGCAAAAGCCCCGATCTAGTCTGGTAGATCGGGGCTGCAACTTGGTTTTTTGATCCCGATTGAAATGGTGGGGACTGTTGGGGTTTTGGAGTTGACAGATTCACCTCCTGGGTTTGAGTTGTATCCCGACTCTGCCAATCCCTCCAGCCCCATCAACTTTTAGATGTATTTACTCAACGGAGTGTTCTTGGAGGATATGAGTGGAAATATGATTACTGAAGCAACAAATAAAATATTAAGGAGGATCTGCCTCCTGGCAATCATCATCCTGGCATTGATTCTTCCCAACACATGTAGCTTTGCCAGTGAATGTCAATGTAGTTCGGATTCAATCTCGTGTGACTTGAAATGAAATTTCTACAAAAATGTGTTTACTCAGATAAGTGGCCATGCTCATCTGAGTTCATTCCATCCCCGGTCTGTGTCACACGGGCCGGGGCTTCCTATTATAAATAACAAGGGAATCACTCTGTTTTGTCACACCGGGAAACTGGGTAGATAGCGTGATATATGCAAACGGGAGGCTGAGTTCATCGAAGCCCCATTCAAGGACGTTTCGAGGGCCTCAACGTCCGGCATAAAAAAGCGTGTCTCCCAACCTTCGCACCTCGTCCTTCGACAAGCTCAGGATGACATTCTCGGTGTTGCAATTCAGGGGACACGCTTTTGAGGTATAAGCGTTTTAGGCTAACTAAATCATGGACATTTTGCCCTCAGACAGAGCATCGTTGAGGATGGCATCCAGGATACCGTTCACAAAACTGCTGCTCTCCTCAGTACTGAATACCTTGGCAATCTCAATGGCTTCAGAAATAGACACCTTGGGTGGAATATCTTTAAAATAAAAGAATTCCGTCAGGGCCATTCTGAGAATCAGGCGATCGATCAGGGCAATACGGGTCAGGTCCCAGTTTCTGGATTTACTGGCAATAAGTTCATCGAATTCCTGTCGATGAGCCATTATCCCGTTTACCAGATCACGGGCAAATTTGAGCAAATCATCAGATAATTCACTCTTCTCTGCCAACAGGTTAAAGGTTTGATCCAGGTTGTCATTTTGAATCTCGTGGGCATATGAGACCTGAACGACAAATTCCCGGGCTCTACGTCTTTCTTGCATGAACTGAGGCCTGATCCTTTCTACGCGTAATCTATATTTTCGAAAACAAACGTTTTCCTGAACGTTGCATTTGCTTCAGACGTCCAAGTTTGCGAATTCTTTCTTCTGCGATGATATCTGCAGCATCCATAGTAGGAATATTTTCATCCTTTGAACGCTGAAAGATTTCCTGAAGAATATCATATATATGATTGACTCGATTATATGATCGTTTCTCGTTATAACCTTCAAACTCACCATATACATTGATAACGCCGCCAGCATTAATAGCATAATCCGGTGCATAGAGGATGCCTCGATCAAGGAGGATTTTGCCATGCTTTTCATAATCAGAAAGCACATTGTTAGCGGCACCGGCGACTACTTGACATTTTAAACGATCAATGGTGTCATCATTTACTACAGATCCCAATGCACAGGGAGCAAATACATCCATTTCTACATCATAGATATCGTCAGGGGCAACACCGGATACATTTTTAATTTTAAGCATCTCTTGAACACGTTCTTCTTTGATGTCGGTAACAACGACTTTTGCCCCGGCCTTTGAGAGGTGCCCTACTAGGTAAATACCTACATGACCCAAACCCTGTACAGCAATTGTTTTGCCTTCCAGACTATCTGATCCCCAGGTCTTATTCGCTGCGGCTTTAATGCCAACGAAAGTTCCATAAGCGGTGAAAGGTGAAGGGTCACCAGAACCACCCATCTCTGGGCTGAGTCCGGCTACATATTCAGTCTCTTCATGGACCCATTCCATCATCTGAGGCGTGGTATTTACATCTTCAGCAGCTACATAGCGACCACCGAGGCTGTCCACTAAACGACCGAAGGCACGAAAGGCTGCTTCATTACCAATATCCCTCACACGACCAATGATGACGGACTTGCCGCCACCGAGGTTCAAACCTGCCAGAGCAGATTTGTAAGTCATACCTTCTGAAAGCCTGAGAACATCCCTCAGGGCAGCAGCCTCATCATCGTAATTCCATACGCGACATCCACCCAGTGCTGGACCAAGACTGGTGTTATGAATTGCGATAATCGCTTTTAGACCTGTTTCATCATCCTGTGCAAAGACAACCTGTTCGTGGTGGTTCAATGCAGGTGCATCAAAAAATCCCATTTCTCATTTCTCCTTTTACAATTCTATAAATACTAATCTGCTAGAAGATGTCTACTGATGACCAATCTTTGAATCTCATTGGTTCCCTCGTAGATCTGTGTAATCTTCGCGTCACGCATCATGCGCTCCACTTCAAATTCACGGATAAATCCATACCCCCCATGAATCTGAACAGCTTCAGTTGCGACATACATAGCCGTATCACCGGCAAACATCTTGGCCATGGAGGCTTTCTCCCCGATGGTCTTTCCTTGATCCTTTAACCAAGCCGCTCGATATACGAGGAGGCGACTGGCATCTACTCTAGTGGCCATATCGGCCAGCTTAAATCCAATTCCCTGAAACATGCCAATGGGCTTACCAAACTGCTCACGCTCCCTGGCATACTGAATAGATCTTTCCAACGCTCCCTGGGCAATTCCCAGAGCTTGCGCACCAATTCCAATACGCCCTACATCGAGAGTAGCCAGAGCAATCTTGAAGCCCTGTCCCTCCTCCCCGATGAGGTTTTCGGCTGGGACGCGACAATTCTCAAATATTAATTCACTGGTATCAGACCCCCGGATACCCAATTTATCTTCTTTCTTCCCAGTGGTAAAGCCATCAAGACCCTTTTCAACAACAAAAGCGGAAATCCCTTTGTGACCGGCATCCCTATCTGTCTTGGCAAATACAACAACAAAATCTGAACTGATCCCGCTGGTAACCCAATTCTTTACGCCGTTGAGAATGTATGAATCACCATCCCTGGTCGCTGTAGTGAGCATGGCTTTCGCATCTGAACCTGACTGAGGCTCACTGAGTGAATAAGCTCCCAGCTTCTCCCCACTTGAGGTAAGTGGCAAATAGGTAGTCTTCAGATATTCAGAACCGAATTTCAGAAGGGGGTTTGAAAAGAGAGAGTTGTTGACTGACATAATCACGCAGGTCGATGCATCAACACGGGCGATTTCCTCGAGCGTGATAGCATAGCTCAGGGCATCCATCTCAGTTCCACCATAAGCTTCAGGCACCTGCATACCCATAAAACCTAATTCGCCCAATTTTTTAATCACTTCTGTGGGAAATTCTGCTTTCTCATCCCGTTCCATGACTCCTGGTTTAATCTCTGCTTCTGCAAAATCACGGATAGTCTCTTTGACCATCATCTGTTCTTCAGTGAGTTCAAAATTCATATTTTATCCAATCTCTAATATAGTTTGTCTTGCTGAGCCATGCTTGTCCTGAGCCTGTCGAAGGGAAGTATGACAAACTCTAGTATATGTGTCTATCCTTCGCACTTCGACTCCGCTCAGTGTGACAGCTCAGGATGACATCCAGATACCATTATGTATAGTCATAGAATCCTATCCCCGTCTTACGTCCGAGATTTCCAGCGGCGACCATACGCTTAAGGAGGGGACATGGACGGTATTTGGGATCACCGAGACCATCATGTAGAACCTCCATTATGGATAGACAGACATCCAATCCAATCAAATCTGCCAGAGCCAAAGGTCCCATGGGATGGGCCAAACCAAGGTGCATAATTTCGTCAATAGCCTCTTTGGTGGCGACACCCTCCATGAGGGTGAAAACAGCTTCATTAATCATAGGCATGATGATGCGATTGGCTACAAAGCCAGGGTAGTCATTGGCTTCGACAGGTGTCTTCCCCAGTGCCTTGCAGAGCTCCACCGTGGTAGCAACTGTTTCATCGCTGCAAACATGTCCACGGATAATTTCCACTAATTTCATCACAGGAACCGGATTCATGAAATGCATGCCAATCACACGTTCAGGTCGTGAAGTTTGGGCGGCGATTTCAGTCAGTGAAATGGATGAAGTATTTGAGCTGAGAATCACTTCAGGTTTCAGGATATCATCCAGATCTTTAAATAGTTTGAATTTGATCTCTTTATTTTCGGTGGCTGCTTCAACCACAAAATCACAATCTTTCAAATCATTCAGATTGGTTGTGGGATTTAGGCGTTGGAGCGTATCTATTTTATCGTTTTCTGTAATTTTTTCTTTTTTAACCTGACGATCCAGATTTTTGGTTATGGTAGCGATGCCCTTATCAAGGAATGCTTGTTGAATATCCATAAGAATGACTTCATAACCAGACTGGGCAAACACATGGGCGATCCCATTACCCATCGTTCCTGAACCAATCACACCAACGATACGAATACTCATATCACCCCCCTAAATGCGCTCTACGATAAGTGCTGATGCTTCCCCGCCACCAATACAGAGCGCGGCCATACCAAAATGCGCTTTTCTGGCTTCCATGGCGTGGAGTAGCGTCGTTAGAATACGGGCTCCTGATGCACCAATGGGATGACCAATTGAAACAGCGCCACCATTTACGTTTACCTTAGTATGTGGAATATTGAGTTCATCCATGGCCACCATGGTCACCACAGAGAAGGCTTCATTGATTTCAAAAAGATCGATATCACCCAGCGTCATACCTGCCTTGTTCAACACTTTGGTTATGGCTTTTACCGGAGCCGTGGTAAACCATTCTGGTGCCTGGGATGCTGAGGCTTGGGCAATCACGCGGGCCATGGATTTGAGACCCCGTTTTTCAGCTTCTCCCTCACGCATAAGAACCAGGGCAGCTGCTCCATCATTAATCTTGGAAGCATTGGCTGCCGTAATGGTACCATCCTTGGCGAAAGCTGGCCTCAACTTGAGCATTTTCTCAAAATTGCCCCGTCCAGGTTCTTCATCTTCAGCAACGATCTTTGGATCACCCTTGCGTTGAGGAATTTCAACTGGCGTCAGTTCATTATCAAAAGCACCTGATTTCTGGGCAGCCTGGGCTCGTAGATAACTCTCTTTGGCAAAAGCATCCTGGGCTTCCCGGGTATAATTGTATTCTTTCGCACATAATTCACCACTGACCCCCATATGAATATTATCATAGGCGTTCAAGAGACCATCGCGAAGAATCCCATCTACCATTTCTCCATGACCCAATCTCTGACCACTACGGGCTCCTGGGAGATAATAGGGAACGTTGGACATACTTTCCATGCCGCCAGCAACCACAATATTAGCATTCCCAACTTCAATAGCTTCAGCAGCCAGCATGACCGCTTTGAGACCTGAACCACAAACTTTGTTGATGGTCATACATTCAGTCGCATCGGGTAAACCTGCATATAAGGCAGCCTGTCTGGCGGGGGCCTGACCCTCGTTTGATGTAATCACATTTCCCATGATGACTTCATCAACATCTTCCGGTGCTATTTGACCACTCCTGAGGGCAGCCCGGATAGCTACAGCCCCTAATTTTGGCCCAGTAATAGAAGATAATTCACCTTGAAAGGCACCTACAGGGGTTCGTTTAGCGCTTACTATAGCAACTTTGCGAATGGCTCTGACTCTGCTCATAATGATTCCTTATATTTTTCTCAAACCTGGGACAAGTCTAATACTATTTATCCTGCAAATCCAAGCGGGGACTCAATTCTGCAGAACGTAAATTATTTCGCTAATACAAACGTCAAAAATCGTTCCAAAACTGACTATCCTCGTAAGGATGAATAGTTAAATCCTGAAGCTCAGGATTCTTTCGGTTGGTCATAGGCTCGAATAATCCGCCTGACCAATTTGTGCCTCACAATATCGCCTTCATCAAATTCAACAAACGCAATACCATCAACCTCTTTCAGGATTCTTACAGCTTGGAGTAAACCAGATTCCTCGTGTTTTGGGAGATCGATCTGTGTCGGATCACCAGTAATAATTATTTTTGAATTCACACCCATGCGGGTAAGAAACATTTTCATCTGCATGGGAATGGTATTCTGGGCTTCATCCAAAATAATATAGGCATTGTCCAGTGTTCTACCTCGCATGTAGGCGAGAGGAACAATTTCAATGGTTTTTTGATCCATGAGGATACGCACTTTATCATGGGGCATCATGTCAAAAAGAGCATCATACAGAGGAGCAAGATAGGGATCTACTTTTTCCCGCAAATCACCGGGTAAGAAACCAAGGCGCTCCCCTGCTTCAACGGCAGGACGGGTAAGAATGATCTTTTTCACTTCACGGTTTTTGAGGGCAGAAATGGCAAAGGCAACGGCCATATACGTTTTGCCTGTACCCGCTGGACCCAAACCAAAGACCATATCATGAGATGTGGCAGCTGCGAAGTATCTTTCCTGTCCGGGTGTGCGGGGTTTGATGACCTCGGAGCGGGTAAAGAGAACAACAGAGTCAAGACCCGTCTCTCCCAGAGTGGATTTACCGGTCTGACTGAGACGGATAATGGTAAGCACATCATCTTTATCAAGGAACTTTTTCCGATTCAAAACTGCAATCATCTCCGCCACAATATTCTCAACCAGAGCAAGTTTAGCTTCGTCTCCTCGGACAATGAGTTCATCACCGCGCACGTATAGTGCAACTTCCAGATGATTTTCGATCAATTTTAGATTGGTGTCATTGGCGCCGAGTAATTCAACGGGGTTAACCTCCCTGATCGGAAGACGTTTTTCAGCAGCAGATTTCGCAATTGTCAAACCCATATGGCGGGCTCAGATTAATTTCTAAAGTGTGGATTTCCAAACAAAAATTGCTGACGAATGCCCCTACTCGAAATGCAGCAAAATAGCAGATATCTATTGAGATAAATCCCTGCAAAGCAATTGGTGATATTGCCAAAATTATCTGATCCAGGTTTGTTGATATTGTCAACACTTTCAAATTGTTATTTATACTCATATTGGGTAGTTTGGTGCATAGTTTAATTCACATTGGTTTCAATTTATGAGCTGGGGGATTCTTCTCTCCCATCTCTATGGGGAAATGGTTGTGCCATTTTTTCCGATCAGAAATGATTTCATAATTTGAGGGGAAAACCAGATGAATGTTCGTGTTTCAATTGGTGGATCAAACCGATTTACCATGATCACCTTTCTTGTTACTCTGGTACTTATAATACCTATTACACTTCAAGGGGGTGTTACCGGGAAGATTAGTGGTATGATCAGTTCTTCTGATACGGGGGAATCCCTTGTTGGAGCCACGATTCAATTGGTGGGAACCAACTTTGGCAGCACCTCAGACCAAAACGGTAGATTCGCAATTCTGAATATCCCTCCGGGTAACTACGCAGTGAAATTAACATACATCGGGTATGAAAGCATCCTGCTGGAAAATGTTCAGGTGTCTGCTGATCTTACAACTCACCTGGACCGCGCTCTGAATGTTTCCATTTTAAAAGGGGAAGAAGTCATTGTCCACGCTACTAAGGATATCATCGAAAAGGATCTCTCCGGAACTCGAGCCGTCGTTACCCAGGAACAGTTTGATGCTCTCCCCATTACCCAAATGGTTGAGGCTCTGACCTTGCAGTCCGGTGTCGCAAATAGTGGAAACTATCTATACATCAGAGGCGGACGTGCAAACCAGGTGGCCTATCTCATTGATGGTGTTTATGTACAGGATCCCCTCTTAGGAACCTTTGCCAATGACCTGGGTAAGAATGCAATTCAGGAACTCACTCTCCTCAGTGGGACATTCAATGCAGAATATGGTAATGCCATGAGTGGCATTGTAAATATTGTCACACGTGAGGGTGGTCGAACCTGGCGATCAAGAATTGAAAGCAGATCAGGGACTTTTCAAAATAGTGATGATTTCAAATCTGAAGGGGAACAGATAAACTGGAATATCGGGGGACCTCTTCTAGGCGATTATCTACGTGTCTTTGTCTCCGGTAACCATCTGAACTTAGACAAATATACGCCCTGGGGTTTCTATGATAAGAACTCCTACACAACCAAACTGACCTTTACAGGAATTCCCAATGTAAGAATGAATGCTATGTATAGAAATTCATGGATCAGTCGGAAATCTTATCGTCATCGATGGAAATATATCCCGGAGCAATACTATCTGCACAAGTCGACACGCAAGCATTACAACCTGCATCTCACCCACACACTCAATCCGAATCTTTTCTATGAGTTGAGACTCTCGGAGTACGAACAAGACTACCGCCAGGGGATCTGGATAGACTCTACCTCCTCCTGGAAGGATAGTAGTGAATACACGCCCTATAGCGATTATGACTGGAACCACGAGGCTGGGAACGGATATGAATTTTTCGCCCGTCGAGACCCCCCAACCTATACTATCTCTGCAACCAAGACTTTTGACCTGCGTGGGGATGTGATCTGGCAAATGAATGCATGGAATGAACTCAAAGCTGGCGTTCAGTATAAACGCCATGATTTGACAATCTTGAATCCCTATGATCCAGGGAAGTCGAATCCAAACCGGGATGAGTACAATTACATTCCAATAGAAACGGCTGCCTATTTCCAGGATAAGATGGAGTTCCCCTATATGGTAATTAATCTTGGGCTACGATTTGATCAGATGGATGGTGGGGTGAGTTATCGCGTGAATCCTCTGGATGAAACCACCAGGACGACAGCAACGCCAAAAAGACAGGTCAGTCCCAGGCTGGGAATTGCCCATCCCATTACAGATCGTACGAAGATCCATTTCGCTTATGGTCATTTCTTTCAGAATCCGCCTTATGCCTACCTGTACAATCGACTCAATTATGATGTGACAGTATCGGCCCCCGTTTTTGGGGACGCTGATATGGATGCAGAGAGAACCATTGCTTATGAAGTGGGTCTTACCCATCAATTCAGCCCTGCATTTCTGGGTAAATTTAATGCCTTTTATAAGGACATTTCCGGACTGGTAGGCACCCATTACTATGCTCCCTTCGCTGAGGATGCACCGGATCGATATGCTGGATATACGCTTATTATTAATGACGACTATGCCTTCTCAAAAGGGGTTGAGATCAATCTGGATTATGATCCCACCAAGATGGTTTCTGCCAAATTCACTTATACCTATTCTATTGCCAGGGGTAGTTCATCCTATGCAGATGAGCAGTATGGGGGGACTACTGAAACAACAACGCTCTTTCCATTATCTTTTGACAGAACCCATGGGTTGAACATTTTTGGGTCCATTCGAACAGGTAAAGGGCAGGGCTGGCAACTTCTCAACACCCATCCTTTTGCAAGAACAGATTTAGGCTTTGTGTTCCGGGCCAATTCCGGTCGACCCTATACACCTTCGGGACGGGACATTGGTCTGGTGGAGAAAAACTCACACCGCAAGCCATCGACCTACTCTCTGGACATCGTTGGGGGCAAGCGTTTTTCACTGGCGGGGAAACTATCAGCCCGGACCTTTCTTGAAATACAAAATCTTACAAATGCTGTCAACGCCATCTATGTTTTCACCACTACAGGTGAACCAGATTATACGCTCACACCTGGACACAGTGAAGAATATATGAAGGATCCGTCGAATCTAGGTCCTCCTCGTACCATCAGACTCGGTCTTGCACTGGATTGGAAATAATTATGAATAATTTTTCAAGATCTATCTCTCACAAGGACTGGTTGAGTTTCGCTCGAACCATATCTATGATCCTCATGATTGTGCTTATGATTTCAAGCGCGGACGCCAGGGATAAGTATCTTACCAAATCCGAGGAGTACAATCAACTCGCTAAAATCGCTGGTGTGGAAGATCAGGCCCGTGGAATACACAATGCCAGTAATATCGGTTTACTTTTCGAGAATCGGGGAATCTTATACCCCCGTGCGTCATCGTGGGGACCCTCTGGTGAATTTCCCATAAACAGTGATCGGAACTATATCTGGAGAATGAATCCCCTGGTAGGTGTAGCACCCGATGCTGTGAGTGGAAGAGAATCCAACGTCATACAATCAATATGGGTAGCTAACCGAGAATGGCAGGCCGTTGGTGGATACCACAAAGCAGGTACCACAGACATTGCCTTTAGTGATGCCCCGGCAACCTGGCCTGGAATGGACTGGTTGGTACAGAGTGATGCCAACGATCCCCTCATCTTTTCTACTCAGGATAGTTATTGTGTCTACAGGGATAGCGACAATACAGTTGAAGTTCTTGATATTCAGATCGCCCAGACCGGTTATGCATATGGGCTCCCCTTCGCTGAGGATCTGCTTTTCTTCATCTATGAAATAACAAATCAATCCACCAATACCTATGATAGCGTCTATTTCGGGATCTATATGGACTATGACGTTGGCGATTCCCCTGGAGGTGCTAGTGAGTGGGAAGATGATATGTTTAAGTTTGATGCAGCGAATAATTTTGTCATGGCATACGATGCCCTACACTTTTCCACTGATTGGGATGATTCAACTGGTATGATGGGAGTCACGTTGCTGGAGACTCCCTTCATTCATGGTAGCATGGCAGGTATCACTGATATGCATTACAACTTTTACGCTGATGATCATGATGATGATGACTTGCAGATGGCCATTCTTTCAAGCAACCTTGATTACCTACCTACAGGTCTTGATAGCCGGGACTACTTCCATCCAGGTGTGGCTGGCAATCTCCAAAAAGATGATACCGATATTCTCGATCCTGACGGAGATGATTATATGATCACCATATCTTCGGGACCCTTTGACCTTACACCATCTGATACTTTGAGATTCATCTCATGTATTGTTGCTGGCAACAATGAGGAGGATCTATATAGAAATCTGTATGCTGCCCAGGGTCTTTACTCAACCAATTTCGTGGCCCCAAAACCACCGCCTTCACCCACACTTAGTGGCGTGGCTGGACACAATGAAATAACTTTGTATTGGACCAACGAGCTAGAAAATGAGTTCGATGAGATATCAGGTGCTCAAGATTTCGAAGGGTACAGATTGTACAAAAGTATTGATCATGGATTGACTTGGGATCAATTAGATAGAAACATTGTTCCTGATATAGGACTTGAGCCCATCCCCTTCACAAGTTTTGACCGAATAAATGGATGGGGAGATGACAAGGGACTTCAATACACCTATGTTGATGACAACTTAATAGACGGCGTCGAGTATTGGTACTCCATCACAGCCTTTGATCACGGAGATTCTCTCATCGGGAGTCTGGAAGCTCCCATTGGAAATTCTGTGGACGCCCGTAATGTCATCAGTATTCGTCCTGTATCTGAATCTGTAGCTTATGTGGCTGGTGATGTTTCAAACTTAAACCACTATGGTGGTGGAAATTCAAATTACAATTTGAAGATTACTCCAGCTACCTCAGAACAATTGGGTCAATTTACCTACGATCTTCATTTCCTGTATGCCATCCAAAATGAGATAGGTAATTCCGGGATTGGGGCCACCATTGAAATCATTGACTCCATTCTTGTATCAACAATACATTATGGCATTCTGTTCACTGCTGAGAACCAGATAAGTATTATAAATAATGATACCAAGACAGTGTATTGGTCTGGCCCACTCGGATTCGAAGTCCCCTATCCATTCGGGAGTGCTTTCTCAGTTTTCTTTCATCAAATAGATACACTAAATCTACCCAGTTACGGTGATCTTTTAAGTTTGAATTTTTGTGCTGAACTTTTACGTTTCGATGGCCTGGACACCACTCAGGTGATTGCTCCCCAACGTTTTGACCCTGGCATGAATCTGGTCTCTGATGACGGCTTGATTTTAAGTTTTACCCCTCAAGATGAAATTCAGAATATCAATGTACCCCCCATTCTGGATTTTGAAGTCGAAATTGAAGTAGCAGATTTAGATTCAATTCAGGATATGGATTATCAGCTTACCATCACCAACTCAGGAGTGGATACTGATAACAATACCTTTATTGTATTAAGAACTACAGATGAAAATGCTACTGTCATTGGTGCAGCTGATACACTTTATCATGGATGGGGTATCCAATACCGAGGCTGGACAGCCTGGTTTGAATTTGATGCAGCCAACCCACCACCAGCTGGGACAACCACAACCTTTTCAACCTTGCCAGCTATAAGGCCAACCATACAGGACTATTACCAATTTGGGATTGTCGATGCTCATACTAACCCTGATCAGTTGGCAGATGAGTTAAGTGAAATCCGTGTTGTGCCAAATCCTTACATGGCTGGATCTCTCTGGGAGTCTGAGCATGGTAGTTTCGTTCGCGAGCCCGTTCGCCAAATACAATTTACCAATCTCCCTGTGGAATGTGAGATCAACATCTTCACCTTGTCAGGTGATCTGATTAAGACACTTGAGCATGATGCTACGCATGGGACAGAGACCTGGGATTTGCGGGCTGAAGGAGGTCGGGAGATTGTCTCCGGTATTTATCTCTACCAGGTGAAAAGTGCTGGCAAAGAATACTTAAACAGATTTGCGGTGATCAAATGAATCACATAAAACAGAATTTAAAAGTGAAAATAGTCCTCATTCTCCTATTACTGTCAAGCGTCTCAATAGCCCAAAATGCTAATCTGGGAACAGCCGGTGCGCAGTTTCTCAAGATACCCATCGGGGCTCGTTCTGCCGCTCTGGGAGGGGCAGTGACTGGTATGTCTATGGACGCTACAGCCTTATTCTGGAATCCCGCTGGTATCATCCACAATCATACCCATGCTCTTCATGTTTCCCGTATCCCCTGGATGACCTTTTTTGATGTCAATGCTCTCGCCTATACCTTGAATCTTAAGGAGCAGGGCGCCATTGGATTCTATATCCGAGCTTTGGGGATGGAGAAAATGGAAATCACCACAGAATATCAGCCAGATGGAACCGGAGAATTTTTTGATTCTCAGGATCTTGAAATCGGTGTGAGCTACGCCCGCAAACTTATCGAGCAATTCAGTTTTGGGGTCACGACAAAATATATCAGCC
>CAZDVD010000045.1:0-18096 GCA_964508765.1 uncultured Lentisphaeria bacterium
TGCCTTCACCCCAGCATGAAAAATTTAGTGAATCACCACCTCTAGCATAATACATATATATAGTACCGGGTGACATAAACAGAGCTTTGCGTTTGTTTGTATATCCCAGGGAGGAATGACTGGCCTTCTCCTCACGATAGTAGGCTTCCGTTTCAATGATCCTGGCCAGGAGCCAGATGCTTTTGTGACGGACGGCGAGGACTTTTCCCAGGAGTGATTGAGCTACCTTGATAGGCTCACGGTTAAAAAATTCCGTCGGGATGAATGCTGCTGGTTTATGCTTGAGGTACTCCACGCTTCCAATATTCCCTTAAATCAAAATCTACCAAATGATTCTATTCGTCAAACCATGGGCAATGACCGCCAATCGAGTCACTCTCAGATGCGAGAATCATTTCTCGATATTCAGACGAATGCCCAGAAGTAATAGATTTATTACAAAATTACTGAACAAAATCATTTGATGTGATGAGAGGATATTAATTAACCTAATATTTTTGTATGAGAACAGCAAGTATTTCAGCTAAATGCGAGTCACTAGCAATTACATAAGTCTTTTGGCATGCCCTTTGTAAATACCGTATTTCAGAATACGGAAAAATTGAATGAGCCTAAATCCAAATACCAACACCCCAACTGATATTTCCCCAGATCAAAAGTTGTATACACCGCGGGAAGTTGCTCATCAGCTAAATCTTTCGGTTGAGAGTCTGCGTTTGTATGAACGTGAGGGTTTGCTCGTTCCACATAAGTTGGATTCTGGTCACAGGCGTTACACGGAATCAGATATTGAATGGATCGTTTGCATTCAAAGACAGATTCACGAGAATAAGCTGAACTTTGCAGGCATTCGATACATTCTTTCCATGCTGCCCTGTCACGAAATGAAGCCTTGCTGTCTGGAAGATTATCATACATGTCCAGCCGGGGATAAAAGTTGCAGGCCATGCTGGGACTTTGATGATACACCCTGCCGGGTCAGAGGAGAAAATTGTAGAACCTGTTTAGTTTACCAACAGGTTCTCAATGTTGAAAACCTTAAAAAAATATTATCGGTGAAATTCAAATGCGACTAATACAAAAACTTTGGATAGCCACGCTGCTGGTGTGGAGTTTCTCCTTAATAAGTTGTGATGCTATCAATCCAGCCAATGATGGAGATTTGACGGACTATACCTGTGAGGGTTGCCACACAAATAGTGCAGCACTCACTTCTATCATTAACGACTTAAATCTGGATCCCCAGGATGAGGGGCATGCGGCGCCTGGTTGAGGTGGCGGAACGGTGTCGTTGACACTCACGCAAAAAGTTTTAATTAGAATCAATGCCACACGCGGTGTGAATTCTTATTCTGATATTGACCCTGTACACGCAGCCATCGGTTGTGCCGGCTGTCATGGTGGATCGTCACAGGTAGATGCAAAGGATGATACCTCTGCCTTTCGTGCGGCTCACGAAGGATTGATGCGAGATCCTTCTGCAGTTGGTGAACTTGGATGTAGTGGCGGGAGTTGCCACGCTGATATTGTTGCCCGGAATGAGACCAGTATCCATAGTAACCTATGGGGTGAGAAGGCTCATGTAGCATTCCGCAATGGTTATGATTCCTTTGAAGAGTGCCCTGCAGAAATACAGGAAGGCTTCACCAATGATTGCAGTAGCTGTCACACAACCTGTGGTCAGTGCCACGTCAGTATTCCCAATGGAGCTGGCGGTGGTTTTCTTAAACAGCGTGTGGGCTATAGCCACAAATTTATTGCCACCCCTGATGAAGCAAATGTCTGTACGGCCTGTCATGGCTCTCGTGTAGGTGATGACTGGAATGCCAACCAGGAACGTGTCCCTGGAAATGTACCTGATATTCACAATGATTATGGTTATACCTGCCTGGATTGTCATCAAGAAGATATGCATGGTGAAGGTGCCACAGATGCAGAATACACCTCTCGCTATCAGGTCACTGATTTACCCCAGTGTATTGATTGCCATCAGGTTGACAACGATGATAATGCTTTTCACGTTGCCCATTGGCCCAACGCAGATGCAACAGATGGTCCTGACCTGGCTTGTTTTGTTTGTCACTCACAGCAATACAATAATTGTAACACATGCCATGCCGGCGAGTGGACCCATGAATATGTGGTAGAAGAAGACTATGCTTCTAATGGACCTGGTGGTTACAGAGTTTATCCCCAGTTCAAGATTGGACGCAATCCCTATTATGGCGATGCCAATCATGCGCATTCAGATGAAGGGTGGATTACTGTGAGACACATTCCTGTATCACCAGATGCGTATGAGGCCTGGAATATCCATAGTATGTCAAATTATGCTGATATGGAAACCTGGAAGTACGCCAGTCCTCATAATATTCAGCGTTGGACGGAGAGAACTTTAGTAGATACAAACTGGGCAGCCAGTTCCACCCAGGATTACACAACTGAAAATTGCTATGAAAACTGCCATATGCACGGAGCTGCCGGAGCAGGTACTGCAGTAAATGAAGCGCTTTATTTAACAGATGAAAATATGGAGAACGATATTACCAACGATGATCTGAGTGGTGAAATTCCCGCAAATGCTCTCACGAGTTTGGGACGCCTTTCAGACGGTAGCTATTGTTCTGCCTGTCATGAGTAAAAAGTCAAAAGAAAACAAGTTAACAAAGCCCCAAGGAGGTAAGATGAAACTTGATTGGAGACTAGTATTGGTATTGGTGTTGTCACTAGGACTTATGGTAAGTTGTGAGGACACTGATGATGAAGAAACCCTAACAGCATTTGAAACATTGACCGAGTATATGGTTGATAATTCCTATGATGCTGATGCCGTTATTGCAGGTTGGAACATCCCTGCTGCAGACGTAACAGGTAACGAAGCTAACTATTTCATTGTTGATATCCGTGATGCGGATACTTATGATTTAGGTCATATCCCAACAGCAGTGAATAGTGCTTATGGCAATATTCTGACAACCGTTGAAACATATAACACAACAGATCTTCCTGTCGTTGTGGCTTGTTTTTCAGGTCAGTCTGCAGCCCATGCTGTTGTTGCGCTTCGCCTTAGTGGATACACAGATGCAAAAAGTCTACTATTCGGAATGAGCAGCTGGGCCTATCAGTTTGATAGCTGGACAGGTTCTATCAGCAGCCATGCTGTTGATCATGCTAACTGGTCTACAGATGCTCCACCTGCCATGCTTGCAGGTATGGATGATCCAGTGATTGACACAGATCTGACCGATGGCGCAGCCATCCTGGCAGAACGTGTTGATGCTATCCTTGAGGGTTTCAAGGGAATCGCCTCTGTTGATGTTATTGATGCTCCTGAAAACTACCAGGTTCTCAACTACTGGGAGCTCACAGACTGGAATTATTATGGTCATATCGCCGGTGCTTATCAGGTTGCTCCTGGTACACTGACAATTGCCAATGATGGACTTGAAATTCTTGATCCTACTCAGACCATCGTGACCTATTGCTGGACTGGTCAGACTTCATCCATGATGACAGCCTGGTTGACAGCCCTGGGTTATGATGCCAAGAGCTTGAAGAATGGCGCCAACTCAATGATCTATTCAGCACTCGAAGCCCACACATGGGTTGCTTTGTCTGATGACTCGTCTGATGACTTACCAATGGAACCATAGACTATTCAGTGAACAAGTTGAATAGTCTGTTTTCATACGGATTAATGGTGGGGAGCCGATTACTAACCGGCTCCCTTCTGTTGTTAAGCGTTTGCTATGCGCAATTAACCTTGCCTGGGAAAATCAATCCCCATGGTAATGACAATTGTAGCAGCTGTCACACGAGTTCCGAGAAACCTGCCAAGGAAAACTACAATCCTGATGCCTGTGTTGTGTGCCACACCAGGCAAGCTGTAAATAGTAAAATTCACCAATTAGATAACATTGATGTCCACGGAAGTGGCATATCCATTCCGGCTGACTTTCCTATGGAGAGAGCCGATGAATTTAGCTGCCTGACCTGTCATGAAGTGACTTGCAAGACAGATCGAGCCAATCAAACTTTTTTAAGGGGCGGACCTTTTCAGACAGAATTGGATTTCTGTTTTGTCTGCCATGAGAGCAAAAATTATACACCTCTCAATCCGCACAAACAGCGCCGCGAAAGTGGTGCTCTGGATGAATCAACCTGTTTACACTGCCATATTGAAGTTCCCAATCAGGTAGCAGATGTGGTCACTAAGACAGCCATGTACCTGGAAATGACGCCTACTTGTAATAAGTGTCATGCATTACATCACCATGAAGCTCAACATATTGATAAGGAACTGGCGTCAAATTCAAAAACACTTAAGGCCACTGAATCTCGAGTGGGTATCAGCCTACCTGTTTCTGCTGACAACACGATACAGTGCAATACCTGTCACTATACTCACCCCAGAGGTATCTTGAATAGGGAAAATGTAGTATATGATGGACCTGGTGATAATGAATGGCAGCTGCGTCTTGATAAAGAGCAGCTCTGTCTCGCTTGTCACGATCTTTAGAACGAAAACATGAAAGTGATTATGAATAATACACATCAGATAAATAGACTAAGATTATGCCTGCTTATTGTGATGATGATCTTTTCAATAGGCGTTTATGCAGACGAAGAGAACTGCATGAGCTGTCACCAGTATAAATTATTCGGACGAATGGATGCTTCTGGTGAGTTTCATAATTTTTATGTGGATGAAGCTGCCTTTCAAAATTCGGTTCATGGTCGTTTATCCTGTACTGCCTGCCACTCAGATGTGACAAACATTCCCCACACGCCACAGCCGAAAGCTGTCGATTGTACTCAAGCCTGCCACATAGAAGATCCTTTTAGTGGAACCCCCTTCAGCCATGCTCCAGTGGCCGAGAAACTTTCTGCCTCAGCTCACGGTCTTAATGGAGATGATACGGATGACTTTAAACCGGGTTGCAAAGGCTGTCACCTTAATCCACAGAAAATTCATGTGGAGAGCGAAGTATTTGCTGAGATCAAAGAGAATTGTGAGAAATGCCATAAACCCAATGATCTGGATTTCGCCATTCAGCATATGGAATTTCATTCTGGCAATAATGATTTCTGGACACAAAAACGCAAAATGCTGATCTGTGCCAACTGCCATACCAACGACGATATGGTGGATGACATCTTTAAAGATGATATGGTTGCCTCATTTATGGATACGTATCATGGGGTGGGATTCACTTTTGGTGACGACCGTTTACCCGTCTGTTCTGATTGTCACGACTATCACTCTGTGTTCGCCTCCACAGATGTACGCTCCACAGTTCATCCACTGCAAGTGGGTGAAACTTGTTCGGGAGCTGGTTGTCACGAAGGTGCCAGCGACAATTTTGTTCAAGGTTCCATGCATGCTCGATATTCTGGATGGCAGGCTGATACACTGATGTGGTTGAAATTGATTTACATCAGCTTGATTGTCGGAGTAATCGGGTTTATGCTCATTCACAATATTCTGGATTTCTTCAGAATTCGAGCTGAATTGAAGAAGCATCCATTACCTCCAAGAGAAGAGGTCAGATTCTTTCTCAGACTCAATAAAGCTGAACGTATTTCTCACGTCATAATGTTTATGTCATTTACTGGACTTGCAGTTACAGGGGCCTTCCTTTGGATTCCACCGGTGAATGAACTGTCTTGGGTTCCAGATTGGTTATTTTCTGGAGAGTTGAGACAGTGGCTCCACCGCATTTTCGCCGTTGCCCTTACGGCAGTGAGCATCTACCACATTGGCTATGCCATCTTCACAAAACGTGGACGTACACAAATCATGGCGATGATGCCAAAGGTAGTTGATGCTCAAAACATTTTCCAAAACCTGGCTTATTTACTGCATCTCAGAAATGAACCACCCCAAATGCCATATTTCAACTACGCAGAAAAAATGGAGTACCTGGCCTTTGCCTGGGGAACCATCGTGATGACCGCCACAGGTTTGATTCTCTGGCTAGAGCACCTGGGACCCAAGTTCTGGGTAGATGTTGCACGCCTCGTTCACTCGCTGGAAGCCATTCTGGCCGTATTGGCCATCATTGTATGGCATTTCTATCTGGTTCACTGGCGACCTGGGAAATTCCCAATGAGTCGGGCCTGGGCTACAGGGTATATCTCAGAGCATGAGGTAGAAGAAGAGCATGGACTTGATTCTGATAAATTTACGGAGGAATACGATGCGTAGACGGTTTTTTGCCCTGGGATATGCATTCTTCGCTCTCCTGTCAGTGACGGGAGTGATTATGGCTTTCTCATTCATCGAGAGAGTGACAAATTCGAGTATCATTGACACCAGTGAATTGGTCGATAAAGCACTTTCTGATACTGTCAAGATACTTGAAGATCCAGCCTATGTAGTGGAAAACGTGAGTAATGATCTATCAGCAGCGCTGGAAAACTTTCATTACTATCCTGAAGTGAATTTTATTGGGAAGGACTATCGTTCAAATTGTCTGAGTTGTCATACTCCCTTGCCTCACAACGAGAATATAAAAACACGGGCCTTCCTCAATATGCATGGCGGTTTTATTGCCTGTGCAACCTGCCACACCGACGAATCAGACGGTGAGTATCAGTGGTATGATATTGAGCGCAATACTTTCGCTTCCGCACTCATTGAGGATATCCCCTTGATGTCCATACAAATAGTGAGGAGCGTCTCTGGGGCCCCAGCATATGTTGGTCAGAATGATGCTGAGTTTTCCAGTACACTTACCGAGGAAATTAAGAATGACCTTTCCAGAAAAGACGCCCTTTGTAAGTCAGCATATCGGAAAGATATTGACAAAGCGCTTAGCTGTGATGGATGTCATTCTACTGCTGAGGGTGAGCTAGACTGGGAGAAATTAGGATATAGTGATGAACGGGCTGAAGAACTTATGACTCTGAGTATTCCCAATGTGTTCAATAAATATGATGAATTTTACATCCCGAGCTTCTAAGCGATGAATATCCTTTCCCGCATCGCCCTGATATTGGTCTGTGCCGGTACTCTCAGCAGTGCTGAAATCGTGCATCAATATCAGTCAGATATGACCTTACCTACAGATATAGCCATTTTAGCGGATGGCCGGATATGTGTCGCTGATGGTGTGAATGCGCGTATCCTGGTGTTTGATAGCAAGGGTGCTTCCACAGAATTGCGTTTTCCTGAGATGAAGCGACCGCTTGGTTTGGCTGCTGATGACAATGGGGGACTGTTGGTCAGCGATACCCAGGCGAAGTCTGTTTTTATCCTGGATAAATATTTAAACCTGAAGGTCAATATTCCGCTGGAGTCATCTGTCGATCCCACCGATGTTCTCGCTGTGGGTAAACAGCTCTGGGTGGTTGACAATGATGGACATCAGATTCTGGTTATTGACCGCAAGGGACAACTAAAACACACGCTGGGAAAAAAGGGGAGTGTTGGACCCACATTCAGCTACCCTTCCACCATATCGTCGGGCAAAGATGACCAGATATTTGTTTGTGATGTGCTCAATGGACGCCTCCAGTTGTTTAATACTGATTTTCGCTACCAGGGACAAATTGCAGATTGGGGAATTACACCCGGACAATTCTTCCGTCCCAAGGGCGTAGCAAGTCAGGCAGATGGACGCATTGCAGTAAGTGATAGCTTTACAGGTACCCTTCAGATTTTCAAATCCCAAAGCAGTGAAGGGACCATGATTGTGGACTCAAATAGCAATCCACTTCATTTCCAGAATCCCACAGGTATTGCCTGGGATAAATCAGGTCTTTTATGGGTCGTAGAAAGTGCAACAGGCTCTGTCATGGGGGTACAGTTGCCATGATGAGAAGATATGGTAGTTATTTACTCGTCTTGCTCCTCGTTCCCGCTTTCCTACTTGGACAGGGGAAGAGAAAAAACAGTGATGAAAAGGAATGTGGCATTTGTCATGTCCAATGGCACCCCGAAAGAAACAATGTTAAAAGTCTGCTACCACAGCTGGAAACCAGTACCGTTATTGATGGACGAGCAGGTGTCGTAAGTCACGAACAAATGTGTCTTTCATGCCATGATGGGTATGTGAAAGACTCACGTGAAGTATTTGGCTCCAGCAATCACAAAAAGGATATGAACCAGGCACACTTGAAAATTCAGGGGCTGCCTCTGGGTACTGATGGAGAAATTTACTGTGGAACTTGCCACACGCCACATGCCTTGAAACCAAACAATCCAGGTGGGCTTGCTCCCTTCCTCCGGGATGAGGCTGTCAATTCGGATCTTTGTTTGAGTTGCCACTCATCGAATGCCAAGGATCATGTAAACCATCCCATTAAAGTAAAGTTATCTCCCAGTCAACAGGTTCCAGAAGGTGGCCAGCTTAGCTCCGATGGGACCATTGAATGCCTGACCTGTCATCCTATTCATGGGGATCGCCCCGTGCTTGCCGTTGAAGGTGAGAATCGCAAAGCGCTGTGTACATCCTGCCATGAAGAATACTTTCAAATCGAATTGACCGACCACGATTTGCCAACCACCCTGAGTAATTCTGGTTCCTCTATGGGACCGAATTTGGAGGGTCAGGATGTTTGTGCTTCTTGTCATTCCACTCACAATGGACAGGGCAAAATGATGTGGGCTCAAGAAATTGATAAATCAGATGGTGGCAATGCCTTTTGTCTGTTCTGTCATTCACCTGAAGGACTGGCACCTCTAAAAGCTTATAGCCATGAGGGTCATCTTGTCGAAGATTTTATCATGCCCAAAGACGTGCCAGCCTTGGGTATTAAAGCAGGGGATGATCTTCTCTGTACCAGTTGTCACGACCCTCATCAGTGGGAGTACACACAGAAACATTCAGTAGGTCCTCAGAATGAGGAAGGAACTGAATACACCTCATTCCTAAAGCTTCCAGATGATGCGCAGGGACAGCTTTGTACAGCCTGTCACACGAACCAGAAAAAAATATTTGCCTCAGACCATAGTGTGAGTCGTGAAGGGTTTCAACAATATTTTAAAGCATCCAAGACCTTTAAGGGTCAGTGTTCCGTTTGCCATGACACTCATGGAAGTGGTTGGGAAGACTCTGATGTGGACAAAACCAGAATGCTCTGTGAATCATGTCATACTGGAGTCCATTATCCCAGCACCGTTGGTGGTTTTGATCATCCCATGGATATAGCTATTGCGGAGACATCGACATTACCCGGATTCGATGGAAAAATTACCTGTATTACCTGTCATGATCCCCATGTTTGGGGTCGTTCCCACAATGAGCTCAAAACCGCTGATCTTGATGGAAATGATGCAAACTCATTTTTAAGAATGAGCAATTGGCCAGAGCCAACACTTTGCCTTGATTGCCATGAAGATCAAGCCGCAGTGATCAATACGGATCATGATTTGAGCAATGAAACCCATAATGCCTGCTCTTTTTGTCATGCCGCGCATAATGCATCCATTGAAGATGGCCTGGTCAGTGCCTGGGATGAGTCTGCCGGAAAGACGATGAATGAACATATCTGCTTCTCTTGTCATCGGCCTTCTGGTAGTGCAGCAGAGAAAATGCCTGATTCATGGAATCACCCCCGGGAGTATGGAACCATTACGCATCCTGTGAGGGGAACAGGAACCTGGAAAGATTTTCCCTTGTTTGATATAGATGGACCGGCAGAAGTCGTTGGTTTTATAGACTGTTTTACCTGCCATGATCCACATCGCTGGTCATTTAATCCTGAGGTATCGGTTAAAAAGGATACCAATGAAGATGGTGACTATATGACATCATTTTTACGCAATCCCAGTCATGAAACACTCTGTACGGACTGTCACGGGGAGAACACTCTGTGGAAGTTCAATTATTATCACGATCCCGTGAAGAGGAAACGTTATTAACATGCAACTGAAACTGGCAACATTATGCGGTGTGGCCTGCCTGCTAAGTATTGGGCTGAACAACTGTGCTTCTACATCAAATGTAGGTAGCAATCTGAAGTTTCCAGCTGATCTGGAACAGCCCTATCTAACACTCGAGCAGGTTGTCGATGGGAATGCCTCGCCTGAAGCCGGATTTTGGAAACGGCTCTCTGGAAAATTATTTGGTCCCCGAAATCAATATTTCCTGGATCACCCCTCAGATATCACTTTGGATTCACAAGGACGCATGCTCATTGTCGACTCAGGCAGGGGGGGCCTTCACAGGTTTATCAAGGACGCCGCAGTCTGGCGGTTTGATCAATACTTCTCATTACCTCAAATCAAATATCCCACAGCTATTGCTGCCGGGGAGCAACTCCTGTTTATTAGTGATCTTCAGGACAAGAAAATTTTCATCCTGAGTGAAGATCTAGTCGTCCAGGGTGAAATTGCTAATCCAGAATTTAAAAGACCTGGTGATTTGTGTTATGATGAGCATTCCCAAAGGCTATTCATATCTGATCCGCCTACAGGGAAAGTTTATATCTACTCATCTGCCGGTGAACAGATGGGGATTCTTGGTCTGGATGAAACAGGTCCTGGACAATTACAAAATCCAATATCAGTGGCTGTTGATGCCGGTTCAGGAGAGATATTTGTGTTGGATGGCTTGGCCCGAAAGATAAAAACTTATGGGAGTGATTTAGCATTTCTCTCCAGCTTTGGGAAATATGATCAAGTGCCTGGGAGTTTTGCCTTTCCAAAGGATGTGGCACAGAGCCAGGATGGAGTCCTTTTTGTCTCTGATGCTGCCTTTGGTAATATCCAGATGTTTGATCCATCCGGGGCACTGCTCTACTTCTTTGGTGACAATGGGACTGACCCAGGTCAATTCCTGATGCCTCGCAACATGTACTTTGATGCAAATCAGTATTTATATGTGGCTGATCCCTACAATAATCGAGTACAAATTTTTCAATATCATGTACAACCCTAAGCAGTATCAGGAATGATAGGTCCTCGTATGGGAAGAAAATTTTTGGTCGGTGTAGCCCTGGTTATGATGGTCAGTGTTGCTGTATATTCACAAACACTGGAGACCACTGGCCGCATTGAGGGTCGAGTTGGTCTGGTTCCTTCTTCCTTTGATGATTCTCAGAATATGCTCCACATGGAGCGGGTAAACATTGGATTACAGCAAAGCTTCAACTTCCTCTCTCTCAATTACCAGCTCACTGGAGGTGGTATTCTACAAGGATCGGCTGATTTAGATCGCACACAATTCTTACCTGAGTATCAGGTACGGGCTCAAATGGTTCCTCTGGGTCGTATGAAGCTGGAGCTATTCAGCTACTCCCAGTTAAGAAATCCCATGCAGATTGCCAGAGATACTCTGACCCACCAGGAGCAGGTAAGTGGCCTTCAGATTGAGTCTCCCATGGGTGAGTCTGGTCGAATCGTAGCAGCCTTTGGTACTCGAAGTGCCACGAGGAACGAGAGTGAGATTAAAAATCAGTTCTACAAGTTGCAGCTGGAGAAGCAACTTCTCGGTTTGAAATTTCGAGTTCGGGGAGAGAAGGATCTCTATACGAGTGGTGTAACTGAAAGAGATGAGGATCACTCAAATCTGACCCTGCAATGGCACGGATCACCCCTAAAGAAGCTTAGCTGGACTGGCATGAATTCACTTTACAGCTTTGGCGGTCAGGAACACTGGCAAATTTATCAGCGACTCAATTATAAACTCTCTGAAAAATCCACACTCTGGACTCACCTCAGCAATCAGCAGGTCGCTTACAATGGCACTTACATCAATACACGGGCATACGATGTCGATTTCCGCCGTAAACTTGGTCAGCATTTTATCGCCCAGGTTATAACAGAGGGTAAGCAGGTCAATCCACTTGAAGGGGATCCAGTTTATCATTGGCGCTCCTATTCTGGAGGACTCCACTGGCGCTTTGGGACCGAAAACACAGCTCTCGGTCTTGTGCAGGGAGGTTTCAAGGAATCTTACCGCTTTGGTTCTGGCGTTGATATCCGTTATGAATTGGAAGAAAGATTTCCTGTTTTCCACACTCGACTCATGAAGCTGGGGATCAGTGATTACTCAGAGGGGGAGTTTTTTATTCGGCTTGATGAGGAAGATGATGCTAGATATGATATCGATCATGAGCTCCGAGTTAATCTTGATTTCTTGCCTGGACAGAAAGTACAGGTTGGAAATACCTTTAAGCTGATGAATCATTTTGGTACGGATCTAGATTTCTCAAGTGACACCCTGAGAAATGCTTTTACCCACAACATCCAATTAAAATATATACAGCGTAAATTCAGAGTCTCACTTGATCACCTTACAATTAGTGAAATGGGTGAATCAAGCGATTTACGTCTCCATTTGAATACACGAGCAACCTATCAGCTGGCACGTGGTCGCAGTCTGAACTTGTTGAGCATGTACCGCTATAAATCTGACTATTTTGAGAAGTATCTCTGGTTAAATACATTTGTAAAAATCAACATGAAATATTTTACCTGGGCCGTGGAGCTTCAGGCCCAAGGAAAACCTGACAGGGTGTTTGATGAAAATTTATCCGTATGGTTGCGTTTTGTGAGACATCTATGAGAAATCGAATAATATGTTTACTTTCATTCCTTATGGTTGCGGGACTCATGGGGCAGGGGCCAGAAGATTTAGAGTCCAAGGGTAAAATTGTAAATACGCCTCACAACCTGACCTCCATTTCGGCTGCCTCAGAAGGTTCTGAGATTATTCTAACGGATTACTCACTGTGTCGGTCCTGCCACGTCCCCCATAAGGCCAGTGCAGTTGAACCACTTTGGTATCGCAAGGGCGGCGTAAGTTCATTTAATATGGAAAAAGAAATCCCCAGAACGAGTGATCATATTCACCCACTGGACCCAGGAAGTCGGAATTGCCTGGGATGTCATGATGGCGCCTTGGCACCATCATTTCCACAGAGAGATCAAGATGGTCGTAAGCAGATCAACATGACTTCAAACGATATTCAAGCGCCTCCAAACTATAATCTCCACCTATTTAACTTTCCTGTAAATGCAGTAGAAATTAGTCCTCCCTCTGACGATTCACCCCTGCAATTGCTGGCTCGAAATGAAGTCGGTTGCATCACCTGTCATGACCCGCACAACAATGATAATGGTAGTTTCTTGAGAGTTTCTAACGATGAATCTGCAATTTGTATGGAATGTCATCAGATGCAAAACTGGGAACAATCCACCCATGGCAATCCGCAGAGTACCCTTCATATCGGTCTGGAAAGTATGGCCTGTATGCAGTGCCATGAGATCCACACTTTACCTGCCAATGCCAAGCTTCTGAAAACTGATGAGAATACGCTTTGTCTGGGGTGCCATGATGGCAACAAGGATGAAAAGGATGAGATCGCCAGTCTGCAAAATCTTGAAGAGACTTTTGAAAAGCCTTTTGCCCATCCCATAAGAATTAATCCCAATGTCTCTGACATGGGTTACGACAATATGGATGAAGTCCCCTGGAATTTTGGTTTGGCAGATGACCGTACGATACGCTGTGGTGATTGTCACAACCCTCATGCTGCCAGTAAAATGGATATTTCTCCGGTCTTGGATGGAAGCCTTGCTTTTGTAAAAGGTGTCGACGCCATGGGTTTTAAAAAATCTGTATCAGACCATGAATATGAAGTTTGTTACAAATGTCATGGCCAAAATCAGAATGTGAATTCCGGCAGTGATATTTCAAGATACCTTATGATAGGAAACCGCAGCTTTCATCCTGTTGAAAATGTGGGCATGAATGTGGATGTCCCCAGTTTGAAGGACGGATGGAGTGAACAATCACTTATCACCTGCTCCGATTGTCATGGAAATGATGATAAAAGCGGTCCTCAGGGTCCCCATGGTTCGTCTATTCCCAATATTCTGAAATTGGAGTATACTGAGGCACCCTTTGCATCCATTTATGAGATGGCGCTTTGTACGAGTTGCCACGATCAGGGAATTATTCTGGGCAATGACGGTTTTAAATTCCATAGTCTTCACATCGAAAGAGCAGGATATAGCTGTGGGGCCTGTCACAATCCTCATGGTAGTGCAGACAATGCTGGCCTTATTGATCTCAACCAGTCGTTTATCACCGAACTTAATGGTGTCAAACAAGTCGAAACGACAGATCCTGGCCATGGAACCTGTACTCTGAAATGCCACGATGTCATTCATCGAAATGACGTTTATTAGGTGTTAATACTTATTCTATTTTTTGAATTGATTTGAGTGTCCAGGGCTCCTGGATATCCAGTTCAATTTAAAGCCCTAAGTCACACTTCAATACTCAGCCACCACCAGGTGAAGAACCTGATGGTGGCTGAGTGTCATCTATAATTATGGTGTAACTTGAATTCCAGGTTTGAATTCGGGAAAAATCATATCCTCATCGTGACATTCTACACAACTTGGTGTGACATCATAATGATCATTGATATGGCATTCATAACAATCAATTTCAATATGATCATCATTGAGTTCTAACCCGGTAGTACTATGATCGAATACCCCAACTTCAAAATTATCATGGCATTCAATACAAGAATTATTGAGGGCTATTACTGGTGCTGTACCTGTGTGACAGGACTGGCATTCCAGCTTGGTATGAAAGCGATTCAGTGACCAACCTGTCAGATCATGACTAAAGCCCGAGGATGGCTTGTCACTGTGGCACAACCCACATTTTTCATTGTCATTCGTATCATGACAGTTACTGCAAGGAGCATGGTGGACAGGTAGGGTCAATGCCTCTGTCTTAACATCTGTTTGACCGTTATGGCAAGTTGAACAGTCGGTTTGACGATGGCAGTGCTCACATTTGTAGCGGTAAAGATCAACATGTTCCCGATGATGAAAGGCCACGGGCATTTCCCTGGAGTCTGGACGATCAAAATGAAAAATCTCAGGAACGGTGATTTCTTTATGTTCATATGCCAGCACATCTGTTGCATCCAGAGAGCGTCTTGGATTAAAACGCCATTTCTGCTGAATATGACATGTTTCGCAAACATGATCATCCATCCAGTTCTGATGACAGTTTAAACAATTGCGATGGTAGGCACCGTTGATGGTGGGCATTTCCATGGATGCATCAGATTCCTCAGTGACATGACAATCTGCACATGCTTCATAAACCCCGTCTTCAGCATGATGGTGACAGGTTGCACAGCCATTACCAGGTTTGGTCATTTCAGCATGGAGTTTGTGATTAAACTGTACCGGTTTGAAAATATTCTCAAGTATGCCAATTTCGATCTGATCCGGAGCTTGCTTGGATTCGGTTTGGCCAAGACATACAGCACCACCTATAAAACCGACCAGTAGCAGATTTCTGAAGCGCAAGGTCATAGCGTACTACTTCTTGGGAATGGGATGAGATACTTCCTTCACGCGGACTGCAAAATCAAAAGGCTTATAGGTCGGCGAATCAGGATTGTGACAAACTGTACAGGTTTTTTCAACAATTGTTGTCAAACCCATTGTTGCTCCATCAATACTTCCATCCGCAATACCGATCATATTTTTCTTAGACTTGTAGATACTACCAGGTCCATGACAGGATTCACAGCCAACCCGTGCGAGATCATCATTCGTTTTTACAGCGCGTTTATTGGTTGAGTCAACGGAGACTTGATATCCTGATTTGGTGCCCCAGCCGGTGACATGACAGACCAGGCATTCAGGTGCTTCAGTAGGATCGGTTTCGAGACCCAACTTTTTGGCAATTGCTTTGGAGGCATCGGATTTAAGCGTTTCCATTGATTTGACATGAGATGCTTTGAGCCAAATACCGTACTGCGATCCGATTTCTACCTTGTTATGACAGGTTTTACACTTGTTAGACCCAACATATTTTGGGGTTTTCTCTTGTCCGTAGACCAGTACAGAAACCAGTATAAGTAGCAGAGTGACCATGTTTTTCATTGTAATATCCTTCCTTAGATTACAGTGAATGTCATTTGCAAAGGACCTCAGGATAACCTGGAGTTGCGCCCTGAAACCCGAATTATAGATGTTAAGAAGCAGGTGTGTATGCTCCAAAAAACATGCCAAAAGGCACGTTATAATACAGAATGAAAGACATTCCAAAATAATTACTGTGTCAATGATCAACACACAAGATCAATGGAAAAAGTATAATACACAAAAAGCAACTATCAATAAAAACATTATATAGTATATTATATCTTTTAGGCTGGTGACAAATGAAAACATTTACGGAGAAACAAATATGAAAATTGGAATTGCATCTGACAATCAGGCTAGCATTGCACAACATTTTGGTAGGACAAAAGGATTTGTCATCGCTGAATTAGTTGAGGGAACTATTAAATCAAAAGAGTATCGTGAAAATAATTTTAGTCATCACATTCAACAGAGTGAGCATAAACACGAACATCAAGGAGCCCACGGTCATTCACATGATGGTATCCTGGCAGCCTTAAAAGATTGTGATGTGGTTATTGCAAGAGGTATGGGTAGACGTATCTACGATGATCTTCGTGGGGTGAATATTGAGGCAGTGATAACGGACATTGCCGATGTAGACGAGGCCATTAAAGCCTATATTTCAGATACTCTGGTTGATAATCCCGAAAAGGGATGCGTACACTAGCCACTTGTCACATACAGGAACAAAATATGTCAAATCTTGAACACTTATCTCGTGAAGAACTCATCGGGATGCTGGATGATTTTGCTAAGAACTGGCTGGCCCATGATGGACTCTGGTTTCAAGCCATTGAGGCGAAGCATGGTATGGATACAGCTATTGAATGTGATACTGAAGCCTGGAGACGATTTACGGTAATAGAAGCCAGACGGATCATGAAGCGACATCATATCGCTCAGAACTCAGGTTTGGAAGGATTGAAGAAAGCTTTGGGATACCGTCTCTATGCGCGATTAAACAAGCAGGCAATCTCCGAAGAAACAGAAGAAAGTTTCTTGTTTCAAATGCAAGCGTGTCGTGTTCAGATCGCCAGAGCCAGACATGGACTTCCTGATTTCCCATGTAAATCAGTAGGGTTGGTCGAGTATACTGAATTTGCCAGAACCATTGATCCGCGCATCGTTACATTATGTATTTCGTGTCCCCCGGATCCACACCCAGACACCTATTTTTGTGCCTGGAAATTTTCAATCACCTCCTAAACTGCTATTGACTCGTAATGATAGAATTTGCTTGCAATAGAGGACAATAATAATCATCTTTAAACTGTACATTAACTTGACTTGAATGGGGTAATATAAAATGATCCAAATTACTGAAACTGCAGCCGAGAAGATAAAAGTTCTCATGAGTCAGCAGGACCTCTCTGAAGAGGGTGGTCTGCGCATATATGCAAACTCAGGTTGCTGTTCAAATAGTTCCTACGGAATGGCCCTGGAGAATAAGCAGCATCCCGAAGACAACGTCTTCAATTCTCAAGGCGTCCGTGTTCTGGTTGATCCAGCGAGCTTTGCTCAGTTGGAAGGAGCCAGTGTCGAATACTACAAAGATGATAATGCTGAAGGTTTTACCATTTTGAAACCCAAGGCACAGTCAAATAGTAGCTGCGGTGGCGATTGCAACTGCGGAGGCAGCTGCAACTGTTAAGACCGTAACTCTCCTCGAACAAGACCCTGGCTCATCACCAGGGTTTTTTTTATTCCAAAACCACAGGTTTTGGAATAATCGCGGCGTAGCCGAAGGCGAAGACCCAAGCCTGAAACACGTCACGGGCGTTGCAAGTGGCGAAGACGAATATGAACTCTCGTAAGGGAAAAGACACATTGAGTACAAGTTTGGATAAAATGTCACAAATTATGGCCATTAACTTGTCCCAGAGGATAAGGATGGTCTTTTAGCAGATGCAATTATTGTCCCAGCTTATACAAAAATCGTGTTAACTCACCAAAAACCTTAATTAGCTACAATTCTTTGACTTGTTAGACTGGATTTTGGTCTTAGCTTATCCATATGCTATATGATGATAAGAATCTTGACCAATATCCATGGATGATCAATTTTAAAAAGGATCCCATCCCTGTCCTGCTAAAAGCTGCTCCCCTGCCAATTCGATATCGACTACTCATTGATATTCTGGAAGATTCATCTTCTGATGATTTCCTGGCCCTACAGAAGAATTTGAGAAAACACCAGC
>CAZDVD010000046.1:0-17996 GCA_964508765.1 uncultured Lentisphaeria bacterium
TTGGTCATGGAGACATTATATTTCCTGGCAATGACTGAGAGGGTTTCTCCTCGACGCACGTAATGGACTTGATAGTCAATCTTATCCGAGGTAGGAATAGATGCCATGTCCCTGGTATTGACTGATCCCTTACCCATTGGCACCTTGAGCTGATATGGTTTTTTAGAAGGCGGTGTGACACCCTGTCTCAATTCAGGATTGTACGTTTTTAGGTCCTGATAATTTACACGCAGAGCATGGGCAATCTTATCGAGGTCCAGGCTCCGATCAATATCAATGACTTCATACTCCCAATCCGTGAGTTCATCGATATGGAAGCCGTAGCTCTCTGGGTCGCTACCAATAATTGCAGCAGCCAACACGGTGGCTACATAGTTACGTGTTTGTCTGGGCAAGGTAATCATGCGCCAATAATCTCGGTGACCTTCCCGCCTGATGGTCCTGCGGACTCGAGCTTCGCCTGTATTGTATGAGGCCATGGCCAAATACCAGTCATCAAACTCATCGTGGAGATCTTTTAAATATTTAGCCGCCGAATGGGTGGATTTAACCACATCCCTGCGCTCGTCAACCCACCAGTCACGTTTGAGACCATAGCGACGACCCGTGGCCGATATAAACTGCCAGGGACCCACTGCGTGTGCATATGAATATGCCTTTGTGTTTAATCCGGACTCAATCATCGCCAGGAAGATCAGCTCTTCTGGCAATCCATATGAAGCGAGAATAGGTCTAATGGTCGTGGCATAAAAGGAATATCGATCCAGCCAGAGTTGGAACTCCTTATGCTTCCTGTCCCGAAATAGCTTAATCATGGTTTTGACACGACTGTTCAGTATCAGGGGCAAGTGACCATCCCGATCATCCACTACCATAAAGCTCACATCTGCATCAAGAGAATCGAGCAAATCACTCATTCTCGATAGCTGATCCTTCAGGGACGGTTGGCCGAGAAGATCCTGAAGATCTTTACTGATGTATCCTTCAAAGTCTGAAGAGGCCAGTTCACTGAGACCTGAGACGGTTTCTCTAATCTCATCCGGGATGGGATCATCGATTTCTTCGATGGCTGCCAGCGTCGCCACGAGACGTTCAACTTCAAATTGGACGCCCAATGTATCCTGGGCAACAATCATCAGTCTACCATCAGCGTAGTAGCGTTTGGCCTCCTGGATGAAATACTCCAACAGAAAATCATCATCTTCAAGATCGATGGGTGGTTTAATCATTTGTCCCATACTCAACATGCTGAGGACGGGCATATGTTCAGCAGAAAAGCCCTGGATACCCATGAGCAAGCTGAGGGTCAAAGCGATCTTTAGCATTCGCGAAATTTTAGTAGAATTCATATTGGGAGAGAAGATAGAATTAAGGTTATTTGATAACAAGCTCAGAATCAAGCTCTTATAACTTTTATATCATCCTGTAATTTAATTGATATGTGTTAAAGTATGATGGTATTGGGTCAAAGGGCACTTGACGCAGGATCCAGTACTGCAAAATATATTTTTCCAACTGAGAAGCCCCTGTTGTTCAGCCACAGAGCTGATCTTTGACAAACCCAGCTGTTGAAGCATCTTCTTTTCCAGACCATAATGTCTGAATATTTGCATACGCTGCCAAAGCTCAAAACCCTGCTGCTCCCCCATTGAAGGAGCTAGAATATTGACGAGCCACTCCCTGAATTGGTTAACAGGTAAACCAATCTTGCAGAATAGGGAATATCTGGTATTCCAGTCAAACCAGGAATTTTCGGGTATTGTTTGCCATAGATTGGATTCAAACAGATGGGCATTTCGCATCATCTCCTGAAACAGGACACTTCTAGACTGTTCCTTTGGAAAGGAGAGATTGCTCCCTTTCCAATCGCGGCAGTCAGGCCAATTTTCCATACCCAGAATCAGGGCGGCATTGTGGAGTTGTCTCGTACGAGAAGCTCCAGCCATGATGATTTCAATCATCCCCAGGAAAAGGGGATTATGGCCACTCCCCACCTCTGACAGCAGCCTCACATGCTCCTCCTTGTGTTTGAATCGTGCAAAAGAGTAGCCCATGAGCTCCTTTTTGGAGATACGACGTTGTGCGATACACTGACTGGCCCCCAGCCTATGTCTTTCAACCAGAAGTGTTGGAATATCAGGCCCCCCGTGCCCCCCCACTATGACATGCAACATGACATCATCATACCGAACATCATTTTGATGACCATGGCGGAACCAATCCTCTGCTCGCAAGTGCATTTCCACATGGCCGCTCATCTCGAGATCATCCAAAATGATTCGTGAGCGAAATATGTCTGGTCCTGGACCATCATTGCGCTGGCCGGCATCCAATACGATGATACGTTCGCCTTCAATCGTCTGTAGGTTGTCCATCTGCTCTGACTGGCGTAACCACCACTTCACCAGATCTTCTTCATTTGAACGCCAATTGTACATGCTCCCTTCAGCTATATGATACTGCTGAAGCAATACTTTTTGATAATGCATCCTGACTGTCCTTGTTTGGCGGAATTTAAATGATGTACTCCCCTCGCGGAAGTACAATTTGAGATATGGGAAGTGGACTATTTGTGAGGTGGTATGTAGTGTTCTACAAATTGAGCTCTGGCATCATCAACAAATTGTTGCCTCGTTTCAGTGCTGTAGGCTCCTGGATCCATGGGGGGTAAAATGGACAGTTTGATCGTTGTGGCAGAAATGCGACGTTCATTTTTTCCCTTTGCTTTACGGGCGCCGTTGACAACCACAGGAACAATGGGAATACCTGTATCCAGAGAGAGGATAAAGGCACCCTTTTTAAATCGTTGAAGCTGCCCATCCATACTGCGGGTACCTTCTGCAAAAATCACAAGGGAGTGACTTTTATCTTCAGACATCTGAATGGCAACTTGATCCATTACCGCCAGGGCTTCACGATGGTTCTTTCTGTCGACGAAGAAGTGACCTGCCGCCCACATGGCCCAGCCAAAGAAGGGCACATATTTCAATTGTTTCTTGGCCAGCATACCATGCTTATTTTTAATTCCCCAATAAACAGCAGGGATGTCAAATGCCGAAGTATGGTTGCTTATAAAAATGTACTGGGTTTTCTCTTCGATATTGCCAAAGCCTTCAATCTCAACCTTCACACTGGCTATTTTCAGGACACCCCAGGCCCACCTCTGACCCAATCGATGGGCACGACGACCACTTCCATCCAGAACTTTTGCAAGAATCACAAAGGGGATACATATAGTGGTCCACAGAGATTCAATACCAATAATCAGGAAATAGTGGAGCATACTATTACTTTAAATGCAGTCCGGTTGAGCCCATGTAAGATGCCAGGATTTCTGGGAGAAGTACACTTCCATCTTCCTGTTGATAGGTTTCCAGGAGCGCAACCAATAAGCGCGGTGTCGCTACGCCAGATCCGTTTAAAGTATGCAGGAACTGAACCTTACCACCCCCCTGTGGTTTGAACTTGATGCCTCCTCTGCGAGCTTGAAAATCTTCAAAGTTTGAACAACTCGAGACTTCCAACCATCTTCCTTCACCAGGTGCCCACAATTCAAGATCATAGCATTTTGCAGCCGAAAAAGAGAGATCTCCAGTAACCAGTTCGATAACTCGATATTCCAGACCAAGCGCTTCCAAAATATCCTCGGCATCTCGTCTCAGTTTTTCCAATTCAACATAAGATTCATCGGGGTGAGTAAATTTAACCAGTTCGACCTTATTAAACTGATGGAGACGCAAAAAGCCACGTGTGTCCTTCCCGTATGAACCGGCTTCACGACGGAAGCATGAGGAATAGGCACAATAACGGATAGGTAGATTTTCTTCAGGAATGATTTCACCCTGATGAATATTTGTCACAGGCACTTCTGCAGTAGGAATCAGATAAAGTTCATCCTGTGGAATCTTGTACATATCATCTTCAAACTTGGGCAATTGACCCGTAGTGGTCATACTCTTGGCGTTGCTAACCACAGGAGGAAGCACTTCAGTATAACCGTGTTTATCGATATGGAAATCCAACATAAAATTGATAAGTGCTCGTTCTAATTTGGCACCAGCGCCAATATACAGCGGAAATCCAGGACCGGCAATTTTGGTCCCTCTTGGAAAATCAAATAGATCAAGTGAATCACCCAATTCAAGATGTGTGAGTAATTTGAAATCTGGTTGATATCTTTCACCCCATTCCTTTACAACAGGATTTTCCGAGGCATCCACTCCAACTGGCGTGGTGTGATGTGGCAAATTGGGAATTTGAAGCATCAGCTCATTTAGATTAGATTCAACTTTTCGTTGTTGATCATCCAGGCTCTTAATACGCTGGCCAATCTCTCGGGTTCTGTTGATCAAATCAGAAGCATCTTCTTTATTCTTTTTCCGGGTAGCAACATCTTTGGAAACCACGTTTCGATCATGTTTCAGAACCTCAACTTCGGTAATGACATCCCGGCGTTCCTGATCCAACTTCAAAATGGCATCGAAGTCAATTTGGACATTTTTATTCTGAATGCCTGTTTTAACGGCTTCAATGTCTTCTCTTATTTTTTGAATGTCTAACATCGTCTAAATCCTAAACTAATATTTTTCTACCAACAAAATCTATCTTCTATTTTCTGTCTTCTATCTATCTGCTCCCAGAGCCAGTAAACATGACATACACCGTATACATGATTATCTTAAAATCGAGTCTTAAGGAGATATTTTCGAGATAAAAGAGATCGTATTTCAACTTAAGGCGAGAAGCTTCGAGGGTGGTATCGTAACCCTGCTTCACTTGAGCCCAGCCGGTGATCCCGGGCTTAACCTGGTGGCGTCGTGGGTAAAGCGGGTATAGTTCACTGATCTTGTCAACAAAGAATTTCCGTTCAGGTCTGGGTCCCACCAGACTCATCTCATTACGCAGAATGTTGATGGCCTGAGGTATTTCATCCAATCTGAGATGCCTGAGAACTCTACCTACCCTTGTAATTCTGGGATCAGCCTCAGTGGCCCATACAGGTCCTGTGTTCGCCTCTGCATCCTGAATCATGGTTCTAAATTTTATGACATTAAATGGTTTTCCATTTTTGCCAACCCGCTCCTGCACAAAAAACACGGGCCCTTTGGAGTCCAACTTAATGGCAATAACAATAATAATAATAATGGGTGAAATGATAGTCATGGCGAGGAGGGCAACAAAGATATCAAACAAACGTTTCGCTGCTCGTTCCCACAGAGGCATATAATCAGGCATAATATCAATCAGGGGAATACCGTGAAGCTGTTGTGTTCTGGCAATTCCGGAAATCGCGTCAAACATATCAGGATTCGTTTTTATCCCAACTTTATGATCATGTAATAGTCTGATAATATCTATGGTGCTGTCATGATGATCTCGTTCCAGGGCCAAAATGACTTCATCGATATTCATATCATTGATTATTCTGGAAATATCCTTCAACTCTCCCAGGATGGGGATCCTTAACAGGGATGCTTCAACATCCTCTTCTCCATCCATTCGAATAAACCCGACAGGTTTGTAGCCAAACCGTGGATTGGGGTAAAAGGCATCCTGAACCATGAGCCCCCTTCGGTTGAGTCCAACAATCAGGGTGAGAGCTAAACCTTTTCCTCTTTGTAAACGACCAACATGAATCGATCGAATCAGAAGCCGACCAATGCTTACTGTAACCAACAGGGTCACACCATAAAATATGAGGATGCTTTTCCCAAAAGTAACGGGATTATCCAGATCTACTGTGAGTAGGTAAACCAGAAATATGCCCATGAAAACATATTTCGTAATATTGATGAGTTCATCAGATCTGGAAATGGTCCTTTTGATTTTATAAAGACCATTGAGGGTAAAGAGAGAAATCCAAAAGAGCGAAAGAAGCGCGGAGGGAAATTGCATATCCGCCCAGGCCAGTTGAATGGTATTATTATACATCCCAGATTCGAATCTGAGCAAGAAAATGACCACAAAACTCAAGTTGATGCTGATAAGATCAGACCCAATGAGAAATATTCTTTCCAGCCAGCGTGGCATACTCTTTTAGTGGTTTCCTTTCACAATGCGAGGGATTGATTTCCCCTGCAGAAAAACGGAATGAATATAATCGTACACCTCCAGATTCAAAGGTCGAGCCACAAACAGAATGATAGTCGAAGGTCTAAAGGTCTGCGCCGTATTTCAATCCACAATCATTTTCCATACCCTGTACCCTATATCAAGTTTTTGTCTTCTGTCTTCTGTCTTCTGTCTTTTATCTTCAACGACAATAGTAGTTTCTTCCTCAACCATTCTTATTTTTAAAGATGAAAAAACTCATTCTCATCTTACTCCTGGCCAACATGATTGTTGCCCAAAACATTCTCATATCTATTAACCATGCGATCTACCACTTTCTGGAGCAGCAGGAAAGTCAGGGTCATCTGAAAGGGGAATATTGGAGTACCCGTCCCTATACATATTCTCAGATCAATAAGATGCTCTCTGAAATAGATACGCATGCACTGGACATTTCAGAAACCGATCTCCAGATTCTGTCCAGATTCAAGAAGGAGTTTAATAGAGAAATTGACGATGAAGGCATCGAATTGCCCTGGAGTCAATCAACCTGGCAAAAAATCAAACATCCCACAGAGCACAGCTCCCAACCGTTTTTCATGACATACAAGCAAGACAATGCCAGTGGCTGGATTAGCTGGTCTGAAACATTTCGAGTCCAGAATAATGGTAAAACATCTCGTGGATACTATACAGATCATCTGGAAATTTCTGGATCTAAGGGACGTATCGATTTCACAACACAATACACATATCATAGAGTCACGCGAAATGAAGATTTTAGCACATTTCCTGAAAGCTACAAAGAGGGATATGTTTTAGACAGGGATTATGTAAAGTGGATAACCTGGGATTATCCCACCTCATCACTCAATTACACTCACCCTGATTTTAAGGTTGGTATCCACCGTCAACCAATGTACTGGGGATATTCAAGCACAAATTCACCAATCCTTTCCGACAATGTGAATCCACTTCCATATATAGATTTTGAGACACAGACACATCATTTGCGTTTCAAATTCATACATAGCAGGTTAAGTCCCAATGATGAAGTTAGAGATGATACCACAAATGTTCGCCGAAATCTAACCGCACACCGGGTTGAATTTGATCTCGGTCCACGCTTTGAGTTTGCATTCAATGAAATGATCATCTATGCGCATAGGGATTTTGAATTGGGGTATTTAAACCCAGTCAATTTTCTCTTTGCTGAGGAACACCTGCAAGGTGATCTAGATAATAAACTCATGGCTATTGATTTTAAATGGCGCATCGTTCCAGGTCTTACCAGCTATGGAACCTGGTTTTTTGATGAATTGGATTTCTGGAAGCTTTTCAGCGGTTGGTGGGGCAATAAGTTCGTCTTTCAACTTGGTGCGACTTACTACCCAAAAGCTAACCTGCCTTCAATAAATGTTGAATATACCGTGGCAAGACCGTGGACTTACTCTCACAAAAACCCCATTAACAGCTATTCATCAACTAGTCGGGCACTTGGTCTGCCTCTAGGTCCTAACTCCTCAACCTTGTCGATCAGTTCCAAGTGGTCATACAGCTCCAAGCTAGATGTTTCAGCGATGTATCAATGGGAGACAACCTATGATGGTGTGGGTTCGGACATACTTGAAGCTTATAGCTATACAGAGTTAGAGGAGAACCCATCCACGGGCTTTTGGAATGGGGATGGGTCAACGGTGCAAAAGTACGCTCTTGGCTTTCAATATTACTACTCACCCACAATTTCCCTACAGTTTCGATCAACGAACCTTACCAACACGCTGGGGCTCCGATTTAGCTTTTAGCTGGTCTTATTATCCAGTGCTTCTGAATAATAATGCTCCATCTGTGACAAGGCATATAGCCCCCAAACTCGAGCTGGGTAGAGATAGGCTTTCTGATTAATAAATGGCGCTTTAACTGTATAGTTCAAATCTTTAACTTGCGACATCCAGGCCAATGGCAATGATTTGTTACCGGCAAACCTCCCCAGCCAATAGGCAAACATGCGGTATTTTAATCTTTCTGGAATAGATTTTTTGGGGTTTGCTGGAACAGGAATATTCACCTTTTGTGCCATGTATTGCATTTGCAAAACACGATTCTTCTTCTGCTCCATGGGAACACTTTTCCAAAAATCAAAAAAGCCTTTCTCCCAGAATGGGATTTCCCAGGTGAATCCAAAATGCTCGTAAACCCGTAAAGAATTTAAGATGTATTTTGCTTGTCTTTCCCGGTCGTTGTAGTCTTCCCATAGATTGGCAGCTTCTTCTCCGCTGTAGTGATTCTCCCCCAGATGTAGAGAACAAGCTAACTTGTCATCAAGATAGTCTTTAAAGTCAATCTGGTTCTTCCACTCAGGCCAATTGTCATAAAATTTTGCGTAAATATCATTTAGCACCTGCGCCTTGTCGAATTTACCATCAGAAAAGTATGCTTGGGGAATTGTATCGCCAGCAGTCGCATCCAGTGCATGTCCAGGAATGAGCACTGCATTCTCAGGAATTTTATCTTTATCAACTAAATACTTTATTGCTGGAAAATCAGCACTATGGCCGAAAGAAGCATATCGCATAGAATATGTAAAAAAATCTTTTCTGTCCTGTGAATGATACCAGTCATACCACATAGATCTTGTATACGGGACAAAATTCCATTTCAATCCCAGATGCTCCGCGACGCGTCTCGCGTTGTTTACCTCGGGCATATTCTTTACTTCATAGGTAAAAGCGTGCATATCCGTATGCCCAAATTCTTTGAGCTTATAAGCGAGAAGTCGACTATCATAACCGCCACTAAGGGGTAACATTACCGGTCTATCTTTGACTTTTTGGTATAATTTCTCAAAGGTGTGGTTGAGGGTTTGATCGAAAAGATCGATCCAATCTTGACTTTCAAGATTCCTCTGGCTGATATGATAGTCCTGGCTGAAATACCTTTGAGTCTTGAAGATTTTGGTGCGCTTATCAATCAGCAGAAATTCTCCTGCTTGAATTTGTTTCACATCTTCAATGAGTGTATCCTGACCCGATACAATTCCAGAGAGTAAAAACTCATATTTGGAATAGCGTGTGAACATGGAAGGCAGGATTTTTTCTCCCAGCAACCAGTCTGGATCATCTGAAATTCTAAAGTTTTTAAAATGATAAAACAGCGGAACTGAACGCATGTGGTCAACAGCTGCAAAGAGCATCGATTTTATCTCTATCATAATTGCAAACTGATCAGGTCCTCCCCGTAAGAGTTGAGCTATAGCAGACAGTTCTATTTCGGGGTGTTCTAATTCAGCCTCAAGCTGTTTAGCCAGTTTTACCCCATCCCCTGTACCATTATCCCATATGATTGAATTATCTGTATACTGCCAGGATAACTGACGACTGAATGTTAAATGAAGATGTTTTGACATTAGCTTATTACCACGCTTAGAATAGTTTCAATTAATTTCAAAATAATCAAACTGGCTGAGATCCATTTCACATTTACAATTAATCTTTGCAAGACGGACGATCCCAATAGCCTAAAAATGTACAAATTTAGTGAGAGCCATAGCAAGCCACTTACAAATGCATAAACAGTGATTATCTGTAGGACGGGGAAGCCCAAAAGCGACATGGCAATAACGACGATTGCACGTGCAATAAGAAGTATTGCATTAAAAGCAAGAATCGACTTCTGTTTTTCCAAGATGGAAAAAATGGAGAGCAGTGGATTGGTGGACATCACAAAGTAGGTTGGAATAGCCAGATATTGTGCAAAAATGCCAGCACTGCTCCAAGCGTCACCAAACAGAGTCTTAAAAATTATTTCTCCAAACAAAACAATTATAGCAAAGGGTATTGCAGAATATTTGGAAATCGTATCACTAATATCCGAGGAAATGCTCATAAGTCGAACTGGATCATCTTTTACGGCAGCCCCTTCTTGAAAGAATACCTGACCCACAGATCCACTCAGCAACAGGACGGGACCAATAATGATGCGCTGTGCAAGTGCATACAGACCTACCTCTGAGGAAGTATAAAAATATTCAAATGTAAAGATTGGAATTTGAGCGGATATGGTATTGAATACGATCGCCCAGGATGTGAACAATGGGAATTTTCTATACCGCTTGATATGAGCTCGGAATTGATCATATTTGAGAGTGCCAAGGCTCTCAGCTAATGCTACAAAGTGAGGTTTTACAAGAAATAGCACATTGATGAGGCGCCCAGCTAGAAGTCCAACCTGAAGCCCTATAAAACTCGCACTCAACATTCCATATACAATGGAAGTTGAAGAAACGGTTGTTGCCTGGATTGTCTTTCCTGCAGCAATTCTTTGATAAGCCAACATCTTGTTGTTTAAAAGATTCATAACCGTAATCATAGAGGTTAGAAAGACTGCAAGCCCAAGAATGGCACCACTACCAGGCACTTTGAGAAATTGGATTTTTTCCATCAGCAGAGGATTAATTAGCCACACACTTATACCAAAAAATGTGCTGATCCCTGCGGACAGCAGGACTGTGATGATTGAGGCAGACAGAATCCGGTCTTTCCCACTTTGAAGCATGATAGCATTTTCATATTGGCCCGTAGACAGAGCCGCAAAAATGGTTACGGAACTTAGAAAAACAGAAAATATCCCAAAAGATGTGGGATCATAAATCCGCATAATAATGGGACTCACCAGAATCGTAATAGCCTGGGCCAGCACGCTTCCTGAGGCAAGGAATGATACATTTTTAAGAAAAGGATTATTAATTTTCAAGCGCATGGCCTGTTATTGTATCCCCGTCATTATGAACCAGGGGAACGAAAATTTTTATACCCGTATCGTTGAACAAACTCTGGCATAAGTCTGAACGACAAAGCGCCTATTTTTAGGAAGTTGTATTTAATCGACCAGGTCCTGACTGAAAACCTGGCTTTGGCTTGACGCCAGACTGCCTTTATGTGTGATCGACGACCGATGATATTATCCGTGCGAAAATAGATGAGTGCTTCAGGAATATTTGCCATGGTTTCATTATTAGTTATCGCTCTTCCCCACAATTGGAGATCCTGATCAGTGAGATAGGTCTCGTCATAGTAGCCTATATCATCAAAGACCCTGGTTTGAAACATAACAGTAGAGTGAATCAGGGGATTTCTATAGTGAAACCAATTTTTCATCTCTTGAGGGTCTGTCGGCATTTGTTTTAGGAGCGCCTTTTCAATCCCATCTGCGGAGGTAAATTCTTTGGCCCAGCTTCCTAGAATATTAACATCCCCATGTGCTTCGAGATATTTGATTTGCATTTCAAACCTATGAGGCAGGGCAACATCATCCGAATCCATACGCGCATAATATCTGGTCGTACATTGTTTTATGCTTTGATTGAGGGCAGCAGCGAGTCCTCTTTTGGCTACAAAAATATGTTCTATTTCAGAAGGATGGGAAACTTCGTATCCCTTTGCAATAAGTAGAATTTTCTCAGGGACCGTTCCATTTTGAATGAGATGGCATTTTGCAGCAACCAGCGTTTGATTAAGGATCGATTGGATTGCTTCTTCAAGTTGGCTTGCTTTGGTCCCTCCGTGAAAGGGAATCCCCACCGTCAGATCATGGCAAATATTCTTCATTTATAAAACACTGGATACATCTATAAGACATATCTCTCTTTTCCCTGTATGCGTTGAATCAATAACAATCTGCCCATCTGTACTCCACCGTGGATGTAAATCACAACGTTGAGCGTTAGAATACTTTGGGGGGCTGTAAAATGATCCAATCTTTTTCAAATCATTTGTGATCACATTAAAGATATATAGAGACTGATGACGTGAGATTCCGGGATACGAGTCTAGTACAATCCACTTTTTGTCGGGAGAAACTGAGGGGTGTCCATCTCCTTGCCCTGACAAGGCGGTATGTGTAGTCGTAGAATGTGTTGGAACATGGAAAGTCATGAAACAGTCCTGGCCATTTTTGGCACACCCATATACAAAAATATCATCATCATTCTGCCAACAGTAGTGAGAAACCATCCCATTGGCCAACACAGTGGTAATTAAGTCAGCCTTAATATCATAGATCAGTAGTCGAGACAATCTTTTCCCACCCTTAAGATACCAACGGTGTATGAATGCCAGACGCGACTCATCAGGTGAATAGGCAACATGATTAATTTCACTATTTGAATGTGTCGCTCCTTCGCAGCTATCGTGATCAAGGATCTTCTCAAGAGAAACCAAACAGTGTTGCCGGGATGCGTGAATATCATAAAGCAATATTCCGCATTCTTGATTGTTGGCGCTACTAACCTGACTCTCATGTGAGGAGGTGGTTTTGTATCCGTATTCAGGATTATACTTGTTTATTTGAGCGATATTGATCGAGATGATTGTATCGAATCTTTTATTGGCAACTTGCAAGGGGACATCAAATACTTGCTCCTGGTTGTTGTCCAGATCGATAAGAGTTGTTTGGAATGAATTTGAATTCTGTGTATTAAAGTAAATTTGATTCTTATCGTTTTCACACCACCCAAGTCGGGCACCCTGCTGATAATTCCAGGCTGTCGTTTTCGCGATCTCCAGAAAATCTCCTGTCTCAAGATCTATGGAATGTATTCCAATTGATTCGCCCTTAATTTCGTGGGAAAGTAACCTGTTATTTTTGATTGGATTTAAGTCGTAATATCCATAAAATAAATCGTTCTCTGTGAAATATCTTGAAAGACTCACTCCAGGTCTCAGACTTATTTTGGGACTAAAACTTCCAAGTACACCCCCCAATCTGATGTATAACCATTTAATCCCCTTTTTTACCGTGGGATATTTTTGAAGTAGTTTTCTATAAGGCATTAATTTTCCACTACAAAATGGTGTAATCTTTTCAGTTTTGCAGCCCAATCAATTTTTTGAACTGCTTCTTTTCTCATCACATTCCCTAAGTCATTGATTTGTTGGGTGCTTGTAAAGAAATTCACAAGTTCTTCGAAATTCAAATAGTTCAACTCTGTCACTTTTACGCGCAGAGCATACGGTTCGTCTCCAGTGAGGTCGCTGTCAGTATAGGCATAGACAAAAGGCAAACCTCTGGCGAAATACTCTCGAGATTTCAAAACACTGGCTTCTTCCAGACCCACTCGGTGAATACCCAAACTGGATATACCTAGATCCGCCTGATCAAATAAGGAATCCAGATCATCACCGTGAACTTCACCATGGAACTGAATCAACGCATTTTGGCGGTCATTAAACTCGATGAGATTACTGATATTATTGATATTTCCGACGACATGCAAAACGATTGGTGTGGCTCCTGAATATTCCTTGAGCCCCTGAATGGCATAGTCAAGTCCGTGCCAGGGAGCAAATCTGGCTGCCAGGAAAATGATATCCAATTGATTATCTCTCGGGTCTTTTGGTCGTGCAAGTTTAACGGAAGTCACATTTATACCATTACTCATCGTGTGAGAGGCCAGCCCCGAGAAAAAAGATGCTTCATGTCGGCGAATTTCATCAGTGACTCCAATAATGCCCCTACATGCTTTGAGAATCGAGCCCTTTCGAAAATTCTCATACCAGGAAAATACTTTACCAAGGCTAGGTACAGATCCAATTTTGAGTAACTCAGCCCCTTCATTTGTATGGTGCTCAGTGAAAATTTTATGGCCATATTTTTTGTAAAAATGCTTAAGTCCAAACCCAAATGCTAAAGGGTATCTTAGAATAATCCGGTCATACTTATCAATATCTGCATACTTCTCAATATATCTATATCTAAACAGTTTCTGGGCAAATGCTTTAAGCAGTCGGTTTTCAGGAAATTTGATTTTTACGTAGCTAAGATTGTCTTTGCTATTTACAACGCTTGTATTCAATATCAAAAAGTCGATGTCTAATTTAGCCTGAAGGGCTGCTTCAGCCATATCCTTGATTTTTTTATCCTTCAACACAATGGATGAGGGAAGATAATTTAGATGCAATACTTTCAATTCAGTCTCCTCAGATCTCGTTCAGATTCCAAATATTGCATAGCTGGCACGAAGGACAGCCAGATATAGGGATGAACAAAGGTCCTCGCAAAGATGATCTCGAAGATTACGAACATGGAAAAATAGAATAGAAAGAATTGACTATCTGTGAAAGGCTTATTCTTTAACCACTTCATACCGATCCTAAATTGATTTGTGATTATGGTTAAAATAATTATCAAAAATGGGATTAGCCCATATTGCCGCCAGACAGCTAAATAGTTATGAATATAGTATCCTTCAGTACCTGCATATTCGTTTATGTCGCCCATAAACTGACCGGTAAACCAGTTCTGTTGGATAGAATTGACGCCGTCAATGAGCATTTCGTAGCGCATACTGGCTGATTTATCAGATCCACCAAAGGCGAGAACAAGCATCCTATTCTCTCTTAAATCTGATGATGCGTTTAGCATGAACAGGAAGCTTCCAAAAAACAAGATGAGGAGTAGCCTCTTATTCTCTCTGTAGAGCAATAGAATATAGATGGCAACAAAAAAATAAAGTGCTGTGCGTGATAATAGGGCAAAAAGCGTTACACTAGTGAGAATAAAAATGAAGTGTCGGGCAATTCTAGATTTTGTGACGTGGACTGCAAAAATAGAAAGGATTGCATAATTGTCTGCCAACATCAAGTAAATTAAATTGTCTCCTAAATCAATCGAAAATCTCAAGGCATTTACAACCGAATGATATATAAAGAAAAAGGTCAGGAAAACCCACGATCCCCTAAATATCCTTCTATACAATTTCCCTTCAAATAGCCGATTTAGATACGCACCAGTAAACAGGAACAAACTGGAGGCAACAAGTGTTTTGGACAACGTCTTTACATATATAAGCTCGGAATGTAAAGAATAGTCCTTAATCCAATAGAATGATAACATTTGGATCAGGAGAATTTGTATAAATATCACCACTATGAGAGGCATCCTGCGGATGCTAAACGAACGTAACAGAAAAAGGCTATTAGCGATCAACAATAGCAATAATAATACACCAATCAGTGTAATGTTAAACCTGAATCCTTGATAAACATTCTCATTATATTTTACATAGGGCTGAAAGATTAAGTATGTAAAAAGAAAAGTAAAAGCAATCCATTCATTCACCTTACGATGATTTACATTGATGCTTATTGCTGGTACATAATCAATATATTTTTCAATCCATTGGAGCATTGAGAAACTCTAATTTATATCCATTTACCTAGTTATTTCCGAATAGAACCCTGTATGAAGAGTCATCGGATCAAGAGAAATACTTTCGCCAGAAAAGGATTCCGTACAGGCTAACAAAAAAGGCTGACATGGTGGACAGCATTACAATGAGAGCACGAAATGGTTTAGATTTTTTTGAAGGTCTTTGTGCAGCATCCAATACCTGTACTGTGGGGGTATCTTTTACCTCTTGAATGCGGGCTTGCTCATATTCAGGTAGCAAAAACTCTAACACCGCGTTCTTCGCTTTTACATCCCGGAGCAATCGGGAATATTCAACAACCAAGCCTGGCAGCTTTCCAGGGGATTTCAAAATCCTATCATTTTCGCTTGCATTGATAAGTCCATTCAATGATGATTTTAGAGCAAGAACTTCTTTCTCAAGGAAAACAATTTCTGGATGACTTTTGCTCATGCTTATTTGCATGACGTCTAGTTCGATTTCTTTAGAGATGATATCAGCTTCAATTGCTGCCAAAGCCCGAATACTTTCCTCCGCCTGAACTTCGAGCGAATAGGCACCATTCTCTTCCTGGAAAAATCTTAGTCGGTTTTCAGCATCAGCGGCTTCAGCATATACTTGTTCAAGTCTTTTTTCAATAAAAGTCCTATTGTTGCCTGCTCGTTCCTTGGTAAGGTCCTTATTGATGCTATCCAATTGATGGACATAGTAGTTTGCAATATCTGGGACCCGGTCTTGATTTCCATCAAAAACAGTAATTGCGATAGTCCCCTCATCATTCAGGACGAATTTTGTGCTACTGGCAAGAGCGTCCAAGGCCTCTTCAATAAATTCAGACTGATACTCATCCATGAGGCCAAATTCCTCAATCACCCTTTCCCCCATCGTACGACTATTGAGGATAGACATGTAATTATTGGTTGCCTGTCCTATCCCATCCATACCCATCCCCCCAAAAGGGAGTCCACTCAATAGGGATGCGATCCCCATACCACCACCATCTACATTGGGAGGCAAAATAATTGCAGTAGCACGATATGAGACGGGTAATATTAAACTTATAATTATTGAAAGAACTGCGACAAAACTTGTTACTCCAACAATAAATTTCCGAAAATCCCAGAAAAGGAGGATCAACCCTTTTAAATCACTATTTGATGTATTTACATTTGAGCTCATAATTCAATCTCTCGCTATTTAGTTATCGCAAGGTAGCTAAGCACGATGGTGGCAGTTGATGTGACAAATTGAAGTATACTGATCTCGCCAAATAAAACATCTGAGTAAGTTCTTTTTACTTCGATGATATCTCCTGGTTGAAGAATGGTGCTTCCATTATATCGGATAGATTTATCTCCTCGAATGACTTCAATCTTTTTTATATCCCCATTTGGTAGGGCTCCACCCGCCGTAGCTATATAGTCAAGAGCGCTCTGACCTGGGACAAACTTAAAAACACCGGGAGTATTCACGTAGCCATTGACACGAATGGGTTCAACTTGTAGGAGTTGAATAACATCGTTGGGAAGCAGTATAAAGGTCAAGAAGTCCTCCCTTCCAATACGGAGATATTCTTCACCTTTTTTAGAAGAACGAATGATGTACATGGAACTCATATCAGCGATGTCCATCAACTTTACCGTTCTATTGATGAATGAAAATATAGATTCATTTGAACCTAAGGCGTAATAACCATTTACCTCTGCAGCCCCCCTTACAGCAACAACATTTTTACTATGCGTTGCCGAAGGAATGAAAAGTTTATCACCCTCCTGCAGATAAGGATTTTGGTCAAGGTCACCCTGATCAATTAGTTTATACCAATTACATGAGAGCGTATCGCCTGATTCCTTAATAATGTATATTCGTGACAAGTCAGCCATATGTTTTAACTCGGCGAGTTTCCCAATTTCGTATACTCGCATAGCAGCATTAACTTTATGAAATCCTGGTAACTCAACAGCACCATAGACCATGACTTTGAACTCTCGCAGAGTCAATAGATCAACAAAGATTTTGGCTCCCTGAATTTGTGATTTGACAAGTGCCTCAATGATTTCCATGGATTCTGCCAAGGATCTATTTTTCAGATCCACCTGGCCAATTTCGGGAATCATCAACATACCTGTCGGAGATACTTCCAAGACAGCACCCGATTTAAAGGGCCCAGAAATTGCTATTTTAAACCTATCCCCAGGTCCAACGATGTACGAATGGATATCAATGACCTGATCTAATAGAACATTACCTAAACTTGAAATCATTTCAGGCTTAAGTGGGGTCACCTCTTCATCTTCAACTGGTACTTGCACAGTATTAAGTTGCGCATATCCTGATGTTATCATCAGGATCATTATTAATGCGAGGAATGTTCTCTTCATTAACCAGCTCCTAAACTTATCACTTTATTACTTTTAAAATCGGCAGTCGCATTGCGTGTATCCACAATGAGCTTGGAGTTCTCCACAATAGTCTTGATATCATACTCGGAGTGATTTGTTGTAATCACCACACAGTCATATTGATCCAGAGTGGAGTGATCCAGTTGGATTGTCTGCTCAATCCTTGAATCAAACTTAATCTCACTCACATAGGGATCATGAAAACTCAACTTGGCACCCTTAGCTTCAAGGAGCCCATATACATCAAGAGCAGGTGATTCTCGCACGTCGTCAATATCAGGCTTATAGGCCATTCCCAGGAGCAGGATATTGGAACCATTGATACTCTTAGACATTTTGTTTAGTCCATCTGCCAC
>CAZDVD010000047.1:0-17892 GCA_964508765.1 uncultured Lentisphaeria bacterium
ACAAGGTTAGACTGCTATTTACAAACCTTTTTCGACAGCCTCGTTACTCGGCAGAAGCTCTATGTTTTGCTGCGAGCTGTCCCGACCAGGGCGGAGTGAGCAGCAAAGGAGCGACAACCACAGCATTTATTTGACCTGAGCTGTACTTTGAATCCAAAGATTATTAAAAATCCCACTCTCTTCTTGTAGTGGTGTACCATAAAGCTTATCAAAAAATGTTATCACAAGTATCTATCCAGCGGAAATAGAGCCTGCCCGAGTAACAGTGTTTATACGGTCTCGTATAAGATGAGTGTTTTGACAAAACGCCCGAATAAACTTTTTCTGTTTGTTTTTGTAAGCTCTTAATATTCAATATTCTAGCCTCGGATATCTCTTCCAGTGGGATGTTATACTGACCGTATAATGTGACATCATTTTTCATCATTAGTAGATTTCTCAGATTCCACATCTATGTGCAAATCATCCATGGGACTTCGAACTCCTGCTGGACCGCGGTTTAAAACGTGCGTATAGATCATTGTGGTCTTCACGTCCTTATGACCCAAAAGAGATTGCACCGTGCGAATATCGTAGCCTCCCTCCAGTAAATGTGTGGCAAAAGAATGTCTGAAGGTATGACATGTAATGTGTTTGGTCAAGTCGCATTTCTCTACAGAAAGTTTAATTGCACGCTGTATTACCGTGGCATCAACATGATGACGACCCTCTTTCCAGGTTTTACGATCAATCCAACGCGATTTCTGCGGGAATACCCATTGCCATTTCCAATCTCTGGCCGCATTCGGATATTTTCTATCCAATGCACCTGGGAGCTCAACAGCCCCCCACCCTTGTATTAAATCCTCCCTGTGCAATAGCCTGATTGCCTTCAAATGTTGTTTCAATCTGGATTTTAAGGTCCTGGGTAACATGACAATCCTGTCTTTATCCCCCTTACCACTCCGAATTGTGATTTCATTTCTGTTGAAGTCCAACTCCTTAACACGCAATTTTAAGCACTCTGACAATCTCATTCCTGTGCCATAAATGAGCTCCACAAGCAATTTGTTTCTGCCATACAAGTTGGAAAAGACCTGAACTACCTCAAATCTTGACAGCACGACTGGAACCCGAATAGACTTTCGAGCACGAATAACATTTCCCAGATCCCCTATCTCACGATCTAGCACATGTCGATATAAGAATAGAATAGCCGCCAACGCCTGATTCTGCGCTGATGATCCTACTTTCTTCTCTATGGCCAGGTCACTCAAGAACTCATTGATCTCTGGCTCAGCCATATTCCTTGGGTGTCTCAGCTTATGGTATCTAATAAATCTTAATACCCAATTTGAGTAAATTTGTTCAGTCCTCAAACTATAATGCCTGGATTTTAATGCATCGTGTAGCCGGGTCATCAATTTTGAACCTCTTGAATGCGTTGTGGACATATAAACCTTCCTCCCAAAGAATGATTAAATAATCAAATGCTGGATAGGTGTATCCGTGTGCGGAAAATCTTGGATGTGAATATTGAGAAGAGGTTAGCGTTTAAAATCTAGCCGGCAGAGGCCAGCTATTCAAGTACCTTCAACATGTTCGCTGGTCAAAAGTTCAGGAGAGCTGAACCAATATTAGCACCCTAATGTATTTTGGGGAGACCCTTATCAATGGATCCCCCACCGTAGATTTGGGAACAATACGACTGAACCCTCTTGTGCACGTCAAACACATTAGTCTTCAATTTTAAATCTTCAGAAAGAGAAGTCCCGTTGATATAAATCCAGAATAAGCTGTTTGTCAGGGCCGTTTACTTTGAGCCCTGGCGATGTACCTGTAGGTCTTTGATAAAATCTTGATCGCCACCAAAACCCAGTTCTATGGCCCGATCATAATTCTTTATGGCTGATTGAAATTGGCCACCTTTAAAATATAGTGAAGCCAAATAGAAATATGATTCATGCGACTTAGGATCCAACGCCTTGGACCTCAATAATTCGGTTTCGGACTCTGATAATAGCCCCATTTTTAATAAGGATTTACCCAGATTTAAATGAGACTCAGCCTGGTTTGGATTCAGCAGGATAGCCGTGCTAAAAACATTCGCAGCAGCATTGAGCATGCCAGAATCCATGAAAGCAACACCCAGATCATTGCGGATTTGTGGATGATTCGGAGCAATCCGTGAAGCTTCTTTGAGACTTCTGATTCTTTCAGCCTGTCGGTCTGTTTGGTTGTAGATATCAGCGATGTAGATATAGGCAGCACTTTTATTGGGAATATTATCAATATTCCGCTGAATAGTCTCTGCCTTGGCTAACAGACATTTCTGGGCTAGTTCAGGATAATCTTCTAAAATGCTATAGTCTGCCAGATCATACTTTGAAGAATAATCAATCATTAACCGCGAATAGCGTTTGAATTGTTCAGGAGTGGCTGTTGTTAGATCAATACTACCGATGTTTCTTTCATTGACGGATAACAAGTATTCCAGGAATGATAGCTGACCATCAATATCTGAAATAGCGTCGCGCATTTTCTCTGTACTGGAATCCAATGTTCTTAAAGACAGGATATTCTTCTGGATCAGCGGGTCAGAAGTATACATCTTTCTAGGTGCTGTGTATTCCAATAGAGGTCGATCATCCGTGTGAATTGGACCCGTTCCAACCAGAGGGTATAGGTCATCGCTGACAATCAATTTTGACAATACATTCGAATCAGGCAATTTCACATTTTTTGAGGATTGAATGTATTGAAGACGATCAGCAAGGTTCTGATTGAATTGCTGGTCTTCATCCTGGAACCCGATCAACAGGTAGTCACCCGTACCTGGCGTCACATGGATAAGGATACTATTGGGAAAAACAGAATGAAATGTGCGTATCATGAGTTGGAAAGTTGCCCAATCCATCTGATAGGAATGCAGCCATTGCGCCAACACACCACCCTGATTTAAATGCCCTCGGATAAGCTGATAAAAATTCTGGCTAAATAAATTGGCCAATCCAGCCATCCAGGGATTCGAAGGCTCAGAGATGATAACATCATAGTTCCGTTCGGTTATTTCCAGGTGCGCGCGACCATCCTGAAGGATCAGCTCTGTGCGGTCATCTTCGAGAACCCGGTTATTCCAGGGCAGGAAATAATCGCTGGATTCCACCACTTCTTTACTAATCTCAAGTATATCCAACGTCTCTATGGGATAATGAAGAGCCTCCCCGGCCGTGATACCACTGGCCAACCCCAGAACCATGACATCCCTGGCATCAGGATGGACCAGTAAGGGAACGTGTGCTGCCATCGTTTGAGTCGCCATATCACCATGGCTCGAAGCATCGGGCTTGCCACTATTTGAAAGTGAATATTCATTATATCCAAGTAAATTGACGTTTTTGATCACGGCGGTGAAGCCCGCAGTACCATCACCTGAATACACCATCTCAGAATTAATATTGTATTTTGGCAACTGATCACCCTGCCAGAACGAAGCAAACCAGCCTGTTTTTTCTAGAATATGACTATAACCTTCGAAACGATGATACTTTCCGAATGCAAAAGCTTCCCGGTCCCATTCTGGCAGAACACTTGACATGATCAGAACCAAACTAGCGAAACCAACTCCATAGGTGGCACGTCTCCTGGAGATTTTTCCCTTTCGCAGGAGCAGCACAATCATGGTGGTTGGAGCCATGAGCATGAGACCAGACAATAAACTCAAACTGAGTTCCTTCCCAAACCAGGGAATGAGAAAAAAACCAGCGAAAAAGGAACCGGCTAAAGCACCGATGGTATTCACGGCGTATACATAGCCAATCGACTGACCAATATGCCTGGTTGAATTGGAATATATCTTGGTAACCAGGGGATACGCAGCTCCCAAACACAGGGTGGGAGCCAACATGAGCAGAAATACAATCCCAGCTTTTAAAATACTTAAGAGAACAAAGTTGTCTTGAAATTGGAAGATAAGCTTGGCGAAAAACATCTGACTGGATCCCATAATTTGACTCACCCACAGAGACAGCATAGCAGCAGCGAGCTGTGTAAATATGAGCAACCAGATAGCCTTACCAAATCGATCAACTAAACGTCCGAATATCATACTTCCAAGTGCCAAACCCGTGATGAACGCTGCCAATACGATGGTCAGAGAATAAATGGTGGGTCCAATAATCAGTTCTAATAATCGGGTCCAGATGACCTCGTATGACATGGAGCAAAAACCGCTTATGACAATGAGAATTAAGGCTCCCTTAACGATATAATCTGACTGATTGAGGTCCTCTGAAATTTGTGTTGAGGATTCAGTTTTCTTGAGGAGTTCGGGTTCCTTAAGGAATGATTTTTTTTGTATGATCCCTGGTCGGGAAGCTGCTATCAAACAACTTGCTCCAATGATCATATTCAGAATCACTGCCAGCAACATCGTTCCTTCCACTCCAAATGAATAGATAAACCAGAATCCCGCCATCACAGATCCTACGGCAGCCCCGAGGGTGTTTAGACCATAAAGAAAGCCAAGACGAGTTCCCAGATGTGACAGACTCATGACATAGAAGCGAGACAGAAAAGGAAGTGTCGCCCCCATGAAGATTGTTGGCAGAATAAATAGAAGGCCGCATCCAAGTAACAACAGGAGGTTGTATATCAAATGCTGATCATAGAGACCATTATATAGTAGGCTGAATAAGGGTTTGGAGAGATCCATGAGGAAGGGTAGCAGGAACCCTAGGATCCCGATAGCTAGCTCGAGAAGGGCATATATTCGTAAATGTTGATGGTGTTTCTGAACCAGTCGAATGGTTTTGCTGGCTAGAAAGCTGCCCAAACCGATGCCACCCATGAAGATTGTCAGAATAATGCTCACCGCCAGAGGTGATGCACCAACTATTCTGACAATTAATCTTGTCCATAATATCTCGTAGACCAGACCTGTGAATCCCGATATAAAGAAACTGACGAAGATCAGTAGGGTAATTTTGCCAGTGAGACTATGGGGGGGTTCGTTTTGAATCATATCTAATGATTCACTTCCAACTCGCGTGACAGTTGTATAGAATTGTTCATTAAGCTGAAAATAGGTGGCTCTTAGAACATCGCAACACCTGGATACTTAGATTTAACAGGTTAAGGGTTAAACTATGCCTAGGGTATCAGCCATCCCCTGAAGTGAGATACTTCGTGCGGTTCACAATTCCTGAGTAGGCCAATTCTAGATGCTTCGCGAGCAGTTTTTTATTATAGTTGTTTAATTTGTAGTGATACTTGAGCATATCCTTCTCAAAACAATCATTGATTTCAACCCAGCTTTTATCTCGGTGTAATCGGGAATATTGCTGTAATCCTTCTACATAATTTTCTGCAGGAATATCCACATCACTTTTGCGGAAATTGGGGAAGGTGATACCCCGGCTCCTGAGACGTTCCGTGGCAGAGTAAAATGAAGATGCGGGAAAGTCCAAAGCCTCCAAAGTCTTGTTCCCCACCCCAGTGTTCATATAGTGGTAAAGAAACAAATTGTAATGGAACAGATCCTTGATTTTCACCCAGTTCAAATCCTTAGAAAAAGCAAAGAGATCTTCATTGCCTGATTCAGCCATCTCACCGGGGAAGTGCTCCTCCAGGAAGATCACGTATTCATTAATCACTTTGCGGCGAGCGTCATCAAGGGGAATACCCCGTTTTGTCAAAGCCATGACTGATCCAAAAGCCTGCTGATAATAAAAATAAGCCTTGGTAATATCTGCGATGTTACGATGATATATTTTTCCCATTAAAAGACATGCACCGGCTAATTCAGATGCAATGGAGAATTGCTGACTGATTTCCATGGCTGATTTCGCGATTTCCAGAGCTTTGTCTGGATCCCCGACAATAATATATAATTCGGCAATCTTTGCCTGGATTCTTGCTGTAAAATGGGCATTCCCTAATTTTTCAAGTAAACCCTCAAAAAACCGGATAGCCTCAGTATTCCGGTTTTGATTTACCAGCAGACATCCTCTGGTAAAATCAATGCTCCAGTGCAGATGCTGAAAACCACCAAGTGCGGCCATTTCATGAGCTTGATCCAAATGGTCTGTGGCATCCTCCATGTTTTCCTGCTTCAGAAGCTGTAGTGCTAAGCCGTAGCGTGCATGAGATTCCATAACAGCCATCTCGTATTTGTTGAAGTAGGCAATACACTGTAGCCATTTTTTAAGGGCGAATTTCTTATCAGATTCGAGGAGAAGATATTGATACGCAATCATCTGCTTCATTTTATTGGAAGAAGTGATGGCGCGTGCCTTCTCCAAATATCTATAGGCAGCATTGAGATTACCAACCTGGCTAAAAAAGCCAGCATATTCATAGTAAAAATAAGAGAGAGAGCCCTCCTGCTGTGAACCCTGGTTGAGGACACTTATCTTCCCCTCAACCTGCTCATATAGCTCAATGGCAAATGTATAATTGCCTTCAAGAGTGGCGATTTTTGCATAGGTTATTTTTTGAAGCGCCTCGAGCATTCGATTCCTACGGTCTGATATTTTACCCTGATCTAACATCAGGGCTACTTTCTCAGGACTCAGAAATCCAATTTCACCGAGCAGGGCGTAACATTCTGCGCCATGGAATTTTTCCACGGCATCATCTGCCTCGCCGGTTCGGTTCAATTCATTACTAAGAAGAATCTTTCGTTGTGCCATGCTTCCTTTCTCTCATCAATCAATTAATGTTTGAGGTCGAGCCACTTCAGTTGAACACACGTTTTAAGCGAACCACCAGTATGTTGTATTAGTAGGTAACAAAGATAGTTTGGAAATCGTCGCTTCACAAATTTATTGCTGATATTAGGTTATAATAAGTAAAATAGGAGATCAATTATCTAATAATATGTATTATTCTTTATATTTTATAAAATATATTACTGTACCTTTTTTCGCTATTTGTCAATTTCCTTGTGTTAAATCATGCATTTACTTGAAGTGAGCACAAAAGATTTAAAAGTCCCATTCGAAACTCAACGCCCTTCCCCCTTTTTCCGTGGAGCTTTCTATTTATATTTGCAGCCACACATCTAAACGATTTTAAGTATGAAGAAACAAACTACGGAACCAATTATGTCAGAAAATATGCTCACAGAAATTCAAGAACTAGAAACCGTTTTCAGTACCGATGAAGGAACGGTAAAGGCTGTGGACAAGGTTTCTTTCAGCCTGGAAAAGGGGCGCACAGTTGGTGTCGTAGGCGAGTCGGGTTCTGGGAAGTCCGTGACCTCTCTTTCACTCATGCGCTTAATCCCCAATCCTCCCGGAAGAATTGTTGGTGGCAAACTTCATTACCATTCCAGAACGAAAGGTCTGGTAGATCTCGCTGAAGTTCCAGAGAACGAGATGCGGGAATTTCGCGGCAATGAAATTGCCATGATTTTCCAGGAGCCTATGACTTCTTTGAACCCAGTTTTCACCTGTGGGGATCAGGTCATGGAAGCCCTCATCCTCCATCAAAAGATGAGCAAAGCCGAAGCCAGAGCCAGAACTCTGGAATTATTTAATGAAGTTGAACTTCCCCGGCCTGAGAAAATTATTGATTCATATCCTCATCAGATATCTGGTGGACAGAAACAACGTGTGATGATAGCTATGGCCATGTCATGCAATCCTCAAATTCTCATTGCTGACGAACCCACAACCGCTCTGGATGTGACTGTCCAGGCTACTATTCTGGATCTCATGCGTCGACTCAGAGACAGTCACGATATGGGCATTATTTTCATCACCCACGATCTGGGCGTCATCGCTGAAATCGCAGATCATGTGGTCGTCATGTATAAGGGGAAGATTGTCGAGCAGGGTTCAGTCTGGGAAATTTTTTCAAATCCTCAACACCCCTATACCAAAGGTTTACTCGCCTGCCGTCCGCCCCTGGAGCATCGCTTGAAGTTGCTCCCAACAATGGCTGATTTCATGTCAGAGAGTGCAGCAGGGGAAATGCTTGAGATCAAAAAGTCAGTCGATGAGACGATTCATGATCTAATTATCACCCCTGAAGAAACCGCCCAGAGACACGAAATACTCTATGCCCAGGAGCCCATCCTAACCATTAATAACCTGAAAACATACTTCCCCATCCGTGAAGGTCTTTTTAGCAAGGTTGTGGATCATGTAAAAGCCGTCGATGATGTCAGTTTTGATGTTTATCCAGGCGAAACCCTGGGACTTGTTGGGGAATCAGGTTGTGGAAAAACCACACTGGGACGAACTGTTCTCCGTCTTATTGAGCCCACTGCTGGAAACATCATTTTTCATGGCAAGGATATTACCAATATCTCTGGCGATGAGCTCAGGCAAATCAGACGCAGAATTCAAATCATTTTTCAAGACCCTTACTCCTCCTTGAACCCAAGGATTACCATCGGGTCCGCCATACTGGAACCCATGCAAGTTCATCAACTACATGGTGATGATCAATCCCGTCGCCAGAAGGTGCAGGAATTACTGGAAAGAGTGAATCTGGATCCCGGTCATTATAATCGCTATCCTCATGAATTTTCCGGTGGTCAAAGACAGCGCATATGTATCGCCCGTGCACTGGCAGTCCAGCCCGAATTTGTAATCTGTGATGAATCTGTCTCAGCTCTGGATGTTTCGGTGCAGGCCCAGGTGCTGAATTTACTTAATGAACTCAGGGATGAGTTTGGGCTCACCTACATCTTTATCTCTCATGACCTCTCTGTTGTGAAATTTATGTCAGATCGAATGGTTGTGATGAACGAGGGTAAGGTGGAAGAAATGGGTGATGCGGATAGCGTCTACAAGAATCCGCAAACCGACTATACCAAGCGTCTCATTGCGGCAATCCCTCGCGGAGATTTGAAGGATATCAAAAAATCCTACCTATCCAGAAAAACTGAATAGATAGGATTCGTTTTAACCCACCAGGCAGCTGCCTGAGAAACTCAATTTATTTGGTTGCAGCCTTCTTAAGCTGCTTATCTACTTCATCGATGACTTTGTCAAGCGCTTCTTGTTGAAGTCCCTGAGTGGCATCATCAAGTTTCTCCATGGCTGGATTTAACTTACTCTTGATAACGCCTATTGGATCATCCTCAGTCACATAGATAAAGACCCCATACGCCAAGATCACGAACGCAATAATCATGAATAATTTGAATACCTTTTTCATGAGAAATATCAGCAAACCAATCACGACAAACGCGGCAATTCCCATGTAGAGCTTGTTGCTCAACAACAGATCTAATATTTCCTGCATCTTATGTATTCCTTATATCCATAGAGGTGGTCAGAGGTCCCTTTACATGGGAATTCTGAGAAACACTTCAGCGTTTATGTATTGATTTCATGCGATGTTAACATTGACTTCACGAAATCAAAATAAAACAATTCGAATGAAGACAGACTTTACATCGTCTCAGCTTTTTTCAGACGCATTGGCTTAAGTTCCATTTTACACTCTTCACAACGACCAGGTTTGTCCTGACGAATGTGGCTATGAATCAGCATGGGACAGCCGTAGTATTCCATCTTATCCTCCGACGTGATCACACCAAGAACCAATGTCATATTGCATTCAGGACATGTTCCAGGTGCAGAACTATGGATATGCTTATGGGATTCCATAGGGCAAGTATAATAGATGATCTTTTCGCCATCAGCATTTGCTTTAGGTTTTTCCATCGCGACATGGTCCTTATGTTCCATGGCAGAAGCTTCCTTTTCCCCACCACAACTGACTGCAAATACCGCCACCAAAGCCATCATCAATAAATATTTCATATTATTTCCTCTCCTTTATTGTTAAACATTAATTTTCATCCTTACATCATGGCACAATCAATCCCATCCAGCAGCATATGGATAATTAATCCAATCGAGATGACGCGAGTTTTTTTAGGTATCAAGAGGAGTACATAAGCCCCAATAGCCCAAAAAGAGTGCAAAGGATGGAAACCGATACTGCATCGGCCAGGATTATATATTGGATTTGCCAGCAAATGATCCAGGTCAACAATGATTGTGCTTGACATCACCAGCCAATAATATTGCCAGCTCTTGCCCTCATCCATGTATTTACTCAACCAAGGTGCTATTCCAGCAGGAACCAGAAAATGTGCTGCTATGTGAAGGATGCCTCGCATCAGCTAGAGAACAGACTCCCGAGGAAACTCTTTTTCTGTGCACCCGCTTCAGGATTGAAACCCGAATTACGTATGATTTCAGCAGATTCTTCTGAAGTGAGCTCACCTCCGACTGAAACCTGCTTTTTTGATAATTGTATATCAACGGTTTCAACGCGTGCATCCGCTTCCAAATCCTTCTGGATAGTGGCAACACAACCATTACAATTCATATCATTTACTTTAAAAACATGTTTTCCCATATTTGGAACTCCAATTAGTTCTAAGATTTTTAATATGACCCTGTTGTCATAAAATTCACTACTTTTTATTTCCCTTTAAAAGTCGTTTTTCCGCCAAAATCACATATAGGACGGGTACGACAAATGTATTGCTGATGGCAAAAAGCATCCCTCCAAAGGATGGAATCGCCATGGGAACCATAACATCTGCTCCCCTCCCAGTAGATGTCAGCACAGGAATAAGTGCGAGAAGTGTGGTGGCTGTGGTCAACATGGCTGGCCGGATTCGCTTCTTACTGGCCTGAATGGCAGCAATATGAATTTCTTGACGATTTTTGGGGTCCAGGGCTTTGAACGATTGATCCAGATAGGTAGAAATGAGGACCCCATCATCTGTTGCGATACCAAACAAGGCTAAAAATCCTACCCAAACTGCTATACTCAGATTGATTTCATGGATTTGAAACACCTCTCTGAAATGCAATCCCCCCAGAGAAACATTCAAAAACCAGGGTTGACCATATAACCAGATCAATGTGAAACCACCCGCCCAGGCCACAAAAATTCCTGAGAAGACAATTGCTGTGGTTGAGCTTCTCTTGAACTGCATGTAAAGGATGATAAATATTGAAACCAGTGCCAGAGGTAATACAATTCTCATGCGTTTGGTTGCTCGAACCTGATTCTCATAAGAGCCGGTGAAATCATAGCTTATTCCCGCAGGGACTCGCAATTGATTGTTGGCGATCATGGTTTCCAAATAAACTTGTGCTTGCTCAACCACATCAACTTCAGCGTATCCATCCTGTCTGTCAAAAAGCACATAGGAAAGCAAAAAGGTGTTCTCACTTTTTATGACCTGGGGTCCCCGGGTATAATTAATTGTCGCTAATTGACCCAAGGGGATTTGAGCTCCAGTTGCCGTAGGAACAAGAATGGATTTGAAACTTTCATCATCATCCCGGAATTCCCGCATATAGCGGACCCTGATGGGGTAGCGTTCGCGACCTTCAATGGTCGATCCTACCTGCTTCCCTCCAATAGCGACCGCAATCACCTCCTGAACCTCTCGAATGGACAAGCCATAACGAGCAATTGCCTGTCTGTGTATATCTATCTCGAGGTACGGTTTACCAACAATTCTGTCGGCAAATACAGCACTTGATTTGACAGAGGGAACTTCCTTTAGCAAGCGCTCCAGATCCAGACCGAAAGATTCCATGGTTTCAATGTCCGAACCATGAATGCGTATGCCCATGGGTGCCCGCATACCACTCTGAAGCATGACGATGCGAGCTGCAATAGGTTGTAGTTTTGGAGCCGAGGTGGTGCCGGGAATCTGTGCAATTTGAGTTAGCTCGTCCCAGATATCCTGATTGTTTTTGATGTGATCACGCCATTGACGGAAAGGTTTTCCCCTTGAATCTGCTATGAGATGTCCTGCTTCGTCCCTTACAAAAGCACCATTATCCATGATACGAAAGCGCAAGATATTGCCAGCTTCATCCTGTTTATATTCGGATTTATAGGTAACAATAGACTCCACCATGGATAAAGGGGCTGGATCCAGGGGTGTCTCCGCACGACCGATCTTCCCCACCACTTCTTCAACCTCAGGAACAGAGTAGAGCGCTTTATCCAGAGTAGACAAAACATCCAGCGCTTCCTCCATACCAGCATGCGGCATGGTCGTCGGCATGTACAGAAAAGAACCCTCATCCAGATCAGGCATAAATTCTCGTCCCAAACCTGGAAAGGTATGCATCATCTTCTGATACGGTCGAGTACTCCTCACAAACCCGGGAGACCAACCCATCAACGTATCAAATCCCAACCAGGCGTTGAGTCCCAGCAATATGATTGTGGCCGGTATGAGCAGGGTAACCCTCCTGTGATGGAGCATCCAGTTTAAAATTCTGGGGTATACCAGAGTGAATCGCTGGATCAACCAGAGCGTAGAGCCAATTAATATGGCAACGAAGATGAAATTTAGCCCTAAGCTAAATTGATATCCTAAAGGCACCCAGGTCAGGGTGATAAGAATAGTTACACCTAACACAATGAGCATGTTTAGTGTTCTGGTGTGGTAGAGCCAGGCGTATCTGCTTAGCCATGGTTTCAGGAGTTGAATCAAGGCAATCCCACTCAATATGATCCCTAGAACAATGCTATAGGCAACACCTAGCCATATCGCTACGATGAGAAGCAGGAGGAGTGACAATCTCGACACCCACTGACGACGCACCTTGATTGAAAACACAAAGCTGGCGGCTACTGGCAGTACAAGCACAGCCAAGATCACCGAGGAAATCAGCGCAAAAGTCTTGGTATAAGCCAACGGTTTGAAAAGTTTTCCTTCTGCTCCTTCCATTGTAAATATAGGTAAAAAACTGATTACCGTGGTGGAGACTGCAGTAAGGATTGCCGGACCAACCTCTCTGGCTGCATCCCCAATTTTCTTATGGAGGGGATCAGTATCATCAATGCTCTCAATTCTCTTGAGAATATTTTCCGTCATGATGATGCCCATGTCCACAATGGTCCCGATGGCGATGGCAATGCCTGAAAGGGCCACAATGTTGGCATCAACCTGGAATAGTTTCATCCCTACAAAAGTGATAAGTACGGCGGATGGCATCAGCAAACTGATGAGAATGGATGCCCTCAAATGCATGAGCAGGACCAGGATCACAATCAGAGTAATAATGAGCTCATCGCGCAGGGCATGATTCAAGGTGCCCAGTGTTTCATATATCAACCCGGAGCGATCGTAAAAGGGAACAATGGTGAGTTTGGAAGTGCGACCATCCCCAAGCGTTTTGGATGGAAGCCCGGGAGAGATTTCTTTAATTTTCTCCTTCACCGCATTGATAGTGGCGAGTGGGTTTTCGCCATAACGAGTGACTACAACCCCACCAACAACTTCTGCACCCTCTTTGTCCAGAGCGCCTCGACGTAAGGCCGGACCAAAACTAACATGAGCAACATCCGCAATGGTGATAGGGGCATTATCAATAACCTTTAATACAGTCTCATCAATATCACTCAGTGTCTTAATAAATCCCAGACCACGAATCATGTACTCAACCCGGTTAATCTCAACCGTACGGGCACCAATCTCATTATTGGCATTTTTTACAGCTTCGAAGACCTCTAGGAGTGAAATTTCATAATGCCTGAGCGCTTGTGGATTTACATCAATTTGATATTCCTTAACATAACCGCCTACAGAGGCGACTTCAGCCACTCCCGAGGCTGTTGACATGCCATATTTGACGTAGTAATCCTGCACAGACCGGAGCTCGTGGAGATCCCAGCCGCCAGTGATCTCACCCTCGGCATCTCTCCCTTCAAGCGTATACCAGAAAACCTGGCCCAGAGCAGTTGCATCAGGACCCAGCGAGGGTTGTACCTCCTGGGGCAGGGTGCCTGCAGGGAGAGAATTGAGTTTTTCCAGGATGCGACTCCGTGACCAGTAAAAATCTACATCCTCTTTGAAAATCACATAGATCGTGGAAAAACCGAACATGGAGTAGGAACGTACCGTCTTTACCTCCGGTGTACCCAGGAGAGCCACTGTGAGTGGATAGGTAATCTGGTCTTCAATATCCTGAGGAGATCTTCCAGCCCACTCTGTGAATACGATTTGCTGGTTTTCGCCAATATCCGGGATGGCATCAACGGGAATCGGCGACCGTTCAATCCCGGGAATTTCCCAATCAAATGGAGCTGAGAGTACACCCCACAATAAGATGGAGACAAACACCACCAGTGTGACGAGTCGGTTTTCCAAGGGTATGGTGATCAGGCGATCAAGCCAACTCCCTTTCCTGTCATTCATGGCTCATCCCATGGGAGGAATGCCCCGAGTTTGCGTGAGATCCTGAAGCACTCATCATACTCTTCTTGCCAGCAATCTGCATGGCGCTGTCAATCTTAAAATTGCCATTACTGACAACACGTTCACCTTCAGCCAACCCGCTGAGGATGATATATTTATTTCCAACTTTTGGACCAACAATAACCTCCCGCATCTCATAGATCAGGCTGCCATCCGTTTTGATCTCCACATAAACCAGAGCCCGTTTACCTGTCTTAAGAACTGCTGAAATTGGAACAAGTAGCGGGTCTTCAGACGGGGTGTCATCGTTATCTCCCATTTCCACCTCTACGAGGTCCATACCACAAATGGGACAGTCACTTCCATGGTCCTCCATGACTTCAGGATGCATAGGGCAGGTCCATTTCCCTGACAAATCGGGGGTGACAACATGTCCGTCACCACGCGAAACGACAGAGATGCTGGCTTCTGCCAGCATGCCTGGTTTTAATGAACCCTCCACGTTGTCGAGAACGGCTCGAACGGTTACACTTCGCGTCAAAGGATCAACCAGGGGATCAATGTAGGAGATATGTGCAGAGTAGGTTCGACCTGGCAACCCTGCCACTTGATATGTCAGTTCCTGACCATAGGCCAGCCAGGGCAAATCTTTCTCATAGGCATCCAGAATGAGCCAAACCTTTGACAAATCGGTAATAGTATAGATTTGTTCACCGGTCTTCACATATTTGCCCTCAATGGCGTTTTTGTGAGTAACAATCCCCGTCATGGGACTATTTATCTGAATCACAGATTTGGCGGACCCACTGCGAATGATTTCATCAATTTGGGCATCACTCAATCCCAGTAGTTTTGTTTTTTCTTTGACTGCCTGGAATGCTGATTTTCCTGGGTAACCGTTTCCATTTGAAGACTGATCAGGCATGCGTTTATGAGCCAGCAACAGTTCCTCCTGAGCAGAATAAAGCTCAGGGCTGTAAATTTCGAAAAGATGATCCCCTTCATTAACTTTGATTCCAGTATAATCAACAAACAAACGTTCCAGGCGACCGGGAAACCAGGCCGAGATACTCTTCACTCTGGTTTCATCATAACTGATTTTTCCAGATAGTCTGATTTGGCTGGTGGCACTCCCCCTGCGGACAGCTGTTGTGGAGATTCTTGCCAATTTTGCCGCTGATTCTGACAGTGAGAATTGAGAGGGGCTTTCGCCAGAGGATATTGCAGTCAGAGGAATCAAATCCATAAAGCAAATCGGGCATTGTCCAGGCTCATCCAGTCTGACCTGGGGGTCCATAGAACAGGTCCAGATTGTTTCCGATGAATGATCTGTATGGTTTGAATGAGGGTCTTCTATATCTACAGAAAACAGAAAACTCCCCAACATGATCCCAATTAGAAGTGTCACAATAGTCTTTGCCCATGTATTGGTGAGGAATGGACGCATTCCATTTAAAAGTTTTGTTATTCGATCGTTCATATTAGTTGCCTTTCAAATAGCTTAGATCAGCTATCTGTAATTGTGCAGAATATTGAGTATTTATCAGGATGAGCTGCAAATCCAGGACATGTAACCTGGCCATGGTATATGAGGATATATCTGAGCTCTGACTGATGTATTCCTGCCGCATCACCTTTTCAATGTCGCGGGCTTTGGGTATCAGTTGAGTTTCATACAACTGGATCCTTCTTAAGTCATCTTCGAGTGCAGAGAGAGACAGTTCATATTCCTGAACAAGCCTGGAATGTTCAGCATTCAGGAGAGCTCGAGCCTTTTTCTCTCTCCATTCAGCCGTTTTCACCCCGGCTTTTTTTAATTTCCAATTCCAAAGGGGTAAGGCTATGCCAGCACTCAGCATGAGTGGGTCTTTGCCGCTCCCGCTGACTTCTGCCCCATTTGTCAGTTTCTTGTCAGTAAGGATATAGTCCAGTCCGATCTTCAAATCCGGAATAAAGGCAGCCTGAGCACTTGCTTTTTCAGCACTGGCCCTGTGTACCACGGCCTCAAGTTGCTGGAGACGGGGATGGTCTATTGAAAATCGTCCTGATGGAATCGTCTGGTCAGAATAACTTGATATATTGGGGAGAAAATTTTCAGCTACGGAAGAGTCTAACTCCAGAATAGCCCCCAAGTTGACCTTGAGTCGGTGAACCTGACTTTCAACATCCCGTAGATCATTTTCCAGTTGGAGTGTCTGGATTTGGACCTCCACCAGCTTTTTATGGGAGACAGAGGCACTTTGATACTGGACACTGATTACTTCTTCCAAATCCTCTGAGAGGGCAATTTTGGCTTTAATAAGGGCAGATATAGACTGTAGGTGTCCTGCTTCAGCCCAGAATTTGTTTATTTCTCTTATCAGGGAGAGTCGCAGTGTCTCCAGTGCTTGAAATGTCTGAATAGACAGAAATTCACTGCTTTCCCGAGCAGCCCGAGTATTTGAAAACCAGGGTATGGATTGTCCCAGAGATATCTTCGCCCTTTGTGGTCCCTGAGCAGTTTCAACAGACTCTACAAAATATCCCAACCCCAGAGTAGGATCAGGCAACCTTGAAATAGAGCTTGTGGCGGCAAGACTACTCTGCCATTCAGCATACTGAGCTCTAAGGTCAGAATTCCTCTGAATAGCCAGGTCAATGAGCGCATTTCGCTCTCGAATCTGTGTGGGTACCTCGCGGGGGGTCTGTTCCAATTGATATATCCAGGAGTCTGCTCCAGGATTCGAAATCTGATTTGCGCCAGCCAGGGCTATACAAAACAAGCAGTGCAGGGATACAATGACCCATCTTCTCCCGATTAAAACTTCATTTTTTTTATACACAACAACATCTCCAAAACAGGAATTTCTGAAAAACGTTCACATCAAGCCATTTGGCCTGCTATTACATTCTGGTTTTTTGGAGAGGTCTAAATGAGAAGCGGAGTATGGTCGGGTGGTGGGGCTTCTTCGAAATGATCTAAATTTGTCGAATTAATCTGAAGTTGTTCTGGTAATAATTCACTATGCATTCTGGGAGCCGTATCAATATCCAGTTGAATATTGGATTCAACCTTGATCAGGGGTGCCGAGATCAGGGGGATGAAGAGGGACACATTGCATGAGGTCATGGCCATATCACACCCCGTATCCACTTCCATCTCACAACAACTTACCGTCTCGACACAACAGGCGGACTGACAATTATTATGGGTTGGGACAAACGGGACTGCTTGCATCATCCCTATGAGAATGAGGGTGAGCAGGGCAGTATATTTCCAGGTCTTCTTCACAGGCAGTTAATATGATTAAAGTTAGAATAGTTCCAAATTATTTCTCAAAAGCAAATATTGGGATTATTAGCTATTCTGGGGATAGGCTTGTTAACCGCAGCGAGCGCCCCGCATCCTGCGGGGCAAACTTCGGGTACAGAGATGACTCATCATTCTTTTTACAACCTGCCTGCGCCTGTCCGCCGTACTTTGTACTAAGGAAGGCGGGCGTAACCGCTTCGGCGAAGGCAGGCGAAATTCACGAAGCATACGAATATTTTTAGGCTAGAGCCTTATCTCCCGCCAATTACTCCGTCTATTAAGGCGGGGATTCCTTAACCCACACTAAAAGGAAGGATAAGGCTAATATCCACCTGCCATTCACTAATTACCCCGCCTTTTAGAGGCTGTGTGAAAACGTCAAGTCACTGGTTGATTACTTTCTTGCAGTTTCCGG
>CAZDVD010000048.1:0-17562 GCA_964508765.1 uncultured Lentisphaeria bacterium
CGACAAAAACAATCGAGTCCTCTGGCAACGATTCATGCCTACCAAATATGGCTATAGTCCTCATTTGAATTATTCACCAACTGGAAACATATTTACCTTATGTACACAAGATGTAGGAAATTCTGGCAGTGATTTACTAGTGATTAATCGCAGCGGTCAGAAAATTCTAGATCTGCAGAATATCCGATGTTCCATCGCCCATCAAGTGTTTTCAAGCGATGATAAGTATCTCATAACCATTGTGGATGCTATTGAAGTCCTTGTGTATGATCTACACACGGGTGAGATTGTAAAAACTGTGAGAGGGAGCGATGGGAAGAACTTCTTGAGCGTTGACTATGCGGCCGAGACCAGACAACTATTTATGTTAAAAAGGAGACTGGAAAAGGACAAGACCTTCATAGAAATGGTTGTCTTGAGCCTTGATAAATCAGATGAAAAGTTTTTTAAGGGGGAGGAAATCGTATCCTTCACAGGCTATAAAAAGCCAAGAGGAAAAATTAGAGTTTCAGACGATGGAAGCAATGTGTCTGTAATAATAGAAAACGAATTCTACGAGCTTTCTGAAATTGATGATTGATAGGGAGAATGGAGATCCTCTGGTGTCATCAATTGGCCGATCGATTTAATCGAATCTGCAAAGTGAAAGGATTGACTATGAAAGGCAGGATATTACTTCAGGTATTGTTAATCGTGGGGGTTGTCTACGCTCAAAATTCAACAAAAACTTATCGGATTGACAGAGTTACAGATCAAGCAAAAAATATAGTCGTTTGGACGGAAAAAACAGCTACAGAAGCTCAGAATATTCGCCTGGTTTCTAAGCCATCAGACAGGACTCAAGCATCCTTTTCCAATCTTAAGACCCAAAAAGGCTTTAGCTTAAACAGCTCAACTCAATTAAAGAAATCAAGTGCTGAGTTTTTAAGCAAAAAGCCGAGAAGTTTGCCTTACATCATGCGTATCCAAACCCCTTCAATCCGATCACTCACATCCGATATGATCTACCTGATGAAGCCCAGGTTGTATTAAACATCTATGATATTAAGGGTAGATTGGTGAAAACTCTGGCTAATGGTCATCAAACTGCTGGTTTCTACAAAGTTCAGTGGAATGGTAAAACTGAGAATGGAATAGCTCTTCCACGTGGCTTATATATCTATCGCATACAGGCTGAGTACACGGCTAATGAGAAGATGCTGCTTTTGAAATGAGCATTTATTGGACAGGTATGAAAGCCCTGGATGCGGATCTGGGGCTTTCTCTCTTCTATATTATCAGGACTCAATAACCGTCGTTTATGAGACTACAAAATAGTGCCTGAATATTGAGACACCTTTTTAGTTTATTGAGGGGCAGGTTTTCCATAATTCAATTATATGGTTATGGTGGATACCAACATTGTATCATGATACGCCCGTCCAAAAATAAGGCAAAGATCTCTATTTGATTTTAGGTAGCCGTCAAATTTCTGTCCAGAGTAGCTTCAAAATGCAGACAGGTCGACGACCCAATCTCAGACACTTCGAGAACCTCAGTGTCCAGAGTCCCCCCTTAGGAGGCGATATATTATTAGCTAGCCAGTATTCTTGTATAGCTATACCTTATACGATTATAATATTTGATCTCGACCTACACTATCAGTAGTTCGACTTTACTGCTATAAAATTATTACATCTAATCAATAGGGGGAATCATGCAAAATATCATATCAACTAAAGTTCTGGGCTGGCTAAACGATGGAATAATAATACCTAAAAAGGAGGCTATCATGAAACCTTTACTATTGATCCTATCATTAATTGTACTTTTCACTGGCTGCGCTCCTAAGCATCAAGAGCCAGTTGAGCAAAGTCCACCTACTGCCCGTGTAGAAAATGTTGATGACGAATACTGGGGAATCAAAGTTGATGATCCTTACCGGTATATGGAAAACCTGGGAGATCCCTATGTAAAACAATGGATCAAAGGACAGGCTGACTATACCGCTACTATTTTGGCCAACTTACCTGCACGTGAGAGTCTATTAAATCGACTAATGGAGCTGGATTCCGGGAAACCTTTTAGTACCTATAGTTATACCTACTTGCAGGATGGAACACTCATCTTTAAAAAACGCTTCGCTGGAGAAAACCTTGCAAAACTATATATTCACAATTCATCTGGTGAGGAGAAATTACTCGTCGATCCAGAAAAGGTAGAAGCAGAAGAAGGTGAACATTACTCTCTTTGGAGTCACAGCCCCTCAATGGATGGAGAGTATGTTGTTTACGGTCTAGCTAAAAGTGGATCAGAAGAAACCATACTCCATATCCTGAACACGAAAACCGGGAGCCATTTGTCGGAAATGGTTGACCACATCGAAACAGCCTATAACCAACCTCACTGGCATCCTGATGGAAGTGGCTTCTTTTATAGTCGCCGTCAGGATCTCCCAGAAAATGCTCCTGCAACTGACATCTATAAAAACACCAAAGTCTACTTTCATCGCCTCAACACCGATGTCGAGAAGGATCAGCTTGTTGCTGGAATCGATCTCTCGGACCGTATGCATCTAGGAGAAGTTGATTTCCCAAGTCTATATATACCACCTCGCTCAGATCATGCAGTAATAAAGATCAAACACGGTGACTCCAACGAGCTTGCCCTCTATACAGCGCCAATCCAAACACTCCTCAAGGATAATATCCCTTGGGAAAAAATATGTGGGGTAGAAGACGAAGTTACCAGTTATGCAGTCCATGGAGACGACATTTATCTAAAATCAGCAAAAGATGCTTCACGTTTCAAGGTTCTCCAGACATCATTAAGCAACCCTGATTTGACCAGCGCAAAAACAGTGATTCAAGAAAGCGAAGCAGTGATTGATTATTTGATAACTTCATCCACAGCTTTGTATATCGGTATCATTGATGGAGGTTTTGACCGCATCCTACGCATGGACTTTGTGGGAGACGGAAAATTATTGAAAATGGATTTACCCAATCATGCCTCTGGTTGGGTGACCTCGGCGAGTTCTTATCGGGAAAAAGTATTGATAAGAACCAGCTCATGGACCAAAGGCGGAGCTGTCTATTCATATGATCCAGGAAATAATTCTTATGGTGAGACTGCTTTACTCCCCAAAGGCAAATTTGATGATCTACCAGGATTTGAATCGATTGAGGTGAAAGTTAAAAGCCACGATGGGGTTGAAGTACCCTTGTCAATTATTTATAAAGCTGACATTGTATTGAACGGGAAAAATCCAGCGCTGGTTAAAGGTTATGGCGCTTATGGAAGCATTTCTTCTGTTTATTTTAATCCTTTAAATATTGCCTGGCTTGAGCGAGGTGGGGTCTTGGCTGTTGCCCATATCCGGGGCGGAGGAGAATATGGTAAAGCATGGCATACTGCAGGTCAAAAGACGACCAAGCCTAACACATGGAAGGATTTTATTGCCTGTGCGGAATATTTGATTACAAGTGGTTATACATCACACGAATTAATCGCAGGACAGGGTGGGAGTGCTGGTGGCATTACCATTGGTCGTGCTATTACTGAACGCCCAGATCTGTTTAAAGGGGCCATTATCAATGTAGGTTGTCTTGATGCAGTTCGCGCCGAAACAACTACCAATGGTGTCCCAAATATCTACGAGTTTGGCACAGTAAAAATAGAAGAGGAATTCAAGGGACTGCTTGCCATGAGTGCATATCACCACGTTGTGAAGGGGACTGAGTATCCTGCAGTGCTGTTGACACATGGTATGAATGATCCTCGTGTTGATCCTTGGAATTCTGCAAAGATGACGGCAAGGTTGCAGGCAGCCACATCTAGCACTAATCCAATCCTGTTCCGAGTTGAGTATAGTGCTGGGCATGGAATTGGTTCAACACGTATGCAATACTTAGAAGGACGTGCCGATGAATGGGCCTTTCTATTATGGCAGTTTGGTAGGTAACTGTTTAAGAATATTTCTGAAGACTATTCAGAGTGGAACATATTTAACAAGCGCTTAACGTTCACAAAAGCCCTGGACGGTTATCTGGGGCTTCTTTTATCCAGAAAAGCGAACAAGGGATTCCCAATCCCTCGTTTATATCCCGTAACACGCTATCCCACAGGAATTTATTTCGATCCCAAAAGCGGCATGTGCAGCTGGTGATGCATTTTGGTTTGTTTAGGGGCTAAAATCGGATATTTGGTCCTATCAATAACCGTCGTTTATGAGACTGCTAAATAGTGCCTGAATTATGAGACATCCTTTTTGAGATAATAACCATTCGATATATAGGAGAATACCCACCCCACGAACGCCTTTGAATAAATAGTCTGAACTACTAACTTCGAGCAAGTATTTACATCTTGAGGGGAGAATCGAATGAAGCTAAGAACTCTTATATACTTTTTGATCATTCTCAATTTTGTCTATGCTCAACACAACTCAAAGACTTATCAGATAGACAAGGTTACGGATCAAGCGAAAAGTATTGTTTTGTGGACGGAAAAAACAGCTACAGAAGCTCAGAAAATTCGCCTGGTTTCGAAGCCATCAGATAACGCCCACTCTTCCTATTCTAATCTTCAGACACAAAAAGACTTTAGCTTAAGTAGCTCAACTCGATTAAATAAATCAGGCTATGATTTTAGAATAAATGGACCGAGTTTTCATTCTGCGGTCAAAGCGTTCATCCAGCACGCTAAATCAGATGATATGATGGAAAAAAAGATATTTAACGCAGAGGGTAATCTGGTAGGTGATTATACTTTTTCCCAAAATGAATATAGTGTTATGTATTCCTCAGGATTTCCTGATGGTCGATTATTGCGCTACAGTGCATCCACGAGATTTTATGAAATGATGGTATCCAACTCAACACCTCCAGTTCAACTTACAAATGATTTCGACAGACCTTCTGGCCCTGGTGATGGTTGGTATGGGATGAACGTATATTACAACGAGAACACACAGGACATTTTTGTAAAAACGGGAGTCATACACAAAGGATCAATAGCTGCCCTGGTCTTTGTTGTTGATAAAAACAATCAGGTTCTCTGGGAGCGTACAGTAGACGGTGGTCGTCCGTACTTGAGATATTCTCCATCTGGGAATCTATTTACCTTACTTCAACGTGGCCGTGAAGGAGATGATTTGATGGTGATCAACCGCAAGGGAGAAACCGTCCTGGATATGCAGAATATTAAATGTTCGCCAGGAATCCAGTTTATTTCCACAGACGATCAATACCTGATCACCATTGATGACAAAATTGAAATGTTCGTATACGATTTGAGTGATGGGAAGCTGGTTAAACAGGTTAAAGGGGGTGGAGGGAGAAACATGCTAAACGTTGATTTCGCCGCTCAAACCGAGGAACTATTTCTTCTAAAAAGGAGACTGGAAAAGGACAAAACCATTGTTGAATTAGTCATTTTGGATGTGAATAAACCAGACGAAAAATATTTTAAGGGTCAGGAGATTGTATCATTTGCAGGTTATATGAAACCCAGGGGGAAGATCAGTGTCTCGGATGATGGTCGTAATATTTCAGTGGTCATAAACAATAAATACTACGTGCTTTCACAAATTGATGATTAGGGGTAGGAATTTTAGACACTTGCTCAAGCTCACAGCGTGCACTATTCGAGTGATATTAAGAGAACAAAGAAGCTCCAATAACTGTGGCCTCTAAAGACTGGTCACTTTCCAGCCACACCCCTATTATAAGTCTAATAAAAACTACAATGAGCCACGGGCTCGTAATCCATGACCGTAAAAACCGTCGTTTATGAGACGGCTAAATAGTGCCTGAATAATGAGACACCCTTTTTGAGACGAATAAATCCTAATGAGAAGCGTATAATGTGCAAAAACCTTGATAGTTATATATTATTATATAGATTATAGCACATGAGCACACATGATACACAAGAAAAAACTGTACGAATTCTTCTAAAAGAAAATGGAGTAATCCGATCCCGTGATGCGAGAGCGAAAGGGGTCCATCACGAAGTCCTCAGACGAATGGTGACGAAGGGTGAAATTAGGAAGATTGCTAGAGGACAGTATGTAGCCAGCGACCATGAATTTAGTGGTAAGATGTCCCTTGCTATGGTTGCGAAACATATACCACATGGTGTAATTTGTCTACTTTCTGCTCTGGACTTTCATGAAATAGGTACACAGAATCCATACCAGGTATGGATCGCACTGGCTCAAAAACATTGGGGCTCTGCGCTAGAATACCCGCCTCTAAGGATAGTTAGATATTCAGAGCATACACTTGCCATGGGAGTAGAGGAAGTAGACATCGAGGGGGTAAGAGTAAAGGTATTCAATATCCCTAAAACGGTGGTCGATTGCTTCAAATATCGTAATAAAGTCGGTATTGATGTAGCTGTCGAGGCACTTCGAGAGGTGGTTGAAACTGGTCGATGTAAAATTAGTGAATTTAATCCTTATGCTAAAGCTGCAAGAGTTCAAAATATCATGCGACCCTATATTGAAGCTTTGATTTGAGCCAGAAACAAATCAAGAATATCTCTGCTTCTGTACATACAAAATTGGTTGAGTATGCGCACACGAATGGGAAAAATCCTGAATTAATCTTTACAAAGTATGCCCTGGAACGGTTCCTCTACAGGTTATCTAAATCTGATTATCAGGCAATTTTCATCCTGAAAGGTGCAGCTCTTTTAGATGTTTGGAAACTGCAGGACTATCGTTCAACACGAGATGTAGATTTCCTTGGTACTGAAGTATTCTCAAGCGATGATCTGAAAACGACTATTGGTGAAATCTGCAGTGTCAACGTCCCAGATGATGGTCTAATATACAATTTCAATGACATGGAGATCATGGAAATACGTAAGCCCAGTAATTATTCTGGATATCGAGTAAAAATGTTTGCCATGCTTGGAACAGCGAGATTCCCAGTTCAAATTGATGTTGGTTATGGAGATATCGTTACCCCAAAACCCTCCACAGTTGAATATCCAGTAATAATTGATCAACCAATACCTGTATTATGGGCATATACACCTGAAACTGTTATCTCAGAGAAACTAGAAGCCATGGTCTCAATCGGCTTTGACAATACCCGGATGAAAGACATATTTGACATCCTGATCCTACAAAGAAGCTCTTCTTTCGATGGTGCCTTATTAAGCCAGGCCGTTCGTGCCACATTTGAAAGACGGAAAACATCTATTCCAACAGGTGATATTCATCCTTTCAGTGATGCGTTTCAAGACGATCCCGTCCATAGAATGAGATGGCAAACCTTTGTCCGAAAAGTGGGGAATACTACTATATCCCCTAATCTTCCTGAAGCAATTGAGGAGTTAGGACATCTCTGTCTACCTTTGATAGATTCCGTGAGAAGCGGGGAAAAGGTGATTTTATCATGGACACCGGATCACGGGTGGAGTTGATTGAGTGAGCAAAAACCGGGGTTTATGAGACTCCATCCTTACTCTGTTTGATTATAAAACGTATTTGAGATAATTAATGAAAGCCTATTTGCTATGTAAGGAGTAGATAGTATATTCCAATTCTACAAAAAGACATTGAGAAGAGGGGAAGCTAACAATGAAAACAAAATCACTAATTATTGTAATATTGTTTCTTGTTTTAGCATTTTGGAGTTGTGAAAATGCATCTGAGCTAGAAGAAGAATATGTCATTAATTCTGGTGTACCGGATGTAAGCGCAGGAACAAACTGGTTTAATGTAGTTAATGTAAACACAGATGTGAGCAAAGGCGTATCGGCCGTTGTTCAGCTAGATGGATTTGTGTACATGCCATTACACAGCCACATGCCTGCATTTGCTGATAAAGTGGTTTCAGGTGTATTCGTGGCTGATACGAATTACTTTAATGATATGGATGGCACAGTTTTCAGAGTGACAGAATATTTAAGAGATATTGAGCTTACTGAATAGTTAACCTATTTCAGGACAAGACACCATAATTGTAGGTAGCATAAACCGGGGTTTATGAGACTCCTTCATCCCTCTGTTTGATTCCGATACGTATTTGAGACGATTTCCCTATATGAGAATGGAAATTCTATTTGTCATGCAGGGGTAGTAGGTATGATGATATGTTACTAGAACTGCGTTTCCAGCCCCCCGGGGTCTAAATAAACGGTGGTTATTGAGACTAACCCCCACAATGGAAGCTCTACTTTAGCTTTCTGTTGTACACAGGCTTAAGAGCAGGGGACGTCGCCATGCTGAAGTATGAGCACATCGATTTAAAGCGTCATCGCATCACCCAGTTGATAGGAAGTCTCGCCGTGTACACGAATTGCCCCTAGCAGCCATTCTCGTACGCGAGATCGGTAGCATAAAGGGACTCAAGGGTCCAATATTCCCAGATCTGTACTCAGAAAGTGAACGCAAGCTAAATGATAATATTGCTCATCCTCGGAAGTATTTGCAGGATCTACTTTCAGTGGCAAAAAGACCTAAAGCAACACTCCACAGTTTCAGGGTTACGTACAATAACCTACTCCTGGCAGGTGGAATGACTATTCAGGATCGGCAGGTATTGTTAGCTCACACATCCAGTGAGACAACAAAGATCTATACACATCCCAATCCAGAATTGGCTGAGAAGCACTTGAATGGGTTACCAGACTTTCTTCAGAATCAAAAGGAGGATTAGTCCAGTTAGGAGCCCTCGATTGTACGAATGATAATCTATATGACAAAATGACGAGATAACAGCCATCTAGTGGCAGTTAAAATGTCTTAGTGTCATACGGTTGATACAATTACCATCTAATGTCAGTATAAGATGTTTACTGGCGTTAGATGGTAATTGTATAGCTGTACCTTTTCGTTGAGCCACTTTTGACAATCACTCAAGATAGTAACAAGGGAATTAGCACTATCTCAGCAAATAGTCATATCTAATCTTATAACATGTCGATGATATTCATTATATTCGACACGTTAGTTGCATACGCAGTGAGTCTGATGTAACTTCTTGGGAATGAGAAATACCCTGGAGGATGCATGTCGCTAGAATTTGATCCGCAAAAGCCATATAACAGTTTACCACCTCTGCCACCCAAGATAGAGGTTGCAACAACTGCAGTCCTTCGCCAAACAACGAAGACTGCCAGAGCAGTTGCTGAACTCAAAGGTGTTGCCCGCATTATTCCCAATCAATCTATTCTAATTGATTCGGTGATTCTTCAAGAAGCTAAGGCTAGTTCTGAGATAGAGAATATTGTTACTACCTCTGACGCGGTATATCAAGCCTTCAGTGCAAAAACGAGTAAAATAGATCCTGCCACGAAGGAAGTCCTTTGGTATAGAGAAGCCTTGTGGTACGGTTTCACTCGCCTGCAAGAGCGTCCTGTGCTAAGTACTAACCTATTTATAGAGTGTGTACAGATTCTTAAACAGAACCGGGCCGGCATTAGAAATGCTCCTGGTACTATGATTCAAAATCAGGTGACCGGAGAGATAGTCTACACTCCACCCGAGGGAGAGACGCTCATCAGAGATATGCTCGGTTCCCTCGAACGATACATTCATGCTGAGACGGATCTGGATCCACTCATTATGCTCGCTGTGATTCATTATCAGTTTGAATCCATTCATCCCTTCTTTGATGGGAATGGACGTACAGGCAGAATTATCAACCTGCTATTCCTGACCTTGCATAAGTTGCTGGACTACCCTGTCCTGTATCTAAGTAAATACATAATTGAGCATAGATCATATTATTACCAACGGCTCCGGGGTGTTACTACTTTGGGAGATTGGGAGCCTTGGATTCTTTTCATTCTCATTGGCGTTGAAGAAACGGCTAAACATACCAGAGATCAAATCCTCGGTATTAAGAAGCTGCTTGATAATACTATTGAGATCGGCCGTAATAAGCTTCCCAGCCATGTGTTCTCGAAAGAACTCATTGAGCTACTCTTTGAGCAACCCTATACAAAGATTCAACATATCGTTGATAAAGGGTTAGCCAAGCGCCAAACAGCCTCTGTATATCTACAATATCTTGAAGCTGCTGGAATACTGAAGGGTCAGAAAGTTGGAAAAGAATTGCTCTACCTCAATACCGAGCTACTCAAATTGCTCTCCCAATAACATGTTTATCCAAACGACATGTTTCACATACATGTCGACAATAATCAATATAATCGACACGTTAATGCCTCGTGTCGATCCAATCGACACGTATTCTGCACCGTAATTTAGGGTATTAATTCAGGAGATTGTTGAACCAAGGGGCTTTCCGGGGATCAAACACTGAATCCCAGCGTGACGTATACGTGACACACTTTGTTACGGAAGACCACACAAGACTACACGAAAACGCACTCATTTAGTAAGCCTAAATCATTGTTAATCAACTCACTTGGACTAGGCTATTTTAGATCTATTCTGAGCAACTGAGAATTGAGTTTTCTTGAAGTGCGAACATAAGCATATATATAACAGTATGTTATGGTGTGTTTTAGGTGTCTCGATAGATACCGACTAGAAACAAATAAGCCCCTGATTGACAGGGGCTTAGGGGAGTAGCGGGAGTAGGATTCGAACCTACGACCTTTGGGTTATGAGCCCAACGAGCTACCAGACTGCTCCATCCCGCGATGTTTACCGGTCTTCGCTATAAGCTAGGCCCCGGTTGAAAGCGGGCTGAATATAATCGGGGAGACAAGGTCTGTCAAGTCCTTGAAAATATAATTGAAATTAGTTGGGAACTGTTGATTAGCCCGAGCGTAGTACTTCTACAATCTGCTTATATGCAATCAGGCTTCATTGTCAACCACCCCGACATTGGAGCCTGGTTCTTCTTCCAGCCGGTTCATATACTCAGCCTTCGCTTCATCAATTCCCGTAATCAAGACCATACGCTCCTGAATGATTTCATACATCAAGGTTTTGCGCTTGATGAACAAAGTGAATATGCGGATATGCTGTCGGTATCTCAACATGGTATCATGATAGAAGCGAGCAAAGCGTCCAGCTGGGAGTAAACTTAGAATATATATTGTTGTTAGCTGTCCAGACCCAGTTAGATACCAGATGGCCATGCTTTGCAGAGTGTAAAACAAAGCAAACACCACAAAACCTGAAAGCATTTTGATTGTGGATAGATACTCAAGTGAGGTTCCCAGAGCTTTTACCAGCAAGGCAGGTATTCGATAGGGTAAAAAGTTATTTATCACACCCCATAGATAGATGGGAAAACCAGTGATCACACCCAGTAGACCAAGGGCTCGTCGGGTGATCGTCCTGTGACCTGTGGCAGTTGAGAGGAGGTCATCGCGAAGTTCAAGACCTTCTACTTTGGCAAGATACCGAGTCATCCGACGATCTATTTGATCAAATAGATCTGGATGTTCAGCAGAATACCAGTTGATAGCATCAGCCATGCCCCTTGTCATAGAAAAATCGTGCTGTTTAAAATCTTCATCCAATCCTAAATCTACAGCCAGCTCCATCTTATATATCTTTTTGAGATTTTTTAACACAGTAGCAGACTCTGAATTCTCAACAGTCGTAGTGAGTTTAGCAAGGGCATCATGAATCTGATTGGTAACTTCATAAACTGCTTCATATTCATCTTTTTCATAGAGATCCTGATAATTGCTCAGGTCAATGGGACGTCCAAACCGGCAGTGGACATCGCTGAAAAATTCGGTGGGAGAAGAATAATTGATGCCTGCTGGTACGATTTGTACTCCAAGCTGAAAAGCATTTCTAACTTCAGCTCCCAGGCCGATACGGGCAGTTCCTGTTTTGATCTCATGCAAGGTGCCATCCATCTGACTGATACCCTCCGGCATAATGACCAGTGCATTTCCCTCTTCCAGGGATTGGTAGCACTTCTCAAATACCTGGGTATTTTTGCCCATCTCGCCTTCTGCATCTTGTTTTCGGTAGACTGGAATAACATTGACTGAGTTAAAGAATAGCTTAGCTATTTTTGAGTTGAAAAGCGTGCTTTTTCCTAGAAAATGTGGCCGACGCCCACATAGAATTGTTACCAACAATGGATCCATCATGGTGTTTGGATGATTGGCGACCAGAATCACGGGTCCCTTTTTACGCACACGATCCTGGTGCTCAACATGGATGCGACGGTAAAAGAAAGTCGCCATGAATCGGGAGAGATATAAGAAAAAACTATATAACATATCAGCCTTCTGTGAGTGCCTCTCCACGTTTTACTGGTAGCATGAGAAGCAAAGCAATGAGGAGGGTTATAGACCCGTAGATGAAACCCACACCATAATTATTATCAAAGATTTCAATAATCTGACCCGCCATAATGGGACCTGCAATAGCTGAGGATTGAGATGAGAGATAATACAAGCCGGTATATGTACCTAAACGGTCCTGAGGAGCCATATCTACAACCATGGGGAGTGAATTTACGAGAATGAGTGACCAGGTAACTCCAGTCAGAGGAAGCATGATTTTAATCATGGATAAGGATTGGATTGAGAATCCCCAGAAAAGCAGGATGGCAAATCCAACAATTCCGGCCATGATCATAATTTTCCTGCCAAATTTTGCTCCAAGATAGCCACTGAGGGGTGAGAAGAGGACGATAGGGAGCGAAAAGAAGGCCAGCAGACCTGTAGCAACTCCACTATCCACACCAAATCGATTTACTGCAAAAGAAGTAAAGAAAACTTCCAATGCGCCATACCCCAGGAACCAGAAGAAAATGGCCAGCAGTAAAAACAATGCAGATCGATCCTTGTCCACCAGAACTGTCTTGAAACTGTCTAAAAGTCCTGGCTGGGCATCTTGAGGTTCTGGTACTTCAGGCTCCTTAACAAAGTAGAGGACGACAGCAGCGCCGATGAGCATAATGATACCACCAAAATAGAAGGGAGCCCCGACAGATACCTTGAACAGGATACCACCAACCACAAAGGCCAATACAGCACCTACACCACCCATGAGGTTAATGATGCCATTTGCTTGAGAGCGTTTGGGAGAGGGAGTGATATCCGGCATGAGGGAGATGACAGGCGTCCTGAAGACATCCATAAAAAAGAGGGTGACAAAAATGGCTATCATAAAGGGGATCAGGGACACATTCAACATGATTGGTATACCTATGAAGCCAATAAATGCCAGTGGAGCACCTAAAGCTATAAAGGGCTTACGTCTGCCCATTTTGGTTCTTATACGATCAGACCAGGCACCGATAAAGGGGAGGATGAAAAGTGCGGCAATGTTATCCAGGGTCATGACAAAGCCAGTTGCCGTCGCGCTTAACCCAAACCCATCTACTCCTGCAGAGGTGGCAAAACCCTCCCGACCGGCCTGGAGAAAAATAGGAACGTAGGCATTGTAGATGCCCCATAGGATGGTTGTACCCATAAATCCAAACCCTAGAAGCAATAATCGACCATAGCTGAATTTCATCCAAAGCCCTTCCTTGATTGATCAAATACTAGAGTTTTAAAATAAGCTATGACACGTAGAATTCAATATATGATAATGGGATTGTGTGTATCCCGAGATGGATATTAATATTATTTAATGCTGATGGAAGCAATTGCGAATACAATCTATTTTGTTAACTTTTATCACCCAATAATACTCATCATGGAGATTCCGCATGGTTTTTTTAAAACGTTATTTGATGTTCATTCAATTATTGTTTATGAATTGGATTGGCAAAATCGGGGTCATTCTAGCCAGTACAGCTTTTATTTCATTCTTCATCCTGGAAGGGATGTCACTGATTGGTGTGTTCAGAAGCACCTATACCGGCATTATCACCTACTTTTTAATACCTATTATATTTGTTGTCGGATTAGTGATGCTGCCGTTCGCCTGGCGTAAGCAGAAAAAAGAGACGGGGGCAACACTTCACCATGTCTTTTTGGAAAAACTTGAAGATGGGGAAGTAGACGGGCACAATTTCTGGGAAAAGGTTGTTCCTGTTGTTGGCATCCTGACTATTGTGAATGTCCTGTTTATTGTCGCTGCTGGATCCAGTGCCATGCACTATATGGATGAATCTGAATTCTGTGGGACTGCCTGTCACACCATCATGGGACCTGAGTGGCAAGTCTATTCCGTCTCACCTCATTCCAGAGTTCCCTGTGTAGATTGCCATATTGGAGAGGGTGTGAAAGCCTTAGCGGAGGCCAAATTGAATGGAGCCTGGCAGGCGGTGTCAGCAATATTTAATCTTTATGATAAACCCATAGGCACTCCAATTCACAATCTGCGTCCTGCTACAGAGACTTGTGGGAAATGCCACTGGCCTGAAAAACACTATGGGTCAAAGCTGGTAAAAATAGAACGGTATCGTGATGATGAGGCCAATACCAAACAGTACACAACCCTCAATCTGAAGGTCGATGCTGTGAATGGGGTTGGATCAGGAATTCACTGGCATATCTCGGAGAACAATGAAGTTCGTTATAGCTCTGTGGATGATCAGCGTGAAGATATGATCTGGGTGGAAGTGATGCAGCAAGATGGATCTTTTAAAAGGTACACCAACCAAAACCTGGCTGATTCCACATTGGAATTCACAGAGCCCCGTGTTATGGATTGTGTGGATTGTCATAACCGAGCAACCCACATCTATGAACAACCTTATGCTGCTCTTGATCATGCCATGGCCAGGGGGGATATTGATCCTGCAATCCCCTATATCAAGAAGCAAGCTATGGCTGCAATAATCACATCCTACGATGATAAAGTTTCTGGCTTGAAACAAATTGAAGATAGACTGGTTTCCTATTATGCGGTGGAGTATCCAGAAAAAGATTTCATATCCCTGCAAAAGTCAATAGAGACTATAAAAGCCATCTATGATCGCAATATTCATCCCGCCATGAAGATTGATTGGGGGACATACCCAAATCATCTCGGTCATCGTGTGGAGTTTGGGTGTTTCTCCTGTCACAACTTTATGCAGCATGAGCAAAGTGATGGTTGTTTCAGATGCCATAATCGACATTTGATAGATGAAGCAGGTGAAGCCATTTCGGATGAATGTACACTCTGTCATTCTATTCTAGCATTGGGTGAGGAGAATCCGCTACAGTATCTACTGGATCAGGAATTTCGATCATTTGAAGAGCATAAAAATACTTACTTCAGAGAAGAGTATTTGAAGAATTTCTAGTCCTGGTGATTAATTGGTAGGGTAATGGATGCACGCAGTCCATGGGGTGATATGTTTTCCAACTTCAGTGACCCACCTAACAGCTTAGCAGCCCAATTCGAGATGGATAAACCGAGACCGCTGCCTGTCATCGCTTGATGAACCGTTGATTCACCGCGGACAAATGGCTCCATAATTTTGGCGAGTTCGGCTTCTGCTATTCCGGGTCCTGTATCACAAACATGAATGGATACACCAGAGGCATCAGCGGTGGTTGAGATGGATATGGCCGTATTATCTGGAGAGTAAAGGACTGCATTTCTGACCAGATTGTCATATACGAGTTGCAAGAGATAAATATCGGCGCGAATCTTCGTGGACTGAACTTTGGAAAAATCAAAATGCATATTGTTATTGCGGAAGATGCGCTGAATTCGACCTGATTCATCACTTATGAAATCCTGCAGCCAGATATCTGATAGCATCAGTTTGTAGGGTCGCTGGGAATTACTGATAACCAGCAAGTTCTCAATCAGGGTCTGCATCCTATCCACTTCTTCGCCTAGCAGATCCAATGAATATTGGTTAGAGGAATCAATATTCTTTTGAAGTACTGAAATCTCTGAATGCATGATTGCCAGAGGTGTTTTTAACTCATGGGAAACATTGGCAGCAAAAAGCTCCAGGGTTTCCATGGATTGACCCGCTTTGTGCAATAGAATATTCAGGGTTTTGGTGAGGTCACCGATTTCATCCGGGCTCTCAAAATCTGGAAGTGTCCTTATCTCTGATTGTTCTGCAAGTTCTTGTGCACTTTTCGCCAGCTGTTTCACAGGTCGCAATGCCAATTTTACAAATAAGAAACTCAGAAAAATAAAAAGTAAAATAGCTATGCTGGAAACAGCGATGAGAATTTTGTTTTTATAATCCTTAAAGTCATCGAGATATTTAAAGGGAATAGTCACAATGAGCCATCCCAAATGTTGTTGATGAATGTGAACTGGTGTAATCAGGCGTCTTGAAGGTTCGTCGAAAAAGAATACGGTTTCCAGGGTTTCCTGAGAAGGAAATTTGCCTCCATGATAGAGTCGGCGACCCTCAAGATTTCCTGAGAGCATCAGCGTATGGCCATGCTCATCCAGAAACTGTACATAAAAGGGGATATCATCCTCCTCTTTTCCCGAATGCTCATAATTACTGTGTAGATCGTGAAATAATATGCGGCCATTCTGAACTGAAATCGTCGCTTGAAAATTATCAGATTGCATATGCAGGAATTTATCCAGGTTCATTTTCAAAACCTGATCCAGGAGGATGGACAAAATAAATGTAAACAGGATAAGGATTCCTGCCAGGCTGGCTGCCTGGGCAAAAATAATTTTAAAACGGATGGAAAGGTTTGGCAGTCTAGGCTTCATTCTCGATGTAATAACCCTCACCCCGTTTTGTATAAATCAGCTTCGTGGAGCTGAGTTGATCAAGTTTGGTTCTTAGCATTCTTATATACACTTCCAGTGTGTTGGTCTTGGGGTCAAAATCATAGCCCCAGATATCCTGCAGAAAAGTTTTCCTCGATATGACCTCACCGGGGTTCTGAAAGAGCAAATTTAGAATGGCTGATTCTTTTTGTGATAGCTCATTGGATTGACCATCATAGTAGACATAATGTTTGGTGGCATCGAAGGTGAATCCTTTGGAATTAAAGATAGAAATGGGGGATTGGTGACTGCGTCGTATGAGGCTGGTCAATCGAATTAATAATTCCTCTGGATGGAAGGGCTTGGTCAGATAGTCATCTGCCCCGGCTTCAAATCCTTTAATGCGGTGGTGTATGGCAGATTGTGCTGTTAAAAACAGAATGGGGGTTTTATCACCTTTTTGTCGCAGCCGTTCACAAATCTCAACTCCGGTAATTTTAGGCAATAGCCAATCCAGAATGATGGCATCAAAGGCATCTGTGTTTATGATGTCCCAGGCACTCTGTCCATCGTGGGCCGTTGTAACTGTATAATTATTCTCTCGTAGGAGGTTTCCAAGATGCTGAGCTAATCGTTTTTCATCTTCGACAAGTAGAACTTTCATGGCATCAACTTAACTTTCAACATTCATTTGCGAATAAAGTAATGATACGAGTTGTTATCTATTAGCAGATTAGTGCAATATGAAAATTAATTAATATTTATCAGGACAATTTCCATTTGCTGAGGTGGGTCAGCAGGATAAAAGCTGAATAAAGGTGGTCCGATAGAAAAACAGTGGTTTATTCCCTTGACCACGGATAGTGATAATTCTATTTTCGCCCGCCTTCGTGGGACTGTGTCCCAACTTCGGCGGGCAGGCCCGCCAGGTAAAGAATGAATGTAACGAACGGCAGGGTAGCTCAGTTGGTTAGAGCATCGGCTTCATAAGCCGGGTGTCGGGAGTTCAAATCTCCCCCCTGCTACACCATTAAGTC
>CAZDVD010000049.1:0-17288 GCA_964508765.1 uncultured Lentisphaeria bacterium
AGTATCTCTTATTTATTTAGATCAAATGAACCGAATTGGTCTGACACCGCACACTTCTAACCAACTCTCCACCTGCTTCACTTTCAAATCTCGAATTGCGATTAATTTATCAAATGTTGCGTTCTCAATAGCGGTCACTCGCTGCTTATAAGTGATGATCAATGTGACCATGAGAGGCAATAATGCGATAATAAGAAACCAAAATCTGATCCGGACTATCATGCTTTTGAACCTGTACGGTTTTTCCATTTTCTTATCTCCACCTTGTACTATCAAATTTGTGCATTATTTGATCATTAAAGTTTTAGCCTCTGGTCCAAGGGTCTTCACACTATTTTTCCAACAAGACCTTAATCTTTTTTTGTAACTCAAGAATTTTGGTTTCTCTGCCTATGAAAACCTTCATGGCCTTGTCCAGCTCAGCATTTTTGGTTTCAAGTTCCTGGGTTCTCTCAAGCACCAGATACTCTAGCTGTTGCTGATGCTGTTCTAACTGCGCTTCAGCCTCTTTGCGCTCTGCGATGTCTAAAATTATTCCAGCCATTCTCACAGGCTCGCCTTCTATATCTCTCTCAACAATCCTCCCCAGAGCATGAATCCATTTCCAGTTACCATTTTTACATTTCAGCCTGTATTCATGATTGTACTCGTTTTTTTCATCTTCAAGGTGCTTTTGCACCACTTCCATAATTCCCTCTTTATCATCGGGATGCATCAAGTTTTCCCAGGAGCTGATTTCTTGAGTTACTTCTTCTTGCTTATATCCAAGTATTCCACACCAACGTTCATCCAATACATCTTCACCCGTTTTGACATTCCAAGACCATAAACCGGCATCTGCACCTTTCAGTGCTAATTCTAACTTTTCTTCACTTTCTATAAGCTTTAACTCAGCCTGCTTGCGCTCTGTGATATCCTGAAAGGATCCCGAGATGCTCACCACCTCCCCATTTACATAGTTGGGTTTCCCAATGGCACGCACCCATTTCCGATTATCTTTGGCAGTGATGACCTCCCATTCCAGATCATAGGATTCGCCTTGTTCTATTGCCCCCTGAATTGCCTCATTCGCTATCGGTCTATATTCAGGCGCTATAAAATTCACACCTTCAGGCACTTCAGGTGCACTACCCTTCATATCGATTTCCAAAATCCGGAACGTCTCCTCAGTCCAGGTCTGCTCCATGGTTTTTACATCGAATGAAAAACCACCTAGCTTGGCTACTCTCTGCGATTCGGCGAGCAATGCCTGATTCTTTGCCAATGCTGATTGCGAGCGCCTATGTTCAGAAATATCCATAAAATGTACGACTGCCCGACCAACTTCCCCTTTCTCATCCAATTGAACGTATCCATTCAAAGTAAGCCACACCACATCGTGGTTTGCAGGACGATTAACACCGATAATCATGGTTTCTATGGGTTCTTTTGTGGCAAGCAAAACATTTACAGGATATTTATCCAGATCCATTTCACTGTTGTCCTCGTTAAAGAATTTCCACTTAGGATCCATGGATTTTTTCCCATACAATTGTTCCTCGGTCAAACCTAGAAGCGTACATGCGGCAGGATTTGCATAGAGTATGGAAGTATCGCTGTCGTGCACCACAATACCCACATGCAAGTCGTTTAGGAGCATTTGAAAACTATTATCATTCCCACCGAATTTTTCTGTAATATCTTTAGATTCAGATGAATTTTCATTTTGAGCAATCACCTGCTTGAGTGTGTGAATCTCACTCAATAGTTGCGCCTTGGTTTTCTGTTTGTCATTCATAATCCCCTCCTGCTTCACCACCTGATTGTGTCCAAGTTCAACATGATGTGTTCAAATTGAGTACCTACCGCAGCTTTCTGTAGATCCTACATAACTTTGTTACTTCCTTAAATTTCTCCCTGTATGCTCCCACAGGTCTTTCTGATTCACCCAAGATGAGTAGCCCATTTTTGTTTAAGGATTGGTAGAGCTTGCCCATGATCTTTTCCTGGAAAGCTGCTTCAAAATAGATGAGGAGATTTCGACACAGAACCACATCAAAACCACCATAAATACTTTCTTTGGGGACGTGGGTGATGTTGTTGAGCATATCAAATGTGGAAAAGTCCACCATGGTTTTGATTGCCGGTCTTAATGCATACCTATCAGACTCAGCGTCAAAATATTTATTCATATATTCCTGTTTCACATTGAGGATACTTTTCATTGGATACACCCCTGCCCTGGCTGCTTCCAGGGCACGCAGATCAATGTCCGTTGCGAATATGGTGGGAGATATGGGCGACTTATCCTTTTCAAGATATTCCTTGATAAGAATGGCCATGGAGTACGCTTCCTCACCAGCGGCACAACCAGCACTCCAAATCCGCAGGGTGGCATATCTTGATTTACCCTTTTCAGCAGAAATTTGTGGCAAGAGGTGGTGAAAGAAATATTCAAAAGTAAAGGAGTCGCGGAAAAATCTTGAGACGTTTATTGTGAGCGCATCAAGGAGGTTAGCAAGTTCACCCTCATCCTGTTTTAAGAATTCCAGATAGTCCTCATAGGAAGTGTGGACTGTTTTTGAGAGGCGTACCTGCAAACGTCTCTTTATCATGGATAAGTGGTTACCAGAAAAATTCAAACTGGTCTGCTCTTGCAGATAGGCTAAAATAAGATCAATCTCTGGTTGCACCGAGTGGGTCATTGTTATTCCCTGTGTGTAGAATATGTATAGACTTCAATTTTACATTTTAATAAATATAAACAAGGAAATAATTGACAAGCACATGCGCTTCCGCAACTAGTTAATATTCCTTCTTGAAGGGTTCAGATAGGAGGTGTTTTTTCAAGACCTCAAGGAGCTCCCCTGATAAGAGAGGTGATTGCGTGGCTGGACTTGAGACGAGATGGAATCATAAAATTGGCACTACTCATTCCACAACGCTGTTGTCGTCGATGGGAAATAAATGTTAACATAACTCAATCCTGACGCCCCCTATAAAGATCATTGATAAGCAGTCGTCTCTATAATATCAAACCAGTTTGAATATCTATATTTAAAGTTAGTGAACTAATTCCCTTAAACTATTAAATATCAGTTATTTATAAAAGGCTATTTCTATCCTAATCATATCCGGTAATGGGTGAGACACCCGATGTAGGTATAAATTCTTTAAAACGTCTAACACAGGCGAAATAGTTTCTATTACGGATGACACAAAGTCTTTTGGAGGCAGTTTGGCAGGTCCATCATCCGCAAGCCCAGGCTTAGCATGTTAGCGGGATACTTAGCTTTCGATACACGTAAATAACCGGCTATTTTCAATAGTACCCCAAGATCTTTTAGGTCATTGAATCATCTTCAATAACTTGTGGGACAGGTTTTACATCCAAATGGAGAGCACGTCATGCGTTTAAGTCGAAAAATTGGCTACGGCCTCGGTGATCTGGGAATATCCATCTCATATTTTGCCGTCGGCTTCTTTTATATGTTCTACCTGACAGATATTGTGGGCATGGCTCCCTACCTGGCTGGATTGGCCATTTTTATCGGCAAGTTGTGGGATGGTATCAATGATCCCATCATCGGCATCATTAACGATCAAATCAAATCCAGGTTTGGACGCAAACGCTCATTTCTTTTATTTGGGTCACTCCCTTTTGCACTTTCATTCTTTATCCTGTGGCTTATCCCTGTGGAAGCTGCGGTCTGGGTTCAATTCTCCCTGGCAGTTGTTTCACTTCTCATTTACGCCACAGCCTATTCCATCGTGGTTGTTCCCTACATGTCCCTTGTACCTGTGATGTCCCAGGATTACAACGAGCGGACGCAGATCACCGGAATCCGAGCTGTTCTATCCACCTTTGGTATCATCATGGGTGGCGGCATTGCCATGTGGATTTCCTCGTTTGAAAATCAGCTGCTGGGTTTGCACTCCATGGCTATTGGTTTTGGGATACTCACGTTCCTGTCCATCCTCATCGCTGCCAGAAGCGTTCGGGGTATGGAGCTAGAGGATCAACCCATCGTTTCCATGACACCCAGACAATATTTGAAGTTAGCCACCGATAAAAACGTCATGATTTTACTCCTGCTCAAATTCTTTGGGGCCATCGGAACAGGGAGTTTATCCGCATCTATTCCCTACTTTAGCAAATACGTGTTGGGAGATCCATCAGTCAGTTCAAAAGGCCTGGCGATTTATGTGCTGGCTTCAGCTCTGTGCATCCCTGTCTGGAATCGATTAACCCATACATTTGAAAAACGCCATCTGCTCCTCTTCAGTAATGTTCTTACTGCTTTCATACTGGCGGGGATTGGTTTTTTCGTGGCAGAGGGTGCTGTGACGCACTTCTATATCGGGTGTGTCTTCCTGGGAATCATCATGTCTGCATATCTTCTCATTCCCTATTCTCTGGTTCCCGATCTGGTTGATTACTCCCAGGTAAAATCGGGTCAGTGTCATGAGTCCGTATTCTTCGGAATGTGGATCATGATGCACCAACTGGGTCTGGCTGGTGCCGGACTCATCATCGGGTTGGTTTTTACCATTATGGGGTATGACAGCTCAAACCTGGACCAAACGGATAGTATCCATGCCGTTCGATTGGTTTTTGGTTTAATACCCGGGCTTTTCCTGGTCCTGGGTGCTCTGGTTCTGCAAAAGTATGAAATCACACGCGAGTACTACGATAAAATCAAATCTCAATTGGAAGCATAGGTCTCGACATGTTTATTCTGATCAAAGCAGGTATAGCAAAATACTTGAACTGGCGATTTTATAACTGGTCCAGGGAGCGTTTAGAACAGCATCAACAAAAGCAACTCACCAAATTATTAAGCTATGTCAAAGCGCATTCCAGCTACTATGGGGAACTTTCTATCCCCCAATCCCAGGAGAAATTTTCCCAGATCCCCAGCATCAACAAAGCAACTTTCATGGCAAATTTTGATGAGATTGTCTCTGCTGATATTCATCGCGATGACCTGATCCAGTTCGCCATTGACCGGGAACGGACCGGATCACTGGAGTTGTACCAGGGGGAATTTTCCATTGGTCTTTCATCTGGAACGTCAGGAAATAAAACGGTAACGGTGCTTTCTTCAAAGGAGATGCAGCTCTACAGCGCGCTTTTATGGGCTCGCAACGGAATCCCTTCGAAGGTCAAACATTTCAGAATATTGTTCGCCTTACGCGTCAACAACCCGTCATTTATGGAAATCAAATCTTTTGGTGTTCAAATGGTCTATGTGGATTACACCCATCCCCCAGATGCCCTCATAAAATTAATCAATGACAAAAACCTAAACATCCTGGCTGGCCCCCCATCACTTTTAAAGATAATAGCGAATCGAAAAGATAAGCTTAACCATAAAATTGAAACTCTGGTCAGTTACGCCGAAGTTTTGTCGGACGAAACCAAAGCACATCTGGAAGCTTCCTTTGAGGCACCTGTCATTCAGATATATCAGGGTGCTGAGGGGTTTATCGGGACGACATGTCGCGACGGTTCACTGCACTTGAATGAAGATGTCTCCCTTATTGAATTATCTGACACTGATGATCCAAATGGAAACATTAAAAGAGTGATCGTTACTGATCTGTATCGTACGGCCTTGCCATTTATTCGATATGAATTAAATGACATCCTGGAAATTGATCCCCAACCCTGCACATGTGGTTCTTGTTTCAGGGTGATTAAAAGAATTCATGGTCGTATGGATGACCTGTTCTTTGTCAGTGGTGCTGACGGGGAGCGGGTGACACTCTTCCCTGATTATGTTCGCAGGTCTATAAGTCAGGCATCCGGTGCCATTCAAAAATATCAAGCGATCCAGAGACAAAATGGATCCATAGAGATACGCCTCGTGCTTGATGCAGACACAGATCACTCAATCATTGAGAGAGATATCCGCAAAAATCTTGATTACTGGTGCCAGCGAATCGATGGCAATATTGGAGACCTCAGATTTGAATATCGCTCACCTGAACTCCACCCCATCTCCAAAAAAATGATTCGCGTCTGGAGAGTCAATGATTGAGTTAACCTGGGCTGCACCTCCCCTGACATCAGATTTCATAAAAGATTTTCATCAGGTTGCTGCCAGCGTGTACGAGGATGACTCCATCTGGGTCTCTCAATCTGAGGACCTGGTCAACCCATTCACCCGGGGTGACTATGAACTGCCCATGGACCATGCTTCATTTTTGTTAGCAAGGAGCGGGGGTGTTTCAATTGGCAGGGCACTTGTTCTGCTTCCCTCAATTTCCAATCGTTCAAATCAATCCCTTCAGGGGTGGATAGGCTTTTTTGAAATAATTCCTGATCAGACCGATCATGCAAGTGTTATCCTCAATGCCTGCGTTGAGACATTGCAATCCTGGGGGGCTGAAAAAATTATTGCCCTGAAAACAGACAATCAATTTGTTGGCATCCAAACAGCTGGTTTTGACTGGCCTCAAACGGTTCTCACTCCCCACCATCCCCCCACCTACGCAGAAATGTTTGAAGCAGCAGGCTTCAATAGAACAGGCAGTATGCGTACTTTCGAATTGAAGAAAAATTTAGTGGCAAAAATTAGGTTTAAGGCTCCCGGATACAGAATTCGTCATTTTTTACGCGATGACCTTGAGAATGAAATTGGCATATTCCATCGTCTTCAAAAAGAGATATTCAGTGGGAGTGAAAACTACATCCCACGCACCTTGAGTGAAGATCAAGAGATGATAAACAAGTTATTGCCTCTCATTGATGATGAGCTGATTCTCATCGCTGAGGAGAAGTCCGGCAATCCTGTGGGTTTGATGATTTGTATTCCTGATGTCTACCAACAATATCAGGAACATGTTCTCAATCGCGCCAGGATCATTTCCATAGGTATTTTGCGCGAACATCGTCGCAGGGCATTGGGGGCTATGTTGGCTACGCATTTATCGTCGACACTGATCAAGAAAGGATACGTGTCTGCAGAAGCCTCATGGATCTATAAATCCAATTTTCCCCCTCAACGGCTCAGTCGATTATTTAAGGGACAGCCCGCTCGCGAATTTGGCACCTTCGAGAAGGTGCTTACTTCCGTTTAAATGGTTTAAAATATCTGATTAAAAGCGGGGTGAGTGTAAGATCAGCCAGAAGGGCTGCTATTAAACCCACAAGCACCAATAAGGCGAGTACGTTATAAAAATTAGCCAGAGACAGAAAATACACAGAAAACGTCAGGACTAAAATCAGAGTCGTTTTTAAAAGTGCCGGACCAATATTCCTGAATGTTCTGCCAATGGCTTCATCGTAGCCGACACCCGCTTTCACTAAGCGCCTCGTATGATCCACAAAGTGGATGCTATCATCCACTGCAATCCCCAGGATCATGGGCATCACCGTCATGGTGATACTATCCAGTGGCAGTCTGAACCATCCCATGACGCCGCCAATGCAAATGACGGGAGCAATATTGGGAACCATGGCTATCAGGCCGGCTTTAAAGCTCCGGAAAACAATGATCAACATCAATCCTATGGTGATGATGGCAAAAAGCAGGGATAGAATCTGCCCATGGGCGATATACAGCTGGATCATAGAAAATTGAACAAAGGTACCCACCAGAGAAATACGGGCATCTGGAAATAACTCGCCAGCATGGTGCTTAAGCTGCTCAATTTCCCCGATAACGCGGTTCGGATCATATTCATCCACGCCAATTTGTAGACGCAGGACACCTCGGTCAAAATTGACCCATTTCCCAATCAATTGCTGGTCTGACCACATCATCATATTTATTAGAGCGAGTTGCTCAGATTTGTGGGTTGGGATTTTAAAATGAAGGGGATTTTTGTGATGCCTTAACCAGTTGGAAATTCGAAAATAGTCTAAAACTGAGTGGGTGTTTTTTGTGAGACTCAGACTTTTAGCAAAGGTTTCCAGCCCCTGGAGGGAGCTGGCAATTATATCGGGATTGGAAGCAATATCATCTTCAAGTTCTATCATGACGTCGTATGTGTATAGGGTTGCGATATCGGATTCAGACAGCTCCTGAAAGCGCTGCATATAAGGAATTCTGTTGCCGATGACTCTCGTGGAGTTCATGTCAATATCTATTCGAGTAAGTCCTATCAAACCCAGGATGAACAGGCAAATGCTTATTCCTGCTATCAACCCTTTGTTTAAAAACACCCCTGTGGACAGATTGGTCATCAGAGAGCTAATCTTACGAAGGAGGGTTGTTGATTTAGGATATTCAGGGATCGAACGATAGCTACGCAATACGGGTATAATGATGACTGTGACAAAGAAGACAACTGCAATGACCAGGGCTGAGGCATTTCCAACCCAGCGGACAGGTCTTATCTGGATCAAATTGAAGGATAGCAGAGCCAGGATCGAAGTGAGAGCGGTGAAAAACAGGGGTTTGTTGGTGTGTTTGAGGGCATGGTAAATTAGGTCCTCAGTATCTGGATATTGAGGAGCCACCAATTGAACTGAATTGTGAAGATGAATATTGTACCCGATTGATGTAGCCAGGCCCAGACACAAAGGCAGTGTCATGAGCGTTGTGTCAATACTCAACCCTGCAAGCCCGAATAGACCATAAGTAATCACAATGGACACGGTGGCAGTCAGGAGAATGTAGATAACCTCTTTAAGTGAACGAATGAGCAAATAGGCAACCGCCAGGGCAACTAACAGAGCCATAGTGATGATCCGGCTGGCTTCATTCAAAAAATAGGTTTGCTGTTCATATGTTACGATGGGGATTCCCGTGGCGATGGCACTGAAATGTGGCCCCTGATATTCCTTCAGAACTTCTTGTACTGACCCCCCCACCAGCATCACAGGATCAATTTTCTGCCCCAAAGAATCTGTAGAAGGGAAGGCTGCAAACTCAACAGTGAGCCAGGTTTGTTTATGATCATCTGTGTAGAGGCGACCGCGTAAATAGTCATGTGATTCAAGGCGTTGGATGAGGGCTTTTATTTCCTCGGGGTCGTCCAATGTTTCTTTTTTTATAAGTGGGAGAAATTTAAACCCGACCAGCATGGGTTCTGGTAACGAAAGGGATACAATCGATGAAACACGCCTGATGTAGGGGACATTCTCCAGGAGATTCTGTTCTAATTTCTGAAGTTGAGTTAGTGAGGCAGAAGAGAAAATATCGTCTGAGGTCACCAGGATTGAAACGGACTCATGATTTCCAAAAACACCGGTATATCGCTCTGTAGCCAGAACAATGGGATCATCAGGTGAAAACCATGAATCAAAGGAATTTTCCATGGATATCATGGACAATCCCCAGATGCTGATCAACACAATGAAAACGGATACAGCTACAACATGAGTCCGATGCGACCGCAGGTATCTTACGATATCTGGTATTGATCGCTCATCAAATAAAGCTCTGGTTCGCATTTGCATGAATTTAGCAAGGGTGATTTCTTAATCCAATGGCTGACTTTACTCACTGAAACGAGCTGGTCAACTCCCTGGCAGGCCATTCTCACAATTTGGCATGGCTATATGCTTTCGAGGTTAATTCGCATGTGTTCGCCATCTTCAAACGCAATGGAGCCCCGAAAATCGATGCTCCATTTAATGTGTTTCTGGGGTTAATTCATGAAACATTCATTGAAACATTAATTTACCCAACATGAATGGAAGCATGGGGATAGAGCGCTTCACGATTCTGAAATGATAAAATATCCGGTTTTTGAATAACACCGGCATCAAGATTAATGGCTTGTCGAATGGTCTCATTCTGTTGCCAGCTCTCATAACCCTCCAACACAGACTGCAAATGAACAATGAGGGCAGCAGAGATAGACCGAGAGGCGCTTTCCCACAAATAGCTCGGCGTATGATCGACAGCATAGTAGTTGACCTTGCCAACTTTAAACATAGGATTTTTGAATGAGGTTGGTTTAGCAAATGAGAAACCCATACCTTCGTCACAGCTGATATCAATAATCAGACTGCGCGGCTTGAGTGAGGATATTTCATCTTCACCCACAAAAAGCAGAGGATGATCTGGCTTCTGGAGGGTTCCGTTTACAATGATTCCTGCTTGGTTGATCAAATCACTTAAAGGTTGTTCGGTCCCATCGTGCTCTACCACCAGCATCCGGGCTTCACCAGTTTTTCCTTCCCGAAGTCGAACATACTTACAATCGAGTACATCCTCACGCACCTCATGATCGGGACGTTGAATACAAATGGTAATATCCCTGTAACCACGGGCTTTAAGGGCGTATATCGCACCGCGACTGACAGCACCAAAACTAAAGATGACCACCTTACGCTGGTTCCCATAGTGACCATCAATTCCCTTAAGTTCCAGGGCATGTAGGACTGCGCAGTAGCCTGCCATTTCGTTATTTTTGTAAAAAGTATGGCGGCCCATCTGCCCTCCAGGAGTCCAAACAAACATATCTTCAAAGGCGATTAGCGTTTGCTTGCGGTCGATTGCAGCCTGGGTGTGCGCTCTTTGCTGTACACAATGGGGATAGCCCCAGAGGATTCCACCTTCCTGGAGTTCTTCGAAGTCCGCTAAGACAGGTTTGGGAAGAATGACATTTCCGAGATCGGCTAGCAGTTGATGGCGCGTTGCAACGCCACCTGAATGATCAGCTAAAAATGAATCGCTAAGATCAAAAGGGATTCCATAACCTTCTTCAAATATCAGCTGACGGCGAATTTGTTCAGGAAGACGTATGAGATGATCGGGGTGGATAGGAACACGGCGTTCATCTTCTTTTCTTGAAGTCCCAATGACTCCAAATTTTAACAAATCCATATGGTTTCCCTCTTTTCACAGAACTAATGTTGTAGAAGTTCAAAGCACTTCCAAAGGTCCAAAGTACTCCTTTTATAGGCTATTGCAAATCTTTGGAAGGATGGGGTTCCCAGACATGCCCAATCATAACCCTCTTACTTGTCTTTTAAAGATTAAGAAAGGAGTTATGACTTCCATTTCTCCAATAATATAGACTCAAATGTTGTTTGATTCACATTTCTTCCTCGTAGCAAATAAAGCAGGAGCTAAAATATTGAATGATATCTGGCAGACATGGCCAACCTGCGCTCTTAGAGAGCTTTGGTTGGTAAACCGAATTACTACATTCGTATTTCTGTAATATGAGGAGAAAAACGCACCGAAGACCCCGCAGGATGCGGGGTGTCAGTGACAAAAAAGTGATCGGATTGAATAAGTTTTGAAATTTGTGCGCTGAAATAGATTTAACGCGCTGACTCAGGGATTTTCAGTAGTATGCAGACCAGCCGTCGCTCCACCCGCCGCCGTTGGCGGGGTTCGAGCTATGGCCTGGCAGGCCCTTATACAGTAAGGGCTAGCGCGTTTTAGTTGCTAAAATATTGCTGGTAAATGGGTTTCAGCCAGTCCTGGCTGGAATGCTTTCTTCACACTTTGATGGTCTCCCCAATATTTCAATAGGGTTTTGCAGGTGTGGGAAGATTTGTGTAGTGATTTACCCTAGAAGCGACCAATAGAGTAAAAATGAACCGAAAGCAGGTCGAAAACAGGAGGAACTCATGAAGCTTAATTTGTCCATGTTTTACCATCTTAGCGATAAAGTGGATGTATTAAACCAGCGGTATGGAAAAATAAAAGGTACTGCCCTTCCCAAGTTCACTTTCAATCCAGATCTTACCCCCATGCAGGTCAATGAATTCCTTGCAAAGCAATAATCCCAGACCGGTTCCAGTTTCCCTGTTGGTGCCCACTGTTGTATAGGAATAATCAATCCTGAACAAATTGTCAACCGCGTCTTCCTTTATCCCAACGCCATTATCAGCCACAGAAACAATCAATTCGTTTTCTACCTGTTCAGCAAGAATGATTATTATTCCACCCGTTCGGGTGAATTTTATCCCATTGGAGATCAGGTTTCTTAGAATGGTATTAATCATGGCCTTGTCGGCTAACACGGGAAGACTGTGGGGTAAATTTTTACTGATGGTAATGGATTTTTGCTGGGCTGAATCATTGAATAATTCCAGTACTTCATTGATGACAGAGACCAATTCAATATACTCCGGATTAAAATCAATTTTGCCGGTTTGCGCCTGAGACCACTCCAGTAAATTCATAAGCAGGCTCATGGCCCTTTCTGCAGAGTTTTGAATGATGGTGGCAAATTCTGCAACCCTTTCATAGTCCTGCTTTTGAACATGATCTACAATAAGATTGCTAAAACCAACCACACTGTTAAATGGATTTTTTAAGTCATGTCCGATGATAGAGAAAAATCGATCTTTGGTGTCGTTGAGTTCTTTGAGGCGGATTTCATTTTCTTTAATAATTCGTTCTGCCTGTTTGCGCTCGGTAATATCACGAACGTTAAGCACCACAGATTTAATGACAGGATTATCCAGTTGATTGTTACCAAAGGCTTCCAGATAAACCCAGCCACCATTTTTATGGCGATGCCGATACTGCGCTCCCCCGTGGGCTTTCTTTTCAAGAATGTCGACAAAGTCCTTTTTTGTTGATTCCTGATCTTCAGGATGAAGCATCTCTTCAATTACCGGAATGCCAGTTAACTCTTCTGGTTTATATCCCAGTATCTTCTCACATGATTCACTGACATAATGCTGCATACCATTGGCATCCAGTAGTACGATCATGTCAAAAGAATTTTTGATGAGTTGTTTAAACCAGTCTTCATCTCCCAGGAGGTAATCTTTTTTTTGCATCTTAATTCTTTCCTTAATGGATTCTCGTCAATTTATAAAGCATAAGCAGGACTTTTGCTCACACGATTTTTGTATCCTCATCATCTGTCAACTTGCCTGTCATATGCTGGACTCCAATTGTGGCAGTGGCAGGATTGTAGGATCTCTTCCAGGCCATTTCCAGGGCGCTGGTTGATAATAGGGATTACCGGCTGTGCGTTTATTTCCACCACCAGGGGTTGTCACTACCAACGAATATATTGCCCTGGGCAACCGCATGAATAGCTGCATCAAGTTCGGAGGGGGCACTCGCTTTCGATAAATATCCTAAGGCACCGGACTTTAAACATAGGTCCGCGAAATACTTTCCTGAATGGAAACTTAACATGAGAATAGCCATCTCGGGCTTTTTCCCCTTCAGATGGTCCAATAATTCAATACCGGTCATCCCGGGCATGGATATATCCAGCAACATAACATCACAATCGATTTCAGACAGCTTGTCCAACACCTCTTGCCCACTGGAAGCCTCACCCACAAACTCCGCATCGTCTATTTTGGATAATATAGTTTTCACTCCCTCACGTAATATAGGGTGGTCATCAACTACGTACACTCCAATCACTTTGTTTTCCATAATATCAACCTCTCGATATTGTTGCCTGAACTGTTGTACCCTTTCCCGGCGTCCCGATAATACTTAACTCATCGAGGTGAGTCTCCCCAGGTTCCTTCTCATATACCGATCTTATTACTATTCTCTGGATTTGACTATAATGTGAAACCTGATTGAGGAGGGGAGATTACCTAGTAATTAATTCAGATCATCCGACTTGGGATTTCTTGAGGAATTGAGGATCCGCGTTGAGCAGCGGTAAGTATTATTGGAAATGAAATGCTTGCCCATGTCTCGAATGAATTTGCGAGAGAGATAGAGACTGCCGGAATGGCTTTCTATTTTGATGCCGTCACATACTTTCCCACAACCTCAAGCAGAGCCCCACTCAAAACAGGTTTGGTAAAGAACTCTACCGCCCCAGCCTCCAAAGCTTCCTTTCTTATTTTCGGAAAGGCATGCGCACTAACCACAATTAGGATAGGATTGTCAGCAAATTCAGCTTTAATATCCTTCATCAGATCGATTCCGCTCTCACCACCAGGTAACGAAATATCTATTATAGCAACCTTAAATACATTTTCCTTAAGCGCTTGTTTGGCCTCCCCTACAGTGGAAACCATACATATCTCATATTTCCCATCAAAAATGATAGAATAGTATTGTTGCGAATGGATATCATCTTCCACAATCAATACTTTTGCCATTGAATCAGCCATTATGCCCCCCTCTCGTACCTAGGAAAAATGAGCGTGAAAGTACTGCCGACATTTTTTTGACTCACGAGCTCAAGCTCTACATCATTTAAACCAAGGTAGCGCTTTGTGAGAGCCAAACCCAAGCCAACCCCCTGGTAGTTCTTCGTAAAACCCTCACTCTCTTGACTATATGGTTCAAATATTCGCTTCTGATACTCATCTGAGATTCCGATTCCAGTATCAGTGATTGACAGAGTCAATTGATCATCTCTATGGCCAAGTTTTATTTCAACTGTACCTTTGATTGTGTACTTGATTGCGTTTTCTGTCAGAGTGAGAATTGATTGATGAATACAATACTCATCAGCGAATATTAGCTTTGGTTTCTTTGGGACTTTGAAAATTAAATCAAGTTTCTTATCAAGAGCCTGTAACTCGATTTGTTTAACGACTTGCGCGGTCATCAGACTCAGATCTATCTCAATAGGGTGGACCTTAATGACACCGGCTTTCAGCTGAGAAATGTTTAGGATGGAGTCGACTGTACTCATCAGACGTGTACTTGAATTGTTAATGTATCCGAAGAGCTCTTGATCTTTTTCAGAAAGGAGACCGCCAAAACGTTGCTTTATCAAATCAGAAAAACCAAGGATACTATTAAGTGGTGTGCGGATCTCATGAGATATGTTGGCCATAAATTGATCTTTGACCTCATTGGCATGTTTCGCTTCAGAGAGAGCCTGTTCGACTTTTAATTCAGCCATCCTTCTTCGAGTGATATCGTGAACCACACCAACAAGAAATTTGTTTCCATTGTGGTCAATAAATCTTGATTTGGTGGTTAAGACATTTTTGGTTTGCCCATCTCTTATAGTAAGGGGCTCCTCTGTAACATTCGAAATCCCATCCGAGAACACCTGCCTGTCGACTTTTAAATAATTTTCATTTTCATAGCTAGGAACCTCTTCCGAAAGTGTTTTGCCAATAATTTTCTCTTTCTTCAGGTTATAGAGTTTGCAGAAAGCATCATTAACCAAAATACGCTTACCCTGCTCATTCTTTACGAAAACAGGGTCCCCAATATGATTAATGATATTGTCAAGATAATGCTTGCTCAATTCTGCATTTTCTCTGGCTTTGACCAATGCCATTTCTGCCCGCTTGCGCTCAGTGATGTCCTCACCTGAAGACAAAATGCCTGTGATGTTAGATTCTTTATCTTTGATGAATGAATTACGAAATGCGATAATTCTTTGTTCGCCAGTTTTTGTTACAATTGCGTTCTCATAATACTCAACAAAATCAATCTCACCCGCCAGTAGTTGCTTAAATATTCCCTTTATCTCTTCTCGGTTTTCATCAACAATAAAAAGATCAAACCAGTTTTTATTCAGAATCTCAGTTTCACTATAGCCGAGAATATGGCAACCCTTCTGATTGATAAGCGTGATGGATCCGTTTTTATCTAAAACCACAAACATAACACCTGCCATGTCAAGATACTGTTGTGCCTGTTTGCGCTCTTCAAGAAGGGATTCTTCGTTTCTCTTTTGTTCTGATATATCTTGCGATATAATTTGAATACCTAAAATCTTGTTTTTTGAATCTTCAATCTTTGTATAGGTACTTAAAAACCATTTATCTTGTGCGGGTAACTGAACAAAGTCTTCATATACTGTGATTTCATCTGCTTTTACAGCCTTTTGTATTCTATCAAAATAAAAATTGGCAACATCTTTTGGAAAAAGGTCGAAAATAGATTTTCCTTTAAAATCTTCAGGAACACCACCCATGTCTTTTGCGGCTATCAAGTTGTAAGAAATAACAACTCCTTCAGGTGTATAATAGCCAATGCCAAGTGCTGCATTTTCATGTAATAGTCGATATTTTTCTTCACTTTCCATGAGCTTGGTTTCAGCCTGTTTGCGCTCGGTGATGTCCTCTACAATTGCTTGGGCACCTTCGACTTTTCCAAGGTCTCCAAATATTGGGGTAATGTGGTAGTGAAGAAAGGTGCTCTTTCCCCAATTTGAAGTGTACTCAACATCCTCCACAACAGACTCACCGCTCTTAAGAGCACTCTGAAAAGCAGCCGAAACGCCACTCTGCTTCAAGGGTTTGAATTCAAACATGTTAATTTTCATTGTTGCTTGAGCTGAGGGAGAACCAAGAATTTCGAGTATCTTAGGATTGACACTAAGAATATTACCCTGGAGATCTATGGATATGATACCAATTGGAGCGGTTCCCACTAATGTGCGATAACGTTCTTCACTATTTCTAAGTGCCTCCTGAGTATGTTTGCGTTTGGTGATATTCCGCCCATTGACCACAAACCCAGCTATCTGCCCATTCTCACGATAATATGGACTGTAATTGATCTCTATCTCCTGCCTTCCCAGACCTGGAAAATCGAAGCTAGTATCATACAGCACCGCTTCGCCATTCATACATTTTTCAGCATGAGGCAAAATAGTTGTTTCGTAGTTATCCTCTCCGAAAATATCAATTGCAGTCATACCAACCATTTGACTAGGAGTCATTTTGAAGGCTTTCGCATATTGCTCATTTACAACGAGGTATGTGTAATGCAAATCCAAGAGCGCCATCATATCAGAGGAGCTGGATACAATATTTTCATATTGGCGTAAGTTTGCATCCTCCGCTTTTTTGATGCGCAACATTACATGCAGATTTGCTATCAGTTCTGCAGAGTCAATGGGTTTGGTGGGATAGGCATCCCCACCCATTTCTAATCCTTTGATTCTGTCCTCAGAGGTGGTTCTTTTTGCTGTCAAAAATATAATGGGTATATGTTGGGTCGTTTTGTTTGATCTAAGCACGCGACAAACTGCATAGCCATCCATTTTGGGCATTTGAACGTCCAGAAGGATTGTGTCTGGTTTCTCTAATATGGCCAGTTCAATACCTTCATGACCACTTTGAGCCGAAATAATTTCATAATCTGGCTCGTAACTTTTTAAAATTGCTTTAACAGATAGGAGGTTGTCTTTTCTATCATCGATAACTAAGATTCTAGGCATATTAAATTTCCCCAAAAGCAGAACCATTAACACCAGCTATGATAGCAAGCTGATCTGCTGATACATTGATGATTGTCGCCGAGACTGAAGCAACAAATCCTAATAATGTAAATAGTGAACGAATCATGAGATTGCCCCTGTTGGCAGATAAAAGAATGCCAACTATCTACAAATCATTTCATCTTTCCTGGAACTATAATTATGCGAATATAGAGGTGGACCCCAAAAACTGGACAATAGCTTAGGTGTGAACTCCGGATTAATAT
>CAZDVD010000050.1:0-17072 GCA_964508765.1 uncultured Lentisphaeria bacterium
CTAAGAAACGAAATGAATTAAACTGAGCTATACTTTCGTCCGCATAGCCTTTTTTGCGAAGATAGATATTGAGAATGAGGATAAAGGCAGCATTGATCATATGGATGAAGAATGCTGCTGAGACCATCAACAGAATCGATCGGGGTATCTTACGATATCGATTTAGGAAGTTCATATTTTTAGGAGGGCATACTTATTTGGGATTCCCCGGTTCACCCTTGGTTTGAGCGACACTAAATTGACTTCGGGGACCTTACCCTAAGACCGTCATAATCACAGTTATGACATTGGAATCGACGAATTTTTAATCTGAATACAAAGCCAAATATCCTTTGGAAGAGGTTTCTGTGAACCAAGACAAGATCACCACCACACTCAGGACATTCAGTTAACTCAGAGAGGATGGAAATTGACTTCTGTCTTACACGCGATACCAATAAATTAAAAGCAATGAATATCAATGTTGTGCCAACAATATCTGAGGTTTCATATTCTTCGGCTCTACCCAATAAAGTACTGACTAAATGGCTAATCCCTTGAGTTACATACTGAAATCCAGACACAACCCCATCGAAGACATACCGTTTAATTTCCATCTCTTCAAAAAGAAGAAATACCCCGAAAAAGAATATAATACCAATCATAATCTCGGCACTAAACTCACGAATAATAGATTTTTCGAATCGCTTACTCTTTTTTCTGTGGCGGTGTTGCTTTTCAGGGACATCCATACATTCATTTTCCTCATTCAATATCTAACCTGTGAAACTAAATCAATCCCCTTCTCAATACACCCAAAATATTGTTCATCATTTTGCATTGTGATTCCTCGTCATAAACAATCCTACCCTCTCTAAATTGCATTGAAATACCACTTTATCAATTTATCTTAGCCTATGTCTTCAGACGCTTCTCCACAAGTATCGCTTCGGTACAAATTTAAGATGGCCGATGCCAGATCCATCGAATTTGAGGTCCTGCTCAGCGCAGATAGGCTGGCTTACCAAACCTTGTCCCATGCAGAAAAGCCTTCCTGGACAGACCTGGGATTTCACATGTGCGAAGGTTGTAAGCTTGCGGAGACTGGTGTGAATCATTGTCCAGTAGCTGTCAACCTGCAGGATATCGTTACAACCTTTAAATCAGACGTATCTTATGACATCATTGATCTGAGTATTGAAACAGCGGAGCGAACTTATTCCAAGGAGAAGGTCTCCATGCAGAGTGGGCTGAGTTCCATTCTCGGTATCATCATGGTGACCAGTGGGTGCCCCACCCTTGACCATTTAAGGCCCATGGTTGCAACCCATTTACCATTTGCCAGTATTGATGAATCCATTTACAGGGCGATGTCAATGTATTTGCTAGCTCAATTCGTAAGGGCTAAAAATGGATTGGAACCCGATTGGACGCTCAAGGGTTTGAGCGGTATCTATGCAGAAATAGATGAAATCAATATTAGTATGGTAAAACGACTCCAGGCAGCCACTGAGGAAGATGCAAGCTTGAATGCCGTTGTCATTCTAGATTCATTTGCAAAGTTAGTCCCCATGAGTATTGTTGGATCATTTGGCGGCATGGAAAATTTATTCTGGCCCTACTTGCAGGACGATCCCATCTCCTGAAATTCATACTTCATTGATCCCTGATTCTTATTCAACCAGTTGTAAACCAGATTCGCCCGATCAAGCAAAAAACGTGGTTCGTCTTCTTTGACATTTGAACCAGAAATTCTTGCTGAATCTGATGTCGAATATTTGGGAAACCACCTCAGGTTACTTCCAATCCTTTCATTTCAATTGAATATGATCTGGGTCGATCAAATAGATGGAAATTTTTATGATGAGATATAGGCGATGCCGGCAATCTGGATCTTTCATGGTTGCCGGGTACAATAAACATGTGGATTCCGCGCTCTAAAAGAGGAAACAATGGTTCATAGGTTTTTTGGATTACGGAAAGCGGGATTTTTGAACGAAAAAATACATCACCTCCATGGACCAAAGCATCTACCCCCTCCTCCTGCGATTTATTCTTGGCCGAATGGGAAAATCAAAACCGAGGTGAGAATCTGAAAAAAAGAGGACTTTTATCATTTGGCGAAAATATCAATCCCGATCAATTAAATTAAAAGTGAGGGTAAATTGGGTTCCCTTCTCATGGCGTATATCTATAATCCCGCCCAATTGCTCGGTCAGAATTCTCACAATGCGCAAGCCCATGGATTGAGTCTCTTCAAAAATCAAGTCTTTGCCTAAGCCAATACCATTGTCTCTGATCTCAATGTAAGCCTCACTATCACCTGTATACCTTGCTGACACCCATATATCACCTTCTCGATTATCTGGGAATGCATATTTCATGGAATTTGTCACCAATTCATTCACGATCAACCCACAGGGGATAGCTTTGGAAATATCCAACCTGATCTCTTCAATTTTTTGATGTATATGAATACGATTGGTGTCTATCTTATAAAAATTATTGAGTTCAAAAATCAGGGTATTGATATAATTTCCAAAATCTACAGCTGTCATTCGTGCAGACTTAAAAAGCTTATCATGAATCAATGCCATGGTTCTAATTCGGTTTTGAGTCTCTCCGAAAATTTTATGCAAGCGCTCATCATTAACATAATCCGCCTGAATATTGAGCAGACTGATGATGACCTGCATGTTGTTTTTAACACGATGATGAACCTCGCGGAGGAGGAGCTCCAACTCCCGTTCTGCTTCGATCACATTTGAAATGTCCCAAATAATTCCAGTGAAGGATATAGGCTTTCCGTTCGCATCTCTGTTGATAGTGCTATAATCACTAACCCATATATAACTTCCATCTTTCTTTTGCAATCGGTAAGGGGCAGTATCAAAGGCACTCCCGCCCCCATCCAGGCCGGCTCGTGTATTTTCTCGCACTTGCTCTAAATCATCAGGATGAATAATTTTGGTGGGCACCATATTATCACTCATGAATTCTTCAACCGTGTAGCCCAGAATTTTTTCCACATTTTCACTTACGTATAGCAACGGGTCCTCAGCAGAGTAGCCCCATTTGAGAATCATGATAGGACCAGCCATGAAAATTCTGCGCTCTTCCAGTTGAGCCTTCTGAAGTTTTTGTTTGTCCAGCTCAGCGAGATAGGTATCAGTCATATCTTCCATATTTGCCTGAGCGCCTATGACTTGACCCTCTGCATCCAGGACAGGTGAAATAATGAGCTTGAAATGCAGATTTTTGCCCCAATTCGATTCGTATTCCCCAGCAAATGATACGATTCTGTTTTCGGCTATCGTTTCCTGGAATTTCTCTGCAATACCAGCCTTTATGAGAGGTTGGAATTTGAACATATTGAAGCTTTGAGTTGCTTCCCTGGAGGGGGAACCAAGCATATCAACCATGCGTTGATTGACTTCCAGTATATTTCCATCAAGACCAATTCTCAATATCCCGGTTGGGGAATATTCAACTAAACTACGAAGACGCCGTTCCTTCTCAACGGATTCTCTCTGAGACACCTGGAGTGCTGTGATATCATAGATGTATCCCAGGATTCCTATGGCCTCCCCTGCTTCATCACGCTGGATATAGGCATAATCCTGAACCCAGATATAATCTCCATTTTTACACTTCAAACGGTAGGGATGGGCCAACATAATATCTGAACCATCAGCGATGATGGATCGAATATGGTTTTGTAGCTCCGCCCTATCCTCTTCATGAACGAGATCAGCATAAAGGACATTACCGTCTAGAAATTCAGAAGCATCATAGCCCAACAGATCTTTCACATTTTCCGAAATGTTGATCAATGATTCCTTCCCACTCATCGGCCACTGAATTAAGACAACAGGTCCGCTAAAAAAGATTTGCCGTTCCGCCAGTAGTTCCATTTCCTTCGTTTTGAGTTCTGAGATATCATCTACCACCCCATCAATAAACAGGTTTCGGCCCTCAGTGTCCTTGACTAGAACGGATGAGACTCGTCCAGGGAAAACGGAGCCATCTTTCCTCTTAAATGATATTTCCCGCTCTCGAAATTTCCCCCTCAATATGAGTTCTTCTCTCATCTTATCCCTATCACTGGGAATCTGATAAAAGTCCAGGAGAGGTACGGATTTAAGTTCAGCCTTATCCTGGTAGCCAAACATTTTCATGAAGGCAGGGTTCACATCAATTATTGAAGATGAATCTTCCAGATTCGTGCGAAACACAGCCGTATTCAGATTGTCCAGAATGGATGTTGTATTTCCATCAGCAAACGTATGATTTGACTTCATCGGGATCTCACTTTTTTCAAGTCATGCAAAAGAATTTATAGAACTATACATAAGATATTAAAGATCAGCACTCAAGCGAGATTGAAGTAGTGAAATCTCTCCCATAGATGGAGAAAGGATATTCTTGAGGAATCGAATGGAAAATCGTTCACATCTTCTGTAAATCATTTAGGTTACCAGCATGGAGCCACAATATTTCATAAGATCATGGCCTACCCTCTGGCTGTGGATGCAGTATCTGAATGACCAGCTGCAAGGTCGCAAGCTGGGGCTGACCTACACCTACCGCAAAGGGCGCCTGGATATTCAATTCCTGGATCGAGATGATGTTTTCTTACTCTCATGGGAAAAAAAGGGCAACCAAGTCACAATCACATCTTCACCGTCGCCCTCTCTCCCCCGCAAGAGAGTGGCAGTACTTCGGAATATGCCCTCTCACGCAATTGTGAGAGATATTCAAATTCATTCTCAGGATAGATTGTTGAAAATCAACTTGACCAATAGTGATGAACTTATTCTTGGATCCTACCCCGGTGCGAATAATGTCTTCTACCTCTCAGGAGAATCTCTCCAGGAAAGTTTCCTGAAGCAGGATGGGCTTCCCCCATATACTGACAGTTGGCTATCCCCGACTGACGAGCTGCCCCAATCCATTCCAGGCGAGAAGGTGACACACGCTCAGCTCATGGCAGGCAAAGCAGGTCTTTCAATAAATTGGGGAAAATCAATAATCAACTTTGGACTTACAGAGGATCAATCTGTATTGAACATTAGTGAACTTATTGTTGATGTATTGAAGCATGCCCATAAGCCCAAAGAAACGACAACAGCCTCTCTCCAGAAGACAGCACGAACTGTACTGAAACGCTGGAAAAGCAAAGCCTCTAAAATTGAACTGGAACTGGCTGAAGCCAGAACCTGGCCTGAGCTCCAGCAAAGACTTCAGCTGCTGCAAATTGGCATGGGAATGGGATTGAAGAGTTCAGATGGTCAGTTGAATATCCCGACAGAGTTTTCACCAACCGAACAGAGCATTTCCATCCCAGTTGAAGAAGGTGTCCCCCTCAATCAAATCATAGAGGCCACCGCAAAAAAAATCCGCAAATTTCAAGGGAAACTCATCCAATTGGGAAAGATTCGAACCTCGGTTCAGTTGGATATTCTGGCTCTGGTAGAAATTTTGGAAACGCCAGAAGATAAGCGCTTGCTGAGTTTTCTTCAAAAGCATGGTGAATCGCTTGATCGTGCTGGCAAACAGCAATTGGAGCGCAAACCTTATAAGAAGTATAAGTCACCAGGTGGATTTGATATTTTGGTCGGTCGCAGCTCACAAGACAATGATGCACTCACCTTTAAAGTAGCCAACAAAAATGATTGGTGGTTTCACGCACGGCAAATCAGGGGATCTCACGTTATCCTCCGCACAGGGAGCCAAGCACCACAACAAGTCGATATTAAGGCCGCGGCAGAGCATGCTGCTTTGAATTCCAAGGCCAAGCATTCAGGCGTTGTGGTGGTCCAATATTGCCAGCGCAAACACCTCAGTAAACCCAAGGGATCGCATCCTGGAGCTGTTCTGGTCCAGCAGGAACATTCCATTACTATTAATCTGGATTAAATAGTTATCTAGCTGGTTAGGAACATCAAATCAGAGCTGATCTCATCAGTTAAAGCCCACCCTGCTCTGGTGATCATCAAATGGCCATCCGAGACAATGATTTTATCAGCCCATTTCTGGAGCACGTCTTGTCTTGTGTGAAGAAGATTCTCATTATAAATATTTGAAAACTCAGACAGGTTTAAGCCCTGCGCAAGTCTTAAGCGGGTCAGTATCATCTCATTTCGAGCCATGAAGGGTGTAATGATTTCTGAATCTGCTTCACCGGAACCAGTCTCCTTCACCCCTGCCATATAGCCATCCAGGTTACGGATATTCCATGCTCTACGCCCCTTGAAATAGGAATGAGCAGCTGGTCCAAAGCCCAGATATTCTACACCTGTCCAATAATTCAGATTGTGGCGGCATTCATAACCAGGTCTGGCATGATTTGATATTTCATAGTTGGGATAGCCAGATTTTTCAAGATAGTCCCTCCCCCAGTCATACATCCCCATATCAACTGTCTCTTCCAGCATCCTTACGTGTCCAGCGTCAACCCATCTGTGTAGGGCCGTACCTTCTTCCACCGTCAATGAATACGTGGAAATATGCTCAGGTTGCATGCTGACAAGTTGCTCAAGATCTCCCACCCACTCATCCCGGGTCTGGCCGGGAACAGCAAAAATCAAATCTGCACTTACATTTACGAACCCTGCGAATCTCACATCATCGTAGGTTGAGAAACTCTTTTCTGCAGTATGAATGCGACTCATAAAGGTGAGCAGATGAGGTCGAAAACTCTGCATGCCAATACTTATCCTGTTGATACCCAATTTCTTATATGCCTTGAGATTCTCCAGACTTGCTTCACCAGGATTGATCTCCATCCCGATTTCCATATCCTCACCAAGATTGCAGAGGTTCAAAAGCGAAGTCATCAATTGTTCCAGTTGACGTGGTTCTAGTAGGTTGGGTGTTCCACCACCAAAAAAAATGGTATCTATGTAATAACTAGACAAATCATGGCTATGTTTTTTCTGCTCAATTTCGTTTAGAATACTTTTTAGATAGCCTGGAATGGAGAGCTCTCGTCCCACGATGGAATAAAAATCACAATAGGTACATTTTGCCTTACAGAAAGGCACGTGAATATATAGGGAGAGCGGTTTACGGTCATGTATCATGGCAGAATGTAGGGTGAAATATTGTGATTCCAATTTCAGCCTCATAATATTCTTCCAGACCACATCGTTTCCTTTTGCATGAGGGGTACTCAAGTTTACTTTGCGTTGCAAGATGAATGCTCACCATCTAACCTGCCGATTCTTCCCCCAAAGCTTACAGCCTACCCTTTCGAACCTGCAGTTTGATGGAAATGCCCCTATCGATCAACAATTAAAGCAAACCATGATTTAAGAGGTTCACCATGCGAAAATATAATACCTGGGAAGCCATAACTTTTGATGATGTCCTGCTGGTACCAGCTCAATCAGATGTATTACCCAACGATGTAGATGTGTCAACTCAACTCACCAGATCAATTCGATTAAATATCCCTCTCATGTCGGCATCCATGGATACGGTGACTGAATCTCGCATGGCTATTGCCATGGCCAGAGTTGGTGGGATTGGAATCATACATAAAAATCTGACTCCAGAGCAGCAAGCTTTGGAGGTCGATAAGGTCAAGCGCTCCCAGCATGGTGTTATTACCGATCCTTTCTCACTCACACCAAAGCACACAGTCGGTGATGCCGCAGATCTCATGGCACGCTACCATATTTCAGGTGTGCCTGTTGTAGTAGATGACATACTGCTGGGTATCATTACCAATCGGGATATTCGCTTTGAAGAAGATTTCACTCGCCTGATTGCCGATGCGATGACTAAAGATAACCTGATCACCGGGAATGAATCCACCACGCTCAAGCAGGCTAGCGCTCTCATGAAGCAATACAAAATTGAAAAATTGCCCCTTGTGGGAAAAAACAATACGCTAAAGGGTTTGATCACTATCAAGGATATTGAGAAGGCTGTTGAATTCCCGCATTCTGCAACGGATTCCAATGGTCGTTTACTGGTGGGGGCAGCAGTTGGTGCCCGAATTGAATCTCTGGAACGTGTTGAAGTTCTCATGCATACCGGTGTAGATGTCATTGTGGTTGATACTGCTCATGGTCATTCTAAAAATGTAACTACTATTGTTGAAAAGATTAAATCCAGCTATCCTGATATTCAGATCATTGCCGGAAATGTTGCCACTGCGGAAGCAACCAAAGCCCTTATCGGAGCAGGAGCTGATGCAGTTAAAGTTGGAATCGGACCAGGATCAATCTGCACCACGCGTATCGTTGCTGGTGTGGGTATGCCCCAAATTAGCGCTATATCAAATTGCGCCGAAGAAGCCGATAAACATGGTGTCCCCATAATTGGTGATGGTGGCGTCAAATTTTCCGGGGATATTCCCAAAGCAATCGCTGCTGGAGCATCCACCATTATGATTGGTGGGCTGTTAGCCGGAACAGACGAAAGTCCAGGTCACAAAGAGTTTTTCCAGGGTCGCGCTTACAAAGTTTATCGTGGAATGGGTTCGATTTCAGCGATGAATGCTGGTAGTGCGGATCGCTATTTCCAGGAATCTACCCAGAAACTCGTACCAGAGGGTATTGAAGGTCGTGTTCCCTACCGGGGAGCTATCAAAGATGTGGTTTACCAACTTATTGGTGGATTACGGGCAGGCATGGGATATTGCGGAACTGCAAATATTAATGAATTGCGTAAAAATGCTCAATTCGTGAAGATTAGTGGTGCTGGTTTAAAAGAGAGCCATCCCCATGATGTGCAGGTAACAAAAGAGGCCCCCAACTACGGCGCCGATATTTAAAATAATTGAAAAGTTTTCTAAACCATTTGTTTCAACAGGAGAAAGCATGAAAAACACCATCGTTGTTGGTGCTCAGTGGGGTGATGAAGGTAAAGGCAAGCTGGTCGATGTACTGGCAGAGCAAAGTGACCTGGTTGTCCGTTTCAATGGAGGCGGAAATGCAGGACACACCGTGATGCATGCTGGTGAAACCTATAAATTTCACTACATGCCTTCAGGGATGCTTCACAACAAACAATGTATTTTGGGAACTGGTGTGGTTATTAACCCCAAGGATCTTCTGGAAGAAATCAAATCATTTACTGACAGTGGTCATACTCCGAAACTGAAAATCAGCGCCAGAGCCCATGTGATCTTCCCTCATCATCAGCTCATTGATGCCAAGGAAGGCGGCAAAATTGGAACCACCGGGCGTGGAATCGGTCCTGCCTATTCTCAAAAGGCTTCCCGCATTAATCTGAGAATACTCGATATCATTGCTGATGACGCAGTTGATCGCATTCAGAAATCGCTCAGGGATGTAAAAGCTATTCTTATCACGGATGGCATCTTCAATGATTCAGAATATCAAGATTACTGCAAGACTGTGTCGCAGGAATACGCATCCTATGGAGCTGAAATCAAAGCCTTCGTTACCGATACTGAAGATTTAGTACGTGTGGCCACTAAATCAGAATTGCAGGTTCTATTTGAAGGAGCTCAGGGAACCTTACTGGATATTAACTATGGAACATACCCCTATGTAACTTCAAGCTCCGTGCTGGCAGCTGCAGCCTTTGTAGGTGGCGGTGCTATTCCTGGTGTCCCCATCAGAATTTTAGGTATCACCAAAGCATATACTACCCGTGTTGGTGAAGGTCCCTTCCCTACTGAGCTTGATGGTGATGCAGCGATCAACTTGAGAGAGGCTGGTCATGAATATGGTGCAACAACGGGGCGTCCCCGCCGGGTTGGACATCTTGATCTCTATGCTCTGAGATACGCCATTCGTATATCAGGTATTCAGGAATTGGCTATGACCAAGATTGATACACTGGCACTGGTGGATGGCGTGAAAGCCTGTACCGGATATAAAATTAACGGGAAGGAGATTGACTACTTTCCTGCGGATGCTCCAACTCTGGAACTGGTAGAACCCATTTATACAGATATTCCAAATATTGATGATCTCAGTAAAGAGGAATGGCTCAAACTGCAGGGAAAATCCAAGGTAGATCTTCCGGAGAGTATCCAGAGCTATATCAAATTTATCGAAGATTTCGTGGAAATACCCATCACCATTCTCTCACATGGACCAGAAAGGAATGAAACCATTGTCTTCTGAAGCACTTTTCAATCTATCACCCCTTGATGGTCGTTACGCTAATGACCTTCAGGAAGTACAGGACGCCTTTTCTGAGAGTCGTCTCATCCTTGAACGCATCCATGTTGAAATGGTCTATCTGAAAGCCTTTCTCAAAGCCACCGGTCGTGAGGATTGGTGGAAAGAAAGCTATATGTCCATTTACACAGGAATTGACACCAAGGATTTGAAAGCTGTCAAGGAGATTGAGAGTCGGACAAAACACGATGTGGCTGCTGTGATAGAATTTATCAAGGGTAAGCTTCCGGAAAAAGTAAGACCCTACGTCCATTTCGGTCTTACTTCTGAAGATGTAAACAACCTCTCCCATGGTCTGATGATAGTAGCTGCCCGAGATATTCTCCTCAAGCATCTCAAAGATCTAATCAAGGAACTGTCGGGAATAGCAAAAGACAATCGTGATCGACGCATGATCGGTCGCACTCATGGAGAAGTTGCGACCCCTACCACCATGGGCAAGGAGCTGGCACTCTATAGTCTCAGATTTGCAAAAATGTACGCTGAATTGAAATCCATGAACATTCAGGGCAAAATTCTCGGTGCTACCGGTAATCTGAATGCTTTCGTGGGTACTTATCCAGATGTAGACTGGTTTGAACTCACCCGTGAAGTGGTGGAAGAGCTGGGTCTGGAGCATACGCTATTCAGTTTGCAAATCATGCCCGGGGATACCTATGCAACGCTGCTAGATTCTGTAAAAAGGCTGAGTGGTCTTCTGATCGACTATGACCAGAATATCTGGACCTACTTTATGCTGGCTTATTTATACCAAAAGGCAGATGCCTCATCTATCGGATCCTCGACGATGCCACACAAGATCAATCCAATTAAATTTGAAAATTCTGAGGGAAATGCACAGCTTGCAGAAAGTCTGCTGACCTTTTTCAGTCAGAAATTCATGAAAACCCGTCTTCAAAGAGACCTGACAGATTCGACGGTGAAGCGGAATATTGGAACTGCTTTTGGACATATGGTTTTAGCCGTTATCTACGCCACTCGTGGGACCAAAGACATTCTCATCAATGATGCCAAAATGGATGAAGAGCTGGCAAATAATGGACAATTCTTTTCTGAGCTCATACAACTTGTTGAGCGTGATCGAGGTGCCTCAGATGGCTATGATCACTTGAAAAAGCAAACTCGTGGTAAGAGAATGAGTTATGATAAGATGGTTCAGATGATGACTGAAGCCGGCATTGAGGCTGAGACCATTGAAACCTATGTCAAGGGGTTGACCGGTGAGATCTGTGACAAGGCTCTTGAAGAGGTCAAGCGTCTGATATCCTAAGGGTTTTTATGAACTCTGCCTCAGTGTGGGCTGAAGCCCTTTTCACCCAGTCCTTCTTATCCCGCCCTGAAGGGCAGAGCAATTAATTACACAATCCTGAAACCAGTTATGCAATATATTACCCTGGCTTTTAAGCCAGAGGTTCTTTATTACACAAAATTTGAAGGGGTTTTAACCCCAACGGGTTCTTGGCAACACCAAAATCTGGTTAAAAAGATTCACTGTCAGCTTAGGTTTTATAGTCTACGATGACCGCTTTTGTTGTGACTTTGTGTAGAGCTTCAACGACACGACGATGCTCAGGATGTGTTCCATAGACCTTGAACGCCATTTCATCGGCAAAGGTTGAGATTAAGACCATATCCATTGCCAGCTCAGAATCCCTGATATTCAAGCCAACTTCATAATCCTCGATCTCAGAGATGAGTGCTGGAAGTTCCTCCAGCAATACTTTCATCTTTTTCAAATTAACGGCTTTTTTCTCTTCGGCGAATTCCCAGGATACAACATGTTTAAACATGGCTAGCTTCCAATATCCTTTCTGATCGTTTTTCCATCAAATTGAATGAGTTCAGCATTTTGATAAGATTGTGATAAGGCTTCAGCTACTGTTTTTGCTCTCGAGGTAACATTTAGGACTCTTCCACCAGAAGTTACAATTCTACCATCTTTTTTAGAAGTCCCAGCATGGAATACAACAGAAGTTTTGACGCTGTCTAGTCCTGATATGGGTAGTCCCTTTGGATAGGCTTCAGGGTAGCCCTGAGAAGCTAAAACCACTGTTGCAGCCGCACCACCGTCCCACTTCACGTCGATTTCAGACAACCTGTCATCGATGACAGCGTCTAAGATGTCAAGCAGATCGGTTTCAAGACGTGGTAAGATCACCTGCGTTTCTGGATCGCCAAAGCGAACATTGTATTCCAACACCTTTGGACCAGATTCGGTGAGCATAATTCCGCAATACAGAATGCCCTTGAACGGTCGTCCTTCCTGACGCATGCCTTCCAGAGTCGGTTCAATGATATTCTCCATACAATATTTTTCGAGTTCTTTATCATAAAGTGGATTCGGAGAGATCGCACCCATTCCACCGGTGTTGAGTCCGGTGTCCCCTTCACCGATCCGTTTGTAATCTTTGGCTGAAACCATGGGTACAGCAGTGTGGGCATCTACAAAACAGAGCATTGAAAGCTCGGGACCCGTCATGAATTCCTCAATAATGATTTCATCTCCGGCATCTCCAAAGACTCTATCTTCCATCATATCTCTCACACCCTGTTGAGCCTCTTCTCTTGAAAGCGAGATCAGTACTCCCTTCCCGGCGGCAAGACCATCTGCTTTGATTACAATGGGGTAGGTTGTATTGCTTTCTAAAAAATCCAACGCTTTGCCAGCGTCAGTAAAACGGTGATATTCAGCTGTAGGAATTTCATATTTGTAAAGGAGTTCTTTGGTAAAAACTTTACTACCCTCTAGGATGGCAGCCCTAGCATTGGGACCAAATATTCGTAAGCCAGCACTTACAAATTTGTCTACTATTCCATTTACCAGAGGAACCTCGGGACCAATCATGGTCATCCCAATATCATTGTCCCGAGCGAAGGCTAATAAGCCAGGGATGTCCCCATCGGAGAGGGGTAGATTCGTTGCAATGCTTGCAGTTCCAGCATTTCCTGGAGCACAAAATACCTCATCTACCTTGGAACTTTGAAGCAGTTTCCAGACCAATGTATGCTCACGACCACCACCACCTACGACCAATACCTTCATTTACAAATTCCTCATTTATGAACTATTTTCAATCTTTGCTTGAGGCTTCAATATAATCTTTTCAACACTGGGTATAAAAAAAAGGAGGACAATTTGTCCTCCCCATTTTTTAATAATTCACTTGATGTGGATCAATAACTTAGATAATTAATCTTTATCTTCGCCACCCTCGTGATCTTTTTCACCTTCAGGTTCGACAGCGTGCTCACCTTCTGCATGCTCTGCTTTCGCTTTACACTCTGCAGTACAGGCTTCGGTACAGACATGATCTGCATCATGTTTTTCCATATGGACGGCTTTGCACTCAGCTTTATAGGCTTCTGAGCATTCGTGTTCTTTGGCCATGGCATCAGCTGAATGATCACAAGCTTCTGTGCAAACATGGACTTGGGCCATCGCTTTATCAGCTGAGTGATCGCAAGCTTCTGTACATACGTGAGCCCCTTTTGATGCACAAGCCTCTTCCTTTGATTCACAGGCTGAATCATCAGAAGTGCATGCTTCTTTATGTGCACAGCTCATGAGCACAAACATGGAAACTATTAAAACACCGAGTAACTTTTTCACAAATTTTCTCCCTTAAGAATTGAATGTCATCTGAATACTTTTTGTATCCTTGACAATATCAATTCTATACAGTGGAATTCAATGACAAAACCAAGTAATTCTGTCGTCCCGGCTACAGTTTTAGTGTTTGAAGTGCCGCATCCCAGTAAACACCATGGAAATGCCATTTTTGTCGCAGGCTGCGATAGAGTCTTCATCTCTCACAGATCCACCTGGTTGAATAATAGCAGTAACTCCTGCTGTATGGGCTTTTTCCACTGAATCAGAGAAAGGAAAAAATGCGTCGGATGCTAATGATGATCCTTCTGTGGGACTCTTGCTTCTGTCCAAAGCATTATCCACAGCCCAGATACGACTGGTCTGACCTGCACCAACACCCTGGGTAGCACCATCTTTTACAACCACGATGGCATTTGATTTGGCATGTTTTACAACCTTCCAGGCAAACTTTAAATCTGCCCATTCCTGCTCAGTGGGTTGTTTCTCAGTCACGACCTTATAGTTTTCATCATCCATGGCATGATGATCGGCTTCCTGGATCAGTAGTCCCCCATCAACCTTCTTATAGAAATAGGGTTCTGGTGAAACAGGATTCATAATATCAGCCAGTTGGAGGAGACGTAGATTCTTCTTTTTCTTCAGGATAGCCAGGGCTGCTTCGGAATAAGCTGGGGCAATCACGATCTCGAGGAAGATTTTGTTCATCTCCACAGCTGTTGCTTCATCAACTTCACCATTGAGGACAACAATACCACCAAAGATAGAAACTGGGTCTGCCTTGTAGGCCCGCTCATAAGCGCCGAACAGAGTATCTGCTGTACCTACTCCGCAGGGATTGGCATGTTTCAATGCCACAACGGTAGGATCAGAAAATTCACGGATCATTTCTATGGCAGCTGAGGCATCTCCAATATTGTTATAGGAAAGTTCTTTGCCATGTAATTGTACTGCACCGCTCAATCGTCCATCCAGGAGGGAAACTTCGCGATAAAAAGCTGCAGATTGATGGGGATTCTCGCCATATCTCAGACTCTGCTGTTTTTCATATGTCATAGACATCTGTTCTGGTAACTCACTATCCCCCAGCTCCTTAGCCAGATATTGACTGATCAGGGTATCGTAGGAGGCGGTATGGCGAAACCCTTTGAGGGCCATTTTTTTACGGAAGGCATCATCAAGGGTACCAGCCTCAAAAGCTTCAACAAAATCTGAATAATCCTCAGGGTCAGTGAGCAAAGTGACCGAATCAGAATTTTTTCCAGCTGCTCGGATGAGGGTTACCCCACCGATGTCAATATTTTCAATGGCATCAGTCATAGTGACACCTCGCTTGAGAATGGTTGCCTTGAAGGGATAGAGATTAACCACGACAAGATCAATCATGGGAATACCCAGTTCTTCAGCTTCGGTCATATGACCTTCAATTTTACGATTAGCCAAAATTCCACCATGAATTTTGGGTTGAAGGGTCTTAACACGACCTCCCAAACATTCTGGGAATCCAGTAATATCACTGATGCTAATTACTGGTATATCATTGTCTGCCAGTAGCTTAGCCGTGCCACCGGTGGAAATAATTTCTATACTTTTTTCATTGAGTACCTGAGCTAACTCTAATACCCCACTCTTATCAGAAACACTGATCAACGCACGTTTCATTCCCGACTCCCTAGATCTTTTCGTTATATCAATTGTTTATGTAAACTTGTTGCCCTCGGACCTCAAGAAGTCCCAGTGCAAATAGTCGAACTGCTTCTGGATAGATTTTCCATTCAGCCTCTTCCATCACTCTTCTCTGTAAAGTTTCTGGATCGTCCCCCTGTTTCACTTTGACAGCCTGTTGCAGAATAAGTGGACCTGCATCCACCTCTGGAGTAACAAAATGGACACTGGCGCCAGTAACCTTACAACCTATTGCCAATACGGATTCATGAACTTTGAGCCCATAGTAGCCCGGTCCAGAGAATGCAGGAATGAGGGCAGGGTGAACATTCATGACTTTATTCTTGAAGTCGGTAAAAAAACCAGGTCCCAGGATGGCCATAAATCCAGCGAGTAGAACCAGATCTATATTGGCTTCTTTTAACCTGTCAGCCAAGGCCTCATCGAAGGCTTCTGGAGTCTCATATTGTTTTCTTCCAATGATACTGGTTTCAATATTTGCTTCAGCTGCCCGGGTGAGTGCATAGGCATTTCTTTTATTGGAGATCACTAACTCAATGCGAGCCTCAGGGATGAAACCCGACTTGATGCCATCAATAATAGCCTGTAAATTTGTGCCGCCCCCAGAAACCAGGACACCTATTCGAAGCATATAGGCGATTCTCCGCTCTCACGCTTTGTGATATGACCGATGATTGAAGCTTCTTCACCCATTTCTCTCAACTCGGCAAGAATGGACTCAGCATCCTCCGATGCCACCATCATGACCATGCCAATTCCCATATTGAAAGTGTTGTACATGGCATCAGCATCAAGTTGAGAAGTTTCTTGAATAAGATTGAAAATGTTTCGAACAGGCCAGGATTCTTTTTTGATAACCGCTTGATATTCCTCTGAATAGGCACGGGGAATATTCTCTATGAACCCACCACCGGTAATATGAGCAATGGCGTGTATAGAATGATTTTCCATGATTGCGAGAACGGGCTTAACATAAATTTTTGTGGGTGTGAGTAAGGTTTCCCCAAGGGTCGAATCGCCAAATTTTTCAGTCCAGCGATCCTCAGGGAAAAGCTTTCTGACCAGAGAAAAACCATTTGAGTGAACTCCTGATGAGGACAGCCCAATAATGACATCCTCCTCTTTAACGTTTTTCCCATCAATCATTTTCGGCTGATCAACCATACCCACAGTGAATCCAGCTACATCATATTCACCCCTGGCGTAAAAGCCGGGCATCTCAGCGGTTTCACCCCCAACCAGAGCAGCTCCACTTTGGCGACAGCCCTCTGCAATTCCAGCAACGATGCCTTCAACCTGCTGTGGTTCAAGCTTTCCAGTGGCGATGTAGTCCAAAAAGAAAAGCGGCTTTGCTCCGACACAGATGACATCGTTCACACACATCGCCACACAATCAATTCCGATACTATCATGTTTGTCCAGAGCGAAAGCGAGTTTGAGTTTTGTACCTACCCCATCGGTACCCGATACAAGGATGGGTTGTGTCATCCCGGAAACATCAGGGGCGAACATGCCTCCAAAGCCACCAATGCCCCCTAAAACTTCAGGTCCATGCGTAGATTCAACATCTTTTTTAATCCGTTGAACGGCTTCATAGCCTTTTTCGATATTTACACCGGCATCTTTGTAATCAA
>CAZDVD010000051.1:0-16388 GCA_964508765.1 uncultured Lentisphaeria bacterium
AAGACAGGATGATTGACTAATAATGCCATTTACACAGAATTTTGGATAAGCCCTCGCAGAGATCACAGAGAGGACGGATATCGACAACTATGATTTCGATATCAAACTGGCCTATGCACTGAGTGAGCACTTATCCATTGGTGTTTTCACCACCGTCGGCAGCAACAGTTATCATAATATTGATTATGAATATTCTATCTATCCCGTTGTAGAGTATAATTTTCTTCCATTTAGCGAATCTTCTGAACACCAATTACGAATAGCATATGTACCGGTTCCCATTTATCGAAAATATCTTGAAAATACCTTGTATCTACACAAGTCTGAGACACTAATGAGTCACAATTTTGAGCTACATGCAGAAGCACTCTATCATTGGGGAACTTTGGGGGCAGAGACAAGCTATCGATTCTATCAGCATGAACCTTCGCTGAACAATGTTGGGATCTCAGGCAATGCTTCCATTCAGGTAACACAGGGGTTGTCCCTTGACATTTGGACAAGCTACAGTCAGATCCATGACCAAATCCATTTGCCGGCGGAGGATGCTGATCTTACTGACATTCTAACGAGGCGGAAGGACATCGCCACTGAGTATGAATACGGCTTGGGTTTGGGATTAAACTACACGTTTGGATCGATATACCGCAGTACGGTGAATAATCGATTTGGCGGTTTCTGAAACGTTTCAGGTCAGTGGTGATTTACTTGTCAGAATTAGTTTGCCGGTAAGAGACTTTTATTCTGGCCGTATCCCTAAGAAAACTGATTCGCTGAATCTCAAAATGAACGATGTCCAGACCTGTGCGCTCCTGTAAGTCGGCCAATAAGATATCCCGGTTCTCCAGCTTGATATTTTCAATCTTCTCATAAATTACCCCGTATTTCAGCCAGGCTATTCTTTTTCCAGTGATGCTCTGAATAGAATACGACGATCACGATCGCGGCGTTCGCAAAGAGTAATTCAAGGATGCCAATCTCGGGAGTGCTCAATGCATTCATGACACCGACTGTGATGACCATGAATAGATAGGTCATCTCCTTGATGGGGATGGGAAATGTTCGATATCGTAGTATCGCAAAGACAGCAAATAACCCAAATGCGAAACCGATAGATAGGGTCACACTACTCAACAGATAACACACAAAGAAGATCAGAACATTGAAGAGATAATATGTAAAGGCGTAGGTCTCATTGCGCTGATAGCGATAGTAGCTAAAACGAATGATTACAAACGCCACCAGGATATTTAACAGGAAGCGAAGGATCAGTTCAAAGAAAAATCCATTGGTAAGGGGCATGCTTATTAAGCCCTGGGAAGTGCTGCTTGGATCAGGCATTTTTAGTCAAAGTGTTTAGTCTCATAGTCATGTGTTGGACTGGATTTATCAATGTACCTACACAGACTCCAGCTTAACGGTGATAACAATTGCCCAATAATTCGCGCATTTCTTGTTCAGTTGTAACCCGGGGATTGCCCTTGTAGTCAGGTAGCACCATAGATTGTGTCGTGAGTGCATCGAGTTCATTTTCAGGCACATCAAAATCAGCCAAACCGAACCACATTCCAATATCGATGAGAAATCCATCCAAAGCTTCACAGGATGCTTCGGCAGCAATCTCATCACTCTTGTTTTCCAAACTCGAATCGAGCAGTCGACCCATTCTGGCAAATTGTGGATAGGCATGATCAAATGTGAAACGAGTGAAAGCTGGATAATTCAAAGCAAGCGCTTCGCCATGCATCACATGGGGATACATTCCACCGATAGCCATGCCAATACCGTGGGGTAAGGTTACACCAGCTACGGCTATACAAAGACCGGCAAGAGTGTCAGCCCAGGCCATCTCAGCACGGGCATTCAGATCTGAACCGTCTTTCACCAATCTGGGCAGGTATTTGATTGCATGCTGCATGACCTCGCCGGCCATCATATCGACGTAGGGTGATGTAGCAGGATGGATTGTCGCTTCAAAGGCGTGGCAAAAGGCATCAAATCCCGTAGAGGCGGTGATGTGTTCCGGAACCGTAAGCATGAGTTCAGGATCAACTATTGTTACCTTTGGATACACAATTGAGTTATAGATCGCTGACTTATCCCGTGTCTCCGTGTGAGTGATTACCGCCACCTGGGTAACCTGTGAACCCGTACCCGAGGTAGTGGAAACCGCAATAACCGGTAGTGTCCGTTTATCAGGTGCGGGTTCTTTATAAAATAGGTAGTCCCAGGATGTGCCCTCATGGGTTGCTTCGACTGCGATGGCCTTTGCTGAATCCATGCTGGATCCACCACCCACCCCAAGAATCACCTCAGCACCCAGACTCTTGGCCATCTCGGCGCCTTCTGTGATGCTTTCCGTCGTGGGATTGGGAATGACGCCCTGAAAATGCGCATATTCCACACCAGCAGCCGTAAGGGAGTCTTTCACTCGCTGAAAGACCTTCTCGAATGCCGGAACGGTAGGGACGGTGACCAGCAGGCATTTTTTGCCATATTCAGCAACGATCTCACCGACCTCGGCAAGTCTACCGGCACCAAATCGGATATCAGTTGGTTGGAAATAATTAAAATTCTGCATGTACATACCCCTCTCCATTATATTAATTCTATCATTATTTGCTTAATATGATCACTCGACAGATTGCACATCAGTCCGCTTCGATAAGATCTGCGGGAAGTTCCGGCATCGCTCCATTGCAGGTACAGACAAAGCTTGCTATCTGATTAGCATGTACGTGAGTCTCTTCCAGTGGCGCCTGTCTCAACAGGCCTACGGCTAGGGCAGCCGTGAAGGAGTCTCCGGCACCTACAGTATCGACGATCTTGGTAATGATCCCAGGATGTTCGGAATCCTGTCCGATCGTCCAGAGTCGGCTGCCCTCTGCGCCGCGGGTCAATGCTATAAGATCGAGATGATATTTTTCACCCAACTGAGCAAGTAATTCATCTTCATTGCCTTTAATATTTAGCAAATCAGCAACGATGGGTAATTCATCGTCATTGAGTTTTAGAATATTTGCTGATTCCAGGAGGCGATTGATCGTCTCAGCGTTAAAGTAATTTTGGCGCAGATTGATGTCACAGATACGCAGACAATCATTCCGCGTCGCTTGCAGAAATTCCATGATAGTATCTCGGGATTCCTCAGACCGCTGGCACAAAGAGCCATAGCATACGGCGTCCGTGTCCTTTGCTAAACGCAACAATCCCTTGGTGGAAGGTATGAAATCCCAGGCAACCTCTTCATGTATGGTATAATCAGGGACGCCATCCTGGTCTAGTTCCACCGTTACTTTTCCTGTTTGGTGGGCTTCATCGACACCAATGTAACTCGTATCAAGACCCTTCTCTCTGAGGTAGTCACACGCATGTTCCCCAAGCAGGTCATCGCCTACACAAGAGATCACTGCTGAGCGACAACCCAGTGCCTGGCTGTGGTACGCAAAGTTTGCCGGTGCCCCACCCAACTGCTTTCCTGAGGGAAGCATATCCCAGAGAAGTTCCCCCAGACCGACGACAAGTGGTTCTTGACTGTTTATATCCATTGGCTAAAGATCGATGATGACTTTCAAAGATTTATCACCCTGAGCATCAATAAACTCATAGGCTTCCTGATAGGATTCCAGGGGAAATCGCTTCGTGATCAAGGGTTCCGTAACAACTTTACCTGAATCAATAAACTCTATGGCCAGTTCATAATCCTCATGTCTGTACATCAGGGTGCCCACCAGACTGATCTCCCGATCACCCACGATGGACATATCAATACGGGGCTTCTCACCAAAAACACCGACGATCATGATTGTACCGCCCTTGTCGATGGTCTGGATCGCATCATCCATTGTGGCTTCTACGCCAACGGCCTCGAAAGCCACACCATAGCCCTCATCACCGAACACACGCTGTTTGGCTTCAACCATGGTTTCATTCTTTGCATTGGAGACATGCTCTAGACCACAGGCTTGGGCGATCTCCAATCGAAAATCGCTGATATCCCGGATAAGAACCTTGGCGGCACCACGGCTCTGAGCAACCTGCGCAATAAGATTTCCGATTGGACCTGCACCAAGGACCAACACATTTTTCCCCATGAGATCACCCGCTCTAGCGGTTGAATGCGTTGCAACAGAGGTGGGCTCAACAAGAGCCCCCTGATCCATTGTCATAGAATCGGGAAGGAAATGGAGCTTCTCCGCTGACGTAACGAAATAATCTTGCGCGACGCCAGGCGCCTGAAAGCCCTCAACCTTAAGATTATCACAGATGTGATAGTCGCCGCGGCGGCAGGGGGGGCATTTTCCACAGACCACCTGGGGTCTGGCAGTGACTTTCTGACCGAGAGAGACACCAACAACACCTTCCCCAACCTCAGCCACCACAGCGGAGAATTCATGACCCTGGACAACTGGATATGAGGTGAAAGGGTGCAAGCCATGGTTTACATGGATATCTGACCCGCACACACCAATATGTTTGATGTGCAGTAGAACTTCACCTGCTCCCGCCTGGGGTTTGGGAATGTCGTGTAGCTTGACCTCCCCAGGTTTTATCATAACGGCTTGTCGCATAATTGCACCTCGGTTTATTTAAGCTTCACTACTGCAGTGCCGAAACCTTCAAACTTAAAGCATGTGCCTGATCTTCTCTTCAACCTAGCGGAGGAAGATGTAGAGGATCACCATGATCACCAGGAGTACAATTGTGATTGACCGTGGATCGCTCCAGCCCTTGAGTTTACCATGGGCAATGGCCTGCATGGGATGGTCCCAACAGACGTTTTTCAGGGCTTCGTCAGAGGGTGCTTCAGTTCTTAGGCTGACAAAAATATAAACTACAATGGTAATAGCGCAGAGGATGGGCCCCACCAGCATGAAGGGGATACCGATCCCATAATTGGGATCAGACACCAATCCGCCAAACCCAGTCGCAGGATCACTGAGAAACATGCGGCCAACACTGGGCATATCCATGATGAAATAGATCAATCCCAGCGTGCAACCCACAATGAAGCTCCAGATGGCCGCCGCGTTAGTGCCCCGGCGCCAGAAGACACCACCCAGAAATACAGTGGTTACGGCGGGAGCAAAGATCATGGGGATCTTGTTGATCGCCTCGAAAATGGTCCCGAACTGCTCCCCCTGGGTTGACCACAGAATGGCCAGCACCATGACAATACCGGCACTGATGCGGCCGTAGTATACCTGTTTCTCATCTGTTGTTTCCGGTCTCATTCGTTTGATAACATCCACAGAGATGAGGGTGGCGCAGCTGTTCAATGCTGCTGCGATCGTACTCATCAGCGCTGCGAGAAGCCCGGCTGCCAATAAACCTTTCACACCATTCGGTATGAGAAAATTGATCATAGCTGGAAGTGTAAGATTATAATCGACTTTGCCTGTGATCGGATCAGTCACATTGATCACACCATTTTGGAACATGAGATAACCAATGATACCAGGAAAGACCATGAGGAAGACCGGTAGGATCTTCAGAAAACCGGCAAAAAGGGGCCCGATCTGTGCGGCCTGCTGATCTTTGGCACCCAGGACCCGTTGTACAATGGTCTGATCAGAGTTCCAATACCAGATACCGAGAATGGGATATCCCAGCAACACAGCTAACCATGAGTAGCTTCTCAAATGGCCAGCTTCATCCCGGATAGATTGGATCATACTCATCTGGTCGGGTTTGATAGCCGCATTAAAATCCTTCATACTATTGATACCCATTTCTGGCAGGTAATTGATTCCCAGAACGGTGATCAGAATTGCACCCCCTAACAGCAGAAAGGTCTGGATCGTTTCAGTGACCACAACAGCCTTCAACCCACCCAGCACAGTATAGATTACCGTAACAACCGATATGATGAGGATCGAGGTCATGATGGGTACACCCAGGAAAGCCTCAAAAAGTTTGGCACCCGCAAAAAGACTGATACCGATATGAATCAGCAGAGCACCGGCAATTGCAATGAAGGCCAGGAAGGTCCTGGCTTCAGCACTGTAGCGTTTCTCCAGATATTCTGGAAGGGTAGAAATGCGGCTCTTGAAATAAAAGGGGGCGAACACGAGTCCCAAAATGATGAGACAAAAGGATGCCATCCATTCAAAGTTACCAATCACTAATCCTGCCTGATGTCCACTGGCTGCCAGACCCACCAGGTGAATGGTGGATATGTTTGAAGCAAAGAGGGCGGCACCAATACTGAACCATCCCAGGGATTTCCCAGCCAGGAAATATTGTTGACTGGAAGCGTTTTTTCGATAACCCACCCAGATACCGATAGCCATGATACCAATGAGGTAAATGATGATGACAGATAGATCTAATCCAGAAATTGCCATTATAACTCCCTATTCACTTGTCGCGTTTTAAAACGTGTGTCATAGTCTGTATTAAGAAAAAGCGCGATGGAAAGGCGCAACGCCCAAAAGGACGGTACGAGAGATACGGGTTAATTAACTGTTTTGTCTTTAGCGCCTTTCCGTTTGCGCTTAGTTCTGTTTTTATGGATTGAAGTAGACGCGTTCCATCACTGTCCAGCCTGTGGCTCCCTTCAATGGTATTTGCATGGGGTCACACACTTTCAGCCATTCACCATTCCTGGGTTCTTTATCCAGTTCTGCCATATCCGCTTCAAAATCATCGCCAGTGTATTCGTAATATCCAAATTCATACCACTTGCCATTGATCTCCTGGAGAAAAATAGAAAAATTGTGCATATTGTATTTGGTGAGAAGATCTCTTACACCCGCATTACTGTCCGCGTGTAAGCGCTTGTACTCGGGGATATCATCAGGATTAATTTCTACCACCATACCAACCCGCTTTACGGGTTTTTGTTTAGCGACATTCAATTTTTCTGTAAATTCCTCTTCTTTTTCCACACAGCCGATAAAAAATACGGTTGCCGCGAGCAATAAAATGACAATGGTCAGTTTTTTCATGAAACCTACTCCTTCATATTGGGTATTCAATCTAGTATTTCTAACGGGAAGCTCTTGATTCTATACTAGAACTTGCGATTTCAAATTAACTGGTGCTTGAATGTAATTAAAAAGCAGCCTGATAATGATACTTAATTACATAATGAAAGTAATAAAATCACAATGATTATTCCAAGGTCTTTGTTATGGTGTGGTCAGAGACCACCAAGCGGAGTCAGGGAACTTTTGTTGAAAATGGGCGAGTGGGGTCAGCCGAGTGTAAAGGTGGCCATCTTCCCAGATCCGCTGACTTTTAAGGTCTTCATCAAAGCGTTTAACACTTACCACACCTCTGGATTCCATTGACATGTCCGCGATTCGCTGCTGAGCAATTCCAAACCAGGTGATCTGCATATCTACAATTCTGTTGTTATCAGGAAGGGCAAACCAGTCTGCCGTATAGCTCACACCTTCTTCCGGGTGCTTCATGAGGTAATAGGTATCACCAGCTTCATACCAGTTATTTGTGATAATGTTTGGGAGCTCTCCGGGCTTCTGAAATCTGATTGCTTTGAGGTGATAAGTGCCTTGGGGGAGGTTGGAGAAACTAAAATAGCCATCCCGATCCGTTCGGGTGGTGTAATGGCTGATATTTCCAATGGCATCACAACCAAGGACAGTGACATCAAATGTCCAATCCCAGTAATCAAAAGTGAAATCCATATCAACATTCTCCATGAGAATGGTACCAAAAATCAGGATACCATCTTCAATAGGTTCGGCCACTTGTGTAGAGCTCATGTTCGTTGAAGCACAATTCGAAATGACTAATGATGCTATTAGTGCAAGTTTCAGGGAGCGGATCAAGGTAGGTATGGTTGGGATCATGTCGGACTCCATTGCTATTCAAATAAGAGATTCGAAACATTAAAAAAATAGTGCAAGACAATGAATTATTGCTAGAGTTAATTTCCCTTTGAAATTATATACTTACTAACATATATTTCGCGCTAAGTAGAAGCAATGTGGTAGTAAATATTTGATCTCTGACAGAGCTGTATGTTTTGCAAGTTGTTAACAGTATTAAGTCTTGCTGTATTAATTTTAGTTTCGATCATAAGAAAGTAAACCTAACAGAGGAGAGTAAAAATGAATTCTAAGCTACTTTTGATGGTTCTAATGGCCTTAGGATTGATCATGTGGGGATGTGAAGAAGATGACGGTGGCAATGATGGCGAGGTCACAGCTGTGTACGCCTCATTGGACTTGGTAGAACAGGGTGGTACCGTAGAATTTGATGCTGAAGTTGACGGCGATGGCGACGTCGAATACAGCGCCAGTGCTGGTAATTTCGCCGATGCAATCTGGACTGCTCCCAGTGCGGATGGTACGGTGACGATCACTGCTTCGCTTGGTGATACCGAAGTTACTACAACAGTCGTTGTGGCCAACGTTCCTGCTGCAACGTCGCAGTGGTCGTTCAATGAAGATGGTCGCGATGGCATCGGTAGTGAAGATCTGACTTATGGTGGCACTACTGACATCGATCCCGCTGGTATGGTCGGTGGCGCAATCCTGTTCGCAGGTGAAAATCTGGAGGATGGAGAGGCATCCGATCTTAGTGGTGTAGCTTTTGGACCCGATCTATCATCATTGAGTATGGAAGCCGCTGATGCCTATACGTTTTCACTCTGGATCAATACTGCTGAAAGTGTCGGACTCCTGTTCGGAAAGACCTACGCAGGTGCGTATACACCATATCCTGACGGAACCTTTGGAGATGGTTCAGCGAAATGCATCTTCATGGGCGACTGGTTTGGCGAGACTGAAGATTCCACCGGACTTGTCTTTGATAATTCCTGGGTCAATGGATTTGAGCACATTGGTACCCTTGCCGATGAGAATTGGCATCACGTCGCTGTAACAAAAACTGATACCGATTATTATACCATTTATCTGGACGGCGTAGCTTCGGCACTCGATGAAGTTTTCGGGACAACTCCAGATATTGAACAGGTGATCACGATTGGTGGTGGTCAGGAAGCCGCAGCATATGGTCCATGGCCAGGTATGTTTGCCGGCATGATGGACGAGATAGTGTTCTGGCAATCAGCTTTGACAGAAGCCCAGATCAACGCCATCTACGACGCTCACTAAACACGCGTTCAGTTAAGTTCGAAAAGGTCCGCTTCGGCGGGCCTTTTTTTGCGGGTGCGATCGTTGGTCAGTCATCCTGGTTAGACCCTTCGATACGACCTCACTGCGTTCAGTCTACTCAGGGTGACGGATGGAGGTTTATCAGAGTAACATTCGAATGATTCCTAGAGTGCTAGCCCGTACCGTCATCCTGAGTAGCCCCGACACTGTCGGGGCATATCGAAGGATAACAGAATCCCTCTGATACAAAAACATGGACTTCTGGTATTCACATTGTCATATTCAGACAAGATTCAAGCCACCCCAACAATTTACAAGCCGGAAAAACACCATGAAAACAGATCACGTTTACATTCTGAAATGTGCTGATGCCTCTTTCTACATAGGAGTCACAAAAGATGTTACCAGCAGGTTCTCCCAACATCAATCAGGTACAACTCGCGGATATACCTACTCAAGACGTCCACTAGAGCTGGTATGGGATTCAGGTGAAAAGCTGATTCTTGATGCAATCGCACTTGAGAAACAGCTCAAGGGTTGGCGGCGAGATAAGAAAATTGCACTAATCGAGGGGAGATGGGAAGATTTACCGGATCTTGCACAACCATATTGGAAGAGGCTAAAGGAAAACAGATCATAGTTTACGATTGGGGTAACCCTTCGAAACGACCTCACTACGTTCGGTCTACTCAGGGAGACAAACTTGGGATTCTTTGATTAACAGACGAGTGAATCACAGATTGACAGCCTGTGACCGTCATCCTGAGTAGTGAGGAATGAAATGACGAGCGTATCGAAGGATAGGAACGACATCCAGTACTCATCTAACCAGAACCACAAAGCAAAAAGGGCAGGCTAATGCCTGCCCTTTAAACTCTCAACGAGAAAGGAGGAAATTATTAAAATCCGTAGGAGATGCTGAAGCGACTCAGTGCATCGAAATGCTTGAGACTACCATAGGCATAGTCAAAACGCACACCTGCAGCCTTGACACCGCAGTCCAGCGTTAAACCCTCCTCATCATAATTGAATTTATAACCGCCACGTACTGCGAACATTTCCCGTAATTCATACTCAAAACCAATGTGTACGCGTTCACTGAAATCGCGGGGATGCACGGCATCAATTGAGAACAATAGTGTCTGGTTCTCTGCGCCACCTGAGAGGTCGAAGAGATCCATGGCCAGTCCCATGGCAAAAGTAAGCGGCAGTTCAAAACGTCCCTCCTGGGCTTGGGCTTCCTCCTCCTCTTCACCATAACCATAGCCATATCCGGTCTCACTTTCAATCGCGCTAAAAGCACCGAAATCGTATTTTGGAGCGAAGTTACGGACGCTCATACCAAAGCGTAAACTCTTCCAGCCAGGATAAAAGATGGTACCAAAATCAAAAGCCAGACCTGAAACCTTGTTGTCGATATCACTCAATGGGTTGAAGATGAAGAACATAATCCAGTACAACGGATGCAGCACCCATACTGGCAGCGCGGATCCCGAATGTTGCCGGCAGTATCTCCACTTCCCTGGAAATGTTATTGATAGAACGGGCGGTGACGGTTTTTCTAACTCGCTCGAAGAGCAGATCACCATTCTGAGCTACTCCACCGCCCAGCACGATAGCCTGTGGACTGAGGAGATTGACCAGTGATGCTAGTCCGATACCGAGATATTCGGCTGCTTCGTCAAACACTCTACTGGAGAACGATTCCCCAGTTTTTGCAGCATCTGCAACCATTCTGGCAGTGATCTTTGAGAGATCACCACCAACTTGTTCTACAAGAATACTTTTCGCTCCACCCTCAAGCTCGCGTCGAGCGCGCTCCGCGATGGCATGACCTGAAGCCAAAGCTTCAAGACAGCCATAGTTTCCACAGGCACACTGGATGTCACTGTCCTTTTCAAGGGTGATATGGCCAAATTCACCGGCCATTCCAAATGATCCAAAATAGGGTTCTCGATTGAGGACCAACCCAGCTCCAATTCCATATCCCACATTAACAAAGATGAAATCTCTGAATTTTTTACCCACACCATGCTGTAGCTCGCCCATGGCCATCATGCGGGTCACGTTGTCAAAGATGATAGGTCGATCGCAGGCAGAACCCAGTAAAGCTTTGATATCTACATCGTGCCAATGGAAGTCAGGGGAAAACTCAACGATGTCCTTTCGTCGATTGATCAATCCCGCAACTGCCAATCCAACACCAAAAATACGTTTTCCTTTTACCTTCGATTCCTGGCAGAGATCGTTGATGATCTCGAGTGCCTGCTTTAGAACCCTGTCCGCTCCTTCCTCAATGAGGGTAGGGGTGCTGAGTTCACAGATGATCTCAGCATTCAGATTGGTGAGCACACCTTTAATACTGGTGGTACCCAGGTCGATACCAATAACAAAGGAGTTGGTACCATCAAAATCCAGGATGATGGGATTACGACCACCTTTTGAGGTTCCGGTACCGCTTTCAACAATCAGCTTCTCTACATTAATGAGGCTATTAACCAAGCGGGTGACAGTTGGAGCGCTGAGTCCACTGATCCGAGCTGCCTCAGCCCGGGTGGCAGCTTTCCCATCCCGGATGAGATTGAGTATGTTTATCTTGTTCAGTCTGTTTATGAGTTTAGCGTTACCAACGGAGCCAGTGGAGCGTGCTATAGTCTTGATGTCATTCATTCCTAATCCCAATCATTTTTTAAAACCGCAGCGAGAATACTTTGTTCGCGCAAGTATGTGTTCCAGAAATGGCTTTAACAACTGTCTTCAGGTACTTTAAGCATGTTGTCTGTAGAAAGATTGTATTTAATTACTTACATTTAGAAGGTAACTATGCTGATCAAATATGTCAAGCCCTTGTATGCATTATAAAAAGAAAGTGAACGTCTGATCCAATCATGTTTAAGGGATTTAAGATAAGTATGATCCTGTTGGCATTGACCATGCCGATTGCTGGCCACTTAGCTGAACTTCCTGGTATTGCCCCACTGATATCATCGAATCTACCGATAATTATAATTGATACGGATGGAGCGCAGATAGAAGATGAATCGCGGATAAGCGTTCATATGGGGGCGATTTACTACAGTGATGGATCACGCCATTACATCGGTGGGGAATTCAATAGTTATGATGGATGGATCAGCATTGAGTTGCGGGGGAATTCAAGTCTTGGCTTCCCTAAAAAATCATACGGCTTCGAAACACAGAATGACCAGGGAGAGAACCTGAATGTAGAGCTATTGGGTCTACCAGCTGAGAATGACTGGATCCTCTACGCACCCTACAGCGACAGGACCCTGATACGCAACGTACTCGCCTTCAAACTTGGGTGGGATCTTGGCCATTATAATCCGCGCACTCAATTCTGTGAATTGATCTTGAACGGCGATTACCAGGGTGTATATGTTCTCATGGAGAAGATCAAGATCGATAAGAACCGACTCGATATCTCGAGGCAACGAGAACCTGACATCGCGGGAGATGAATTGACCGGGGGCTATATCATTCAAGTCAACTGGGACGGGGAAGGATGGAATTCACATGGTAAGCGGTTTGTCTATCATTATCCTCAGTCCGATCAGCTCCAGCCTGAACAAAAGGAGTACATTCGCGATTTCATAGAAGAGTTCGAAGATGCCCTGTTAATGGATGATTTTGACAAAGTGGATAAGCATTATTACAGTTATCTGGATCTCAACTCCTTCATCGATTTCGTTCTCATTGGCGAGTTGGCAAAAAATGTCGATGTCATGCGTTTTAGTACATTCATGTATAAGGACCGTGATAGCCGGGATGATCGCCTGCATATGGGACCATTATGGGATTTTAATCTGGCATTCGGGAATATGGCTGAAGGAGTCTTCTGGGATCCTGAAGGCTGGTCCCGTGGAAACGGACTGGATCCCACTTTGTTCTGGTGGCACCGGATCAATGAGGATGAACACTTCCAATACTATCAACGCCAGCGCTGGGATGCCCTGCGGCTGGATGTGTTTAATGAAGACGTGATTCTCGATTACATTGACTCGGTGGCAGTCTATCTGGATGAAGCCCAGCAAAGGAATTTCAACCGCTGGCCTATTCATGGAGAATATGTATGGGACAATCCTTTCTGGGGTGACAGTTATGTTGAAGATGTAGAATATATGAAAGAGTGGATTGTCGATCGTGTGGAATGGATCGATGGTCACCTTGAGCAGGGGAAGAATCCTGAAGTGGAAGCTGCGTCACCGGATTCGGCGCTGGTCTACCCCAACCCATTCTCAACACAAACCGCACTCAAGATTGAATTGACCGATAAGAATGATCTGGATATCAGGATATTTGATGTTATGGGTCGGGAAGTAAACCAGTTATACCAAGGTCTGGCATCGAAGGGGATACATAACATGGACTGGGCTGGAAATGACTGGACTGGTCGAGAACTGCCAGCAGGCCTTTACTTCATGCGTGTGAGCATCGGCCATGCTCAGCCAAAAGTCTATAAATTGATAAAGCTATAATTAAGGGAGAATATCCAATGAAGCTCTTATGGTGCACGATCGTTTTAACCGGTCTCAGTATATCCACAGTGGAAGCCGAGATGTATGCTTACCACACCAAGGTCCAGCATTCGGCTACAGATTATTTGAGCGAGGTAGCTGACATCATTGTGGTTTTGGACGAAGGCCAGCTTGAGTTTACTCGCCAGACAAACTATCTGCCACTGTGGCGTTTTAAGACTGGTACGCAACGTGTGGATGATCTATTTCCTGGACGAGATGTGGACGCCTTTTTTGATTACAGCTATGTTCGTCTCATCAAAAATACGCCCGAAGAGATACTCATTCATTGGCGCTACATCCCAGATATCGATCCCATTATTCAGGCGAATCAGGAAAAAGATCCCCTGGTTGCACACGGTTTCACTGGGGTGGTCCACGAATTCTATCACATATTACCAAATGGCAGCATCAAACGGATCGTCAAGGATGCTAACAATACCTCCGCAGATGATTGGGCAGATTCAGGTCTGGGGATCAGTCAAATGCTCACCCTCACAAATACAGGGATTGACCACGGACGAGTGGATCGTGGCTTTCCAGAAGATGACGAAGAAGAAGGCGAGGACGAAGACAAAGACGAAAACGAAGACATGACCACAGCCTTGTTTGATCCCATTCGCAAATGGTCATTCGATGGTAGCTTTGATGAGGGTGGTGTTCACATATTTGAGGACATCCAGGAGGATGAAGTACCCGTGTTGGGTCGATCCAGCATTTTTAAGGATGGTGTTCGCGGCTCCGCATTAACTTTTGATGGCTACTACACGGGGATTCCCGTTAGGCATGGTTTCCCGGAACTCAAAAACAGTATGAGCCTCAGTAGTTGGATCGCTCTGGACGTTTACCCCTATAATGAGGCCCCCATCATCCACCTGTCAGAAGACTTTGGTAAACAGGGATTTTATCTGGGATTGGATGCCTACGGTTATCCTTTCTTCAGATTGAATGGAAAAACTGCCCAGTCGAAGGAAAAGATCCCGCTCTATCAGTGGCAGCATATTTCCGTTTCAGTTTCGAAGGGCAAGGTGAATCTCTTCCAGAACGGAAAACTCACGGCAACGGCAAAAGCGCGCGGAAGCATCAATTTGGAAGGGGCAGAGGGGATGATCGGGCTCAACACCACCAAGGCGAGGTGTACCGACTATGTTCGTGATTTTCCACAGAACATACCCTTTATTTTTGGAATTCAAGCTGTCCTCGACGAGCTCACTGTATACGACAAAGCTTTAACAGCAGCCGAACTGAACCAGATCTACATCAGCACTCGTCCCAAGGACATAAACTCACCCATTGAGAAAGGTGTGCTGCCAGGGGAGATGGGAATTGCAGACGAGTTTGGTGCCTATTATAAAACCTTACCCTTTCAGGACATCTGGGATTCCATGTGGCGGCTGAGTGACTACGCCGATGTGGTGGTGAAGTTCGATCACATCCCAACCAGCGTCATTTACTGGCACGGGAGTAATTATTCAGCGAACTGGATAACAGATAATAACCGCTGGATGTCTGATCAGAGTTCCGAGATCTGGGGGCCCCATGGTTGCTCAGAGCATATGGCCGACAAACAGGTTCGACACAGTTATGCACGCATTATTGAGAATACGCCTGCTCGTGTTGTCGTCCATTGGCGCTACCCCTGTGTAGACGTGGGTTATGTCTGCACGGATAAATTGAACTGGACTGACGAGTTCCACACCATCTATCCTGATGGCACTGGTATCCGCAAGGTCAATTGGAACAAGGTTTATGAGCGACCTGGGTTTCAGGATATTCAGTTCTTTACCAATCCAGGAGAAACAGCGCTGGATGTTGTTGATCTGCATGCCATGACCGTTGCAAATACTGAAGGCGACATTGAGAAGCTTATATGGGAAAAGCCGAATAAGGTCCCAAAAATCAACATCGAGAATGCTCATATCGAATTGCTTCATTCAAAATCTCAATACAAGATCTTTGTCGTATTCCAGGGCGGCAACATCACTCCCTGGGGACATGTTGAGCAATCGCAGTACACAGACGATCCCTTTGCTGGACCCTGGAACCACTGGCCCATGCATTTTGTACCCTCGGATGGCCGGTTTGCGGTGGATACAGATCGTGTAACCCATTTCGCCCTTGGAGCTAACGATTGGGCACCTGAATTCGGTAGCACTGTTTTTTATGGTTTTACAGATCAGGGTATTGAAGCGGCGATCCCGAAAGCCAGGTATTGGAAGAACCCGCCCGTAGTCAGCTCTGTCAAAGGTGCTAAGAGCATGGGGTTTGACAAAGATCAAAAAGCATTTTTATTCGATGCATCGTCACAGAAGATCTCCTTCAAAGTGGAGGCGAGTAAGCAAAGTCCGGTCATAAATCCATGCTTTGTCGTGAAGCATTGGAGTGGTGGGGATGAGGGGAATTTTAAAATGGGTGGCAAGAATGTAAATGCGGAACAGTTGCGACAGGGGATCCATCGTGACACAGACGGTACCCGAACACTGGTGTTATGGCTGGATCATGAATTTAATTCACCCGTGGATTTTGGTATCAGATAGTAGCAGGCCATCAGTACAAATAAAAAGGACCTGGTAATCCAGGTCCTTTTTTATAGTGTGCCGTGCATGGATAATAACTAGGTGGTGCAAGTCCACTGTGGAGGAATGTAGTATCCAACCACTAGTCGAGAGCAAGGGTGTCGTGGGTGACTGCGAATCTGAAGGAAGCTTAAGGCAAATTTCCGAACTGAGGAACACGAATATCATAAGGCAGCTTGATATGGATGAGT
>CAZDVD010000052.1:0-14183 GCA_964508765.1 uncultured Lentisphaeria bacterium
ACTATCAGGGCATTGGTCTGGGTTTAGCACTTACGAAACGCTATCTCGACATGAACAATGTAAATATACAGGTAGAAAGTGAGAAGGGCCGTGGCTCGACTTTTACTCTCATTTTCCCTGATCACACAAATACATAGTTCGCTTACCACAAATTACACTCCCCCAAAAAAAGGATAAACCTTCTTGCTTATTCAAGAGTGGTTCTCACCCTGTCCAAGATTTTTTATTTTGGAATGAACTGTGGGTAGATTTTTGCTTACTTTGATTTAGGTTGAAGTAACAGGGAGACGCATTTGGCCGGTAATAATAAACTATCCGATGGAAACAATCTTCAAATTGCAGAAAAGATGCTCTACGATGTGGTTCAAATTTTTGACCTGCTTCATATGCCCTACTGGTTGGAAGGTGGAACACAGATCGGTATTGTCCGCGAGCAACGTCTTTTACCTTGGGACAATGATATGGATATCTCCATGTATGACACTCACAAGCGGAAACTCTGGTTACTCATACCACTCCTTTTGTTCCGTGGGTATCGTTTGACACTTCAAAACCACCAGGTTGATATGGGTCCCTTTAAAAAAGGGGAACTCAAAATTATCAAAATTCGCAACTTCACCCGTCACCTAAAGAAGGGGAAAGTTACCCTGGATGTATTCATAAAGCGCAAAGTTGAAGATCAATGTTATTGGGTGGTGGGGATCGAAAAGCGAGTTCTTAAATCCACACCTGCTCACTTTACCGAGTCACTTACGGAGATTGGCTTTAAGGGTAAGGATTACCTCATCCCATCTGATTATGATGGCTACCTCACCTATCGCTATGGAACCTGGAGAGAGCCTCAAATGGAATGGGATTTTCGAGTAGACGATCAAGCTATTGTAGAAAAGGATTATGAGTGAAAGCGATTATTATTGCCGCTGGAACCGGCACACGACTCTACCCTATCACTAAGGATATACCCAAAAGTTTGGTAGATGTAGGCCAGGGATTGACCCTGCTTGAAACCCAGTTACACAGTCTTAAAGAGTGTGGTATCAAAGATATTGTCCTCATTATTGGATACAGAGCCCATCAAATTGAAGCCAAGCTGGATGAGTATCGATCTGATTTCGATTTTGAAATCGTGTACAATCCATTCTTTGAAACCTCCAACAATCTGGTTTCAGTTTGGATGGCCAGGCATTGTTTTTCAGATGAATTCATCACCATTAACGGGGATGACATGTTTGATGCATCGGTCCTCCGTGATCTCATGAAAAGCTCCCATTCCATCACCATGGTCACAGATGTAAAGGACCAGTATGATGAAGATGACATGAAAATCATCTCAGTCGATGGTCTGGTTAAAAGGGTGAGTAAAAAAACCCCTCTCGATGAGGCCAATGGTGAATCAGTTGGGATTATTAAATTTTGTGGTGCTGGTCCCGATATTTACAAGGATATGCTTGAGTCAATGGTCCGTGATCCTGAAAATTTGAATGTCTTCTACTTGAGAGCCATTCAGAATATCATTGATGCTGGTCATGAAGTACATTTTAGTGAGTGCAATCCCAAGGACTGGGGTGAAATTGATTTTCATCCTGATCTTGAGATGATCAGGCAGTATGTGAGTCAGACTAACCTGGTAGAACGAATCCTGGATAAATCCTAACTACATATAGGGAGAAATTATCCAATTAATCATCTTCTTCGGTTACCTCGAGAATCTTGAGACCACCCAGCCCACCAGCCACAAATAGATATTTTTTGTCAACCTTTACTGCATTGACTGATTCTAAATCATCCAGACGAAACTGACCAATCATTTCCAGATCATCCACATCACAATCTTTTGAATCAAATTTATCTTTGGTGTATGCCACATAGACACCCGCTTCACCATTGGACATGTAGAGCGTTTTGCTATCGGTTGAGGCAGCGTTTGTAACCGTTACTGATGGGTCCAGACCGTCAACCACGGGAGGGGCGATCTGTTCGATTACTAAACCATCCTCGAGACAAATAATTTGGGTCCCACCATCCCCGAGAGCTAAAACCGCTTTTTTACGGTGAATTTCAATGGTTGATTTTGAAAAATTAATACTAGCGCCCTCAAGCTCATAATCATTCAAAAATTCACCTGAATCATAATCAAAGACCACCAGTCTGGCTGGAGTTCCCGCGACAACAGCAACATCATTTCCATCAGTTGCTACACCACGTGCATCTTCAACTGGCAAGGATAAGACAACTTCATCGTTGCTAAGTTTGATCACGGTGACGTGTCCACTATCTGCTCCCGAAGTAACAAAAAGATGGTTGCCTGTCACCTCAACATCGGTGGCAGCCCAGCTGGGGACATCAAATGTTTCCGTGTCATCTGTGAGTTCATCATTTTTAACGCGGACTTTTTCCACAACGGCAGGTGAATCAAATTCATCCCGGTTTGTCGCCATGGCCAGATAGAGGTGATTATCTTTAAATGTTAAGCCGTTCACATCTGAATCAGTGAAAAGCATGGAAGATTCTAATTCTGGATCTTCTTCATCTTTAATATTAAAAATATCTACTGCCCCCAAATAAGGCTCACCAATCATATTGTAGGAAACATAGGCTTTATTTGATTTAATAAATATATCTGTCGCCTGAAGGACCTGCCCATCAATGCTCGGCGGATCTACTTCAGCGATCAAAACCAGACTCACTGGATCTGCTGCGGATTTAGCCAGACCTTCTGTTTGCAGGGAAGTATCAATTTCAATAACTTCATTAACATATGCAACTCGACTAGAGAGTGTCGATAGATCATTTTCTAAAATGATGCGTCCATCTTTGGGTGGTTCTGTACAATAATTGAGAATTCCTACCATGATCATGATGGCCAAGATGGGTAGTATTTGTGTTCTTCTTTTCATTTTAAACCTCTGTAAAATAATTTCATCGCGCCAAGATGGCTTGAAAATCCCCAGAACCTAATCAAGATATTTTTTATCCTATCTCGTGTAATATATATCACTTAGGTAAATATTACTATCACGCCTACTTGTGGAAGCCAATTTAATAATTTCTGGTTAGCGCAATCTGCAGCCCTGTATCACCACGATAGGCATCTCGCCTTGTTTCCAGATTGGAAAAATGAAGTCCCACATTCAGGTCATATTGAGGTTTAACCTCGATTTTTAATGTGGCTCCAAAACTGCGACTTCCCAGAAAGTCAATCTCTTCCCCACCCAGATTGGCATCCGGGGAAACACCTGAACCTATATACAAGTCGACATAGTTTGACGGATTTGATAGATATTTGCGTACTGCGAAAATCCAAGTTTTTGATAGACTGGAATTTGAGGGTGAAACATAGGTTTTCGCACTGATCCAATAGGATTGCCAGTATTTTCCCAGAGAACCTACATAAATAGGAATCTGCTTGTCGGGGACCTCCAGATATCTAAAACCCAGTGAAGCTTCAAAACTCCTGGGGAGTGCCTGGAAAACTTCCAGACCCATTCTAAAAGAGGGAAATAAATCAGATTTTGAGAATCCAATACCTGTGTACAGATAGGTTCCCTTTCGGATGGTTGGATATGATTCTACCTCCACCTGAGTGGCTGTTTCCTGGAAACGGTTGGCGTAGTTGAACTTGAAGATAATGGGACCAAAGGCTAACGACTCTTTATGCTCAAGGGAAACCCAATGCCAGGGATCAAGACTTGGCTCCACCACAACAAATTGCCATTCCGTGTTGGTTTCTGCCAGGCGATTGTAGGCATAGCGCACCGTTGTTGATCGAGAGGACTTCGCTTGCATTTCTGTTTCAGAACGAGCAGTCTCTTCGGTTTTCTCAGCCAGAGTCACACGCTGTTGAAAGGCCAGGGCATCTTCATTCCCAGGATCCAGTTCCAGAATAAGATCCACAATGTCTAGTGCTTCATCAATCCGCTCCTGTTTGGCAAAAATCTGCATCTGTTTCAACTTGTAGTTGATATCGTTGGGATAGATCTGAATTGAGCTAGCCAAGAATTCCAGGGCCTTTGCATCCTGGTTCGACCAGATGTAAGTATTCAACAGGGCATTCCGAGCATCTTGATAGGTTTCCACTGCCTCAACAACCTGAATAAGCTCTGCTTCAGCCTGTGCATAATTGCCGTCCCAACTATAGCACCGCCCCAGTAAAATTCTAAAGTCATGATAATCGGGACTTTGAGATAGGGCATGCTGACACATCTCAATCGCCCGCTCTCGGCTACTGGTATCCATGGCAGCCTGGCGAGCCTCAATAAAGAGAGAATCCAGGTTTTCACCTGCCAGGATAGTTGATGGAAGCATAAAAATGATCAGCAGAAGTATGCGAGGGAGGAAAAGTCTAATAGTTTTTTTCATATAATACCCAGTTGTGTTTCACCCAGCCAGAGGGTTTTCATTGCGCAATTTAAATATAAATAAGACAATTTTCCCAGGATAATTAACTCTCTTCACCTCGAAGCAGGCCCCAGGAGTAAAGTAGTATCGTTACAAAAAGTAGAGGTGCCAGAATCATCAGTACAAAATCCCGGGAAAAGAACAACAACTGCTTGCCGCCAGACAAAAATGCCAGGGAAATTCCAACAGCACTAATCAGTGTTCCTCCCACTGAAACCATGAGGAATTTTATATTCACCAGTCCCCTCTTGAAAGTCAGGATAGGAGTGACAATAACAACGATTCCAGCTGTACTATGAAATACTGGATATACGATTCTAGACATGAGTGGTGCATCCATAAAGCGGCTCGCAGTAATAAGAATTAATCCAAGAAGATAAGAGCAAGATAAGCTTTTTCATATTTTGGATTGAACCTGAAAATTAAGCCTGTTGCCCATGAAAAAGGGATTAATGACGATACGATGGCAACCAGCTTATTGCTGGTGCCCTCACCCATGATGCCCAGAATGTCCCATCCCAGAATATTTAAGCAAGGCAGCCATGCCAAGGACGGCAAGTGCCACCCCATGATAATAGTCTGAGGAAGATCCCTCTTCTCTGTTACGCATACGATTGCCCAAAGTCCCTAGAGCAAAAACCAAAGCCATAGCAGTACCCATTAAAAATAACTGATCCAGGAAATTCATATTCATTACTCTCTACGACAAAGATAGTTTTGTAAACACCTTCTAATCTAACTGGTATTCCATAAGGGAAAACCAGTTGTTCTCAGGATTTGAATCGTTCGAGAATATTACATTCTTTTTTATATACTGTTAAATATTTAACTTTTTTCCTTGTTTCTGGCTCTTTCTATCGATAAAATACTCCCAATCAAAACCAACAAAAGGAGGGTATTATGCAGCGCAATAGCGTGAACAAAGTGCTATTGGTTGGACGTACAGGCAGCGATGCTGATGTGCGTTACACAACAAAGGGAATGGCTATCGCCAACATCAGCGTGGCCACGACAGAGACCCGCAAAGATGGAAAGGGAGATTTCCAGGATACTACAGAATGGCACCGGGTTGTCGTTTTTGGTAAGATTGCCGAGTTCACAGAGAACTACGTGAAAAAAGGTGCCTTGATTTATGTGGAAGGAAGACTTCAGACACGACAATGGGAGGATAAAGAAGAAAAACGTCATTACATGACTGAAGTTGTCGGGGAAAAACTCACCATGCTGGGTGGCTGGAAAAAAGGTGGTGAAGAAAGCGCCACCGTGGCGGTTGCTAAAGCAGAAGAGGAAGTTCCCTTCTAGCTGAATAGAATCTCGGGAAGTTACGCCGGCCGGCACCTACACCAGAATTTCAGCTTTCTAACAAAGGGTTTGTTGCCACCCTAACGGCAGCACCAAAAAGCAAATCAACCGAAGCTTATAATAAATCATCAAAATCTATTACCACAGAGCTACAGGCAGAAACAACTGTAGACTGTTTATGAATGGATATGACTATTCGTAGAGATCGTTGAGATCCGCATTGGCAATCTCAACAAATAAATCAGCCATTCTGCGGGTGACCTCTTTGAAATAAGCTTCACCTTTTTCGACTGTGGCCTGCCTGGGGTTTCCTATGCCTGTATCTTCAGTAACTTCAGACCATTTGCGCTCAGTCCAGGCTCGGCCTTCTCTAATACTTTTGATTTTAATTTTGTGCTCGGTTCCAGGTCCTGCCTCATTCAGTGGACGAACAAGATCCGGTCGGATATGCAGCATGAGGGATGTTTCCATTTCATCAGCATGATCGCCATCATTATCGAAATACTTCGATTTATCCACTGTGGTAAACCAGTTGGTGAAAGCCAGAAACATATCTGGGTACTGTAGTCCCAATTCCCTGAGAACAGGTTTGAAATCATTGCCACCATGAGAATTAAAGATCAAAAATTTTCGGATGCCTTGCCGGTCAAGTGTATCGAGTACATCCCCCACAATAGCGGTCATAGTGCTTGGGTTCAGATTAATATCCAGATAAATATCTGTTTGGCCGGTATTCACGCCGAAAGGAATGGTGGGGAGTACCATCACTTTTGCCCCAGCCTCATGAGCCAAACGTGCTGCTTCTGCAGCGAGATGATCAGATTGCATTACATCCGTGGCGTATGGAAGGTGAAGATTATGTGCTTCCGTGGCACCCCATGGTAGAACAACCAGGTCTACCTCTTGTTCACGAACCTGCTTCCAGGTGCTCTCTGCCAATACATAAGGTTTCATATAATTTCCTCAATCCTCAGTGTTTGAAATTAGTTTCTGACTGGGTTGTATACCGACCCCATAGACCACCAAGCCTCCTGCAAAATAGGCCAGTATATCCCATGGATCCCGGATAGCTGTCGCATCAATAGCTGGTATCAGGCCTTCAAATAGAATGCTAAAAATGATTCCCGCACCAACAATATGTGTGATCTTAAATTGAAAATCCTCAGAAATGAGATGAAGACGCCAAGCCAGATAAAATGAGAGGGGTAGATAGACAGGCAAGGCCAGCATATCCCCTAAATATTTATTGAAGAATCCAATCTCAGGTAACCTGGGGATAAGAAGAAACCTGTTTAATACATATATACTTGCTGACACTCCAGCTAAAATCATTAAACGTCTGAGCAATAAATTCATCTTCTGATTATTCATCAATCCCCTGCCCCAGCTCTTTGGCATAGGTGTCACGAATATAAGATGCTAACCATTTATTATATTTCTTTAAATCACGGTCTTTCATACCCTTTTTGCGCCACTTTTTCTGCATCGCTTTGGTTTTTTCAATGATTTTCTGTTCTGCTGGGAGAACAATATCAAGCAAACCGGTTCCAGCCTGATTGGTTAGTTGAGAATGGAGTAAGTAATCCTGACCATTTTCCCGTTTGACAGGAAGGCAACTGGCTTTCAATTCCATCGCGGCAGCATTGATGGGAGCCGGAGCTCCATCATTGGATAATACCAGATCGGGGAGTAGTGCAACTGACTTCACCCAAACCGGTGTTACCAGAGTCACTGGCTGCCAACCCAGCACAGTCCAAAGGGTTGTGAGTTGTGGATCTTCAGAGGGCAGCACACCCTGGATCAAAAGCGTTGAGGCGCTGGCACTACGCACAACATAATCCTGAAAAAGGACATATTTCTCATTCTTCCTATCAAGGGGTAGTGGACCAGATCGGAGATCCTTATCAAGCAAACCATGTTTCAAGTTACGCGTGGCAGCCTGGAGCATAAAATCAACTGAAATAGATTCCTGCTCGCTGAATAGTTCGCTGGTTACCCCATGCCGTATAAATCCATAACCCTTGTCTTCGGTACCCGACATGGAGAAATTGGTGCGTATAAGATATCCTTCTGGAGCAATCTCCGAATCAGTCACATCGTCTTTGGTATAGTCGTAGTAGCCCTTTTCGTAATATGCTGCACCGCCACTGGCATCAATAACTCCAAAATTGGCTGCCAGTCCCCACGTTCCCACAGAACTATCCATAAAGGCTTCAAAATCGTTCAGGTCCGTGCAGACTTCTAGCACAGCTCTCATAAAGAGACCTTCCTCGTCATCTGGCACATCACAAACCTGACCTTGATTCAAATTGTTGGATGCCGTATTCATAATGGCAAAACCAACTTCATTTGAACCCATCCAGATTTGTTGAGAAAGGGTGTCTACCCGGTTTGCCACACCTACAAAATCAAATTTACTACCTTCAATATAGACCAGCTTGTTTTCCACATCGTCTGTGTCCCGATGCTTCCAGAGTAATGGTCTTCCATCATCAGTTGCTTTGCCGCTCATAACAGCCGATGTGCACGAAAAGCCCGGTGCTACAAAACTCAGAAATAAAAAACAGCATATTGCATATTGACGCATTGATTATCCTTTCTAGGATTCCATTGGGACTGTCGGTTTACGTTTAAAATAATAGTAGACTGGTAAGCCTGTTAAAATCAGAATCAGCGCAGCTAAAACGCCATCCAGAGGGAAAGCCGCAAAAGTGCCAAACAGGAGAAGTATCTGGAAAATAACTGCCAAACCTGCCATAACCTGCTAAGCAGGACTCCGGTAAGTAGGTTGATAATCCGGACGCTTTTTCAACCAGAAAATGGAACCATATACAACCAGGTTCTGCAGAATGTATGAGAGGGTAAAATAGCCCATGAGGGCTTCGATCCCACCAATAAACATCATGATGATAGCCATAGCAGATTGAATAATAATAGAGTTGGCTGGTGTACCATATTTCGGATGAAGTTTCCCGAATACGGGAAAGAAAAGACCATCCCTGGCGATGGCATATTCAATCCTGGACTGAACCATGATGCACGCTGACGGATTTTAAATATTTAAAAGTACAATTAAACTTAGAGTAATAATGTTTAAGCCTACCCACAAAACAACATTCCTGTTTTTATTAGACATATCTAACCTTTTTTAAGTTTCTAGTTCGAGGAGATCAGTTTAAACATTCATGATCGTGATGAAACTGGTTTTCATCCGTCTGCCCAGGATACGATGAGATTCCCATGGGATATATGTCCATACGCAAATATGTGCTTTGACCTATGGATCATTGCGATCATATTTGCTCTTATGAAACCAAACAAAAATATATCCTCGTCCCTGATTGTTCTGCTTCTAGCACTCACTTCATTCTCACCAGCGCTGAGAGATATTCTTCATCTGAAAGTACCCTCTGTCGCCCTTTCAGACAGCAACAGAGTCATTATAGCCACGCCCACAGACTTCGACCCAGATAGCAGGGGTGGCTATCCTTTCATTGTCATGCTCCATGGTTGGAGTGGCGATGAAACCCAGTAGGAAGATGATTCAGATTTACAGGCTTTGTGTGATACCTACAAGGTTCTCTTGGTTTTGCCTGATGGTGGGTAGATTCTGAAATTAGCCCGGGCCGCAACTACTCCTCCCATATCCATCAGGAGCTCACAATCTGGATGGTGGAGAAATTTAGCGGTTCCAAGAAGTCCTCCCAACATGGCATTATGGGTCTGAGCATGGGTGGTTTTGGGGCTATTTCTCAGGCCTTAAAGTATCCCAAAAGCTATGCCGCAGCTGCCAGCTTAAGTGGTGTTATGGATATTACACGCCATACCGAAAACTGGCATCTCACAAATGCTCTGGGTTTATATGCTGATGATCCAGATCGTTGGGAAAGAAACAATCCTCTTCATCTCGCAGAACGAAAAGCACCTCGTCGCAGTCCTGATATGCTCCTCATATGTGAACGAGACGATTTCACTTTCCAAGAGAATCAAGAGATGGCCAGGCTGTTGGATGACATGAAATACAATAGTGTTTTCAGAGAAGAAGCAGGCACTCATTCACACGCATTCTGGAAAACTCATGTTGAGTCTGCCATCAAATTTATTGTTTCAATCTTTAAAGAGTAATGGGAAACAATCCCTAACGTAGTTTGACCATTTTTTGAATGTGTCGACAATGTTGCGTCTCAAATACAAGGAAGTAAATACCAGAACTTAAATTGGTAGCTCTGAGATCAAATTCGTATTGCCCTCTATTCAGCGTTTGACCCCTTAATATTTCCTGAATTTGGCGTCCCCAGGGGGATGGTGCCATCCGTAAATCATCACTTTATCAGGTTTTGAGACAATGCTGTTTGACAGTATCACATCTTTTTTGTGCCCGCTTACCAGACTCCCCAGCGGATATTTCGCAGTAAATTCAGCTCTGGATGTTTCCACCATTGAATTGTGCGTCCGAAAAACAGCTACTGAAACCATGGCAGAACTTGGAGGAATAGGTTGAGGTGTCAGCTTGATGTCTGATGCTTCCCAAATGAGATCCACCATTTTACGAGTAGGGAGAATCCCACCAAGGTGCTCAACAACTTTTTGAGCCAGCATAGGCGTCATGGGCATCAGGATATGATCGGCATTTGATCCGATAGACAAATAATCCGGCACAGCATAAAATGTCAAATTGTACCTGGTCTGCTCTATGGACAGGCTGCTTTTCACAGCAACCAGATTTCTCAAAAATTCTGGAATATTGCCCTGTAAAATTTCATCCAGGATGGCTTGTTCTCTCTGGAGCAGCTCCATTGGTTCAACACTTGTGATAAAACCAGACCCCGTGGGAGCGTTTGCCACTCTTGGATTGATGGATAACTTCAGCTTTGGATTCTCAGTATGACCCGTTGTTCTATCCCCTGAAAAACAAGAATTGATCAACCCCAGACACAAAATGAGAACAACAGGATACTTTAAAAGAATTCTGGCACGCCCCTCATCGTTGGATTTATAAACTTGTACATCATATGCATGATGAGCTACTTCCAATATAAAGATATGAATCTGATTGCAGTGTCTTTTCACTTCTCCATCAATGCATTCACCTTATTTTGTTTCAATGCAGACACCATTTCCATCCGAGCCCATCATAAATCGGTGGGGAAACCCAGAAGGGGACATTCTCTTCTTTGTGCATGCCAATAGCTATTCCTCAAAAATGTATCAACCCTTTCTTGAACCATTGATGAATGACCACCATATCTGGGCACCTGATTTACCTGGTCATGGGGAATCTCGTTGGAATGGTCGCATTGAAGCCTGGGCGGACCTTGCCACTTACTTTATCGCCCAATTCGAGAAATCACCACCTGCTAAACCCATGCTAGCCATGGGACATTCAATTGGCGGCATTATCATCATGCTCATGGCGATTCAGAGACCAGCATGGTTTAGCAAAATTATTCTCCTTGATCCAGTGATGCTTCCCAAACGCATCCTGACTGTATTTAGTGTTTTGAAACTGCTTTCTCTCACCCATACCATTCCACTGGCAAAATCAGCACACAGACGTAAAAATCATTTCCAAACCAGAGCGACGGCACTGGAACACTATTCAAAAAAGGTCATTTTCTCTCGCTGGGAAACCCGCTTCCTGGAAGCCTATGTGGAAACCTGTCTCCGTGAAGATGGGCAAGGAACTTTCCAATTATCCTGTGCCCCACAACTGGAATCCAGCATTTATCAGTCAATACCGTTAAATGTCTGGTCCTTACCAAGAAAATTATCCACCCCTGCACTCTTCATCATTGGGGAAAAGTCGGATACAGTCAGCCAAAGAGGCGTTGAAAGACTCAAGCGGTCAAGAGGAAATAATATTGTGAAAAGCATCGCTGGGGGTCATCTTTTCCCCTTTGAAAAACCTGTTGAGAGTATGGCTATTATTAAGGACTATCTGGCCACATGAGAATTGAGATACATGGCACCACCATCAATGATCGCATTGTCGACCAGGCTGTGGGTATTCTCAAAAATGGCGGCCTGATTATCTACCCTACAGACACTGTCTACGGCCTGGGTTGTGATATTACCCAAAAATCAGCCATTGAGAGAATCTACAGGGTGAAGGGGATGGCCAAACAGAAGCCCCTCAGTTTTGTTTGTTCTGATATTAAAGACATTTCCAAGTATGCCAGAATTTCGACTGTGAATTATCGGGATATTCGAAAACATCTTCCGGGACCTTATACATTTATCCTACCAGGAACCAGAGAGGTTCCCAAAACCTTGCTTTCAAAGCAGAAGACCGTTGGCGTGAGAATCCCCGCTCATCCGCTCACCCTGGCTATTGTTGAAGCTTTGGGTAACCCAATTATTTCCACCAGTGTCAATATCAGCGCGAAAAGCTTTGCAAGTGATCCCCAAGAATTCTCCGAGTACTATGAGGGTCAGGTTGATCTTATTCTTGATTCGGGTCCAACATGGGCAGAATTATCTTCTGTGATTGATATGACAAACGATGATAAGCATGTCGTGATCCGTGAAGGACAGGGCGATGTCAGCTGGTGTTTGACATAATTTTTTTTGGAAGGAAACGAAGATGGCTCAGGTAACACTTAAAAATTTAGATAAGTCTTACGGGGAAACACAAATTCTCCATGGCATCAATCTGGAAATTCAGGATGGGGAGTTTGCCGTTCTGGTAGGACCTTCCGGTTGTGGAAAATCCACTACACTGAGAATTGTGGCCGGTTTAGAAGAGGCCAGTGGTGGGGATGTTTTCATTGGAGGTACTCGTGTTAATGATGTTGAGCCTAAAAATCGTGATATCGCCATGGTGTTCCAGAATTATGCCCTGTATCCCCATATGAATGTCTATGAGAATATGGCTTTTGGTCTGCGCCTGCGGAAATATTCGGACAAGGATATCAAAGAGCGTGTTGAAGAAGCCGCTGAAATTCTCAGCATAGAAGAATATCTATATCGACGCCCAAAAGAATTATCCGGTGGCCAACGCCAGCGTGTCGCCGTGGGTCGGGCTATCGTGAGAAAACCCTCCGTTTTTTTATTTGATGAACCCCTTTCCAATCTTGATGCAAAACTCAGGGTGCAGATGAGAACTGAACTCAAAAAACTGCATGCACGTCTCAAGACAACCATGATTTATGTAACTCACGATCAAGTTGAAGCCATGACCATGGGTGATCGTATTGTGGTTATGAAAGATGGCTATATCATGCAGGCCGATGAGCCTCTGGAAATTTATCAGCGACCCCAGAATCATTTTGTAGGTAGCTTCATTGGTTCCCCTGCCATGAATTTTTTCGAAGTCGAGATTCAAAAGGGTCAGTTGGTAAACGAAAAATTCTCCTTACCCATTGATGATGTCCACCCAAAAACATTGAAAGCCTTTGATGGTCGAAAAGTGAGATTGGGAATTCGTCCAGAGCACTTCCAACTACTTGATTCCCCCTTCAGTATCAGTGCCAACCTTGAAGTTAGCGAACTCATGGGAAATGAATCCTATCTATACTGCTCAACTGGAATTGATACGTTTATTGCCCGTGTGGCTGACAATGCGCCACGCAAGATTGGAACTGCCCTTCGCTTATTTGCTGAACCTGAGACCTATCAATTTTTTGACCTGGAATCCGGGGAAAGAATCGATTAGCTCCAAACTTCCAATAACCTCAATTGTTTAGATTTTTCACAACGAATCTAACGAAGGTGACGAATAGTAAATTTGTTTTTTCGTTCATTTCGTCAAGTTCGTTGTGAAAAAAAGACGATCTTTAGTAATAACCCCTATTCAGGTCCGCGAATCATCTGATACATGGCATCCCAGGGTGGTAATACGATGGGCTCAATACTGAGAGCTGCCAACGTTTTCTTGTCCAGAAATTTCTTAGGTAGAATCACACCATACAGATATTGATCAAACCAGGCATCATCCATGAGCCAGTAGCCTTCGTTGCCACGTTCAATGCCCCATGAATTCTCCACGCGCCACTGTCTAGCCTGCTTATCCACAAGATCAACTCCTACAAACACCATGGCATGCGTGGGAATGGACTCGCCATAAAGGATTTGCTCACTTTTGGTCAAGCCAAAATTCACTCCCAGAAGTGCTTCATAATCATATATACCCCTGACCATGAGTCCATCGGATCCAAGATGCTCCTGCCCGACATCACAGGCAAACCAGATGGGTTCATCAGCCAGGACAGCTTTCAAAGTCTGTGCTTTGATCACATCACCGGGGATGTTTAATACCGCCATATCAGGTTTTTCAACCATATCCCTATCAAGGGTTATACTATAAGTCTGGTAATAGTCTTTGGTGGGATTCTGAAGCAAGTAGACATAATCATTCAGATCATGATTTACCACCTCATCTCTAAATTGATGAGGCGTAAAAACTTTGGCTTTGCTCAATTGTTCGTCCTCATCCTCATACTGCCACGTAAAGGATTGGGGTGGTTCTCCTAAGGACAGGGCCA
>CAZDVD010000053.1:0-3877 GCA_964508765.1 uncultured Lentisphaeria bacterium
TCGCGAAGGTGGTCATACTGTTGGTGCCGGTGTTGTTACTGAGATCATCGAGTAAGGGTTCGGCGGTTATAAATGCGTGAGATAATTACACTTGAGTGCACAGAATGCAGACATCGCAATTATTCGACAAAGAAAAATAAGCGGCTGCATCCAACCCGCGTAGAATTCAAGAAGTATTGTCCTAATTGTAATAAACATGTCGTTCACAAGGAAACAAAATAAGATATGAGTTTTAGACAGGAGAGTGGCTCAATTGGTAGAGCAACGGTTTCCAAAACCGTAGGTTGCAGGTTCAAGTCCTGTCTCTCCTGCTCAACATCTTAGGCTGTTAAATAAAATATGATTAATAAGTTCAAAGCATTTCTAGACGGCGTACAAGCTGAATTCAAGAAGATTTCGTGGCCAAGTTATGAAGAGCTCAAAGGCTCAACATGGGTAGTGCTCGGAATGTCCGCATTTATTGCGGTTGTCCTGTTTCTTCTGGATAAAGTCATGTCTGTCTTGGTTTTAAACGTGATCATGGGGCGCTAAAAAATGGCCATGAAGTGGTATAGTCTTCGGACATTTTCCGGTAAGGAAAAGAAGACCAGTGAAGCGATACTTCAAGAAGCAGAACTTGCTGGCTTGAATGAGTTGATCCCCGAAGTACTCGTACCTTCAGAAAATGTGGTCGAAATGCGTGCCGGGAAGAAATACGTTCGTAATAAAGTATTCTTTCCTGGATATATCATGATTCAGATGGAGGTCACCGTAGAAACACGCTATCTCGTGGAGAATGTTCCCGGGGTAATGTCTTTTGTAGGTCCAAAGGGTGAGCCAATTCCATTGAAGGATGTTGAGGTCCGTCGGATTCTTGGAGAAGTCGAAGAGCGCGATGGTCAAGAAGTCATGGGCACAATTTTCAAAACTGGTGATCCTATCAAGGTGACCGATGGTCCTTTTGTGGATTTTACAGGTTTTGTTAAGGAAGTCGATGAATCCAAGCAGAAAGTTAAGGTAGAGGTGTCCATCTTCGGTCGACCAACACCTGTTGAGTTAGACTTTCTGCAGATAGAATTAGAAAAGTAGTAAGAAGGTAAGCGAATGGCCAAAAAGGTAATTAACAAGATTAAACTGCATATTCCCGCAGGGCAGGCCAATCCCTCTCCGCCAGTAGGTCCGGCATTGGGACAGGCGGGTGTAAATATCATGGAGTTTTGTAAGGCGTTCAATTCTCGTACTGAGAAAGAGCGTGGACTTATCATCCCGGCAGTAATTACTGTCTATGCTGATAGATCCTTTACATTTATTACAAAAACTCCACCTGCCGCAGTGCTTCTCCGGAAGGCTGCTGGGCTTGAAAAAGGCTCTGGGACTCCGAATTCAGAAAAGGTTGGGAACGTCACGAAGAAGCAAGTTCGTGAAATTGCCGAGCTCAAAAAGCCAGATCTCAACTCACATGATGTTGAGATGGCCATGCGCATTATTGAGGGCACAGCCCGCAGTATGGGCATTACGGTAACAGGGTAGGAGGTCTGAGATGAAAACATCAAAAAAACGCACAGTTAATCTCAGTAAAGTTGATAAGACCAAAGAATATGATCTAGATGCTGGTGTAGGGCTCCTAAAAGAATGCGCTACTGCCAAGTTCGATGAAACGATTGAAGTTTCTATCAATCTTGGTGTCAACCCCAAGTATGCAGATCAGATGGTACGTGGTACAGTAACACTTCCACATGGAACGGGTAAAAAGGTTCGTGTGCTGGTTTTGGCTAAAGGTCCAAAAGCAGATGAAGCGACTGAAGCCGGTGCTGACTTTGTTGGTTTTGAAGACTATATCCAGAAGTTGAAAGACGGATGGATAGATGTAGATGTCATTATTACCACCCCGGATAATATGGGTGAAGTAGGTAAAATGGGTCGAATCCTTGGACCACGTGGCCTTATGCCTAATCCTAAGACAGGTACTGTCAGTATGGATGTTGCTAAAGCCGTGAATGAGTCTAAAGCTGGTAAAATTGAATTACGTACAGATAAGTTTGGTATTGTTCACTCTATTGTGGGTAAAGCTTCTTTTGAGCAGACCGCACTGGCTGAGAATATTACTGTTCTTATCAATCGTCTTGTCGCCATGAAGCCTTCTGGTGCCAAAGGAACTTACTTTCAGAAGTTAGTTCTGAGCTCAACAATGGGCCCTGGTATCAGAATTGATAAAGCTACGCTTGGCGTATCAGCGACCTAAGGAGTTATCAATATGCCAAATCAGAATAATATTAACTCTCTTGACATGATCAGAGAGAAAGTTTCAGGCGCCAGTGCTATCTATTTCACTGACTATGTAGGGCTTAACGTTGAAGAGACCAACGCTCTACGTTCGCTTTTCCATGAGGCCAATGTTGAATTTCGTGTTATGAAAAATAGGCTGGTCAGTATTGCAGTGAAAGAAAATGGTTTCGAAGGTCTCGAAGATGTACTCAAGGGACCCACCGCTCTGGCTTTTGGAAATGAAGATCCAACAGCACCTGCTCGCGTGATCAAAGAATTCCTTAAAAAGGAAGGTAAGGCTAAAGAAAAACCAGCTGTAAAAGGATTGGTTTTTGAGGGCCAGGTATTGGACGCAAGTTTCTATGTGAAGCTTGCTAATTTACCGTCGAAAGAAGAGTTGCTTGCCAAACTGCTAGGTGGGCTGCAGTCTCCCATGCAGAATACCCTGAGTGTGCTTCAAGCTCCCATGCGGAATTTGGTAGGTGTGTTAATGTCATTAAAAGAAACAAAGAATTAAATCTGGAGGTAATCTACTCATGGGTATCACACGTGATGATGTAATGAGCTATCTTGAAACCGCTAACATGCTTGAAATATCTGAACTTATTTCTGCTATCGAAGACAAATTCGGCGTAACCGCCGCTGCTCCAGTTGCTATGGCAGCTGGTCCTGCTGCAGTTGCTGAAGAAGTTGAAGAGCAGACTGAGTTCGATGTTATGCTTGAAGCTTGTGGTGACAAGAAGATCAATGTAATTAAGGTTGTTCGTCAAGTAACTGCTCTTGGTCTCAAAGAGGCTAAGGAGTTGGTTGACAGCGCTCCCAGCAAAATCAAGGAAGGTATTTCCAAAGATGAAGCTGAGGAGCTCAAAAAGCAGTTGGAAGAAGCTGGAGCAAAAGTCACTCTTAAATAGTTTGACTACCAGTATTACTGCTCATTTGAATTCAGGCTCGCGGGAGATTTCTTCCGCGAGCTTTTGCGCCTTTAGTTGATTAACTAAAAGTGGAGGTGGCTTTTGGCCCTACCCAGTAAAATAGAACGACACTCCTTCTCTCAAATCGGTTCACAGGTTGAGCTCCCAAACTTGCTTAATTTGCAGGTTGATTCCTGGAAAGAATTTCTCCAGGAAGGTGTAGCAACACACGAACGTGATATGAAAGGTTTGGAGGCGATATTCCAGGCTGTATTTCCCATTGAAGATAATCACGGGAACTATAAGCTGGATTATGTATCCTACAGCGTTGGTTTGCCCCGCTATTCAATCGAGGAATGTCTCGAACGTGGTGTGACTTATTCTGTACCATTAAAAGTTAAATTAATTTTACATGCTACTGAAGAAGGTGCTGAATCGGGCGATTACTCTGTCCATGTTGAGCAGGATATCTTCTTTGGAAACATTCCATATATGACCCGAGGGGGAGCCTTCGTCATTAATGGTGCTGAACGTGTGATTGTATCACAGCTTATGCGTTCACCTGGTGTGTTTTTCGATATGAAAATTCACCCCAATGGCACCAAACTGTACTCCGCCCGTCTTATTCCATTCCGTGGATCCTGGCTAGACATTACTACTGATATTCATGACGTGATTTATGCAGTCATCGATAGACGCCGCAAATTCCCAATTTCTCTCTT
>CAZDVD010000053.1:3977-14041 GCA_964508765.1 uncultured Lentisphaeria bacterium
TATCGCATGAACAAGAAGTTTGGCATCGATGTCCCATTGGATGAATTGGTGCTGACGCCACATGATATTATTATGTCAGTCAACTTCTTGCTTGAAATGCGTAAAGGCGAACGTGGCACAGATGATATCGATCACCTCGGTAATCGTCGTGTTAGAACTGTTGGCGAGCAGATTGGGAATCAGTTCTCAGTCGCATTGAGTCGCATGTCACGTACCATCCGCGAGCGGATGAATGTTCGCGATAATGAAAATCTGACCCCACAGGATCTGATCAACTCCAGAATCGTAACTTCAGCTATTTCTTCCTTTTTTGGAACGAATCAGCTGTCACAGTTCATGGATCAGACAAATCCTCTGGCTGAAGTAACACATAAACGTCGTCTTTCCTCATTGGGGCCAGGTGCTCTCACCAGAGAACGTGCCGGTTTTGAGGTTCGAGATGTTCACTATACACATTATGGCCGTCTCTGTCCCATTGAAACCCCTGAAGGTCCAAACATTGGACTGATCTCTTCATTGGCATCTTATGGTGTCGTGAATCGTCTCGGGTTTATTGAAACACCTTATCGCAAGGTGATCAATAGCAATGGTAGACCGAAGGTATCCAAGACCATTGAGTTCCTTTCGGCCGATGATGAAGACCGTACCTTTATCGCTCAGGCTAATTCAGAGCTGGATGAAGAGGGCTTTATCAATACTGATCAGGTTCAGGTGCGAATTCGTGGTGACTTCCCGATGATCAACACTGAAGAAGTATCCTACATGGATGTTTCTCCATTGCAGATCGTATCACCCGCTGCAGCATGTATTCCTTTTCTGGAGCATGATGATGCTAACCGTGCGCTTATGGGCTCGAATATGCAGCGTCAGTCCGTTCCACTGTTATGGCCAGAAGCGCCAATCGTTGGTACCGGTTTTGAAAAAATCGTGGCCAAAGATTCTCGCGCATTACTCCTGTCTGACGTGAAGGGTATTGTTAAATCTGTAAGTGCTGAGGAGATTCTTGTTAAAACCACCCGTCGTATTGATGAGGATATTACTCTCATTGAAGAACCCGGTATGGTTTCATATAAGTTGCGCAAATACCAGCGTAGTAATCAGGACTCCTGTATTAACCAGAAAGTGCTGGTTGAAGTTGGACAACGTGTTGCTCCTGGTGACGTGTTGGCCGACGGTATGAGTACTGATCGCGGTGATCTCGCCCTGGGTCGCAACATCACTGTTGCCTTTATGCCCTGGCGTGGATACAACTTTGAAGATGCTATTGTTCTCTCGGAACGTCTTCTTAAGGAAGATGTCTTCACCTCAATGCGTTTGAAGGAAGTCGAGCTCGAAGTTCGCGAAACCAAGCGTGGGGAAGAAGAACTCACTCGTGATATTCCAAATGTCAGTGAGGAAGCAACCCGTAATCTGAGCAATGACGGTATCGTTCGTGTGGGTGCAGAAGTTCATCCTGGTGACACACTGATTGGAAAAGTAACTCCCAAGGGAGAGACAGACCCAACGCCTGAAGAAAAGCTGCTCAAAGCTATCTTTGGTGAAAAAGCCGGTGATGTTAAGGATGCTTCCAAGCGCGCTGATCCTGGTGTGAAGGGTGTGGTTATTCGCACAGAACTTTACACACGCAAGGGTCGCGAATCCCGTATTGAAGAAAAACGCAAACTGGATGCTCTCAAGCAGCGCGCCAGTCTTGATAAAACAAGCTTGACCAAGAAGCGTAACGAAAAGGTGAATGGCCTGCTCCTCGAGCAGAAATCTGCCAACGTTATGGATCTGGGCGGCAAAATTATCCTGAAAGCGGGGACTCCTTTTACAAAAGAAGCGATTGCCACACTCAATTTTGAGCGTGTTGATCGTCGTGAGCCCATTGCTCTGGATGAGAATATCGATGCCAAGCTGAACAAGCTACTCAATGAATATGAGCGTCTGTATCGTGAGATCGAACAGAATTACGAGAATGATGTATATAAGCAAAAGGTTGGAGATGATCTTCAGCCTGGCGTTATCCAACTGGCTAAAGTACAGATTGCCACCAAACGTAAAATTTCGATTGGTGATAAGATGGCTGGACGTCATGGAAATAAAGGTGTTGTTGCAGCCATCGTGGCTGAAGAAGATATGCCTTTCCTTCCTGATGGTCGTCCCGTCGACATCGTGCTAAATCCACTTGGTGTACCTTCTCGTATGAACCTGGGGCAGCTCTATGAAACCATGCTTGGATGGGCTGGTCGTGAACTGGGTATGATGTTCGAAACACCTGTGTTTGATGGTGCCAAATTAGCTGATGTCGAAGCGTTGATGGAGAAAGCCAATCTGCCTATCGGTGGCAAGGTTCAACTCATTGATGGTCGCACTGGTGAATACATCGAAAACCCTGTCGCTGTAGGGGAAATCTATATGATGAAACTTACTCACCAGGTCGATGATAAGATGCATGCTCGTTCCACAGGTCCTTACTCTCTCATTACCCAGCAGCCATTGGGCGGTAAAGCTCAGTTTGGTGGCCAGAGGTTTGGTGAGATGGAAGTATGGGCACTGGAAGCCTATGGCGCTGCTCATACACTTCAGGAGATGCTCACAGTTAAATCTGATGATGTAGAGGGCCGTTCAAAGGTCTACAATGCACTGGTTAAGGGTGATAATCTACCCGAATTTGGTATACCTGAATCCTTCAATGTCTTGCTACGTGAGATGAAGGGTCTGGGGCTGGATGTTGAATTAAAGTAAAAAGGGAGTTGTCCTTTGCTTAATAAATCTGTAGTCAACGATTTTACCGAGATAACGATCCGTCTGGCCTCGCCTGAGAAGATTCTGCGCGAGTCACGTGGTGAGATCTTTAAGCCAGAGACCATTAATTATCGTACTTATAAGCCGGAAAAAGATGGTCTATTTTGCGAGCGTATCTTTGGACCCGTCAAGGATTGGGAATGTCACTGTGGTAAATATAAAAGAATCCGCTATAAAGGAATCATTTGTGACCGTTGTGGTGTTGAAGTAACCCGCAAAAAAGTGCGTCGTGAAAGAATGGGACATATCACGCTGGCAGTGCCAGTTGTGCATACCTGGTACCTCAGGTCTATCCCATCAACACTGGCTCACACTCTGGGTATGACCTCCAAAAATCTGGAACGTATCATTTACTATGAGTCCTACGTGGTGATTTCCCCTGGAAAAGCCGATGTAGAACCTGGTGAGATTCTGGATGAAGAAGACTTTATCGAGTTAGATGCTATTTATGGTCCTGATGCTCTTGGAGCTGATGAAGAGGATGTATTTATCGCCAAAACCGGTGGTGAGGCTATCCTTTCCATGTTGCGTGAGCTCGAAATTAAAAAGAACATGATTGCCTTGAAGGAGATTGTGAAGACCACCAGAAGTCAGCAGAAAAAGGCTGATGCACTGAAGCGTCTCAGAATGATCAAGGCCTTCGATACTCAACCAGGTGATGTGCCCAATCGTCCTGAATGGATGGTTCTGACTATTCTGCCTGTGATTCCACCTGAATTACGTCCTCTCGTTCCTCTGGATGGTGGCCGTTTTGCCGCTTCAGATCTCAATGACTTGTATCGTCGCGTGATTATTCGTAACAATCGTTTACGACAGCTCATGGAGATTAAAGCTCCAGATGTGATTCTGAGAAACGAAAAAAGAATGCTCCAGGAATCTGTGGATTCTCTGTTTGATAATAGCCGTAAGCAAAGTGCCGTTCGTTCAGGTACACGCAGACCGCTCAAGTCACTATCTGATATGCTTTCAGGTAAACAGGGTCGTTTCCGTCAGAATCTGCTTGGAAAACGTGTCGATTATTCTGGTCGTTCAGTTATCGTTGTGGGACCCGATCTAAAACTTCATGAATGTGGTATTCCAAAAGAAATGGCCATCGAGCTGTTCAAACCACATATCATTTCAGAGCTACTGGTTCGCAACTATGCCAAAACGCCTAAACAGGCCAAGGTAATTGTTGAAGAGAAGATGCCGGAAGTTTATGATGTATTGGAATATGTGGTTAAAGATCACCCCGTGATGCTTAACCGCGCCCCAACACTTCACCGTTTAGGAATTCAGGCTTTCCAGCCTGTGCTCATCAACGGACGTGCTATTCGCTTGCACCCATTGGTTTGTTCAGCTTTTAATGCTGATTTTGACGGTGATCAAATGGCTGTTCACTTACCACTCTCTCCGGAAGCGATTACTGAAGCACGGATGCTTATGCTTTCCAGTCACAATATCCTCCATCCTGCCCACGGTTCACCCATTACGGTGCCCTCGCAGGATATGGTTATTGGCTGCTACTATTTGACCAAGAACAGACCTGGCGCCAAAGGGGAGGGGATGATTTTCATCTCGCCTGATGAAGTCTATCTGGCTGTTGAATCAAACAGCCTTGATTATCATGCCATCATTAAAGTTCGCATGAATGGTGAGCTAGTTGAGACCACCGCTGGTCGTCTTACTCTGAACAACGCACTTCCTGAGGGTTACCCCTACATAAACGAGTTGATCACCAAGAAACGCCTTGAGGTTTTGATTAGTGATGTCATGCGCTTCTCAGGTAATTTCCTGACTGTGAAATTCCTGGATGATCTAAAGCGAATTGGTTTTGAATACGCCACACGAAGTGGTGTATCCATTGGTCTCTCAGACATTCTAATTCCAGAAAAGAAAACTGCTCTTCTCGTAAAGTCCGGCAAGGAAGTTGACAAGGTTAACGCCGATCGTAAGGCTGGTTGGTTAACTGAGGGTGAGAGATACAATAAAGTTTTGGATATCTGGACTCACACCACCAACCAGGTTGCTGGTATGATGATGGATGGCCTGCGTACTGATGATGAGGGTTTCAACTCCGTATTTATGATGGCCGATTCTGGTGCTCGTGGATCTTCTGATCAGATCAAGCAGCTGGCTGGTATGCGTGGATTAATGGCCAAACCTCAGAAATCTTTGAAAGGTAGTCAGGGTGAGATTATTGAAACCCCAATTACTTCAAACTTCAAAGAGGGCTTATCGGTTCTGGAATACTTCATTTCCACACACGGTGCCCGTAAAGGTCTCGCCGATACCGCTCTGAAAACTGCTGATGCTGGTTACTTGACACGTCGTCTTGTTGATGTTGCCCAGGATGTGGTTATCCGCATGGAAGATTGTGGAACCATTAATGGTATCGATGTGAAAGCCCTGAAACAGGGTGAAGATGTCATCGAACCTCTCCAGGATCGTATCAAGGGTCGAGTTCTTCAGGAAGATGTCTTTGATCCTCTGACGGATGAGATGATTGCTGAAGTAGGCGTTCTGGTTCACGAAGATCTTGCGATGAAGATTGCTGAATCGAATGTGGAAAAAGTCCGTATTCGTTCCGTACTCACATGTGAAGCTGAATTTGGCGTTTGTGCCAAGTGTTATGGCCGGAATATGTCCACTGCCAAGCTGGTAAATGCTGGTGAGGCTGTTGGAATTATGGCTGCCCAGGCAATTGGTGAACCAGGCACCCAGCTAACCTTGCGTACATTCCACATTGGTGGAACGGCTGCCCGTATTATTGAAGAGAGTGAAATGTCTGCGAAGTTTGCAGGTACCGTTCGCTACTCACCAGGTTTACGTGTAACAGAAGCTACCGAAGAATTGGGTAGCATTTCTCTTGTACGTAACAACTTTTTAGAAATTGTTGATGAGAATAATCGTGCTTTGACCCGTGCCAATGTGCCATATGCTTCTACTGTTGAAGTTGCAAATGGTGAGAAGGTTACCAAGGGTCAGGGGCTGGTTCGCTGGGATCCACGTACTGACTTTATCATTGCCCAGACAGCTGGAACGATTCGCTTTGTAGAAATCGTCGAAGATATGACTTTTATTGAAGAGTCTGGAGAAACAGGAAAAATCGAACGTACCATTACTGATGCCCGTGGAATGAGAATGACTCCACGTCTGGAAATCTGTGATGCTCAGGGTGTTGTAATTGGAAAAGATGTTGTGCTTCCAGTGGGCGCCGTACTTACCGTCGCTGATGGACAGAAGATTCCTGCTGGTACCACACTTGCTAAATTCCTCAAAGGAAAATCAAGAACTGCTGATATTACAGGTGGTCTGCCACGTGTTGCTGAGTTATTTGAAGCACGTAATCCTGCAGATCCATCTGTTGTAACTGAAGTTGCCGGTATCGTTCACTATGGTGACCTCAAGCGTGGTGTCCGTACCATTCTTGTGGAAACTCCTGATGCAGTTAAGTATGAATACTCAATTCCTTACGGTCGTCACATTATTGTTCTGGATGGAGATTATATCCTGGCAGGTGATAGACTTTGTGAGGGACCTGTTTCACCTAAGGATATTCTCCGCATTAAGGGTGAACATGAGGTTCAGGAATATCTCGTTAACGAGATTCAAGAAGTTTATCGCCTCCAGGGTGTGCGTATCAATGATAAACACATTGAAACCATCGTGCGTCAGATGATGCAGAAGATTCAAGTCGAAAATCCAGGTGACACGCAATTCCTGCACCAGGATCGAATAAATAAATTTCAGTTCCAGACTGAGAATGCCAGAATACTCGAGATGGTGGTTGTTGAAAAACCAGCTGAATCTGAGTACACTGAATATCAGCTTGTGAATCGTGCAGAAATGGAAGAAACAGTTGCTGATTTAACGGCAAATGACAAAGCCCTTCCCGAATATCGCGATGCTGAACCAGCAACGCATACACCCTTACTGTTAGGTATCACCAGAGCATCTCTGAATACAGAGAGTGTTTTCTCTGCTGCCTCCTTCCAGGAAACCACTCGAGTTCTCACCAACGCCGCCATTAATGCCAAGACAGATACACTTCGTGGCTTAAAGGAAAATATTATTGTTGGTCGTTTGATTCCTGCTGGTACCGGACTGCCGAAATATGGAAAAATCAAGGCAGAGGGTCCAGTAAATGAGATCGCCGAGCAGGTGCTTGAGGTGAGGAAAAAACGGGACGAAGCAAAGGTTTTTGTTAGGGAAAATTCAGAGCCTGAAAGTGAATAAATGACCTTGACTGCCCAAGGGTCAGAAATTATACTGTGCGGCTTTTTAAAAGGAGATTAAATGCCAACGATTAATCAATTGGTGCGTAAGGGTCGTAAGAGCCTTGTAAAGAAAAAGAAAGCACCAGCGCTTAAAGCCTGTCCTCAAAAGAGAGGTGTGTGCACAAGAGTTTATACCACCACCCCGAAAAAGCCTAACTCGGCTCTTCGTAAGGTGGCTCGTGTCCGTTTAGCTAACGGGATTGAAGTGACAGCTTATATACCTGGAGAAGGTCACAATCTACAGGAGCACTCTATTGTACTTATCGAGGGTGGTCGTGTAAAAGATTTACCAGGTGTGCGCTATCACATTATTCGTGGCACATTGGATACAGCCGGTGTTGAAAACCGTAGAACAAGTCGATCCCGCTACGGCGCGAAACGACCAAAATCATAAGAATTTGACTGATGCGTAGACGTAGACCAGAAAAAAGAAGTATTTTACCCGATCCCGTATACAATGATGTGGGAGTTGCTCGTTTTATCAACTACCTCATGGAACGTGGAAAAAAGGGTTTAAGTGAAAAGATCCTCTATGGTTCTTTTGATATTATTCAGCAAAAAACGAAGAGTGATCCTCTCGAGCTTTTCAAAAAAGCCATTGAGAACGTTGCTCCCATCGTTGAAGTAAAATCAAAACGAGTGGGTGGTGCAACTTATCAGGTGCCTGTTGAAGTTCGTACAGCCCGCAGACAAGCTTTGGCTTATCGTTGGATCATTTCTTATTCTAAGAAGCGCTCACAGAAAACCATGTCCGAAAAATTGGCTGCCGAGTTGATTGGTGCTGCCAATAATGAGGGTGGTTCTATCAAAAAGCGTGAAGATACTCACCGCATGGCCGAGGCTAATAAAGCCTTTGCTCACTTCAGGTAAACTTTGAAAAATACTGATCTTAGTAAGGTACGGAATATTGGCATTATGGCTCACATTGATGCCGGCAAGACCACTACCACTGAGCGTATTCTTTATTATACTGGAAGAACGCATAGAATTGGTGAAGTACATGATGGTGCCGCAACCATGGATTGGATGGAGCAGGAGCGTGAAAGGGGTATTACAATCACCTCTGCTGCTACTACAGCCTTCTGGGATGATCACCGCATTAATATTATTGATACACCGGGACACGTTGATTTTACTGTAGAGGTTGAGCGAAGCTTGCGAGTATTGGATGGTGCCGTTGCACTGTTTTGTGCTGTAGGTGGTGTGGAACCTCAGAGTGAAACTGTTTGGCGTCAAGCTGACAAGTATGGTGTCCCTCGTATTGCCTTTGTAAATAAGATGGATAGAACTGGCGCTGATTTCTATAACGTCCTTGAGATGATTAAGAAACGTCTGGGTGCCAATCCTGTCCCCATAGTCTTACCCATTGGGGCAGGCGAGCTGTTTACAGGACTCATCGACCTCCTCAATATGAAAGCCATTCTCTATAATGATAGCTCCCTTGGAGCTCATTTTGAATATCGTGATATCCCTAAGGATATGGTTGAGAAGGCTGAAGAGTATCGTCATCTCCTCATCGAAGAGGTGGCCAGCTATGATGATTCCCTGCTTGAGAAATATTTAGAAGGTGAAGAGCTCAATCCAGAGGAAGTCGCCAAAGCCATTCGTGCCGCAACGCTAGATGGCTCTATGATTCCTACCATGGTTGGTTCCGCCTTTAAGAATAAAGGTGTCCAGAGACTTCTTGACGCTATTATCGCCTATATGCCTTCACCCCTCGATCTTCCACCGACCAAAGGTCATGATGTGGATGATAGCGAGAAGGTGATTGAGCGTAAAGCTGATGAAAACGAGCCTTTTGCAGCGCTTGCTTTTAAAATTATGACTGATCCTTATGTAGGTAAGTTGACCTTCTTTAGGGTTTATTCTGGTTCTGTCAAAACAGGTGATTCTGTGCTCAACTCTATTAGCGGAAAACGTGAAAGGGTTGGTCGTTTGATGATTATGCACTCCATCAAGCGCGAGGAGAGAGACGAGATTTATGCTGGTGAAATTGCAGCAGCTATCGGTCTCAGAAATACTCGCACTGGTGATACACTTTGTGCTCAAAAGCACCCTATTGTGCTTGAATCAATGGATTTTCCTGAGCCAGTTATCTCAGTTGCCATTGAGCCTGAGTCAAAAGCAGACAACGACGCTTTGACTGTTGCGCTTGCCAAGCTTTCTGAAGAAGATCCTACTTTCTTGGTGAATGTTGACCACGATACGGGTCAAACAATTATTCGCGGAATGGGTGAGCTTCATCTTGAGATTATTGTTGATCGTCTTCTCCGTGAATTCAAAGTGAATGCTCGTGTCGGTGTACCTCAAGTTGCCTATGTTGAAACCATTACCAAAAAAGTTGAGCAGAATACCAAATTCTCTCGCCAGACAGGTGGTAAGGGGCAGTATGGACATGTAATGATTCGTGTAGGGCCTAATGAGGCTGGCAAGGGATATCATTTCGAGAATAAAATCGTTGGTGGTGCTATTCCCAGGGAATACATCCCCGCAGTAGACAAGGGAATGCAGGAAGCACTCAAAAATGGTGTGGTTGCTGGATATCCCCTTATGGATGTGCGCGTAGAGCTTTATGATGGTAGCTATCATGATGTTGATTCATCTGAGATGGCGTTTAAAATTGCTGGTTCTATGGCTATTCAAGCCGCCTGTAAAAAGGCGGGTGCAAAACTGATGGAGCCATCCATGGCTGTTGAAGTGGTTGTGCCCGAAGAATACCTTGGAGACGTGATGGGTGATCTCTCATCTCGTCGTGGTATGATCCAGGGTATGACACCCCGTAAAGATGCTCAGGTTGTGAATGCATATGTTCCGCTGTCCGAAATGTTTGGATATGCAACGGATCTACGTTCACTAACACAAGGTCGCGCTGTATTTAGCATGCAGTTTGATCACTATGTGTTGATTCCAGATAGTATTGCAGAGAAAATATTTGAAAAGTCTAAAGGCTAAACAAGAGGCCTGGAGGAACTAAATTATGGCAAAAGAAAAATTCAACCGAAATAAGCCGCACGTCAA
>CAZDVD010000054.1:0-12552 GCA_964508765.1 uncultured Lentisphaeria bacterium
CATTGTTGGTTTCCGTAAGTGTTTGTGTATCAGCGTGTTGCAGAGGTGAGTGATTTTGCGTGTGCAGTATATGTGCAACAAGTAAGTGCTTTGTTTATGAGACCGCTAAATAGTGCCTTAGTAATGAGACACCCTTTTTGAGACGAAGGTGCTCTCTGTATTATGCTGACTTAATCTAATAGAGACCATACTATCGTTAATAGTGGGTAAAGTAATTTCAGTACCTAACCAGTCCTTATATAGCAAGAACTTACGAGTATTTGTTGCTGTTCGGAGGGATCAGGACTGCGGCATCAAGCAATAGACACCTCGATCTGCCAAATACTTCTCGACGCTTTCCCGGCACCCGTCGACACGCCCCACGAACTCTGGAGGACTGATCCCTTTTTGTGAATAGCTGCCGTCAAGCACCAACCGAGTCACCGCTGTACAGGTGTACCCGGTCGTCCTAGCCATAGAGAGTGCCCCTGTCACAGGATCGTATTCATCGCACATGTAATAGCTGTAGGTAGCCGATTTTCCGTTCTCCTCGCCAGAGATCACCAGCTTCATGATAGTGAGATCGGCCTCGCCCGGTTCGTATTTCCAAAGAGGGGAGAGCAGCGTTGCGGTCACATCTATCGGCCGCACCGAAGCGCCCTTAACCTGGATAGGCGTCAGATCGAGGAATCCCGTCTCCCTGAAGATGCGCATCATTTCTACGTGACCGGGATAGCGCAGGGTCTTCTCGAACATGTCGGGGATGTCCATGGTGCGGATCAGGGTTCTGAGCCCGTCAGAGTTGAGGCATGCCAGATTGCCGACGTTATCGAGATCTATCGTCATGGTTTCGGAAAGCATCGGCATGTTGACCACCTTGCCATTCTCAACCATGCTGCCAGACTCGGTATACTCCTCCAAAACCTCAAGGACAGGAAAGGGCGACTTATACTCTAAGGGCGCATTCCTCGATTTTGGGATTCCTCCAACATAGCACTCGTAGCGTGTAACCTTCATCTTTCGGGTATGATCTCCGAGAATGATGTTGGCCAAACCTGGCGCCACACCGCAATCCACTACGGCGGTGACCCCGTTTTCTTTCGCCAGGTCGTCTAGACTGAACGGATCTTCTGAGAAATAGGAGATATCAACGATGTTCTTACCAGAGCGAATGACTGTTTCCAGCATTGCATATCCTATGGAGTAGGGCACCGAACCGATTACAATATCCGCGTCTTCAACAGCGCGGGTGACTCCTTCCACCGTTGAGAGGTCCTCTACGCGAATCTGGATAGGATATTCACGGGCCAGGTGTTCTAATCCCTCCCGGTTCAGGTCCACCGAAATGACCTCAGAATTGGAATCCTTGGAAAGATCGATGGCCATGTGCTTTCCCACTGCTCCGCAACCCAGGACTACTATTCTACTCAAATGCGTCTCCTTTTTATCCTAACAGCCCGGGAGAGGGTTATGCGGAAATCAATGTGCTCAGTCCCGTCGAACCTGAATGTGACCGAGTACCTCTCTGAACGCTAATAGCAATTGTTCCATGAAAAAATACAATATCACTTCTTCAGACCAGAAATCAAAGGATCAATACGGAATTGGGAGGATTCTGGGGCAGACGCTAAGAAATCTAGGGAGAGTATCAAAATCCTTCGTTTATGAGACCGCAAAATAGTGCCTGAATTATGAGACACCCTTTTTGAGACATATGAGGGGAGTATTTGCTGATTAACAATCAGTGTATTAGATTCAAACCATACTAAGCTGATCTACAAATTATATTTATTCCTTCTGATTCTCAGAGCTGATAGATATTTCACGTCATAACTTGTGAGACGCTTTGTGCTAATATAGTCTAAATCCAAAGAGAGGGTCAAAATGCACCTTAGGTTAAGGCTGAACTTGATCGAGTCGTACAGTTATGGAAAGCTGCCGAAGACCAATAGCTTAATATGTTACTTTTAGGGGAGGATGAAAAAAAGTGGAAAAGCTCTTCAAATATCAGGAGTTCATGTCCAGATGAAACAGACTCATTTTAGACAAACACGAACATTATATGCAGGCATATTCACTTTGATGTTCCTGGTGCTTTTTCCCGTCAGTTTTAGTCATTGCCAACAACAGGAATCCTTCGAAGTCGTATCACCAGACCAGACAATTAATCTTACGGTTTTTCTGGACAAAGGGATTAACTATTCTGTAATAGTTGATGGAAAGCTGGTTGTGAAGAAATCTCAAATATCAATGAGTCTAGGTGAAGATAAATTGCTAGGATATAATCCAGGAGTCGTCGAAATCACAAGAAACCAGACCAAACAAGAGATCAAACCGGTGATACGCGAAAAAACTGCAATTATTGACGACCATTACAATGAATTAATCTTAACGATGGATTACGATTACTCGCTGATCTTCAGAGCATTCGATAACGGTGTAGCATACCGCTTCCAAACCAGGCTAATGCAAGATATCACTGTTGTCTCCGAAAAAGTTACTTTTATTTTTAACGGTAGGAATCAGATATTTTTTCCTGAGGAAGACAGCTTCTTCTCCCACAATGAGCGCAGCTATCTACAACTAGAGCTGGACACAATGTCTGCAGGTCGATTGGCTAGTTTGCCCGTTCTGGTAACCACGCCGGTATGTAAGGTTCTGATCACGGAGAGTGCATTGCTTGATTATCCTGGTCTGTGGTTGGAAAGCAGTGGGGACGGTGGTCTGAATGGAGTCTTTCCGCACTACGCACTCGCAAGTCAACTCCGATCAGGCTCTGACCGATCAGTACCGGTTGTAAAGCACTCAGACTATCTGGCGAAAACCAAGGGGAACCGCAGTTTTCCCTGGAGAATTCTTTGTATTGCCAGGCAGGATAGCGATCTCATTAAAAATCAACTGGTTTATCAACTCGCCCCTGAATTACGTATACCAGATCCATCCTGGATTAAACCGGGAAAGGTTGCTTGGGATTGGTGGAACAATAATAATATCTATAACGTTGATTTCCGAGCTGGTATAAATACAGAGACCTATAAGTACTATATAGATTTCGCCTCTCAATATGGTATTGAATATATCATTCTTGATGAAGGCTGGTACAGCTCGGGGGATCTTCTGGATGTTGTACCGGAAATGGATTTGGAGACCCTATTCAAGTACGCGAAGAAGAAAAAGGTGGGTATTATTCTGTGGGTTGTCTGGAAAACACTGGACGATCAGCTCGAGGTTGCGCTGGATCAATTCCAGAAATGGGGCGCTGCTGGAATCAAGGTTGATTTTATGCAGCGTGACGATCAGGAAATGGTTAATTACTACTGGAAGATTGCCGCTGCAGCCGCAAAGCGAAATCTATTGGTAGATTTCCATGGTGCCTATAAACCAGCTGGCTTGCGACGCGCTTATCCAAACGTGATTACGCGGGAAGGAGTTAAGGGTCTGGAGCATAATAAATGGAGTAGTGATATTACTCCAGAGCACAATTTAACCCTACCTTTTATCCGAATGGTAGCAGGTCCCATGGATTACACCCCGGGCGCTATGATGAATGCCCAACCCGATAATTTTCAGGAGGTGTTTTCACGACCCATGAGCATGGGTACACGTGCTCACCAGGTTGCCATGTACATCATTTATGAAAGCCCTCTTCAAATGATGGCTGACAGCCCTTCTAATTATCTAAAGGAGTCAAGGTCAACCGAATACATTGCCAGCATTCCTACCACCTGGGATGAGACCCGAGTATTGGAAGCAAGTGTTGGTGAATATCTCGTTTTAGCGCGCAAAAATGGGAGTCACTGGTACATTGGTGCCATGACGAATGAAACCATGAGGGATTTCAACTTGGATTTATCATTTCTGGATTCCGACGTCTATACTGCAGAAATTCTGGAAGACGGAATGAATGCGGATCGTTATGCCAGCGATTATAAAAGGTATACTCGAACCCTCAAAAAAAATGAATCATTTCGTATCAAACTGGCTCCCAGTGGTGGTTGGTCTGCCATACTAAAGCCAAGGTGATGAGGATTGTTTTTGTCAACTGGATGGGGCTGAATAAGGGTTCAAGAAAATAATACTGGAACGATTGAAAGAGAGTAGACAGTTGAAACGCTTCTAAGATTAGGGGTTCATAGTGACATGAAAAGAAGAGAATTTCTGAGAATGGCCACCCTGGGAACTGCCGCTCTGGCTGTTGGAAACTCATGTGTACTAACCACAAAGAAACGCCCGAATATTGTCTGGATTTTCAGTGACGATCATGCCTATCAAGCCATTGGGGCTTATGGCGGTCGCTTGCAGTCGCTCAACCCAACTCCAAACATTGATCGTCTTGCCAGAGAAGGGATGCGTTTTGACAAATTTTATGTCGGCAACTCTATTTGTGCCCCGAGTCGGGCAAGCCTGTTAACAGGAAAGCACAGCCATCTGCACGGCAAGCAAACCAATGCTGGCGGTTTTGATCACGGCCAGCAGACCTTCCCCAAACTGCTTCAACAAGCTGGTTATCAGACTGCCATGATTGGTAAAATTCATCTGTCCGGTGACCAACAGGGTTTTGACTACTGGGACGTATTACCCGGTCAGGGCAGCTACTATCAGCCCGACTTCATCGGAGCTGATGGCAAAAAGCGGATTCCTGGATATGTAACTGATGTAATTACGGACATATCTTTGAAATGGCTTGATGAAGATCGGGACAAATCCAAACCCTTTATGCTAATGATTCATCATAAGGCACCACATCGCACTTGGTGCCCGCCCATCCGACATCTGGAAAAATATGATGATGTGGAAATTCCTTATCCTGAAACACTGTTTGATGATTACGAAACACGCACAACGGCGGCTCATGGCCAGGATATGACTATTGAGAATACGCTAAACTATAATGATCTCAAGATTAAGACCCGGGCAGAACGCGATGAGATGTTTGAGAAAATGAGAAACACGGACTTCGAGCCCTGGGGGGAGCGTGGGGCTTACTACCGGATGACGGAGGATCAACGCCAGGCCTGGGATGCCTATTACGATCCCCGCAATGAGACTTTTTTAAAGTCTGATTTGCAGGGTGAAGAGCTAACCCGCTGGAAGTATCAACGCTATTTGAAGGATTATCTGCGTTGCATTTATGCCGTAGATGAAAATATCGGCAGGGTACTTGAGCATTTGGAGCAGGAAGGACTGACGGAGAATACGATAGTAATGTACTCGTCGGATCAAGGCTTTTATTTGGGTGAACATGGCTGGTTTGACAAACGTTTTATGTACCAGGAATCATTTAGAACACCCTTTATTGCCAGCTGGCCGGGTGAGATTAAGCCAGGATCAGTGAATAATGATCTGTGCCAGAATATTGACTGGGCGGAAACCTTTCTAGATATAGCCGGAGCAGCCATTCCCGCCGACATGCAGGGGGTTAGTCTGCTGCCCCTGTTAAAAGGAAAAACACCTGGGACTTGGCGTAAATCGCTCTATTATCACTATTACGAATACCCCTCAGTACATGATGTTCGAAGACATGAGGGCGTCGTGGATCCACGTTTCAAACTGATTCGCTTTTATGGTCCGGATGTACCTGATGGTGAGGAGTGGGAGCTCTATGATCTCGAAATGGATTCCAATGAACTGAATAATCTTTACAATCATTCCGAACAGGAAAAACGGATAGCTGACCTGAAGCAAGAGCTCAAACGCTTACGCAAGTTTTATAAGGTTCCTGAAAACCAGGGTTGAGATTTACGTCCGTATTAAATATCCAGAATCCCCAAATGTCATTTTTTCGCAAGGGATTGTTCAATTCAGTAGTACACATTCCAATGAAAGTCTTAACCAGAGTTATTTTGTGGGATTAAGAAATTCGTGTATCATCTCTCCTTCAGATTTTTGTTTCGACTGCAAACATTTCTATTAATAACCACCGACGACTCTATATTTGTACAACACATAACAATAACCGGGGTGTTGAAGCAATTGGAAAAGTTATGTTGATAATAATTGCTTCGCAAATAGTTTGTCTCAGTCTTTGTTGCAGTAAATTTTCCCGATATCAATGCTGATATTGTGATGAGTTGACCATAATAAACCGAATCTTGTAGATGGAGATAACCAATCGGTGGGTCGTATGGAGGTAAAGGGAATATGAACAAAACCAGCAGACGTGTTTTCCTCAAGAAAATGGGTATCAGTGTAACTGCAGCGATTTTACCACCAAGCCTCCTGGTAGACGCGTCAAAGAGGCGACCAAATATTATCTACATTCTTGCTGACGATCTGGGCTATGGTGATCTGAGCTGTTATGGTCAAGACCAGTTTAAAACCCCAAATATTGACCGCCTGGCAGGTGAGGGAATGAAATTCACTCAACACTATTCGGGTAGCACAGTCTGTGCACCATCACGCTGTTCATTAATGACGGGACTCCATACCGGACATGCGCAGGTAAGGGGCAATCGAGAAGTCTACCCAGAGGGGCAGGCGCCCATGCTGCCCGGAACATTAGCTATCCCCACACTTCTAAAACAGTCGGGCTATACCTCTGGAATGTTTGGTAAATGGGGACTGGGCGCACCAGGTTCAGACAGCGACCCTATGGTCTTTTTTGACGAATTCTATGGATATAATTGCCAACGACAGGCGCATAACTTTTACCCAACCCACCTCTGGCACAAGTCTGAAAAAGACCGACTGGAGGGTGAGACTTATTCCCATGATCTAATCATGAAAGCAGCAAAGGATTTCATCAAAACAAATAGCGATAAGCCTTTCTTCTGCTATATGCCTGTAACCATTCCCCATGCATCTATGCATGCCCCAAGGGAACTGCACGATAAATACCGTAAACAGCTCCCACAATTCGAAGATGTGATAGGTGAGTACTCTGGACCTGATGTCCAAAACCCCATCGCTGCCTTTCCAGCTATGATTGAACATCTTGACAACGGTATTGGACAGGTTCTCAAGCTCCTGAAGGAACTTGGTATTGATGACAATACTCTTGTAATGTTTACCAGCGATAATGGTCCACATGAAGAAGGTGGTCATGATCCGGAATTCTGGAATAGCAACGGACCGCTCAAAGGCATAAAGAGAGATCTTTATGAAGGCGGGATCAGGGTTCCCCTCCTCGCGCGTTGGCCAGGAAAAATCAAGCCAGGCAGTATATCCGAACACATATCTGCTTTCTGGGACATGCTCCCTACTTTCTGCGAGATGGCAGGAGTTGACATCCCGGAGAATATTGATGGTATTTCGCTCCTTCCCGAACTCTTCGGCCAGAAGCAAAAACCGCATGAATACCTATATTGGGAGTTTCCAAGACGTGGGGGGAATCAGGCCATTCGCGTGGGTGATTTTAAGGCATTAAGACGGAATATTTCTGAAAATCCGAAGGCAGAACTCGAGCTTTATAATTTAACAGAGACCCTGAACGAATCGGAAAATGTTGCTAGCCAGTATCCAGAAATAATCCAAAAGATGGAAGCTCTTCTGAAAGAAGCTAGGACGGAATCTGGGACATTTCCACTCTTTAAAGAGTAGTATTAAAAAAGTCAGAAAACACCCACGAGATACAACCAGGGCAAGTAGGATAGATAACGCAGGATTAATAATAATAGCACAGAAATTTCAATAGCTTCTTGGAAAGCTTTAGAATCAATACGAAATCGTGAACTCAATTCGTTAGTGGAAAAATGGCTCAGCTGATGCAGAAAAAACGTTATTAGGGTAAGAATTATGATATTGATAGTAAATGGCGAGCGCGTTTTTGAAGGGCAGATTACTAATGAAATTAATCGACTACGTCCACCTTTTCAGACTGCGGCAGAAAATTCTGAATCAGATGCTAGCAAAGCCCAACTGGCCGAATGGGCTCGAGAAAATGTAATTGAAGGTGTCCTGTTACAGCAATCTGCACGAGATGATCTCAGACCAATAGATCCCGAAGAGTTGATTCAACAATTTAGCAATCTCAAAAAAGAACGCGGGGGCGAAGAGAAGTTCTATGAGGAATCTGGTTTAACTCTCAGGGATGATGAAAATATTCTGAGGGAGATTGAGCAACAACGAAAGCTGGAACGATTAATGGCCGAAATTAATACCAAGGCCAGTTCTCCTGCTGAATCAGAAGCGCATGAATACCTTCAGGCTAATCCTGAACAATTCATGTTACCGGAAATGGTTCATGCCGCTCATATAGTTAAACACATCGAAGGTTATCGGTCTCAAGGTGATGCTGAAAAAGAAATTAAAGCGATATGGCAGGAAATTCAGAAGGGAAAAACCTTTGAAGAACTTGCCCATGGTCAATCCGATTGTTCCGATGATGATGGTGATCTGGGTGTATTTCCTCCTGGCCAAATGGTTCAAGAGTTTGATGACGTTGTTTTCGCTTTGGGTGAGGGTGAAATCAGCAAAGTTTTTACTACACCGTTTGGTTATCACATCGCCAAGGTTTTTCAACGCCACGCTCCCCGAAAGATTGATTTTGAAGAAGTTGAACAGCAAATCATTGATAAACTATATGAAGATCGAAAAAATGAACAGATTGAGATATTTGTTGATGCCTTAAAAGAAAAAGCACGCATCAACTACATCCCTGATGATAGTAAATTCAAAAAAGTATTGTCCTCTGTTCTGGTAAAACCATCAGGTCCCGATTGTAACCTGGATTGTGATTATTGTTTTTATCTGGAAAAAGCTGATCTGTTCACAGAGACTAAAAAACACCGAATGTCCCTTAAAACCATGGAATTATTTATCAAACAGACGCTTCAGCAATCAGTTGGTCCTATTTCATTTGCCTGGCAGGGGGGCGAACCTACTCTTATGGGCTTACCTTTTTTCGAAATGGCTGTCAAGTTCCAGAAAAGGTATGCTAAGGGTCGATCGATTGGGAATGGCTTGCAGACCAATGGTTTATTGTTAAACCAGGAGTGGGCTGACTTTCTTAAAACAAATAATTTTCTGGTGGGTATTTCCATTGATGGTACCGAGCACATCCATGATAAATATAGAACCCATGTGAATGGCAAACCGAGTTGGCTAGAAGTGGTAGATAAGGCTAAAATGCTGCTGGAAGCTGGTGTTGAGGTGAATGTCCTTAGCGTTGTAAATGACTATTCCGTACAATTTCCAGAAGAGATTTATGAGTTTCATAAATCGCTGGGATTTGAATACATGCAGTTTATTCCCTTGGTAGAAACGGATAATAGCAATCCAGATAAAGCAGCAGCTTATTCTGTTGGGCAGGAAGCCTATGGAAATTTTTTGATCAAACTCTTTGATATGTGGCAAAATGATTTTAAGGATGGTGTTGCGACTACTTCAATTAGGCACTTTGACTCTGTGTTACATAACTATGTTGGTATCGAGGCACCTGACTGCACACTACTGAAGGAGTGTGGAAATTATGTCGTCGTCGAGCACAATGGCGATGTGTATTCATGTGACTTTTTTGTAGAGCCTGACTGGAAATTGGGCAATCTCTATGAAGAAGATATCCTGGTCATGCTGAATTCTGATAAACAGAAGGAGTTTGGGGAACTCAAAAGTGATTTGCCGGAGAAATGCCAAAAATGTAAATGGCAGCGTCCATGTTATGGTGGATGTACAAAGGATAGATTAAGAGATCCACAGGACAATGGAGTGAGCCATTTTTGTGAAGCCTATATCGCCTTTTTTGAACACGCAGATAAACGATTAAAACAACTCGCAGTAGAATGGGCGCAGAAACAGAAAAAAATACATCCAGTCGAGCCAAACTCGGCCTGATGATATTAATCGGGGTTTATGTGACTCTTCAAACACCCCATTTGATTCTGATATGTAATTGAGATGATTTCCCTATATGCGTATGGAAATTCTATTTGTCATGTAAGGGGAGTAGGTACAGTAATATGATACTGAACCCCCGTTTCGAGCCCCCGGGTCGTCTCAATAACCGCCGTTTATGAGACTGCAAAATAGTGCCTTAATTATGAGACACCCTTTTTGAGACAAATGTAGAACACTTTAACCAAACATAGCTACTGAGCAATCGATACATACAGATATCCGGTGGGTATTAAAGTATTACACCATATACATGGTCTATCGGTATTAAAAATTTATTCTTTGTGCCTTTTTCTTCAGCCGTGTCTCGATGGTACGTTGGCCATCATCGGAGATAAGAGTGATCTTGAGCAGTACTGGTTTCAAAGGAAAGCTGCCCTCAGTAGAATGACTCAGTAATATAGATCGTTTACCGCGTTTTTCGGCTTCAAAATACATCAGTGCATACTCTCCATCTTGATAAGCATATCCATCTCCAGCATCATGATATAATCGACCACTAGCCTTATCCCTGTTATCAAATGAGATATAGAGAGAAAGAGTATCCAGTGAATAATCGACTGTGCTCTGGATAAGCGATCCACAAGGTAAGATAGCCCCCGGTCTAATTCTCAGATCAGCCTGGTATCCATCTTCTTCATCATTATCACCTTCAAGGGTGATACTTCGCCAATTTCCGCCAGGAAGTTTGGTTCTGGATGACCATTTTGGTATGACAAGCAAATCAGGTCCCAGTAGAAATGCCTCGTCTTCCCTTCTCAATTCAAGATCGGTTGGATCGGCAAAGAAAACAGGTTGCATCACAGGTGATCCATCCTGACTGGATTTATAAAAAAGAGTATAAATATACGGGAGCAGACGATAACGACGTTCTAGTGCTTTGCGTGCCACAGCCTCTATTTTTGGACCAAATGACCAGGGTTCTTGATCAGTTGTTCTGCGGGAGGTGTGAGCTCTGGAGAACGGATAGAAAGCGCCGATACTGATCCAATGTCCGAATAAGTCCGGACTTGCGTTGCCGCTGAACCCGCCAATGTCGGGTCCATTAAAGGGTTGGCCTGAAAGCCCGATATTCAGACTCATTGGAATCGAAAGTTTTAAATGATCCCAACTGGCAAGATTATCACCAGTCCAGGTTGCTGCATATCGCTGACCACCAATAAAATTGGATCTGGTAAGCACAAAGGGACGCTTTTCTGGGTTGTGTTTCAGAATCCCATTTCGGGAGGCTTTTACCATTAACATGCCGTATACATTGTGATATCTTTCGTGAACATCTTCTGGTATAATGTCGGATCCGCGGTGCACATTATCGAGAGGCATTGTTTTGCCTGGACCATTAAATACGGCAGGTTCATTCATATCATTCCACACACCATCCACGCCTGTTGCCATGAAGTCTTTATATAATTCACCCCACCACTCGGCTGTACCAGGTCGGGTAAAATCGGGAAAGACACAATCGCCGGGCCAGACTGTCCCAATGAAGTTATTCCCGTTTGCGGTCTTCACCCAAACATCCTGCTCCGAACCAGTATCATAGACTTGATAGCCAGGCTCAACTCCTACACCAGGATCTATCATCCAGATAGATTTAAAATCCTTATCATGAAGATAAGCATTAGTTGATCTTGGATCAGGGAACTTCTCAGGAGAAAAGGTGAATATCTTGTACTCATCCATATAGTGGATATCCATCCAGATGACATCGCATGGTAATCTTTTTTCCCTAAATGTATCAGCTATTTCACGCACGCGAGAGTCTGGGTAATAGGAGTAACGACACTGGTGATAACCTAGGCTCCAGAGGGGTGGAAGTGGAATAGTTCCAATTAGACCCGACAATTTCCTCAAAACCGCTTGTGGACTTGATCCTTCAATGATGAAAACCCTGAAAGGACCACCTTCACTTAGAAACATTATATCTGTAGTTAATGACAATTCCTGTTTCCAGGTATTATCAGCCAAGACGCCGAATGCCGATCCATCTTCACGAACTGCTAATACCCATGGATGAGATTGATACAGGCGCCGACCAAAGTGTCTTGTGTAAGTGTAATTGTCGGTATTCCATAACTCTATCGATGACCCATTTCTGCGCAATTCACCTGTGACCTCACCAGTACCGTAAAGGTCTGTGCCATCTGCTATCTCCACATAAGCCATGGATTTACCAAAAGCTTCACTGAAGTGAACTCTGGTTGACCACGATGACGGTAGAGCACCCTGCTCTTCAGGTTCATTCTCCAGTGCAAAACTCGGGAGCTGCCGGCTTGGATCAAAATCAGCGGGATAGAATACAGCAATATCATTCTGGATAAGAGCCGCTCGCTCTTGGGACCAAAGCTCTCCAAGAAGCAATACCAGTACAATTATTGTATAGCTAGTCTGCCGTGTTGCTCTTGCTCTTATCATTTCAACCTCATTTTCTTCAATTCGTATTATTCTTATGCAAAATTATTGCACGTTTTATATAACAATTGGCACAGTTTGGACATTAAAATAAGAGAGATAACTTTTGCTTCCTAATCATGATATTGACACCTTCAAGTGTTACTATTTCAAGTTGATTCGCGTGCGGTTTGCAAGTGTTATTTTGTTCAATGGAACATCCAGATAAATTGTTCCACGTTCTTATGATTGAAGACAACATGCAGGATTCTACACTATTAGAGTGGCCTATACGTGTCACGACTTGCACCGCTTTATGAGACTGCAAAATAGCGACTAAATAATGGGACA
>CAZDVD010000055.1:0-11933 GCA_964508765.1 uncultured Lentisphaeria bacterium
AGCTCGCAGAATCATCTGGATTTATTTATGGAATTGATATCTCACCAGAAATGATTAATGAAACGTTAAATAAACTCAAAGCAAAAGAAAATATAAATAATGCTGGATTTGCATCCGGATCAATTTTTAAAAATGAGTTCTCAAGTAAAGTTTTCGATAAAATAATAGCCTACGGCGTACTTCATTTATTAAATAATAAAGAAGATGTTATCCAAAAAATACATGAAATGTTAGCACCTGGTGGATTATTTATTTCAACAACCGCCTGCTTAAAAGCTAAAATGAAATTAAAAAACAGAATTGAGTTCCTATTATATGTAATAAAAAAAACTAGGCATTTTTCCATTACATTTAAATATGTTCACAACAACAGATGTTGAAAAATTAATTAGCGATTCAAAATTTGAGATACTTGAAAGCGAACGTATCTTTAATGGAATAACCATTAGCTTTATAGTTGCGCAGAAGAAATAATTATGCGTATAACAAATGCTTACCCCGCTTACAGACTGGGTCTAACCCGACTCATCCCGACATTGCGTGTTCCCCTTCGGCGGGATCTACGACACGCAAGTTAGTGCAAGGGGGAAATGATTTGGAGGAATACACTGAATGTGGAAGGCGAGTCTGTTTTGAGAAGCAGCTAAGGCCATGAAAAGTTTCACTTTTGAGGTGGAGAGCCTAAAGCGTTATGTGTTGAATAGTAAATTCATTCAGGAGCCTTATGGAAAATAAAAGAGATCAAATAATAGTGTATGGGGGAACCGGTTATTATGGTCGGGAGGTAGTCCGTGGGCTCGTCAAGAAAGGGGTGTCTGTAAGGGTATTAAGTCGTGATAGTGGCAAGGCTCATCAAATACTTGGAGAGGATGTTGAGATAATACAAGGTGATGTTATCAACAACCAAACCATTGTCGATTCTTTAAGCAACGTCACCGCAATCATCATTTGCCTTTCAGCAATGAGCAACAAACTAATTCGCAAGATGAAACAGATTGAGCGAGATGCAGTTCTGGCAATAATGGAAGAAGCAAAAAATCAGAATATCTCTCGATTGATTTATATGTCAGGCTATGAAATGAGAGCACAGTTACTGCATGAATTAAATATTCCAGAATTTGGCGAAATAAAAATTGAGATAGAATCGGTAATAACCAAATCCGATTTCAACTGGACAATTTTAGGAGATGCCCCAGCATTTGAGATATTTTTTGCATTTATCCGCAATGGGAAAATGGCTGTTCCTGGAGGAGGGCTGAATGCAATCCCATGTATTTCTGCTGAAGATGTTGGTGAAATTACCGCACAGGTGGCATTGCGAGATGATTTAAATGGATATCGGTTGAAGCTGACTGGACCTGAAGCATTTACTTTTCCTGAAGCAGCAAAACGAATCTCATCGATTAGTGGTAAGAACATCAAACATGCTGCGATTCCGTTGATTGTCGTTAACATAATATCATTTTTACTTATTCCATTTACTCCGTTTTTAAGGTTCTTATATAAGAGCTTAAAAATGCTTAACAATTTTCCACCAGATTTGGCTGAAAGTGTTCCTGATGAGCATGAAAAACTGAGAAAGCTATTTGACTATGTACCCGTTTCTTTAGAAAGTGAAACTATTAGAAGGATGGAACGGGAGCTTCTTTAGATATCCTCAGTTCCCGGAAGATACTTATAGATGCTATTTCAAATACGCGGGTCCATCAAAGGTAGCTCTAAACGATCGCGTAATTCAAGATGGTCGATATTGGATTGGTGAAACAGAGACAAATAGTATTACGATAGCTTATTAAACGTATAACAAAGGATGAGAGCAACATTTATGGAGATTTGCTTTTGATCAACCAGAAAAACATTATCACTGATGAAGTGGGCCAGAGTTATCAAGATTTAAGCTTTTCTACGAACGACTTGCGTGGGAAAGAGTTCTACAATTGTACTTTTACAAACTGCATTATTTCTGAAATAGACTTAGTAGATTCAAAGTATTACAATACAACCTTTACAAATTGTAATTTTTCAAATTCCAAATATTCTACTACTCAATTCAGAGATGTTGCTTTCATAGGCTGTAAGCTTATTGGAGCAGGATTTAGTGAGAAGAATTTGGCTTTTTCTGCAAATTTTGCTGAGTGTGATTTAAGATATGCTGAGTTCTCAGGAATCAATCTGAGTAAAAAATTATTTCAGCGATGTAGAATTGACAATGCGCGATTTGTAAACTGCAATTTACGTGAATCAAAGTTCTCTGAATCGAGTTTTCAAAATACAATCTTTCACAAATGCAATCTGCAAAACGCCGTCTTTTTCGAGTCTGAATATTTATTCATAAATCCGGTGGAGAATAAAATTGAGAACACTTCAATTGATATAATGACCGCTGGACATATTCTTGACCAATTCGGATTTAATATTGACTAATTCGATGAGTATCTAGAGTCAAATGTGTCGTAAAACAAAAGCAACTCCACGTTCTGGGGAAACGACAACATCGGAAGCCCTGCGACGAAAATCCCAGTCTTGCCCTGGGTACGGATCATCCAGGTGGGAAAGGGGGCTTTGATTTGTACATCGCTGAGCAGAACTTCGGGGACTATTATGGATAAGAGTTATGATCATATCTGGGGCTAGAAAAATGAAAGCACGCATTGCGGTCTTCCTTTTCGCACTCTTACTGATAGGGTGTGAGGAGAATTCCCCGACGAATCTAGAGGTGGGAAGCTACTCAGGTGATTTTACGGTTTTTTATGATTATGATTCTCCTGAGCAATCTTCCAGGACAGGCTCCACGATCTTAACCCTGGATGAGAACGGCTACAACCTCACTGAAAACACAAGCTATACGCCTCCGAGGAGTGAGGGAAAATGCTCCTGGGGTGCCATTGCCATATCATTTCAGGATACGATTGCCCACACACTTGAGTTTGATCATCGTCTCATCATTGGTGGAGCATACAACTACAGTTTTGATGGTACAACCCTAGACATGAGCCAAATCGATTCAGATTTGAACAGAAAGTATCGATACATTCTAACAAAGGATTGAGTGTTGCCGGGAATGGCGTAGTCAACCAACCAATTGCAGATAAATAGAATATTATTAATTCTGCTTTTGAACTAGTGCATTTTAGGTGAAGAACCTAAAACATTACATATAAGAGGGGATAGAATGAAGCATCGAATAGTCCTGTTGATCATAGTCAGCTTGCTTTTTTCATGTGCGCGTGAGCCAGACAATCACCAAAGAACCATAATCGCTGGTCAAATCGAAAATCCCATTTCAGATAATATTGGGATACTCGTGTTTGACGATATGATTACACGAGACAACTCCAAGCTTTCCACGACTGTGGATGATAGCGGGAAGTTCAAGCTGGAATTTTCTATCCGGGAACCTCAAAAAGTCTTCCTCTCAAGACCTCGATCAAATAATCTGCTCTTTTTGTACCCTGGTGATAGTCTGTCAATATCCTTTGATGATAAAGATGTGAGACGAACCATGTCTTTTGATGGTTCAAGCGCTAATCAAAACCATTACCTCTCAACGTTCAACATGAATTATGACATGGGTAATTTTTTCATGAAAATGAGAGATCTGCCCCCGGCTGAATTTAAAAATCTTGTACTTACGAACAGGAATGATGCACTTGATGCCTTCAACGCTTTTGAATTGAAGAAATCGACAAACGGCTAAGTTCAGAATAAAAATTTATAGCTCATCTACTCCCGATCTGACGAGATTGAATGTATAGGATGACCCCGACAAATCAATGAACCCAATGGAGACATGTATTGAAATGATATTGACAAAAAAAATCTCACTCTTGCTGCTTGCTTTCGCTGTTTCTATGATAGTACCTGATGCTTATGGCTGAGGTGTCCCCCTACCGGGCGGTCCGCCCCCACAATGCAGCGATACCGGCACGTATGGTGATGAACACCAAGACAATCCCTTAACGTTGGGAGTTGGTCTGGGATCATTGAGTTCGACACTTCGCTTTGATGGAAGTGATGACGTTGAGATCAACATGAATACCGTTTCCCTTTCGGGTGCCTGGCGCTTGAACGATACCTGGTCACTCCGAGGAGGATTGGGAATTATTCGTGATGGCAAACTGACACCAGTTGGTCAGGCGGCGCATAGTGTAAAACCTGGCGGCATGTTGGCTGTCGGTGTTGAATATCTGTGGCAACGGGGGCAGGGTGCCAAACCCTACGTAGATTTTTCAGCCTTCCTCAGCGCATCCTCTACTAAAACAGAGGATGCTTTAAGCCAAAATCAAACTAGCTATTTCTCCACCGATCTGCGTCTGGGTGGACGAGCCAGCTGGGTTATAAATGATATGATCTTCCCCTATCTTACAGCACGTGTCTTTGGTGGACCCGTAAGTTGGAAACTAGAAAACACAGATGTTATGGGAACAGATATTCATCACTACCAAATTGCCCTGGGCACCGCCGTACAATTCGGAGGGACTGGCGTCTTCGTGGAATGGGCTGGCCTGGGTGAAAAAGCCTTGAGTGCAGGGCTAAGCTACGCCTGGTGATTCAAAAAATAGCTAGAACAAGCAGGACATAAAACAGTGGAGAGAAAAATGTATTTACGACTCTATCGCATTGGCGCTATCTGTTCGGCACTTCAATTGACCATCATTGTCGCTTATATCTTTGTGGTTTCCCTGGTGGGGTCCAGAGTAACCAGCGCAGAAACATTTTTTCTAATCCAGCAATCCAGCTTTTGGTCAAGCCTCCTGCGACTCGATCTGATGATGATGTTTCTGGTCGGGCTGTACCTGGGTAATTTTCCTGCTTTGCTCGTCTCTTTATGGAAACACAACCCCCTCCTGAGCAGCTTCGCTGTTGGATTTACAGTAATAGCTGTCGTTTTGAGTTTTGCAGGCGAGTCTACCTTTGCCATGATCCATCTCGGAGAAAAATTTATCGCTGCAGAGACTGGAAGTGAACGTCAACAGCTCATTGCAGCCGGTGAAGCAGTTCTGGCAAGTGGTTGGTGGAATAGTACAGGATCCTATGTCACGGGGATTTTATTACAGACTGGCGGAATCATGATTTCAGTGGCCATGCTCAGTTCGGGCCGCTTCCATAAAACCACTGCCATTGCAGGTGTTGTGGGAAACAGTTTTGATCTGGTCCAACACACGCTTTCACCCTTTATTCCCGGAATTACTGAATATCTCTCAATAGGCATGCTGGGTTATTTGATTTGGTATCCCATGCTGAGTTATGACTTATTCCAAATGTCAAAGCAACTCCGTCATGAGGAACTCTGATAGATCTATGTTTTTCCCTGTTGGCCTTTTTAACGAACTCACCTAAATCGAGATAACCGGTATGATTGAAACCATTATCATCGTCATCCCCCTTATGCTGAGTCCCGGACCAGCCAATCTGGTTTCTTTTGTTCTGGGCGCCCGAAACAGTCTTTACCAACTCCTGCCCTTCCAATTTGGAATCATCATTATTTATGGGGTTATTGCTTTTGTTCTCGGTTCGTTAACCATACAAATTCATGCGATAAGTCCAACTGGGACGAGAATCGTGTAAATATTGGGTGGGTTGTTTATTGTCTATCTAGGTTTCCAGCTTCTATTTCGAAAGCATCGGGAGACAAAACAAAAAACACCGACATTTATGAATGGGGTCTTGCTGCAGATTCTCAATCCGAAATATCCCGGTGTCATTTTAGCTGTCTTTACCTACCGACCTGATCAGCCCACATGGATCACTTCCCTGGTGCTCACTTCTATTGGTGCTCTGGGCCTGCTGATCTATTCCAGGGTAGGTTCATTGCTGCATACCCGTACTATTTCTGGATTGGGATTCCGCTCCCTGGACCAGGTGACGGGAAGCCTGCTTTGTCTGGTTGGTGTGTGGTTTGCGATTCAACCATTTATCAGATAGGTTAGTCCAGCGCCAAAGCATTTCCCCTGATGAATTCATCCTCACATCCTGGTAAACAAATCAGCTGACATGAAGCAATTGAGCGAAGTCTCATAAAAACATCGGTTCTCCTATAATTCCGTCTAGTTTGAAGTACTGGTTAACATTAGCAACTAATTAAATGTTCGGAGTATATATGAAAGTTTGTATCGTGGGTGCATCAGGAAAACTAGGGCAGTATATGGTTCAACATGCTTTGGATCGTGGCTATGAAGTAGTCGGTGTCTGCCGTGAGAAGAGTTTGGATAAACTGGCTGATTTCAAAGAGCGCATGACAATTATTCCTGGAGCAACCAACGATAGAAAGATTATCAAACAGGCTGTAGCAGGTTGTGATGGCGTTCTATCTGTTCTGGTACCCTGGGGCGTTCAGCAGTATTCATCGGGCACAGCTCAGGCTGTCATGGATTTTGCCAAGCCAGATGCCCGTCTCATTTTTTCATGTGGATGGCATATCACCCGCGATGGCAAAGATGTGTATTCCACTATGTTTAAAGTGCTTGTCAATATAGCCGCAAAAATTGGTCGCTTCTTTCGAGCCGTTGAGCTGGACGATCAGGTCGAAGCCTGCAACCGCATCTTTGCCAGTAACACCAAATGGACAGTGGTGCGCGGAAGCGATCTGGAAGAAGGTGAAAGCCAGGGTCTGCCTGTCTGGAGTCAGCATATTGGCGACCCCATCCTGGAGAGCAACAAAACCCGCCGCATTGATTTTGCCTTATTTATGGTAGATGCCATTGTAAAAGATGATTTGATTCAAGAGGCTCCAGCTATTGTGGGTTGTCAAACACCTTCCGCGCTGGCGCATAGTTCCTAGATACAGGAACTACTTTTCATAACGGATCAACACGCTCATTCCCAATCCAAAGGGGGCTGAATACCAGGGAGCCTGGCTGGTTTCACGATAGAATATTTTGCCGTTGAGAATACCCGTAGAAAAAGTCAGATCTCCCTCACCCAACTCCTTGACATATTCCATGGTTATCACAAAATCGTCACGAACAACAATGTGATATTCGGTCAAATCCAGCACAATATCGGCTAGCGGTTCAACATCGGTGAGGGTGATATATATGGGTGCCTTGAGGATGTTTTTCCCCGGAAGTTTATCTTCCATTTCATAGATATTCAGTCGATAAAAAACCGTGTCATAACTCGTGACAACGCCATGGAGTGTCAGACTCTTTACTATCGTTGGGCGCTTTCTTATTTTGACCCGTATGCCCAATTCGTAACCCAAACTGTCCTCTGTGAAGCCACCTCTCATCATGTCAGGTGTGTTTGGGTTTCCTACTATCTTCTCCTTGAATTCCCTGGGATAAACCAGAACTTCCTGCATCTCCAGCGTAATGGGAGTCAAATTGACTTCACCGAGATGTTCTCCTTGAGAGCGGAGTACAACCACCTCTACATCATAATTTTCATAACCAATATAGGAGAAGCGTACCGTGGATTTTGGAACGAGGCCAGTGAGATCTAGATGGAAATAGCCCTGTTCGTTGGATACCGTCCCGCACTCCCCTCCGAGAACACCGATATTCACATAGGGCAGTGCTGCTCCCGTCTCATTGTCCATCATGCGTCCAGACACCATCTGGGTCCAGGCAAACATGGGTAAGCACAGAAGGACTGGAAACAGGATACGGATAAATGACATGATGAATAGTTGTACTGGTTATGGTCTATTTTGTTCGGAGGTGTCGTCGTTTAAACCCCCACAAACCAATCACAAAATAAATTGCTGTCATTATTGTCAGTGCCAATAATTCCCCACCTACATCTGAAAGCCCCACACCCATGATGCTGATTTTCTGGAGGGCTGAAATGGCAGGTGCTGCTGACATGAGGGTTTGCCAGCTGACACCATAATCACCAAAGTAAAACCAGGCCTGAGGTGAAATAGGAAAGGCGGCTCCGGAGAAAAACATAAATAGAAAGAGAGGAAAATTACCCACCACCAGCACATCGGTAACAGAGCGGGTGACTGCTGCTAGAATGAGACTGAAGGCAATCATGCTGATGCTTGTCATAATGGTAATGAGAAGGAATAATGAGAAAGCGCCCCGCATTTCAAAACCCAAGGAGGTGGCAGCGCCCAGTGTGAGAAAAATGGCGATAATCCCTACCAATACCTGGCTGGACCCCACCCCTACCAGAAATTGCCAGGCCTTCATCCCAGATAATTTCAACCTGAGAATGGTGCCTTGATCTACTTCCACAATAATGGCAATGGTGGCTGAAAACATGAGCATGATGATGGAGAGAATGAGCATCCCGGGCATCCATAGTTCAAACTCATCAATTTGTCCTGAAAGACCCAGGGCGGTTTCCTTCAAATGATAGAGGCGTTCCTGTTTTATTTGTTGCGCCATAAAATCATTGAACATCTCCCCCAGCCAGACTGCTGAAATCAAATAGCCCGTGCTGGTAAGGTTGCCCACGATCTCTATTTCAGGCACAGCGGGAGTTTCGGTAAGCAGGATTCGAGTAAAATTGTCTGGTATCACCAGGAGCAGATCAGCCTTGCTGTTCTCGATTTTCTTTACTCCAGCCTCTCGTGTTTTGGAGGAACTGACGCTCAGAGGCAGGTTTTCCACTCCATCGATATATTTCTGGAAATAAGGTGGGATGGTGTTGCCCAGGTTGAGGTCTTCGCCCTGCATTTCAACACCTTGATCCAGGTTAACAATGAGAGCCCGGTAGTGGGGTTGACTCGCTTCATTGATGAGGAAATAGACAAAAACGAAAAAAGGTGCCATAGACACGGTTAGGATGAGTATCCAGATATTGCGGAGTTGCTCCCGAACGCTTTTTGTGAATATGGCCCAGATCATGGGTTGGTCAAACTACCTCTGGTTTCGACAAGCTTAACCTAGTCTGAATTTGTCGATCCTTCGAGAGCCTCAGGATGACAAAAGTGATGAACCCTACCTGTCTTCGCGAGCAATGCGACGCGATCTCGGGCTGTCCGCCACCCAAGAAGTCGGAGATTGTCAACCTACGCTGAAGCTTCGGCTTGACAGGCCACGTCGTTTCAGTCCCTCGTAATGACACGATATTCATTCCCTCAAGGCCCTCCCGGTGAGGTGGATAAAGACATCTTCCAGCGTGGTTTTGCGGAGCTGGATGTCCTGGATTTCCAGACCATACTTGCTGGCAAGATTGGTCACTTCTGACAATTTCTCCAGGTGTTGGAAAGATCGAATGATTAATTTTTTCTGCACCACCGTAATGGTCTCTGATGCCAGACCGAGGGCGTGACTTATCTCCTTGATAAACTGAACCCCTGTAGATGATTTCTCCACCAGCAGATACTCCAGATCCCTCTCAAAGCGACATTCCAGACAATCCCCTGTTCCCAAAATTTCCTTCAATGAATCGACACTACCCACCTCCAACAGTTTGCCATGGTCAATAATGGCAACACGGTCAGACAGGCGTTCTGCTTCATCCATATTGTGAGTGGTGATGATGACTGTTTTCTGGCAAGCCAGAGAGCGGATAAAATCACGGACCAGGATACGGCTCTGGGGATCCAGACCAGCTTCAGGTTCGTCGAGAATGAGGACAGGTGGATCATGGATAAGGGCGAGAGCAATATTTAAGCGGCGCTGCATACCGCCAGAGAGCTTGGAGGCATAGACATCCGCTTTACCTGACAAACCTAACATCTTGAGTAATTCAAGGGTTCTGTCATGTACAGTTTCAGTCGACATGCCGTGCATTTTGCCCAGAAAAACCAATTGTTCCAGACAGGTGAGTCGAGGCCAATATAGATTCTCCTGAGGGCAAAAACCTACCAGCTCTGAGAGATCTGCTGATGAGTTCCATTGAATCTCTCCACCATCTGATTCCAACAGGGCGCAAAGCATACGGATGGTCGTGGTTTTTCCTGCACCATTGGGTCCCAGAAGCCCCAGAATCTCTCCCTGGTTAATCGTTAGAGATAGATCATCTACGGCAACAAGATCACCAAAGTTTTTTCTGAGATGTGAGATCGATATCATGGTTTTCCCTGTGCTTAAAATATAGCGCTTTGCTTGTGTTCAAAGAATGAAAGGGTGCTATTCCATGTATGATAAAAAAACGGGCAGAAAACTGCCCGTTTTTTAAAAATCTAAACTGATGACGGTTACCTCACAGGGATATAAATCCTCTCACTCTCATTACCCAGACGATCAATAGCTGTCACCGCAATGGTATCCAATACTTCTGGCGGGGTCATACCATCTTCTGAGCGGACAACCAGTGGTAGCGTATATGCCTCCCTCTCAGAGGTTAGAATCTTATAGTCCCATTTCTTGCCCCGCTGGAAATAAACAACCCACTGGTTCACATCATCCTTGTTCTCATGGAACCAATTGATATAAACATTCCCCTCCCTGGGGTCAATTTCCACCAATGGGGCAGCTGGCGGCTGGTTGTCCAACCATGGTGAGGTGGGAACAAGTACAGGCTTGGTATAGGGCCCTTTGAGAAGAATGTCTGAGATGCCGCCATAATTACGTTGAAGGGCTTTCATGGAGAAGTGGACATTCCCGGGCCCATCAGGAAGCATACCACGGGTAATCATGATCTGACTAAAGTTTTCCAGGGCCATTGCTTCATCCTTGATTTTACTGGTAAAAAGACCTGGCCAGACATTTCTATTATGAGTGTTTTGACCAACCCACCAACCCAATAATACGGGATAGCTCTGTGGAATTTTACGTGTAGGCCAGTAAAGTTGGGGGGTCCAATAATCTACCCAGCCTTCGTTGAGCCACAGTTTGGCATCGGCAAAAAGTTTATCATACTGGTCATAGCCTTTAATGGAAGCTGGATTGCCTGGTCGCCAGATTCCAAAGGGGCTGAGACCAAATTTGACCCAGTTTTTTTCAGCTTTGATGCCGGTATAGACGCGTTTTATAAATACATTTACAGCCTCACGCCGCCAGTCATGTCGCTCCAGTGTGCCTCCGTTTCCCAGGTAGGCTTGATAACCAACACTATCGGGAAATTCAATATTGCTATAGGGATAGAAATAGTCGTCAAAATGAACCCCGTCGATGTCATAACGCTTGACCACATCCATGACCACATCATATGAGTAGTCCTGAGTGGCTTGCATAGAAGGATCCAGCCAGAAATAACCATTGTCGATTTCCCGCACAATTTCAGGACGGGTTGAGATTATGGAGGTTTCGTTTTTTTGTCCATTGGGATGATGGGCACGATAGGGATTAAACCAGGTGTGGAGTTCCAACCCACGTTTGTGTGATTCCTCTACCCAAAAGGTAAGCGGATCATAATAGGGTTCTGGGGCTTTGCCTTGCTCACCGGTGAGAAAATATGACCAGGGTTCCAGCTCACTTTGATAGAGTGCATCGCACTGGGGGCGCACCTGAAACACGATGGCGTTGAGGTTGAGAATTACAGCGCTATCAAGAAGACTGATAGCTTCAGCTTTTTGTTCTGATGTGCTGAGGCCTGGTTTACTGGGCCAATCAATATTTGCGACAGTAGCTACCCAGGCTGCCCGAAATTCGCGGGGAATTTCCAGCTCATGTTTGACGGCTACAGGCGCTGTAGCTGGCTCCGGCGTCACTGGTGGTTGGGGTGCCGCACAAGCTGCGAGAAGGATGACAATAAAAATCGATAAAACGGGGGTTTTCATGGGTGCTTTCCTGGTCTGTTTAAGTCCAAAACATTGGGTTCGAGGCAATATAGTGGAGGACATCCCCTGGGGCTAATGTTCCGTGGGATTATAAGTTGGAAATTGAAAATTTAGTCTTTTTTTCCAAACCTCACGAAAGCCACGAAAATTTGAATTGAGGATAGCGTGGATATCGACAATGATCAGATTGTTGGAATCCATCCTCTAGTCTCTGCGAGCAGAGCGAAGCAGTCTCCGACTTCTTGGGTAGCGGACAGACTGAAGTTGCTACATTTTGGTGGACAGTGCGAGAAGACTTACATTGTCGGTGGAG
>CAZDVD010000056.1:0-11915 GCA_964508765.1 uncultured Lentisphaeria bacterium
CCCACACCATCATGACCTGGATGGATCAGCGCCACTATTCTGGCTCTGATGAACGCCGGGTCGGTGAAGATCTAGGGCTGGAGACTTCGGCGCTCACCTTTGGTCGCCTTCTACACCGAGCCATGGAAATGGAATGGTTCGTTCCTGAAAACCATGGGGATGATATCAAGCTGTTTCTGGAAGATGAGGGTGTTGTTGAAGCAGAGGCTCAAGCAGGCTTTCTCAATGATCTCCAGGCATGTCTGGAGATTTATCGGGGTAGTGAGCTTTCCAAACAAATAGAGGATCTGCCAAGAGGTAGCCGTTTACCAGAATTACCGGTTTTTGGGTATTTGCAAAGCAACAGCCATGTCTTTAAGGTTTCAGGCATCATTGATTTGCTATATCAAACGGGGGATGAATGGGTTGTACTGGATTATAAAACAGATAAAGAGTTACCTGCCCTGGATCAATTAAGGCAACATGCTTACTGGTATCAAATCCAGACCTATCTCTGGATGCTCAAGTATTTATATGGAATTGAGGCTCGGGGAGAACTTTACTTTAATCGATTTGATCAACTCATCCCAATCAACTTTGAAGAGGACTTATACTTTTCTGGTCTTGCTGGCCATAAACAGGGGCAGAACCTAAAACCAGCCTTGCCCGGAGCTCAGGCTCTGAACCCTGGCTTAATTGATATTTTAAAACGTCAGGATGACCTGGCAGAAATTCTACTTATTGAGCCCACTAAGAATAGTGGAGAATTATTGGCTCAATCTCTGGCAAAAATGGGTCTCAATCATCCCCGACTGCAAATCATGACCCTGGCTGAAGTTCGCAAAATGACAGAACCAGCTGGTCGGCGACTGACACCCTATTTGACTCGCTTAGGTATCGCTCAACTATCCGGGAAACGGTTGCAATGGGGTGAAGTAAACCGCATGGCAGAAGCTTTCTATAAAGCAACGGGAGGAGAGTCTGTTGCAGAGGGCAAGCAGGAGTTTTTCGCTGAATTTTTAGCCTGGTGTGCAAAACAGAACATACAGACTCCTGGACAAAATATTGATTTCAATAGCTTCCCCGTAGGTACAAAAATCATTGTGAATTCAATTCACTCCACCTCTCCTTCTGACTATGAATTTTTAAAGGGTCTCGCTGAAGATCATGATCTGATATTTTTCGATCCACTCAGAAATGGACAGGCCACATCAGGATTCAATATGTCCATTGAAGCCTGGATGACTCAGGAAGAAATGCCCTCGGATGATAAGCTTCACAGTTATACATCCTGTTTTTCCATTTATGAGGAAGCGGTCCTGGTGGGCCATCAAATCAGAAAACTTATAAATAATAAGGTTGATCCGGCTGCTATTCGAATAGCGGTATCTTCCATGGAGCGATATGTCCCTGCCATCAAGCGGGTCTTTGAGCAACAGGGTATTTCGGTGCGTTTAAGCAAGCGCGAGCCTGTCATGGAACGACCCGTAACCCAGTTGGCTTTTGCGCTTATTCAGGGGCGCCTCCGCAAACAAATATCCTGGGATATGGCCATGTCAGTCTGGCTCCATCCCCTGGTTATTCCAAGTGGGGCAGAGGGTTATGCGCGACTGAAGCTTGACATCGAAATGCGCAAGCTGGGTGTCACCCAGGTCAGTGAAAGCTTGCCTGAAATGGTGTCTCATCCCAAGCTCCAGGAAACAGCGCAGGCATTGATTTCATTTTTGTCAGATACATGGCAAATTGGGCAACCCCTTGGATTGCTGAAGGCTGCGGACTGGGTGCTGGGGATACTTAAAGATTTTCAATTTGCCCATCGACTGGATGCAGGTAGCGTCGCCTCAAAATCCTATACTTCATTGAAAAATGCTATCCTGGGAATACGCAATGATTGGGAGAGATATTTAAGTCGCAAGGGGAGTTTGGGAGACCTGAATCGTGAGTTACGTGAGCGATTGCGCGGTGTTGAGGTTGCCTCATCAAGTCAGGGTTTTGGCATTGATGTTATTTCTCTCTTGGATACCCTCAATCTGAAATCAGGTCATCTCTTTGTCATGGGTCTGACTGAAGGGCAATTCCCCCTGACCATGAACACCAATCCATATTTAAAACCTGCCACGTTGAACCCCTGGTTTCTGAACCTCTATCTGTTTAAGCAGTGGTTGGGTTTCCCACAGGGTCACCTTCATATCACCTCGCCAACCAGGAACTCAGATGGGGCGGCACTCCAAGAGAGTACGTTCTGTCAATATTTGAAAAAGCTGGCTTATCCAAAACTGCAACCATTAACACAGGACCAGCAATACCTCCAGCTCTCTGGAAAACTGTTTTCGGCTCCTAAATCTCAACGTCACATCCGTCACAATCAATTGCTGCAAGAGCAGGCCGAATGGCAAGGCAAACTGTATGAGCATGATATCAGGGAATTTGATCATATCTCTGCTTCTGCTTTTGACGAGCTGATAAAATGCCCTCAGCGTTATTGGTATAGTCGCAAGCTTCGCCTGGAAACCGCTGAAACCGATATTGCAGAGCGTGAGGAAATTGAAGTGGGCAATCTGGTCCATAAGGTTCTTGAGCGTTTTGGTCGGGATGGTGGGTTTTTATTAGCCATTGAGGATTTCCATGCAGCCCTTGAAAAGTTGGAGGAGATTGCTACGACCCTTTTGGAAGAAAAGGAAATTGATCTGGATGCGGATTTGCTCCACAACAAGTGGGGAGAAATGTATTTCAAAAACTTTCAGGATGTGGAGCAGAACCTGATCACTGCCATGCTGAAGATAGAGCTTGAGGTGTTACCATCTTTTCGTGATGTGGGGCTCCATGAACAGGCGTTTGGAGATATGGATGATGAACAGTCCTGGCCATCCTTTGATATTGAGGGAAGCAATATAAAACTTTCCCTGCGTGGAAAAATCGATCGTGTATTTAAATCCGGAAATAGTGTCTGGGCCACTGACTATAAAACTGGCAGAGTCGCCATAAAAGAGAGTAAAGAATTCTGGACCAGTCAGATGCTGTTTTATTATCTGATTCTCAAAGCTCAATATCCAGAGAAGGATGTGGTGCTAACCTATGAGCAGATTAAATCTTTCAGGAATAACTGCATTGGGTTGAAAGGATACATCGGAGATGTTGATTCTGATCATCCAGTTATGGATACGCTGCCCCTTCGATCAAAGGCAACACTGTCTATTGGGGAAGCGGGAGAGTGGACTGTCGATCGTATAAAAGCTGAAACGCTCAGCTATGCTCAGGCCCTGGCGGACAACAACTTCCCACTCACTTCACGTGATAAGAAAATCGCCTGTGCGTATTGTCCTTACGATCGGATTTGCAGGAAGACGGCTCTACCCCCGGTAAATCTCTGTATTGGACATTGAGCTTGTCGAAATGCCCAATACCCCTTGTGTCTTAAATAGAGGTTTCGACCAGCCTACACTGTTAGTTTCGGCTTGGCAGGCAAGCTCAACCTCCGTTAACCTTCCAGCTCAGTTATCTCTTCACCCAGAGATTCCCAATCTTCCAGAAGAGATTCAAGCTTGACATTTAACTTATCGATAGCTTGAGATAGCTCTGCAAGTGTGGCAGGATCAGAGGCGTTTTCAGGATCGTGAAGTTTTGCTTCAAGCTCCGTCTTCTTTAACTCAGCTTTATCAATATCGCGTTCAGTTTTATTAAAAGCTTTGCGTAGCGTTTTAAGTTGATGATGACGAAGTTTGTTGTCACTGGGGTTGCGAACTTCAACGGGCTCATGGGTGATCTGAAGGGACTTCTGATAGGTTGTCAATTGATAGGTGTCAGCAAATACCTTCACGAGGCCATCACCAGCGAGGTAAATAATTTCATCACATACACGATCCATCAAGTATCGATCATGAGTAATCAGGAGCAAGGCACCGCTGAACTCCAGAAGACTCTCCTCAAGGATCTCCAGCGTGGGAATATCCAGATCATTGGTGGGCTCATCCAGGATGAGTATTTCTGCTGTCTCCAGCATAATCTTCGCCAGTAATACGCGTGCTTTTTCTCCACCTGACAATTGCGAGATAGGAAGTTCCAGCTGTTCCTTCTGAAATAGAAATTTCTGAGCCCAGGCGCTGACATGGAGGGGATTTCCATGGAAAATGACGGTATCCCCATCAGGAGCCAGAGCACGTTTGAGGGACAACTTCCCTTCTGGGAGAAGTCTGTTTTGATCAAGTGTTACCAGATTCACGCCCTGGGTGATTTCAACCTCCCCTGAGTCAGCATCAAGCTCTCCCCGCAGGACATCTATGAGGCTACTTTTGCCACTGCCATTGACACCCATAATGCCGATTTTCATTTTTGGAGAGAGAAATAGCTCGAAATCCTTGAAGAGGGCTTGTCCCCCTCTCGTTTTGCTGATTCCCCTGGCATGGAGAAGTTTTTTTGAGCGACGATCACCGGCTTCAAATTTAAGTCCAGCCTCCGTCTGCATATTATTGCGTTGTTTTAATTCTGAGAGATCATCGATCATCTCATAAGCCTTATCCACACGAAACTGGGCTTTGGTGGTGCGGGCTTTGGGTCCATGACGCAACCAGTCGACTTCACGTCTGACTTTATTTGAAAGGGCCAGTTCTTCAATACGCTGATCGTTCAGGTATTTCTCCTGATCCTGAAGGAATTGGGAGTAGTTGCCCCGGACTTTGAGATAGCCCTGTTTATAGCGACGATCCAGATCCATGATACGGTTGCAGGTGTTTTCCAGTATAAAACGATCATGGCTAATGAGGATGAAAGCAAACTTTGCATTTTGAAGAAATGATTCCAACCACAGAATTCCCTGGAGATCAAGATGGTTGGTAGGTTCATCCAGGAGAACCAGATCATTTTCCTGTGCTAGTATACAGGCGATGGAGAGGCGTTTTTTCCATCCTCCAGATAATGTCCCTGCAAGTATATCCATACTCGAGAACTGGATCTGATCTTGGATATCATTGAGCTGTTTCTGTATTTCCCACGCTTCGAGATGCTCGGGAAAGTGCGGAAGAATGATCTCCTTGATTGATAACTGGTCATCAAAAATGTCAACCTGGGGCAGGTAGGATACACGTATCCCGGAGCTAAAGGATAGCTCTCCACTATCCACTTCTTCCTGGCTGGCCAAAATCTTCAAGAGGGTTGACTTTCCGGCACCATTGGGACCGATGAGACCAATGCGCTCACCTCCATGAATATTAACGGACAGGTCTTTAAATAGCAGGGTATTGCTGTAGGATTTATGAATATTCCTGGTTGATATAAGTGTCGTTATCATTGGGACTTATGTCTGTTTATCAGGATAATTCCTGATTGAGATTATTGGAAAATAAAGAGTGATGTCTAGAAGTTTGAAAAGGTGGGCGGGCGATCATTGTCATCGTTTCAAATGATAATATAGGTCCTAATCGTTTACTTATATACATGACTCAATATAATTATTACGCATGGCGATGCTATTTGTGCTATGAGAATATAAAAATTTATGGGAAACTTCAAAATATATGGCCATCATACATGAAGCCATCAAGTTGTTATTGGAATGTTTGAATGTAGTTAAAATATTATTGACCTTGAAAAATATTTTAAGCTAGTGAGAGAGATCAAAACAAAGCAAAACGTTATATTTGTGACGTTTTTAGTGCTTGTAAGACCAAGCCTCTTTTATTTATAGATAATTGCTGACGCTACAAGATGAAAGAAAGTGAAAACACTTGATAAGATGGATTTCGTATTCGAGGTGCAGAGACAGAATATCTATAGTCGATCTCACCGAGTAGTCGTTATGATGCAAATCAAATAGTCATAGACAATTAGCAAAAAGAGATTGGTTTGTTCTGGCCTGTTAACTACTTTCGCTCCGTGAAATATTTCAACACCATACTCGTGATGATGATCTTGGTTACCAGCAGTTTTGGTAATGCTACCCTGAATGGCTTTAGCGGTTACTCAGATGCATCCCGCATCATTATCCAGTGGAACACTTCTACTGAAAATGCGCTGGTGGGTTTCGAAGTCCAACGCAGTACTGATGGACATACCTTTTTTGAAATCGGTTTTCTACATGCCCAGGGACAGGGAAGTGGTTATACCTTTATTGATGATTCTATCATTGCCAAGGTTTCAGGCCGGAACTATTTCTATCGCCTGAAAATTAAAGATATGGACGGCAATTCTCAATTGAGTGATGTGATTACCATCCAATCCACCCTGGATGTGGTACCACGTACCTGGGGATCTTTAAAAGCACTATTTAAATAAAATTTGCTGACAATTGGAATGATGAATATCCGCTGAGGCGGATTTTTTGTTTTATGGAGGTGTATGTGGCTTCGAGAAACTCAGCCACCGGAGATTGAGCTTGTCGAAATTGTAGGTGGCAATCTCAGTTGAGAGTAGATCGATCAAAAGATTGGGCGGTTAATATTTTTACAACGAACTTACGAACGGAACGAAAAATCTCAATTGTATGATTCGTCATTTTCGTTGGCTTCGTTGTTAAAAAAGTAAAGAATCTTTTATGGTCCGATGAACTCAACTGCCGGAGACTGAGCTTGTCGAAGTTGTAGACGGAAAATGGACTTAATACACTTCGACTCCGCCCGCCTTCGGCAAGTAGCTTAGCTACGGCGGACAGGCTCAGTGTGACGATCCAGGATGACACAAGCTTAGGGTTTGGCTGACTTCAGGAGAAGGTTGTTTTAGTAACACTCCAGGATAGTACGGGCAGGTTCTACAAGATAACGATAGCCATTGTACAGAGTATAGAACCCATAAATAATCACAGATAGGGCTGCCAGTTGAGTCATGATATGACGGAACTTAAGCTTCTTAAAAAGACCGACAAAAAAGCCCAGACTGAACAGAGCTGGAATTGTGCTCAAACCAAAGATAAACATTACTAGAGCACCATAAACCGGACTGGCTGTACTGGCTGCAGTGATGGCAAAGAAATACACAAACCCACAGGGCAATAATCCGTTGAGCATTCCCAGGAGATAAAATCCCAGGAGGGATTCACTTTTCAAGAGATTCTTAAATGTGGTTTGATACCACTTCGAGTTGGCAAAAGAGGTTTCAAAAAGTTTTAACACGTGCAGTTTCCCCAACAGGGACAGACCTGCGATCACCATAGCCACACCAGCCACAATCCACAGGATGCCATTGGTGGTGTTATTGAAAACAACCACGCCACCCAGGATTCCAAATACAGCCCCTAGTACTGTGTAAGTCGTGACCCTTCCCAGGGAATAAAGCAAATGAGAGATTGCCTGAGCTGTTCTGCTGCGATCCTTCTCCAGACCTGCCGTTGAATAGGCGATGACAATGCCGCCACACATCCCAATACAATGACCAAATGATCCCATAAAGGCGATGGTGATGATAGATATAATATTGACAGTTTCCACTATTTCTCCATAAGCTGCTTACGATAACTCAAATTTGCCATGGTTTCACCCTTCAACATGGCTTGCTGCATGGTGGTAAAATCAATGAGACCCTCCCGATAGGTCTTATATGCTCCAAATCCGTATGACATGGGCGTTTGATCCGTGCGACTATACCATGCATGACTTCCATCTATCCACTCACCCGAGGGCAAATCCTTTACCCAGATGATGGCCTCATCTTTAAAGGGTCTGGCACTTAACCAGGCCGCCATACAGCCATGGTCATCAAAAAACCAGGTTTTCCCATCTGGAGCCACAACCTGGGAAGCAAAATCCAGATCATTGATGAGCATACCACACTCACCGTCCTGAAACCTACCCACGGTCATTTCTAAGGGTTGTTTACTATCATTTCCCTCGTAGACCACTATCATTTGTTGGGATTTCCCCATGAGCGAGAAGATGCCAATGATGATGCCAATAAGAATGAGAATAATGAGAATTGGTTTGAATGTTTTCACGATTTACCCCCGGTAAAACTAATCATTTGATGGTTCTAATCCTCAGTAGTGTAATCCAACTCAGTGGAAAGTCGATAGCGCATCACGCGCTGATGATTTGTATCAGCTATATAACACCACACCCGTCGCATCCACTGCCACAGAGCGTGGTCCATCCAGAATTCCAGTTGAGATGGGTTCATCAAATTTTGTGATCAGATCCCAGGGGTGTTCCCCGCCAGATAAAATGGTATTCCCTGCGGGGACTCTTCTAATATCACCGCCATTGTACGCATCGCTCTCATGATCAATCTCTTCTACAAGATCTCCACTCAGTGTGTAAATACGGATGATTGATTTTGCGGGAAGATTTCTAAACCAGACCAGACGCTCCCTCTGACCTCCGCCGTCCCAACTGGCTTGCACCCGATAAGGATTTGGATATACGGAAACTGGATGATTTTCAGCATCTGAAGTCGGCAAGGTTCCTGGTATAACACTGACTCGGTTATCATTTTTGGAACTCTCCAGACTGGCAAGACCTGTATCATTGTCTCCACCATCAAAGGCAGTGATGGCATAGACGGTATTATTGGGCCATCCATTCTGCACCCCTTGATTAACCCACTTGTAATGATAATAGTGACCCTTGATCTCGATGGAATCTTCCATCCCCATCTCATTAAAAATCTGAACCAGATCAAAACCAGAATCGTATCCGAACTCATCTCCAATGAGATCAAATTCTGCCAGAAGTGAATACTGGGCAGCATTCCCACTGGTCTTGGTGCTGCCATAGATTCGGTACCCTGCAAAATCATGCTTCTGGGAAACTGGGTCAAGAGCTGATTCAGGAACATTATTCCAGTACAGGGTGACTTGCTGATCTTCAGCAATCACAGCCAGGGCGGGTGATGGGGGCGGTTCTGGTACGATGTAATGGTCAAGCACACCATTTTCATTCAGATCTTCACCTTCATCAAGGACAGAGTTGCCATTGACAACTTCACCGTTGAAAGCCTTTTGAGCCCAATCAGCATTTTTAATCAGGTCCTGACGACAGAGAAAATTATTACTGGAGCCCTGATGGGACCAGGGTGCACCAAGGATGGCAAAGACCACATTGATTGATTCGCCTACAGGAAGAACAAATCCATCATCTTCCGGGAGGGTGCCAAAGGGTCCGGCAGAAACCAGCATCATCCATGAATTGGGAAGCTCCAGCCAGGGCTGACTATCATTATTCTGGATAAAGTCCTGATCATAAAAAGGAGAGCTGGAAAGCTTGGTGTAACGCTCTTCATCTGAGATGGGCATGTTAAATTCTGGTATATCCTGGTTCTCAGGACTGTTCCAGCGCCAGGGATTATAATAGGTGTACCAGTCACCCTGGCTATCTGTATGGGAGGTTGACCTTTTATTTGGTCCATGCAGGGCCATGATACCGAAATACACACGGGACCAACCATCATCACCATCATAATCATATTGATAGCCAATATTGCGTGGATAGCCATTGGCATTGTAAGACCGTTCATAACTGTTGATATTATCATACCAGCTAAAGCCGCTACCAGGTTCCCAACGGCTTTTGTAATTCATATTATTTACAGAGCCATCAGCCCAGATACCGGCATAGACATTCTTAATATCCCAACCTGTGCCGGTGGAATTGCTCAAGTCACTTCGATTGGTAATGGTATAGTCCAGAATGACAAAGGATTCCATAAATGAATGACTCCAGGCGTAAGTCTCTAGATGAACTTCAATACCCAGCGGGACATGGTTGATGATATCAGAGTCGGAGTCTTTAAAATCTGCGATCAAATCCTGGTGACTCACAGCCTCAAGGGAAAAATAGGAGGCCAGGGGAGAGGTGCTTGCAGATGAGATACTGGAACGAGTCTTAATGGTATCACCAGCAGCAGTTGAAGTGATAAATTCAAAACCCTCTTCGCCATAATCGAAGGCACCATCAATAATAGCAGTTGAGACGCGGGCGAGAGCTGGCTCACCATTAATGATGGGTATGCCCCCAATCCATAGACCACCATAACTCATGAGTTCAACCATCTCACGTTCAGTACCATATTGCTTATATCTACACGAGGCTTGTCCCGGATTGTTCCAGCCTTCACCAATAATCCCAAAATTGGTTATAGTGAGACCCATTTCACCCACAATGGTTGTATTGTCGTAGTCATCTATGGCAGGTTTATTCAACTGAGCCGCTGCTGGATTTAGAAGTCCAGAAAGGATGATTAAAAGGGCTAAAAATACGTAGAGACGCATTTGACCAAGATAATTATCTGTCAGGCTTGTGGAAGAAAAATTCAGCTAAATCAGGGCATAATTAAGTACAAAACCATGTCTTGATGGACAGGCGGAAAAATGTCTGAAATGAGGGGCAGGCGGAGGTTGAAGCCAACTACTTGAGGGGCAGGTTAACCATTTTATTTTGTTTTTTCCAGAAGCGCCGATATGGGAAGTGAGGTTTTTGCTCGATGCTTTCAGTTTCAAGCATGGCGATGAGGGCATCAGCGGTATCTCGTTCCAGGCTAAAAGCCTCCGCTGTGAGTGCAGCCTGCTTATCTGAATCCAGACCCTCAGCCTCTTTCAACCAGCGGCTTTCCAACACTTCAAATTCCTGCCTCACCAGAGTATTGCGATGCTCGAAGTCGAGTAAGATTTGACGATGGAGCTCCTCATGATGCCACCAGAAAATATCATCATCAAATTCTTCTAGATTTTCCCCTGCGAAAGATGTGGGGAGTGGATAGTCACCAAACCAGATTGGTTTAAATATGGATGTACATGGGCTGGAGGTAGCTGTTGCCCAATAGGTCTCTTTGTCCTGAGTCAGATGGGCTACAAAAGAAGCAGTAGTTTGGGATGCCTGTCTGGCTGGACTGGCTCCGGCATGGGCACAGATATGATTCATGAGGAAATGGTTGTCAGGTCGATAGGATCCCTCTCCATGATCCCGCAGATGAGCAAATGCATCCGTCAGGGTATAATTCTTGGTTCTTAACATTTCATGAGAGCGGGACTGTCGTGTAGCACAGGCAGAAAATTTGGTGTAGAAGGTATCAGAGTAACAGTTGGCAAAATGAAAATCCGCCTTTTTCTTGATCCAACCCTTTTCCAGGGCTGTGTAGATCAAGTCTTCATGCATAAGATCAAAATCTTTCCCGATGGTGAGACCATTACTGATAGCATAGTAGTCTTCTACCTTTTTGGCTGCCCACAGATGTCCTGCGGTCTCCAAGACCCAGGCTTCATTGGGATCGGCAATGAGAAAGCTATTGTGATAGTAGAACGACTTATTGTTATAGCCACAATTGCCACCTTGACCATGCTTCTCAAGTAATTCTGTAATGGTTTCCAAAGCACCTCGGGCTGAGCTGCGTCGCTCCAATGCCAGACGCAAAAGATCCATCCCTGTAAGACCACTTTCTTTCTGGATAGGCATTTTAGTGAATACCGGTTCATTCCCGATGACCACACCTCGATCATTGGAACCAATCTCAGCACCCCACATCCAGAAGGGGCGACTGATGAGTACAGCATGGGTTTCTTCTACCTGGGGAATACTCATATGAGTACAGGCAACCACATCACTGGGATCATGGCGACATTCTGGATGATACTCCAGGAGTTGAACCTCGGCAGCTTCACGATCACTGTTTTTTCCGAAGATCATGCTACCATCTCTGGTAACGGAGGGGAGGGCTACAAAAGTATCACACATAACGATTACTTTCTCCTGGCATTTGATACTACCAGGCCGAAGCTGTGAAGCGTTGGCCGATCGAAAGACGATGAAGTAGGCTGGAAACCCTCGAAGGGTCTCTCATGGTATGCATGCACGCTTTAGCCTTTTTCTTCATATCAGTTGTTAAGACACTTTAATAATTCCAGAAGAGTGAGATAAAGTGACGTGCACCCAGAGTATGATTCAGTTGATAAATCGAATATCCCAGGGTGAAATTTGACCAATCTGCTGTAAAGCCAGCTGAGGGATGAATGCGTACATCAG
>CAZDVD010000057.1:0-11902 GCA_964508765.1 uncultured Lentisphaeria bacterium
CGTTGAACGGCTTCATAGCCTTTTTCGATATTTACACCGGCATCTTTGTAATCAATACTCATTTGCTTTCCTCGACAGGAACAGGATATTTACCATCAAAGCAGGCCATACACGTACCCAATCCTGATTTGGATAGACATGCATGCAATCCTTCATGTGACAAGTAGGATAGACTATCAGCACCGATTTCGATACCAATATCTTCAACTGGTTTTTTAGCTGCAATAAGTTTTGATCGATCCGGGGTATCAATGCCATAGAAACAGCTGTATTTCACAGGAGGACTGGTGATCATCACATGAACTTCCCTGGCACCGGCACGTCTCAATGATTTGACGATACGGGTAATGGTGGTTCCTCGGACAATGGAGTCATCAATCATGATGACGCTCTTGCCTTCAACATTCTGGCGAATAGGCGACAGTTTAAAATTCACACCAATTTCACGCATATCCTGTTTGGGGCTGATAAAGGTGCGACCGATATAGGCGTTTCGATAAAACCCCTTATTGAAAGGCACACCAGAAGCCTGGGAATATCCCAGTGCTGCTGATGTTCCAGAATCTGGAACATCAATGACAATATCGGCTATACGACCCGTTTCCTTGAACAGTTGATGTCCCATATTGATGCGGGCCTGATAAACATTCAAACCATCAATGACGGAGTCTGTCCGAGCAAAATAGACATACTCAAAAGAGCAAATGTGAGTGGAGCCCACTTTTGTTTTTTCAGAGTGAATACCATCTTTATCCACACAGATGATCTCACCGGGACGTACATCACGAATCACATCAGCTTTGATGGAATCAATAGCACAACTTTCGGAAGCAAATACATAGGAGTCATCCAATTTGCCCATGATGAGCGGCCTGAGACCCATGGGATCTCTGAAAGCATACAATTTATCCTGGGTTAAGAGAAGGATGGCATAGCCACCCCTGATAACGCTCATGGTTTTCTTGATAGCTTCAGTGACGTCTCTAGTCTCCATGGTATTTTTGGCAACCAACTTTAAAATGGTTTCAGAGTCGGTACTGGATTGAAAGGTGGCTCCCTGAGATTTCAACTCTCCCATGAGCTCCTTGGTATTCACCAGGTTGCCATTGTGGGCCAGCGCCATTTGTCCTTTAGAGCTGACAATCACAACAGGCTGAGCATTCTCATACGTCGTGCCACCCGTCGTACTGTATCGGACGTGACCAATACCGTGCATTCCCTGGAGGAAATTGAGCAGCTTGGGGTCAAAAACCTCCTGAACCAGACCTTCATCCTTATAGTAGTTGATCTGCTGACCGTCACTTACGGCAATACCGGCACTCTCCTGCCCCCTGTGTTGCAGGGCGAAAAGACCGTAGAATATGAGTTTGGATGTATCTTCAGCTTTGGTGTTATAAACACCAAAGACACCACACTCTTCGTTTAGTTTATCTCTCATCAATCAACTATCAGTTTTCATTAATTTATCAAATCCAGTAGCAAATGCAGTCCGGCAATCATCCACAGTAATGTTGATGAGCTTTTCATCCATATTGTGAATAAGGATATCCCGAGCTTCGGTCACGCGTCCAATAACAGCAGCTTCAAGACCCTGGGCAGCAGCCAGTTCAACTATTTTGTCAGTTGATGCCTCATCAGCCGAAAGCATAAAACGTGTCTGGCTTTCACCGAATAATAAGGCATCTGCCCGCATATCCAGATCTAATGAAACATCGGCTCCCAGTTCACCAGCGATACACGATTCAGCTAAAGCAACAGCCAACCCGCCATCACTCAGATCATGAGCGCTCCTCACAAGACCTTTGCGAATGATATCCAGCACATAGTCTTGTGCTTTGCGTTCAAGCTCAAGATCTAGCTCAGGCACATCTCCTGTAACCAGGTTATGGATGACATCCAAATATTCTGAAGCACCAAGTTCTTCTTTCGTTTCCCCGATAAGGATGACATAATCACCATTATTTTTGAATTCCATGGTTGTGACATGATCTAGTGACTTCACCAGTCCAGTCATTCCAATAATTGGAGTTGGATAAATAGATCCAAACTCAGGGGTCTGGTTGTAGAGGCTTGCATTTCCACCAATAACCGGGGTATCCAAGGCTCGACAGGCCTCACTGATACCAATAATGGATTGTTCCAGTTGGTAATAGACTTCAGGTTTTTCGGGATTGCCAAAATTTAATCCATCGGTAATTGCAATGGGTTCAGCTCCTGAAACCACCTGATTCCGAGCTGATTCAGCTACAATACTCTGGGCACCGCGTCTGGGATTCAAATAGCAATAGCGACCGTTGGAATCCATGGTGAGTCCAATGCCCTTATCGCGACCTTTGATACGTAAAATAGCAGCATCAGAACCGGGTTTCACGATAGTATTCATCTGAATTCTGTGATCATACTGCCTGTAGACCCATTCCTTTGAACAAATGTCCGGGGCACCTAACAATCTCACCAGGACTTCATTCAAATCTGAGGGTTGAGCAACCTGTTCATTTTTGAAGGCCATGGTTTCTTTTAAGTGCGAAGGTTCAACGGCATCAAGTATGTATGTGGGAGCATCCATGAGGGACCATACCGGTACTTCTCCAACAGTTTTACCGTCTTCAAGAACACGGTACAAACCATCATCGGTGACCTTTCCAATTATCACAGCATGTAAGTCCCACTTATGGAAAATTTTATTGACCTTCTCTTCCATTCCCTTTTTGACAATCAGCAACATACGTTCCTGTGATTCAGAGATCATGACCTCTTCAGGACGCATGGCTTCTTCGCGTTTGGGAACCAGAGCAACATCAATTTCAACACCATTGCCTGCTTTGCTGGCAGTTTCAACCGAGGAAGATAAAATTCCTGCCGCTCCCATATCCTGGACACCCACAACATAATCTTCTTCGAAAACTTCGAGACAGGCTTCGATAAGGAGTTTCTCCATGAAGGGATCGCCCACCTGAATGGCGCCGCGGTCTTCATCATTTTCCTCTTCGAGGTCCTTGGAAGCGAAACTGGCTCCACCCATTCCATCTCGACCGGTGAGGTTACCTACAATCATCAAACTATTGCCAACACCTGTCGCGATGGCTTTTTTGATTTCTGATTTCTTCATGAAACCAACACACATGGCATTTACCAATGGGTTGCCTTTATAGGCGTTGGAAAATCTGACTTCTCCGCCAACTGTGGGAACACCGACGCAATTGCCATACTCACCGATTCCGTGAATGACTTCTGAGATAAGCCAGCGAGTGTGACCCTTTTCTCCGGGATGCCCAAAATGTAGGGAGTTTAATGATGCGATGGGATAAGCACCCATGGCTAAAATGTCTCTTATAATACCACCAACACCAGTAGCGGCTCCTTGAAATGGAGCAATAGCTGAGGGGTGGTTATGACTTTCAAGTTTAAAGGTAATAACTTCATCATCATCAATATCCACAATACCTGCATTCTCGCCAGGTCCCTGGACAATACGTGGACCTGTAGTCAGAAAATGTTTAAACAGGGGACGAGTATGTGTGTAACCACAATGCTCAGACCACATCTGGGCATATAGGGCCAATTCCACTGTATTGGGTTCACGTCCCATATGTTTGGTTAATAATTCGTATTCAGAGTCAGTGAGACCTGCTTTAATCCAAATCTTTTTTTCCATGCCAGCCTTCTTTTCGCTCATATGATCCGACCTAACCCTGTTTCGATTCGAGGTGCTTTAACATCGAGACAAAAACACCCTTACCATCACTCAAACCCAGCGCACTATCAGCACTGCGCTCTGGATGGGGCATCATTCCAACCACATTCCCTGTCCGATTAATGATACCTGCAATGCTGTTTATAGAGCCATTGGGATTTGTTTTGTCGCTGACTTCACCCTCAGGGCTGCAATAGCGAAACAGAATCTGACCATTGGCCTCCATCTCAGCAATGGTATCAGGAGCAGCATAATAGTTGCCTTCATTGTGCGCGATGGGAAAAACGACCACATCTCCGGAAGCATATTCGCTGGTGAATGGAGTGTCTGCATTGTCCACTTTCAGGGTTTGATCCTGACACAGGAATTTGAGCCCGCGATTTTGTAACAGACTCCCTGGCAACATTCTGGATTCAGTAAGAATCTGAAATCCATTACATATACCTATCACAAAACCACCGTTAGTAGCAAATTCTTTGACTGCTGTCATGGCTGGTGAGAGATGGGCAATTGCTCCTGGACGTAAGTGATCACCATAGGAAAATCCACCAGGAATGATGATAGCATCCACATCTCCTAGATCGGTATCCTTGTGCCACAAGTATTTAACGGGTTTCCCTAGAATCTTATCAACGGCATGAAAGCAGTCTTCAGCGCAATTAGAACCAGGAAATAAAAGAACTCCCCAATTCATCAGACCTCCTTAATCTCAAAGCTGTATGATTCTACGACAGGGTTGGCCAACATTTTATCACACATGTCGTGAACAGAAGATTCAGCAGTTGCCATATCGGTCATCTCAAGATCCATTTCAAGTTGCTTCCCCACGCGAACTCCTTTGACCTTATCAAAACCGATTGATTCCAAACCGTTTTGGACAGCTCTGCCCTGGGGATCAAAGATTCCTTTTTTCAACATGACAGTTACGATTGCTTTCAGCATTTTTATTCATCACCCTTCATTGTTTGATTCCAGATCGAAAATTCATTCATACATCTGAAATAAGTGTGGCGTCTAATCTTGTTACGAGTCAATTGCATTAAGTTTTTTATACAGCTCTTTATTTTTGGAACTCAGGAAGTATTCAACTTCACGTCTTGCGATATCTGCGATTTCTTGTTTGTGTTCCTCTCCACTTCCTTTTTCAGTGAGGAATTTTTTGATCACAAGATATTTATCTTCCTGAATTTTTATAAACGCATCATCAACAACGGGAGTCTCCGGGTATAGGCCCTCTGCCTGTCCTCGTTTGAGAATAGCAGTGAAATTCTCACCCGTTTGAGCAGCTTCTTTTTTGGTCTTGTTGACTGCTTCATACCAGTCGTCGTGTATAAGAATATAATAGTCCCTCATTGACTGTTTGTTGAAATTCACGATATAATTGTGACCCTCAACATGACAGGTCAATGTTGCCCGAACAGAGTCAGTATCCAGTGTATCTACAAATACAAGATCCTGCCCATCCCTGGCGATCTCCCATTTCAGATCCCAAAGATTCAATCCCATCCGGTTGAATATCCTATGCACCATGAAGGACGCCAGTATGGCTCGTGCCAGCGAATCAGTGAATAATTCACCACCAATACCTGAGATAAGTAAAGCTTCCTGTCTGGAAATATTCCGGTCCTCTGGTTCATACTTTGTTGTCAGGTCGATCAAGGGGGCATCAAAAGTCTCCCAGGGAACGAGTTTGTTGGCGACGCCCAATTCTCTCAAATACGCCTTTTTTCCAGAATCACTTGATGCTTTATATTTTCTGAGGATGGATGATCCGCTTGTCACACCAAAGCGAACGATCTGCTCGAGTGGAATGACGAATTGATCATTCCCGTAATACTTTTCATAATCGTAGAGGTGTGCACTCATGAAGTTGACAGGTTCTGGTTTGAGTATGTTGTACTTCTTAATCATTGTCAAATTACTAAGCTCAGAAGGAAACGAGCTTGCATACAATTTTTCGTCATCTCCCCCGATCATTCCCTTATGGTGGGTTTTTAGACCGGTGGACTTGACCTTTTCCAGGATTTCCTTAATAATTGGCGTGTTCTGGAAATAATCTTCACCCCAATGTGTTTTGATATAGGATTCCATGTCAGCCCACTCATCAACATCCATCAGTGACCTATATACGAGATGGCGGAAACCAGCTCTTACGGTGTCGCTACCTTTTATGGCAAAGATGGTTCCCACATCAAATACAGACCCGCCCATGCTTGTTTCGCTTACCAGTGAATCGGGGTCATTATTAACTGAGTACAGTTTCTGGACAGAACCATTATAATATGGGTTGGTACGATCAAACTTAACTGTATGATTTTTATGAGACATATCAATCTTCCTTTATAAGCATCTCACGATGTACTACCGTGAAAATAATTATTTATTGTATTTCTCTTGAATCTTACGGTCCTTCTCCAGAACAGCATCACGCATCTCAACTCGATGTGCTTCCAATTTTTGGCCAATCTCGGGGTATTTAACTGCCAATATCTGAGCAGCCAAAAGAACTGCATTGTCACTGGCATTGATACCAACTGTGGCTACAGGTATTCCGCCTGGCATCTGGACAATTGAGTATAAAGCATCCACCCCATCAAGACTGGCTCGAATGGGTAATCCGATTACGGGTTTAATAGTTTGAGCCGCTATGACACCTGGCAAGTGAGCAGCTTTTCCTGCACCAGCGATAACCAGTTCAATGCCCCGCTCATCAAAACTTTTAATATATGACTCCACTGCTTCATGGGTCCTGTGAGCTGAGAGAATTCTTAACTCAAACTCCAGACCCAGTTTCTCAATAATTTTAAAACCTTTATCTAATACGGGAAGATCGCTGTCGCTTCCCAGAATAATTGCAATTTTAGCCAATTTATGATTCTCCTCGTTTGATTAGATGTGTGTCATCTCATCAGCTGTGAATACGCGTTCGCAATACTGACAAGCCAATTCCCGACTGGAGCTGTCCTGCAGATTAAAAATTGTCATCATAGGCTCAGCGTTGGTAATACATTTTGGGTTCGGGCAGACGACCAAGCCCTCAATGCGTTCAGGAATTTGAACGGTAGACTTATGGGTCACCTTAAAGTCTCTGATAATACTTACTTTCGCGTCAGGAGCAATGAGAGCAATACTATTGACTTCATTTTTTGTCAACTCGCGCCCTTCAATTTTAATGATGTCTTTTTTCTTCATTGCTTTGCTGGGGAAATTCATTCCCATCATGACAATATCTGTACTACGTGGTTTGAGGATGGCGAGTACTCGCTGAACTCGACCTGCAGGTATATGATCAATCACAGTTCCATTGCGGATGGCGTCTACTTTTAGAACTTTCATCATTTTGCCTCCCCGAGTAAGGTCGCCAATATGGCCTGCCGCATGTAGACCCCATTTTCAGCCTGGTCGAAATAATAAGCATATTTGGTCGTATCGACATCTGTGGTGATTTCGTTCACTCTGGGTAATGGATGCATAACCTTCATGTTGTCTTTGGCATTTTTAAGTAAATCAGCAGTAATGATATAAGCATTTTTCACCTTCTCATATTCTTCCCTATCCGGAAAGCGCTCACGCTGGATCCGCGTGACATACATGATATCAGTGGTATTGACAATTTTATCCAGTTTTGTGGTTTCCTTGAAGGGAATATCCATTTTTCTGAGGTCACTGAGTATGTGCGAGGGCATGGCCAATGATTTTGGAGAAACAAAGTGAAATTCAGGTTTGAAGGGTGCCAGTGCATAGGCTAGCGAATGAACGGTTCTACCATACTTCAAATCTCCTACGAGCGCCAGCTTCAAGCCCTCGAGAGTTCCCTGTGATTTAAGAATGGTATAAAGATCTAAGAGGGATTGAGTGGGATGCTGATTCGCACCATCACCGGCGTTCACAACGGGGACATCCACCTGTTCTGAGACATAGCGAGCAGCGCCCTCCATAGGATGACGCATCACGATGATATCCGAGTACCTGGCCATCACTCTGGCTGTATCAGCTAAAGTTTCACCTTTTTCAACTGAAGTGCCACTGGTACCAACCATGGCTATTACTTCACCCCCGAGACGCTTCATGGCAGATTCGAAGGACATTCTGGTTCTGGTTGAAGCCTCATAAAACACGGCTGCCATCACACGTCTAGATAAATCAATCTGACTTGGATTTTTTTCCAGACTTTTAGCCAACTTTAAAAGCTGGAGGGTTTTATCTGCGCTGAGATCACGCATGGAGATAAGGTGTTTCATTCAGTCCCCTTTATTTATTCTTGGATTGAAAGGCATTCCAGGCTGCCTCTCGATAACGTTTTGCTTCTGCACCAGGGTCTGCGCTGGCAATAATGCCTCTACCAACAATAATTGCATCGGCCCCACCCTCAATAGCGTCTTCTACGGTGAGATATTGCTGTCCCAGACCATCCCCCTTCGTGTCCAAGTTCACACCTGGCATAAGGAGCAGTTGATCCTGGGGTATTTTGTTCCTAAAACGTTTGATATCTTCAACATCAGCCCCGTGACCGATATATCCACTTACACAGTCTTTGCGACGTTTGCCCACTTCCAGAACTTGCCGGGTATATGTTTCGGAGATGAGATTGCCCTTAGCACTCATGCGGGCAAGCAGGAACCCTGATCTTGGGACATCCAGATCTCCAAATAGACCATCCAAAATGGCTTCACCAGCAATCATATGAACGGTTACATACTCAGCCCAATCGGCAATCTTGTATACGCCTGATCGGAATTGTTTACGAATGGTACTGCCGATATCAGCAAATTTGCGATCTTCGAAAATGAGGAAGTCATGTCTTTCAGCCAAGGCCTTTAAGCGTGGGACAAAACTACCGTTGTAGTCCTTTATGATGTCCACATGCGTTTTGACCATAAAGATTTCGGGACCTGTAGCCTCCAGAATCTCAAAGAAACTAGCCATATCTTCTACATCCAGAGAAAGTACCAGGTTTGATTGCTTCCTGAGCATGGCATCCATGAGTTTCCGGGTCATGGGCGAGGTGGTGGAAGCCACACGGTCAGCAAATTTCAGCAGTGGCTTTTCCACTGGAGTGGCTACAAAATCACGGACTTTTTGAGCAAGATTTTCATCGAGCTTACCCTCGGCACCTAAAACCGAGATCATATCCTCCACAGTGATGATCGAGCTCAGCTTGTATCCTTTAGTGGCTAGCATCTCTTCACCGTTAAAACTACGGTCAATCAGACACACAAAATCTTTTACTGCCAAACCGGCATGTTCCATACCTTCGGCCGCTTCAAATTTACTTTCACCGGTGGTGATGAGGTCGTCAATGATGAGACAGGTCTGTCCCTTCTCAAAATGTCCCTCAATCAATTTGCCAGTACCATAAGCCTTGACCTCTTTTCGTTGATAGACCAAGGGGGTGTCCATTTCAACAGATACTTGAGCAGCTAGAGGTAATGCGGTATAGGGAATACCAGTGATAACATCAAAATTTTTATCAGCTAATTCAGCTTTGAGTAGAGCTACAATATTTTTGATAATACTCGGATAAGAGATAATGCTTCTTAAATCAATATAGAAAGGTGAAGTGGCACCGGATTTCAGTTTGAATTCACCAAATTTTAAGGCGCCAATCCTGTGCAGATCCAGGATTAATGTTTTTTTGCCAGTATCCACCATGTGATTCTCCATTTATTCATTTTTTTCTAACCGCAGAGAGCGCAGAGTTCGCAAAGATTGTTTCTATGCATCTGAAACCACATTTTTGTACATTTAAACTCATTTCTATGTTGGTTGCCCAACTCATCTCTCCGCGCATTTCGCGTTCTTTGCGGTTGACAATTTTAAGCCCCATCATAGCACTGTTTTTCGCCCGGTTTTTCCACGATGTGCCACACCAAAATCTTCTAATCCATCCAGGGTCTCATTGTCCACAATTGGACCTTCCATGCAGAGGATGAAGCCAGTGGGATCCATGACACATGACCCACAAACGCCTACACCACATTTCATGTACCGTTCAAGGTTCACTTCATAGGGTAATTGATATTTTTTAGCTACAGCCACTGCTGCTTTCATCATCTTTTCAGGACCGGATATATAAATCTGATCAAAGGACTCTTTCTCCAGGATAGATTCCATCACATCGACACTGGTTCCCTTATGACCTAGTGACCCATCATCAGTAGCCACATGAGATTGATGAGATAAAATCTCAAAGTCATCCACATAGAGCAAATCTTCAGCAGAGCGGGCCCCGTTAATAGTGACGAGTCGTTTGACCCCATCTTCACGAAGCCTTTTGGCTAGAAATCGCAGTGGTGGAGTGGCATAGCCCCCTCCCACCATAAGGATATTGCCAGAATGTCGAGTGAAAGATCGCCCATAAGGACCACGGATGGATACCAGATCACCCACCTTCATTTTAAAGAGGCTGTCAGTGAACGGCCCAATATTCTTTATGGTCATCTCGAATGTGTTTTTATCAACATCCAGAATGGAAAAAGGTTTCTCTCCCTGACTGAAGATAGTGAGCATGATAAACTGGCCGGGTTCGGCATTGAGTTTACCATCAAATGTAAAGGTACGGAGGGAGGCGTTTTCTTCGCGGATCGCGGCTATGGGCAGGGTTTGACGATCACACTTCACGGTCAATTTTCCTCTAGAATTCCTATGAGGTCCGAATATTGGGCATACCCATGGACCTCCATGAATGTTTCCATTTCATCACAGATTTTTTTAAAGACATCCAGTCCATGGTCATACACGGCTGAGCCGACTCCAATGGCAGATGCGCCAGCCATCATCATCTCAATGGCATCCAGGCCGGTACTCACACCACCTGTCCCCAGAATCGGTATATCTACGACCTTATATGCATCATGTATAAGCTTGATCGCCAGGGGCTTGATACATGGTCCGGAAATACCTCCAAAATTATTTCTTAACACGGGTCGTTTGGCTACAGCATCGATGACCATGCCATGACCCAGTGTGTTAATCATGGTGAGACCATCTGCGCCTGCATCTTCAGTAAGCTTGGCAATGGCAGAGATGTCATTGGCGTTTGGAGATAGTTTTGCCAGCACGGGAATGGTACTCACAGCTTTTACAGCTGAGACGATCTCAGTGATTTTGTCTGGCATGAGGGCGAAGGGGCGTTTGAATTCATCCGTAACATTAGGGCAGGATAGATTTAGTTCGAGGATATCAGCACTGGATTCATTTACCGCTTTTGATAGCTGAACAAATTCAGCAGCATTTGCTCCAAACACACTGACAATAACTACTCCGCCAATACCGGCATGAAATTTTTCGACTTCTTCTAGACCCTCAGCAATGCCTGGATTTGTGAGTCCGACAGAATTAATCAATCCGCCTTCAAATTCTGCTATAACTGGACCTTCATGCCCTATGCGTGGTTCGATACTGAGAGATTTTGTGGTAACCATTCCTGCCCCATCACGGATAACCCGCTGAAGTGAAGAGAAAGAGATACCGAGTATGCCAGATGCGAGGGTGAGAGGGGTCGAAATTTCCTTACCCAGAAAACGCAAATCGACCTACCCTGCGAAATATTAGAGACACGGATTTTCTTTGGGAAATTGAAGGGGGTGATAATGGATTTTGAGCCGTTAACACAATGCTAAAATAGAAAATAAATGTGCAGGTCAAAGGTCGATTTTCACTTATTTCAAATTCATTTTATATAATTGAAAAAGCACCCAAACTTTCTTCATCAAAATGATTTGACAGCCCTTATACGCCGATTATATTGATGATCCTCTTGCTCGTTGGTTGGTGGATGTGGCAAAGGGATTTTTGAAGATTTGTAGGGGCCTTAGCTCAGTTGGGAGAGCGCTTGACTGGCAGTCAAGAGGTCATCGGTTCGATCCCGTTAGGCTCCACAACCATGAAAGTCTTAGTAAGTAATTGCTGAGACTTTTTTATTTCTAAAAAAATGACTTATACCGTATACATACTAGAAAGCTCTATGACAGGTCAATTATATATCGGCCAAACAAACAACTTTGAGAGAAGACTTCAAGAGCATATAGGCAACAAAGTTGTATCCACCCGAAATAGGGGACCCTGGCGAGTATTAAAAACCATTCTTGTTGAAACACGTACAGAAGCAGTAAGTTTAGAGATGAAGCTTAAAAAGATGAAAAATCCGGCCAGAGTAAAATCATTTCTCCTGAGGAATTATCCCGATTAGAACGAGCGTCCCGACAC
>CAZDVD010000058.1:0-11869 GCA_964508765.1 uncultured Lentisphaeria bacterium
TTTTACTATGATGAAAATGTGGGCGCTGATACGACATATTATTATGTGGTTATTGCTGTGGATCTTGGTGGAAAGACCAGTGATCCTACACTGGTTGTTTTCGACACACCCCTACTTGAACCAACTCTGATCTCCCCCATCGGTAATAATCCTGCAGCTTCCATCAATCCAACTTTCCGCTGGTTAAATGTGAATGCTGCGGTGAAGTACAAGATCATTGTTCGTACTACGGCGGTAACTGGAGATATCTGGGAAATTGAAATACCGGCAAGTTCTGAACTTGAGATGACAACGACCTACCCAACTACTGCAACACCATTGAGTACAAATACTCAATATTTCTGGTTCATTTCAGCATACTCACAGCAGACGGGTGAAATTAATTCTTACACAGCTGCTGACGCTTTTAGAACACCGTAGCAACCAATATTGTGTATACAAAAAAGGCCACATTTCTGTGGCCTTTTTTTGTATCTATTCTTTTCAGGACTATACTTTGATTTCTGCTCCAGCAGATTTTGCCAGCATGACCATCACAGCTTTTTGAGCATGCATGCGATTTTCTGCTTCATCAAAAATTACCGAATTAGGTCCATCCAGAATTTCTTCTGTGATTTCTTCACCATAGTGAGCAGGCAGACAGTGCATGACCAATGCATCTGATTTAGCATGGCTCAACAGATCAGCATTAATCTGAAAACCATCAAAATCATCTAGACGTTTTTGACGCTCTGCCTCCTGACCCATGGAAGTCCATACATCAGTATATAAAACATCAGCGTTTTGGGCAGCCTCAATGGGATCGCGAACCACTTCAATTTTACTGATACCTGCAGCCTGAGCCTTGGCCAGAGTCTCTGGGTCTGGATCATATCCCACAGGAGCAGCCAGAACGAAATGATAGGGAACCACACAGGCAAAATTAAGAAATGAATTGCAGACATTGTTACCATCACCAATAAAGACAACCTTCTGCCCTTCAACCGTTCCATGATGCTCGTGTATGGTCAGCATATCGGCCATAATCTGACAGGGGTGATTATAATCAGTTAAACCATTGATCACTGGAACAGTAGCATGTTTTGCCATCTCAATCATGTGTTCATGCTTAAAAAGGCGCGCCATAATCCAATTATTGTAACGGGAAATCACTCTGGAGATATCTTTGACAGATTCCCGTTTCCCAATGCTGATATCATTGGGACCCAGATACAAGGCATGACCTCCAAATTGAGCCATTCCGGTTTCAAAGCTTACCCGTGTTCTCAAAGAGGGCTTTGCAAAAACCATGGACATGGTTTCATTGGCAAAATAATGATGTTCTTTTCCCGCCTTCACATCTGCTTTTAACTGTTTTGCAATACGAAAGGTCTCGTAGATCTCTTCCTTGCTAAAATCGGTTACAGCTAAAAAATCTCGCTTCATTCGGCCTCCTTTTCATTAGTTGACAAAAAAAACTCCGCCGACAGACGGAGTCCTTATCTTTATATTTTGATGTAAACCTGTGTCTTCAATTAAGTTTCCTCAAAGTATGTACTTACTCAAGTCCTGATCTGCCATCGTGTCCTTAAAGGTTTTTGTAACCATGGATTTAGTGACCTTGATACTTTTGGTCTTATCGTTAGGTAAATCAAATAGCGTCTCTTCGAGCAGCTTACTCATGATGGTATGCAAACGTCTCGCCCCAATATTTTCCAGAGTCTCATTCACCTCAAATGCTACCCTGGCAATTTCAGCGATGGCATCTTTGTTAAAAGTAATTTTCACATCCTCGGCTCCTACCAGAGCAGTATACTGTTTTAACAGGGCTGACTTGGGTTGGGTGAGAATTCGAATAAAATCATCTTCTGTCAGATTTTCAAGCTCTACCCGAATAGGGAATCTGCCTTGGAGCTCCGGAATAAGATCAGAAGGCTTGGACATGTGGAAAGCACCAGCAGCAATAAATAGTACATGATCTGTTGTCAGAGTGCCATATTTGGTTTTTACCATGCTGCCCTCGATAATAGGCAGGATATCTCGCTGCACACCCTCTCGAGATACATCGGGACCACTGCCGCCTCTTTCAACGGCAATTTTATCAATCTCATCCACAAAGACGATTCCATCCTGCTCAGCTCTGCGAATAGCTTCATGTTGAACTTTCTCTTCATCAATAAGTTTGTCAGACTCCCCAGCAGTAATCAATACTCTTGCCTCTGTGACACTCAAGCGGCGCACCTTCTTCTTTTTAGGCATGGCGTTGCCCAACATATCCTGAATATTCATACCGAGATCATCCATCCCCATAGGGCTGAAGATTTGCATCATAGCATTACTGCTGTCTTCCTGGACATTGAACTCCACCTGGCGATCTTCAAAATCACCTGCCATGAGTTTGGTGTACATTTTCTCACGGGTCTTCAAATATCTTTGATAATCATCAGAGTCTTTGTCGGGGTTGTTAAGGGGTGGCAAGAGCAAATCCATGATACGCTCATTGGTCATCTCAATGGCTTTTTCATGAACGGTAATCTCATGCTCTGCCTTGACAATATTGTAGCTGTTGTCAACCAGATCGCGAATCATAGAATCCACATCCCGTCCGACATAGCCAACTTCTGTAAATTTTGAGGCTTCCACTTTTACAAAGGGAGCCATCACCAGATTAGATAATCTCCGAGCAATCTCAGTTTTACCAACTCCAGTGGAACCAATCATAATGATATTATTAGGAAGAATCTCATCACGGATCTCTGAAGTGACCTGTTGCCGTCTCCAGCGATTTCGCAGGGCAATGGCTACGGATTTTTTGGCACTGTCCTGGCCAATAATATACTTGTCCAATTCCTGGACGATTTGTTTGGGTGTAAGTGAAAATTTACTCATGTATCACATATTCTCTTATTTCAATTCTAAAATATTAATTTTATCGTTAGTGTAAATGCATATGTCAGCAGTGATTTCCAGTGACATACGTACAATTTCTTTGGGAGACTTTTTCCCACTGGCGATAAAGGCTCTAGCCGCAGCGGTAGCATATGGGCTACCAGAGCCAATTGACATAACACCATCGTCAGATTCAACTACATCCCCGTTACCAGAGATAATCAGGCCATGATCAATATCCATGACAACCAGCATGGCCTCAAGATTGCGTAGCATTTTATCCATGCGCCAATCCTTGGCCAACTCAACAGCTGCTCTTACAAGATCACCACTGAATTCATCAAGTTTGGCCTCAAATTTCTCAAATAGAGCAAAGGCATCTGCAGCTGATCCAGCAAACCCTGCCAGCACATCGCCATCATAAATGGAGCGAACTTTAACGGCTCCATGTTTCATTATGGTTTCACCAAAGGTGACTTGACCATCCCCACCCAGGGCAACTTTGCCATTGTGTCTGACGCCCAGGATTGTGGTGGAGTGAAGATCAGGAAACATGTTCATATCGGTGCCTCATTTTACTTTTCGTGGCTTCAATTATTCTGAAGCCGCTGAATATAAATTAGCCCCCAGTCGCCGCAATCCTTTTTGGCTGGGAGCTCCCTGAATAAACAAGGGGTGGTTGCCCTCACGACAACCACCCCTATGCTCATATATGTTGAGTTTCTCAGGATGAAATGATGCGTTTATTTCATTTCCTTTAAATAGCTGAGAAAATCTGATTCTGGTGTTAATACAAGCTTGGTCTTGTCATCAAAGACTTCCTTGTAAGCCTCCAGAGTACGTGTGAATTCGTAAAAATCCGGATCTCTACTGTAAGCATCAGCATAGATTTTGATAGCCTGAGCCTCACCATCTCCACGGACTTCCTGAGCAAGTTTATATGCATCAGCCAGAATAATCTCGCGGTCTTTGTCAGTCTCAGCACGAATTTTAACTGCTTCTTCATCACCTTCGGATCTGAACTGTTTTGCCATTCTTTCTCGTTCAGCCCTCATACGATCGAAAACAGCCTGCTCATTCTCGCGTGGTAAATCAGCCCGTTTGATACGGACATCCACAATTTCGATCCCATAGTCCGCAGCAGAATGATTGGCATTTGCTGTCACCTTATGCATGAGCGAATCACGCATGGTGGACACAATTTCACGCATGAGATGAGTACCTAATTGAGTACGCAGACTGGAATAGATAATATCATCCAGACGAGATTGAGCCAATGCTTGGGTACGCATGGTTTGCATGAATTTGAGCGGGTCAGAAATTCTCCACTGGGCGTAATTGTCCAGGATCAAATTTTTCTTGTCCTCAGTCAATATGGTATTGGGTGCACTATCATAATCTAGCAGACGTTTTTCAAAGACAGTGGCCGACTGGATAAAGGGGATCTTAAAATTCAAACCTGGTTTGGTGATATTCCGCACAGGTTTCCCCAATTGAACGATAACAATCTGCTCGGTTTCATCTACGATCATTACTCCACCGTAGCCAATGAGTAGGACGAGTGCCAAAACGATAATCAATCCAATATTTCTCATTTCACACCCCCTTTCACTTTCTCTAAGCTGAGGACATTGACCAGGCCACCTGCGTCCTTGCCATCAACGATATACTTGTCCAGACCTGGCAAAATTTCTTCCATGGTCTCAATGTACATACGGGTTCTGGTCACGTCTTTGGCCTGACGATATTGAAACAGCATTTGGGTAAATCGAGATGCATCACCTTCAGCTTCCTTGACACGTTTTTGCTTATATGCCTCAGCTTCCTGAAAAGCCTGAGCAGCTTCACCACGGGCTTTAGGGATAATTTCATTCTGATATCCCAGGGCAATATTTACTTTCTTTTCTTTTTCTTCCTTGGCAGATTGCACATCCTTAAAAGCAGCGTCAACCTGCTGAGGTGGAGTTACATCTTGGAGCTTGATCTCAGAGACATACACACCGGCCTCATAGCTATCCAGTATCTTCTGAAGCAGTTCTTTGGTAGACGCTTCAATCATAGCCTTTCCTGTGGTCAGAGCTTGATCGATTGGTTGTGAGCCCACAACTTGCCTGATCGATGCTTCTGCGGCGTGGGATACAGCTCGCTCCGGATCAGTGATTCGAAACAGGAAATGGCCGGCATCTTTAATCTTGTACTGAACCACAAGATCAACGCTAACGATATTTTCATCCCCGGTAAGCATCAGAGCTTCTGTAGGCACTTTTTTGAATTGAGCAGAACTTGATGATCCCCCTGAGCGCAAGGTGCGGAAACCTAACTCTAATCGCCTGACCTCTTCAACATTCACCATATCAACTGTTTGGATAGGCCAGGGAAATTTAAATTTCAATCCAGGCTCGGTAATCTGGGTGAGTTTTCCAAAGGTTTTTACAACGCCATTTTGCTCAGGATCTACAACATAAAATGGTCCGGCAAAAATTATCCAGACCAGTAATAATAATAAAACGGGGTAAATAAAGGTCTTCATTCCAAAATCTGGAATCTCAACCTCGCTATCACCAATAACAATACGCTTTCCAGCCATCTTTTTTCTCCTTTTATTATAGCCTTTGAATATAGAGAGTGTCTCATTGAAAGTCAGGTGAATACGGAGTTCGCTTCAATTCTTTTCTGCTCATTTAGAATCACTTTAGTTTCTTGTAGGATTCAATTCCACTGTCTTTTAATATTATTCGTATGAACCAGATAAACAAACTCATCAAAGATATTCTCATTCTGCTCATCGTATCCACCTTGCTGGGTATATCTGCACAGGCTGTGCTGCCAAATGGGATTGGTTTAAAAACTGATATCACAGTAGTTGGAGATGATTCCAGCGCAGTAGCAGTACCCTCAGTCGCTATAAATCCAAATGGAGAGGGTGAGACGACTTCAAACATTTCTCTACAAAATGCCTATACTGCTTACAGAAATGCCTCTGCTATTTTTTTTGATGCGCGTAGCCCTGAGGAATTTGACTCAGGTCATATTAAACATGCCATCAATCTACCTGTCAGTGCTTTCCTAGATTCGTTACCTTACCTCGAAACACTTGACTTTAATAAACACACCATCACCTATTGTGATGGTGAGGATTGCAATGCCTCCATCGACCTGGCGGCAGACTTGAAAATGATGGGTTTTTCTAAAGTTAATTTCTTTTTTGGGGGTTGGCTGGAATGGCAAGACGCAGGTTATCCTGTTGAGAGGAGTCCCTGATGCCACCAATTATTGAGAATATCCTCAGCAGCAAATACGGAGAGCTGTTTGTCAGAATAGTGCAAGTTGGATTGGGCGTATTATTTATTTATGCCAGTCTGGATAAAATCTGGCATCCTGGGTTATTTGCCAAATCCATAGCAAACTACCGGATTCTGCCCCTGCCCCTCTTACATATATCTGCTATTGTACTCCCCTGGGTTGAATTGATGTGCGGAGTTGCTTTGGTCAGCAACCAATATCAACGCGCAGCTCTGACAATTCTGAGCGGACTGCTTATCGTCTTTATACTGGCTATTGTATCAGCTTTGATTAGAGGTTTGGATTTTAATTGCGGGTGTTTCCGCATGGATAGTGAAGAGTCCAATATGGGATTCCGCAAGGTGCTTCAAAATGTGGGATTATTGCTCAGTTGTGCTCTTATAGAGTACCGAGTCTGGGTGGTTCAACCTGAATCACGAATTAAGTTTACCCGATCAAACTAATCGTTTAAGGCTTCCTCTTTCATCTCAACCGGCGCTTCAGCCAGAAGATCAGCATTCTCAAGATAACGTTTGATATGATGGGCCAACATACCACAATGATATCCATCTATGATGCGATGATCAAAGGTACCTGTCAGCGGCAAGATCTTTCGAATCACAATTTTTCCATCTCGAACGACTGGTTTATCATCTTCCTTACCCATAACCATAACAGCAGGTAATTTGGATCCGGGGAATAGTGCAGCCCATCCAGTGCTCAAACCATGCGAACCAATATTTGAGAGAAGAATCGAACCAAAGGCATTGTGACCCAAACCCATGGATTTGATCTCAATACCTAAGGTATTGGTGATAAACCGAAATAGTAGAAATGCCATGCGTCGGAACGGCCAAGGGATTTTGGCCATGAAAGATTTATTGTCCATGGTGTCATTATCGTCACCACTGCGAGCTTTGGACACCCGATTACGAATTTCATCAGCAATTTCAAAAACCGTCTTTTTATGGGCGTCATACAGCTTAACGCTGGTCATTTCTTTACCGCCATGCATGTTGACAGCCACAGTCACAATGACTTCATCACGTTGAACGAGGGCGCCGCGTTTCACAAAGGCATTCATTTCCGGGATATCCCAGCCAATAGCCCGACCGACAGCAGCAGCTACCAGATGGGTCATGGTTATCCGTCTACCCTCTGCTCGGTTTTCCACAATCATCTCCCAGGCATCGGTAACATCAACTTCTAGGGCACCATAAATTTTGCCCTCGTTTGGGGCACCGTATACTGCTGTGGAAATAATTCTCCACGGACTATTTAATTTTTTCATGCTATCAAGATAGGGATGAAATAAAAACAACCAATCCAAAATGGCTCATTTGAAAAAGCTGTAAATGGGTTTGGAAATTGTTTTGCCCTCGCTGGGGACAAAACTATATTGCCTCGCTTTTTATGGGCTTCGATTTTAGAGATGCCCACGCTCCATGGCCGCGTAGCTCAGTTGGTAGAGCAGTTGACTTTTAATCAATTGGTCGCAGGTTCGATCCCTGCCGCGGTCACAAGCCCTTGACTGTCAATCAGTTAGGGGCTTTATCGTTTTAGGTATTTGGGGGCTGATTTCGAAAATATACTGTTTGTATACCGTTTTGTGGAAAATGGGGATATATGAGGGTACTTTCGTGCTGGATTGTAGTCGGGATACTTTTCACGAATATTATTAGCAACGTGTCTTTTCAGAACTTTGTACCTGGTCGAGCAATACCCAAAGCGGAGATCACCCTTCTTCCTCTGTCATTCAGTTTTATCACTCCACCAACATTTTCAAGAATAATAGGATCACCTCCCCAATCCTGTAGATCCCACCATGCCTGCAACTCCTCTATTTTTTGAGTATACTCATCTGGCTGCCAAGGAAATCTAGCTCCACATACAATAATTTCGTTAGTCTCAGAATTGTAACTCGTCACACTAGTTCCTGGACTTGGATAATCAGGATGTATACCCTGCCTAAAGTATGGAGTGTCATCAGGCGATGAGTCAACAAATTCTTGATTCATGTAAAAGTTCTGCTGGTGAGGACAGTTTCTGACATCAGCAACAAGCGAATCAAATCTAGCCATCCTGATGCTGTCTGGAGCCTCATGTCCATCACCTACAACCCAGTAAGCAGAAACAGGAAATTCTGAGTCTGCAAACTTTCTAATTCCCACATTCACACCTGCATCTTTGGATGCGTAAAAACTCATATATATCATCGGAAAGTCATTCATAAATTTGTATACATCAACAGTATCAGCATCGGCTGTAAATACAAGACCGGCGAAATCATCATCCCAAGTCTTCTCTTCGACAGTCACCCCATTTCTTTGCATGATTACTTGGTAGTCGTATGCATCCGTACTCGTGTGGAACCCATTGAAATCGTACAGCGCTCCTTGCTCTACCAAGACTTCAAATTCACCATTATTACTAACGGCTACGCTGTCTTGTCCCCATAGATATCCGCTTGAGTCTGCCAACATTTTTCTATAGGTCAAAGTGCTTGTTCCACTTGTAAGCGTTGTATCTCCGTACACTGATTTAAAGTTAAAGTGTACTAAACTTGAATCTGGAGTAGGAATTACATATATCTGTCCAGAATCCCATCCTTCAGCACCTTGATCATCTTGAGCCATTACAATGTAATTGACCACTCCGTTAAACCCCTGCGTCAAGGAATCGAGGTAGACATTGCTATTGTCAATGCTGAAGAAGGCACTTTCTGAAGAACTCGAAATGCTGGTAACGATTACATCATCGGTATCGGGGTCGACATAGGTGTATGCGGCAATTACCTTCGGGAGGTCCTGGATTGCCTCAGGGACTAATTCCACGATTGTTTCAAGTACAACAACGGGGGGGTAGTTTAGAGCAGTCAGCAAGATATTATGTGCATTTGAGAAGTCGGGCTGTAAGAACAAAGTATCAACATTCGTATAATAGCCAACTTTTTCAGTGCTTATGACAACCTCAAGATTATCCTCACGGACAGATTGTGTTGTTATCAGCTGCTTCTCCATTCGATCTTGACCTGTACTGTAAGCAGGATGCGTAAAACCCGTGCCGTCCCCACCATCAATGGCCAGTATTTTAATCGTTTGTGAGCTCCCTTTTCCTGACAATCGAACGATTTGTAAACCACCTGAGGTAGTGCCAAAACCATATGCTACTTCATAATTACCTGGTCCCAGGAACATACGCGAAGAGCAAGTTCTTTCACCTAAGGGGTTGAAGCTCTGTAGCGTATAATGACCTGTTTCGGAAATGTTGAAAGGAATTATTGTGACCGGATTAAATGGGTTGGGATAGTTCTGTTTCAATAAAAAATGCTCTGGATTTCGTGGGTCATCATTATCTATTCCATCTGTCGTGATACTCAACCACCAATAATTATCCGGAAAAAAACCTTCTACTACCAGAGTCGGCTCATTAACTACTTGCATAGTAACTGAGAAACTGTCGATATCCTCTCCTGTATAGGCATCGTATGCTCCTCCACTTACCCCATAAACTGCTTGCGAAATTGCTACTGATGGAGAAAATCCAGCGCAAAGAATAAGGCATATCGAGCAGAATGCTGTAATGTGGTATTTAGATTCACTCACTATCATGTCTAATTTTGAAGCGTCATTGTAGATTCGTAATAATTCACCCTAGCGGGTAGTCATCCCTGGCAATGGATAGACTTTATTCCATCAAAGTAATTTGGGCTAATTCGGTCTGAATTTAAGAGAGACTTTTAGGGGTTCCAACTTAATATCCCACGCCGCCCACAGCTGCATCAATTAGCTGCTTCCTACAAATCCAGAAATACATTCAATCCCCCGAGTATTCTATCCAATCGGATATACCATTACCGGTATATTTGTCCCGGTTTGTCACAAAGTGAATAGAAAATTCTATGCGGAAATTGGGTAGATTACCCTATAGAATATGCATCGCTTTTAGTGTGTGTGAGTCCGCTCTTTTGTTAGAAACCAGATATTCCTATTATGGTCTAAAAACCTCAAGTTTAAGCTGGTTGACAATTTTATAATGCTTGTCGTTCGCAGTAAGAATTGGGATTCCATTAGTAAGGGCAGTTGAAGCTATTAATGCGTCTGCTAACCGCATAGAATTGCTCAGGAAGTGCCTTTCAACAAGGAACATGGCTTTTGATGATATTTCTTCATCTATGTATAGAATAATAACTTTCCAATCTTTCAATGCCCTTCTTAATTCTCGAAGTTCTCGCTGATTCCGCATGCCCTGAACTAATTCCATGTAGGTGACAACTGAGATCGAAAAAGTTGATAAGTTCTCAATAGCCGATCGCGCCTTTTCATTCCCCTTCAAATACCAGATAAGTACATCTGTGTCTATGAGCATTAGAATCTGCTTTCTCTGGCTGTGTCAACAAAGGCCTCTACATCTGCTACTTTTGAATTATCAGCCCACATACCAAAAAGATGATTATCGAGGTTGTCAGTCAAATCAATTTCTCCAGTAACAGGAACTAACTTTGCATAAGGCTTTCCTCTGTAAGTTATTACAACTTCTTCACCCCTTCTTGCAGTATCTAGTAGTTCCTTTGAATGGAATCTTAAGTCTTTTGCCGTCGCTTTCATGTCTGCCTTCCTTTACATTGTTTACACTTTGTAATGTAAACTGGGAAACTTGATTTCAAACCGTGATTTATCTGTGTTTCTAACGCTTTAGGCTTGAGCTACTTCCCAAAAAAGACTCGCTTGATAATATCAATGTATCCCTCCACATCATTTCCCCCTTTGCACTTCTTTGCGTTTGTGTTAGCTCTAAGCCATTGTTATGCCTCGCTTTGCAGCAATTATAAATCATGAGAAATAAAAGAGAATATTAAGCTCTCATCTATCTATAAGCTCTTATTCTTCCCAAGGCAAGACAGGTAGATTCTTCAAATCCTTTATAAATTTGGGCTCATCAAATTCATGCTCTTCACTAAGAATTTCGGATATATGCGCAGATAAGACCGCTCCAATATACTCTTTTGCATCTTGTTTTGAATATCCCTCTGATATCAGCCTGTCCAATGTCTCCTTCGTTTCTGGCGGATTATTTGAACTCAACTGATTAGAGACAATCTCTAGAATTACTTCCTTTAGATGTGGATTATGCTCTTCCATAAGTTCTCCCTGAAATTAGTATAAATTTAAAGTACGCAATACTAAGATGCTGATTCCAGTTAATATCAACTATCCAATATAGCTAATCTTCACAGTATTTCTGAGTCCCTACTTATTTCATCCAATTTGTCATTCCAATATTCGACGAAAGCTAGATACGATTTGCTTTCAGTTAGGAACCTCAAATGTTGATCGACTGGAAAGCTACATGAAGGTAAATTATCTATCCCTATCCTCCTAGCTTTCTCCATTCGGTGATGTCCATCGATTAGATTATACCTACCTGGTGATATTTCTGCGATAATTACAGGCTCAGAAATGTCTACAGAATCAACATGAGGATTGTTGAGAGATGAAAACTCTTTGGAGTAATCTTTTATCGCTAATATTTTGTAAATTACTTGATCAGGATTTTCGAAAATATACTCACGCATTTTTGTGATATTAAACCTGAAAATACCATTTGGAAATATCTCGTCTCCATCAGCAACTGAGCATGGTGTAAAATCGTTATCGATCTTTAATTTAACTGTCATCATAAATCCAGATTAGTATACGTTTATTAGAATTTGAAATTT
>CAZDVD010000059.1:0-11530 GCA_964508765.1 uncultured Lentisphaeria bacterium
CTAATGATGTATTCTTTGGGAAACAAGAAATTGCACTTACTGGTTGAATTCAGGACTTAAGGTTAGTGACTATTCGTGATCCCAAAGATAGAAGCGGAGACACCCCCATCATTTTTGAGGAGAGTATTGGGGAAATAGCTGATCTTGTCTTGCGGCAAATGCGGAAGGATCTTCATGTTGGGAATTTTAAATTTCCCTGGTGGAATAGAAAGAATATTAGCGATGAAGGATGAAAAATGGAACCCATGACGTTAGTCGGATTAATTTCCCTAATCGCGTCAATAGCATCATTAGTATTAGCTATAGTTGCGATTTGGTTATCATTAATGTTTTATTTTAAATCTAATGAAGCTTTTCAAAAAATAAGTGATGTGTCCAAAGAAATTTCATCGAATGTCGATAAGGTTGAAGATCTGTTTAGCAAATTATATACAGACACCTTCTCGACTTTGAAAGATACAATGACAAGCATGGGAAATTACATCTGGGGAGAAGACCAAGTGGGCAAGGGCAAGGAGAACCCAGTAGATGTAATAGTTGATAGAAAAGCTGAAGCAAGAATTTCTGAACTTAATGATGAAATAGACAAACGCTTATCAGTAATAGCTTCTGAAGCAGCTGCATCAGGCAGTGTAGCAATTACTAAAGCAAGGAAGGGAGTCCGAAATTTCATCGCAGAGTCTCTAACCGAATCAAGATTGCTTGAGCAGAAAACGAAGAATGAAGCTATTGAAGAAATCCTTAATAAAAGTTTACGAGAAGAACTATTATTTGGGAAAGAATTTCAAGTGGCTAGGCTCCTGATATTGGCAGCAGATCGCAAAATGGAGATACGGGAAGTAATTGACGCTATAAAGCGCATGTCTAGAAAAGGTCTTTTTGAATTGGATTCAAACGAAATAACTGATCCTGGCCAATACATTAGAGTGAGTTAGCCCATCCATTAGATAACGAGTATCATTCACCAACATATTTTTGCGTGAACAACTGATGATTAATTGAATAAATCTTTCATTTAAAGTGCCAAGATGTTCCAAGATGTTCCAGGATGTTTCATTAAAAGTGCAGATGAGATAGCCGAAATCGCGGCGCACACGTCGCGTAATTACACTCACTTACATGATTAATTCAAAATTTCCGGTTTCTTCCATTAGACATGCACCCCCCTAATTATATCGACGCGCATTTTAAATGAAACTTTTTTGCATTTTAAATGGACATTCCATTTATCAACACGCATTTTAAATGAAAGAATAATACTAAGGGGCAAATTATGAGACGAATTGATTTATATATTAGTATTCTGGCTTATGGTCGCGACAATGTGGGTAAATCAGTCAAATATTCTGATTTATTAAAACACTTAACAAGTCTTGGTTATAAATATGATGAGTTTTCAGTACGACAATTCTTTGCCGATTTATTCATTGATAAGCAACGCCCAGACTTAAATGATCCATCGCATAAATTACCTGATACGGGAGAGTATTATCTTAAACACCAGGGTTATTTTAATCTTTTGGAATATACAGAGCTTACAGCTGCTAGGAGGTCATCGACATTGGCAACATGTTTTGCCACTCTTGCGATTCTGATCTCAATCGGATCGATGTTTTTTTCAATCCATTTTTCTAAAAAACAATTGGAACAATCCACGAAGACGAACACCACAAGAATTGAACAAATGCAGTTTACAATAATTGAAGAAAAGTTAGAATCACTAAACAAGGGTCAAGATTCGCTCTTCCAATTTCTTGGGGGGGGGCATGAACATCAAGCCAAGTAAGAGACATATAACAAAGGTAGAGCTGACATACACTAGGGAGAGTATCGACGAGCATCTGGCTATTCTAGTCATCATCCCATAGTGACGTATTTAAACCCTGTTTAAACGGCTCATAATTGGCAATTAAAACCTCTTTAAATTCCATGTCGCCATGCTTTCGCTCGATCCCCTGACGTACAACTGACTTCATCCAATATCCCTGGAACAGATCCCTGGCCTCCTGGCAGTCATCATAGGTGAGTAGCCATTTCCCCTCCATCTCAGACAGAACATCATATAGCATGAGGTGATCGAACTTGAGATCATAGTCATGAACATGAAAGTAGAGTGGATCGCAAAAGAAGAAGTTTCCAGGAGCATCATACTTGCTCACTAGCTCTTCAAATGACAGATGCTCAAAGCCAATCAAAGCTTCCTGGATTCAGATGAGAACAGATGGGCATTCCTGCCAGAGGATATCACTGCAGAGATGGTTGTCCAGGACCCCAAGCATACCGTGATTGCTATTCACCTGGAGATCTTCAGGGGATAAAAAAAGCCCTCGGAATAAAGGCGTGGTTTGCTGCTTTACCAATGATAAGACAATAAAAACTTATAATTGGGCAAAAACCTAGATCACACCTCAGCATTGACATTGCTGGATTCCGTCCTACCTTAGCATAAATATACATTATATGGGGTTTGAAATGAGGATGACTAGATGAGTGAGGTAAATGAAAGCACTGTGGGCAAAAGTGTTCCATCCAAAGAAGCCCCTATAGATGTAAATCAAGAAAACGAAAAATCCGAGCAAGCTTTTCGAATATTTAATAGTGGTATTAAAAGGGCAGAGAATTTATTAAGTATTAATCTTACCTCGACCGAAGATACGCTATCAATATCAGAAGATAAACTTGAGGATTCCTATCGTGCTGTTATTGTTCTGGGTATTTCAGCACTAGATGCATATATCAAAACTTTTTTAATTGTAAAAATAAAAAAGAGCCTTCTGGAAAGAAACCTATCCAGAGACCTAAAAATCTATATTAAAGAAGAACTGTTTTCTAAAGATGAACTGCACCAAGTTGTGCTTGAAAATAATTTCTACGAGAAGGTTGTTGCAAAATTTGATCAAGATTTTGAAAAACGATCTTTTCAAGGACAAAAATCAATTGATAAATTCATGAAGCTTGCTGGATTTACCCAAGTTTTCAAGCAAATCGCAAATAGCGCTGATAGAAGTGTAGACATTCTACTCAGCTCAATTGAAGAATATACCCAAAGAAGACATTTGATAGTCCATTGTGGAGACCATGATTTAACACAGACAGAACTTACAGAGAATAAAATTAAAAAAGAATACGCATCAAAATGCATTGATTTGGTCAAATTAATTGTAAAAGAAATTCATAAAATAAGTCAATCCAAATGAATCAATTAATAGTCATTTATGAACAAAAAGAAAAAGACTCAAACAGTCTGAACGATTTTATACTGCGTATCAAGGGATATAAATATTACGCATTCCCAACGAAAAATTCTTGCATCATCTGGACTGAAAATTCAGTGGTCAGTGTTCGTGACCATTTAAACACATTTTTGAAATCTGGAGATAAACTATTTGTTTCGAAAGTTTCAGCTCCGGCGGCATGGCTAAACTCAGTAAGTCAAGATACTACAGATTATATTAAGTCTAATTTAAAGGAGTAAATTAGCACAAATAACTTCGCCTGAGGATGATTTACCCTGAATGTATTGGCAAACGAAAAACCCCCTCGGAATAGAGGCCGAGGACTTTAACTGATAGAGGCGTGGTTTGCTGCTCTACCAACGATAAGATAATAAAAATTTATAATTGGGCAAAAACCTAGATCACACCTCAGCATTGACATTGCTGGTTTCCACTCTACCTTAGCATAAATTCACTATATATAGAATTGAAATGGGGATTTTTTCATGAGTAATATACTCGAAACTCTGCCTACTACAGAAACCATCGCACGAATTCAGGAACGGTTTGTTTTACTGGATACGAGATTTGATTCAATGCTAGTATCAATGCAAGCTGACTCCGCTTTGCAGATTCAGAATGCTACCGATGCATTTCAAGTACCATTGAATCAGGGACAAGTTGAATTGTACCTTGAACAAATTGGGAATATGCAATTTAATCATTGGGTGGGATTAATTGGCGTCGCCAGCCTTTTATTGGTGATTATTCTGGTAGCATTAGGGTGGGGTGAGTACAAGACAAATATCTCTAGGAAAACAGTAACGTTACTAAGTAAACAAACAGAAAAGCAGTTGAATGAATTAGATAATAAATTCAATGCGAAGGTCTTAGAATTGCAAAAATCTCAAAAAATTGCTGAGAAAAAGCAGATAGTGAGAATTGAACACGAGGCCTTAAGGGTCTACGTACATTCAATTGCAATGCAAATTTTATCCTACAGAACCCAAGGTGAGTTGATACTTGCTATTCAGTATTGCGGTCTTACTCTTCATTTTATAGGGACGTTTAAGAATCCAGCTGTCTACTTTACGCAGGATATCTTGGGTGATCTAAAAAAGTTACTAGACCAGGAAATGATACTTCCATCAGATGTAAATAGCCAAATAAGTGTAGAGTTAAATGAGGTTGAGAAAAGAGAGCCAAAGGTGATTGCAGAAATCGAGGAGATTAGAGCCTCGCTTGCGAAAAAGAAATTGAGTAAAACAAAAGAAGATTAGGTGTCCCACCCGCCCCAGAATCATTTGCTATCCGGTTCCAGAGCAGCTTCCTCATTTTGAGACTCTCTAAGGTTTATAGAATGGATCTGGCAACCAATCATGAATTCAATTCCAACCACCGGCATAAAGCTCCATCGGTTCTCTGTTGCCATTGCGCATGGCTTGGATCTGAGCCAGTGTATAATGCTTGTTCAGATGCTCACGACAAAAGTCTCTGATTGAGTCACGTTTAATACCAACATACTTATAACAATCAACTTCAGCACGTTTTGCTTTCTCCACCAGGGCTGATCTGCTCTTTGCCATGATCTGGGTTTTACACCACGATTTAACTGACTCATTGTGTGTCATGGGCAACCAATTTAAAGATAGATACCAGAGGTGATTTTTTCTAAGTTCGACGACGATCATGATTTCGGGATCATCATGAATTGACATCGAGGTATTGAAAAAACAATTACTTGCTCAGGAGTACTTGCAATCCAGCACTAGCTGGACGGGAATTGCACTTTTACTCATCTGCGTTTCAATCTCAAATTTTCTGCTTCAGCACAAGGCTCAATTATAATGATATCCCTGATGTGGTATTCATGTCGTGGGAATTATATGGGACTGTCTGAATAATAAAACTTGATGAAGAATCGCGGTTATAGCCTGGTCGAGGTCGTTCTTTCTGCAGTACTACTTTCCGTAGTCGCTGTGGGATCATACCAGATCTATTCACACGTTCGCTGGGAAGCTGACAAGGGGATGCGCGACCAACTCGCCTGGACAAACATAGCGACCCGCATGGCTATCGCTGTGGACTTAGACTATTTCACAATTCAAGATAAAATGCCTGAGTTTTCGGTTCCCATTACACTCAATGGCCTTCAGGGCTATAGAACCACGACTGTGCGTGAGGTGGATGATCCTTTTGATGGTGTGGCCCCCCAGGATACCACGCTTCCAGATTACCTTCGTGTCACTGTCAAATTCGCCTGGTTTTCACCAGATGATTACCGGGATAGCCTTGAAGTGAGTATATCAGAAGAACGTGGTTGGGCGTATTAAGTAACAAGTATTCTTACCCGATCTAAAAATCAGAATTATTGGATATAAAAAAAGGCGAGGAATAAATCCTCGCCTTTTTCTATCAGGGCAAGCCCTTTTATAATTTACTTACTTGATGTAAGCCATTTTGATGGTTTTAGAATATCCACCGGCTTGCAGGTGATATAAAGATATAGATATATAAGGGTCTCAATGTTTCGTTAATTGTCCGAACCAAACCCGCATGGAAATTCCCGTCAGGGGAGCATACTTCGGATTGAATTTGAGCTCGGAAACAGGTGTTCTCCCTGAGAAATCATGGAAGTATCCTAACTCAACACCCCAGGTCTTACGAAAATTCATTCCATAGAGCAATCCAAAGAGATGAACTTTGTCACCCCAGAAACCTGAAGTGATGTAGTTATAACGTAGACCGAGATAGCCATAGTTGAAGATATCAACATCGGTTTGTTTAAAGACCTTGCCATCTCTCCGAACCGTCTTCGTGCGATCTTTTCGGGAAACATTGTAGTAGGTTGCTCCAAAAGAACTCTGTTCTGCATAGGTTGCCGCAAAATTCATAGTGTGTAATCGGGAACCTTCATCTCTGAGGGTAACTGTTGCATCCACACCGCTTCCGTGAATGGGGAGCATCCCGATTCGCAGGCCTGCATCCATTTTGGGTCCCAAACCTTTTCTGAAAACAAATTGGGGGATCATATTTTCTGCAGAAAGAACGACACCCTGATAGGTCTCATCCGCCTTAAGCGGTTCGGGAGAAATCACAGCATGGGAGGTACAGGAAACCGTAAACGCGGTGAGAAGTATACAAAAAAAGTAATATTTCAAATTTTTGAACATGTCCATGAATTTCCCCGCAGGGAACATTGATGACAAGACATTTGTTCCCCATTTATGCCCCATTTATGCCCTCCCGCATGACAGAATCCATGCTCTTTATGAAAATATATTTTGATAAAGATATTGATTGAACAATAAAAGCTCAGATCTAGCAGAACCCAGTCTCAATGAAGCAAACTGTTTTGGACAACCATGAAGTAGGTTAGATTATCAGCATGGATACTAAACAAGCAATAGTTAAAGACTGGATATTCCGCTATACCGGAGTTGAGCAAGAGGCTTTCGGTGATAGAATTTTACTTACAAATTTTAAAAATTATGTGGAGAAGTTTGCCCAACGATTCGATGTACCAATCTATGGTGCAGATCGCTCCATGATTGTTGCAACCAACAAAGAAGGGTTGAGCATTATCGATTTTGGGATGGGTTCGCCCAATGCTGCTACCATCATGGATCTGCTTTCAGCCATTGATCCTTATGGAGTACTCTTTTTGGGCAAGTGCGGAGGACTAAAGCGGTCTACCGATCTTGGGCATTTTATTCTTCCCATTGCAGCCATACGAGGTGAGGGTACCAGCGATGATTATCTCCGCCCAGAAGTACCAGCAATGCCCAGTTTTAAGATTCACAAATACATCTCTCAAATCCTGGTTGAGAAGAATCTTGACTACCGAACCGGTGTGGTTTATACCACCAATCGTCGGGTCTGGGAACACGATGAAAAGTTCAAAAGTTACTTAAAAGAAACTCGTTGTATCGGAATTGATATGGAAACGGCTACCATCTTCATCACCGGTTTGGCCAACAATATTCCCCGGGGTGCACTCCTCCTGGTGAGCGACCTTCCCATGGTACCAGATGGTGTCAAAACCGAAGCACTGGACCAGAGTGTTACCAAAAAATACGTTGATCTACATTTGGATATTGGAATTGAAGCCATGACCCATATTGCTGAACAGGGAGAGTCAATCAAGCACTTCTCGTTCTAATCTGGAGCAGGTAGCAAAGCAACACGAATGTCTCGAATTGGACGAATTGACACGAAGGTTAGTTAGGGCAAACAGCTTTTTCTGCAGAGTTAATTTGTGGCGTTTCGTGGATATTGGTGCTATTTGTGTCTACAACCAATTGAATTCCATCAAATACTTGTTAAGCAAATAATTAGATCAATTTTTATGTATGGTCGGGTACGCTCGCTTGTTTTGCAAGGTGTCAAAAATGGAAAATTTGTGAAATTTGGAAGTTAGAAGTCGATGACTTCTGGTTTTGAACGATTGCCGTGAACATCGCAATACTTGGTTGGTGCGGTTCCTGGCAAGAAAACTTCACGCTCTGGCGTGCAATATTGAGTAGCCAATTTGTGAGTTTCAGAACAGACATTCACAAAGATGACTGACTCCTCGGGAATTTCGAATTCCTGGCGGTCCCAATCCAGACTATCATAAACAGCTTTCATATACTGTGCCCAAATGGGAACTCCCAAAGCTGATCCAGCCATACCGGGACCCAGACTGATAGAGGGAGAATCCATACCTACCCAGACAGCCGTGGATAAGCGGGTGGTAAAACCAACATACCAGGCATCGGTAAATCCCGTCGTGGTTCCAGTTTTCCCACCGGCTGGTTCGTGAAATCCAAATCTGGTCCTGGCACCGACTCCCGTGCCGCGATTGGCCACGGTTTCCAAAAGGGATAACATGACGTACGAGGTACCACGACCCAGAACTTCTTTGCGATCTGGATTATAGGTGCGTAAAACACCACCAAATCGATCCTGTACAGAAAGAATTCCCGTTGGTTGGATCCAGATTCCCAAACGAGGATAGACGGCATAGGCGGCCGCCATCTCGATAGGGCGAACCGCAGATGCACCCAATGCCAGTGCATCACCGGGATACAGATATGAGGTGATCCCCATGGCCCGTGCTTTTTCAACAACTGCAGAGGGAGCAATGAGCTCCTGGATGGTCCTGACAGCAATGAGATTGAGAGAGCGCCGGATTCCTTCACGCATGGTGGTTTCCCCACCCATACTCAAATCATAATTTTTAGGACGCCAATCCGTGGAGTCGTTCGCACCCAATTTGATGACTACAGGTTGATTCAGAAGAGTTGTCGTCACTGGATAGCCATTGTCAATGGCTGCTGTGTAAAGAAAAGCCTTAAAAGCTGATCCCGGTTGACGTTCCATCTGAGTCGATCGATTAAACTGAGATTTGCTGAAATCTTTACCGCCAACCATGGCTTTAATCTCCCCGGTCTCCACATCCAGAGAAATCAGCTGAGCTTGTACGGTCAACAGGTTTTCAATTCGGGGTGTCATCTCAACCGAATCCAAAATCATTAAGCGAACCGTATCGACTGTAAGATCAATATTATGTCTCTCCAGAATATCTGCCAGCGCCTTAGAATTATTAGCCATCATGCGGGTGTCAAAAATAGCCTGGACTCGCTTCAGTTCTTTGGCCACCACCTGATTGGCGATGGTCTGCAAACGGGTATCAAGACTGGTGTAAATAGTCAGGCCATCCCGATAGAGATCAACACCTAATTCATCATCTTCTTTTTCTAGCTGGCGTCTTACATATTCACCAAAGTGTGGGGCTACATTGCCAACGTCTACACTATCGGGTACATAGGTCTCAATGGGAAGTGATTTGAAATAGTTTCGCTCCACAGCATTGATGGCTTTTTCACGAAACATGTTGTTGATAACCACATTGCGAATATGCTTGGACCGATCGGGGTGAGTGATAGGTGAATAATAGGCTGGTGAACGCAACAGCCCCACCAAGATGGCACCTTCGTCCAGGGTGAGGTTTTCAACCCGTTTGTTAAAATATTTACTGGAAGCAGCCTGAAGACCATAGGTTCCATGTCCGAAATACACAGTATTCAGGTACATGGTCAAAATCTCTTCTTTAGTGAAAGTATGTTCTATTTGAACGGCCGTAATCAGCTCACGAAGTTTACGCAGATAGGTTTGCTTAAACCCAATGCGAGCATAGAGACTTCGAGCCAGCTGCTGGGTTAGGGAAGAAGAGCCACCATGAATTTCTCCTGTTAACATGTTCAGGGAAAGGTTGTAGACCGTTCGGAATAAATTCATTCCCCAATGACGGTAAAATCGCTGATCTTCAGTTACAATAAGCGCTTTTTTTACATGGGGGGGGATTTCATTGGATTTGACCAATGTTCTCTGGGTCATAAAGAGCTCTTGAATAACTTGATCGTCAGCGGAAACAATCCGGGTGATCAGATCCGGATCATAGCGTTCCAACTCATCCAGGGAGGGCAGATCCTTGGAGAGGTAAAAGAGCGAGGTGAAAATTCCTACAACAAAGGCCAGCGACACGATTGAGGCGATATACAGCCTGCGCTTAAATTTCTGTTGACTACCCCTGGCTTGGAACTGTTTCATCATATCTTACAATTATAAACTTATATGCCTGTCTTGTTCACACGTTTTTGAATGAATTGAGTAATATTTCACCACATTTTGTCGCTTCTCTTGCGGATTGAGTCTTTACAGGTCAAGATTTCTTAATATCTCAAGCAGAAGCTCGACCAGACCAACTAAAAAACAGGATATTGCACAAGCTCGCTTTACTACTATATTTTTTGCTCCACCGCTAGAATAGCTGTTCAGGCAGATGATCAGCCATAAATGATAATTGTTATAGGGAAACCCCTTTTATGTATACGTTTAGAGAATATGATCACGATAAAGACCTTGAAGCCGCTAAAAGAATCTGGCAAGAGGTGCATTGGATCGAGGATAGTTCTGACGATAAGTCCCTGGATGCTTTCCTCAAAGTGGGGCGATCTCTGGTGGCTGAGTTGGAGGGCAGTGCAGAATGTCTGGTCACTGCAAATGCAGGTTATCTGAGGTATCTCAAAGAAGACTTGCCACTTTCAATTGTGACATCAGTAACAACGAGCAGAATTGCCCGGAAGCAGGGTCTGGCGAAGAAGCTGACTGCCCGGCTTATTGCCGAAGAGGCTGAAGCAGGTGCCATCGTCTCAACCCTGGGAATTTTTGAGCAGGGGTTTTATGATCAATTGGGGTATGGAAGTGGCAGTTATGAGCATTGGATGAGTTTTGATCCAGCTGACATTAATATCGATCAGAAGATCAGACCACCTCAACGCTTGAATGGGAAAGATTGGAAACAAGTTCACCAAGCACTTAAAAACCGAAAACGACAACACGGGGGTGTCACTATACTTCCAGAGCAACTTGTGAAAGCCGAATTAGCCTGGTCAAAAAAGGGCTTTGGTCTGGGGTATGCTGATGGACCAAATGGTGAATTAACTCACTATTTTTGGGGAACCAGCAAGGATGAGCATGGTCCAGTTGTTATATACTCCATGGCATTTCAGACCAATGAACAATTCATTGAATTAATGGCTTTGCTCAAATCACTGGGTGATCAAATTCGACTTGTAAAAATGAGAGAACCCGGTGGCATACAGCTTCAAGATTTGGTTCAAACCCCTTTCAGGTATAGAATAGTGACTGAGAAATCAAAGTTCGAACATATCAATAGAGCTTCAGCCTACTGGCAAACCAGAATATGCAACCTGGAAGCCTGTATTGCTGCGACACGTTTAAATTCAAGATCCTTGCGCTTCAATCTGGATCTAAGTGATCCCCTCGAAAAGCTCATCGATCCAAAAATGACCTGGCGGGGTTGTGCTGGCAAATACACCATCGAATTGGGTTCAACATCCAAGGCAACTTCGGGTTTTGAAGCGGGTTTGCCCACCCTGGTTGCTGACATAGGAACCTTTACCCGTTTGTGGCTGGGAGTAAGGCCAGCCACTGGTCTGTCCATTACCAGTAATTTGAGTGGTCCTGCATCGCTCATCAAAGACCTTGATGACGTGCTCTGTCTTCCGGATCCCCATCCAGATTGGGATTATTAAGCAGGCACGTTTCAGTGTAAAATCTATATGGAACTCAGGGTTGCACCAATCTGATAAACAACTATATTTTTGGTACATTCCAGAGTTGAGAACAAATGGGAGCGATCTGATGCGACGTAAATATTTACATCTGAGTATTATCATTTTTGCCATTCTGTTGAATGCCTGTAGTTCACAGAAAGTAGGCGTTTATGATGATTTAAATAAAGGCAA
>CAZDVD010000060.1:0-6897 GCA_964508765.1 uncultured Lentisphaeria bacterium
TTTTGATACTGTTTGACCAGGGCATTACGTGGTTCAAGTAAAATGGAATGCAGGGCTTCGCGTGTAAGATCTTCCAGGGCTGCGATGACTGGCAGACGACCGATGAGCTCAGGAATGAGTCCGTACTGTAAGAGATCCTCTGGTTCTACCACCCGTAAAAGATCAGCGCCTTTGAGCTTTGATTCTTCTTCATCAAAGGTAGAGAATCCCAGAAGCGTTTTCTTGCGACGACGTGCAATAATTTCTTGAATACCCTCGAAGGCGCCACCCACGATGAATAGAATATTTTTTGTATTGATTGAAACCAATGGCTGCTCGGGATGCTTACGACCACCCTTCGGTGGAACCTGGGCGACAGTACCTTCCAGTATCTTTAGTAAAGCCTGCTGAACTCCTTCGCCAGAAACATCACGAGTAATGGATGCATTGGCAGAACGTCGGGATATTTTATCGATCTCATCAACGTAAATGATGCCCGCTTCAGTGGCTTCCACATCATAGTCAGCGGATTGGAGCAAACGAACCAGGATGTTCTCTACATCTTCACCAACATATCCAGCTTCGGTGAGGACAGTAGCATCAGCTATGGCAAAGGGGACATCCAGAAAAGTAGCCAGAGCACGGGCCAGGAGTGTTTTACCTGTACCCGTTGGTCCCATGAGTAAAATATTACTTTTCTCAAGATCTATATCCTTAACTTCATCTTGAACCATAACGCGCTTATAGTGATTGTAAACAGCAACTGAAACAGCGCGTTTGGCGTGCTCCTGACCAATCACATAACTGTCGAGATGAGATTTAATTTCAACAGGTTTTGGTATCTCTTCAAGAGATGGAAACAAACTAAAAGCTTTGTTCATCTCTGGAGACTCTTCTTTAACTATTTGTTGAGCTTGATCAATACAGCGGCCACAAATACTAGAGCCAGTTGGACTGGCGATGAGCATGCCTGTTTCTTCCTGTGGCCTTCCACAAAAAGAACAGGATTTTCCCTGTTTTACTTTTGCCAATGACCTAGCCTCGTTTTTCGAATATTGCGTCTACGATGCCATAGTCTACGGCTTCAGAGGCAGACATAAAATAGTTTCTATCTGCATCTTTCTCAATTTGTGTTACACGTTTCCCACAAAACTTGGCTAGCATCTGATTCAGTTTTAGTTTGGTCTTCTGAATTTCTTCAGCAGCAATCACAATATCTGAAGCTTGTCCCTCTGTTCCACCAAGAGGCTGGTGAATCATAATACGGGAATTCGGCAAGGTATAGCGCTTACCCTTGGCCCCTGCTCCTAATAGTAGAGCACCCATACTGGAAGCTTGCCCAATAACGATGGTAGATACATCAGGTTTGATAAAATTCATGGTATCCAGAATGGCCATACCTGAAGTTATAATTCCACCTGGGGAGTTTATATATAAGTTTATATCTTTTTCATTATCCTCAGCTTCCAGAAACAATAACTGGGCAACAACCAATGAAGCAACATTGTCGTCAATAGGTGTACTGAGAAATATGATCCGCTCTTTAAGTAAACGGCTATAGATATCATAGGCCCGTTCCGAACGACCAGTTTGTTCTACAACCATGGGAACGAGTTGATTAGTGAGCGTGTGCATGGTAGCCTCCGATTTCTTTGCTGGTGGCCTTTTTAACTTTTACTTTTGCGAAAGACTCAATGTGAGCAAATATCTTTTTCTCAAGAATATCATCTTTTATCTGAGGAAGATATTGTTTATCTCGATAAAGTGCTTTCATCTTTTCTTTATCACCAGGCATTTGGGCAGTGAGTTCATCAAGTTTTAATTCTACGTCTGCATCACTCACTTCGATTTTCTCTGTGCCGATGAGCTTTTTGCGGATGAGATACCAGGATAACTCCCAGATAGCCCGCTCACGATTCTGCTCACGAACTTCTTCTTCATTCACATCAGCACCACGTTCCTTACGGACTCGTTCAACCAATTTTCCGAGATAGTCATCAATCATGACTTCAGGGACTTCCAACTTGGTTTCTTCTACCAATTTGTTGGCCAGGCTTTGATCCTGTGCCTTCAAGACATCGTAGTCCAGTTGCTTCTGGATATCTTCCCGACTGCTTTCTTTCAGAGCATCCAGAGTTTCAAATTTTGGATCAACCTGTTTGGCAAAATCATCATTCAGTTCAGGAAGGATATGAGTTTCGACTGCCTTCACCTGCATCTTGATATGCAGATCCTCAGCATCCTCGGTTTGAGCAGGGATATCAAAGGTTACTTCATCACCCACTTTGGAGCCGATAAGTTTCTTAGCCACCTTATCACCAAAGACACCATCGCCAATCTTGATGTAACGATCTTCAACATGACTTCCTTCGATAGGCTCTCCTGCCCCATCCAGGTATTGGAGATCCCCTTTAAGCAAGTCACCATCAACAGCGCCATCATCACGAATTTCTACTTCGGCAAAACGTTCCTGCAAATGCTCGAGAGCATGGGTAATATCTTCATCCGTAGTTGAATATTCCGTCTTTGTGATTTTAAAACCAGCCTGGTAGTCAAACATGTCAAAATCAGGTTCAACCTGCAATTTGAGAGAAAATTCAAGATTTTTACCGATATCGAATTCAGTCATATCCTCAATGCTCCCCTGATCGACAGGAGCCAAATCATTGTCCATAATTCCCTTGTAATAGGCCGCCTGTACGGTTTCATCCAGAATCTCGGCCAACACACTGTGTCCATAGGACTGTAGCATGATCTTTCTAGGAATCTTCCCAGGTCTGAAACCTGGTCGATTGACCTGTTTATTTAGCTTGGTCAATTTCTTCTCGAAACCGGGTTCCATTTCGGACCAGTCTACCTGAACTTTTAAGGTTCTTTCGTGAGGTTGCCCAACTTCAATCTTGATATCCACAAATCTCTCCCATTCAATCTTTATTCAAGCCAGGTATTATTTTTTCTCTGGCATCATTCTAAAATAGCGAGGCAAGATAGTCGGGATCATATCCAAGTGGAATGAAAATCCGCGACGCTCATTCTTGGAAAACTCGCACTACAGACCGTCTACTTCCACAGTCTAGGATATTGATTTCTAGGCTTATCATTTGCAGTTTGTGAGATGAAAATGAATCATACTGAGCAAAGCGTAAAAATCCTTGGCCTTATGACAGGTAGTTCGGCAGATGGTCTCGATCTCTGTCTGGTGAAATTTTCTGGCAAGGGTCGTTCTCCAGACTATGAAGTCCTGTATAGCCACGAGATCGCCTATCCTAAAATGTTCCAGGAAAGCTTCAGAAATCCCTTAGAATTGAGTGATACAGAAATAGCTCATCTTGATGTTGATCTGGGAGAATGGTTTGCATCAGAGATTGAGAGGCTTGACTTGAATTTTGATCTTATTGCCTCACATGGTCAAACCATAAAGCATGAGCCACCCCACTTTACGCTCCAGATCGGGAATCCCCGATTTATGTCAGAATCTTTGCATTGTCCGGTCATCTACGATTTTAGAACGGCAGATATTGAAATGGGTGGGCAAGGCGCGCCACTCATCCCCATTGTAGATCAATACCTCCTTCAGCAAGAAAATTCTGATGTTCTAGCCTTAAATATCGGTGGTATTGCCAATCTTTCAATTGTGCCTTCAGGCAACAACACGGCTCCCTTGCTTGCCTGGGATGCAGGTCCCGGGAACACGCTAATGGATAAAGCTGTACGCTTGTTTACGCACGACAAATTGAGCTATGATGAGGGCGGGACCATTGCCGCCAGTGGCAAGCTTGACCCAAAACTACTCAATGAATTACTCAATCACGAATTTTTATCAGTTGACTCCCCCACGCTCGGCTGGACAAGAGCAGTTTGGAAAAACGTATTTCCAACATATTCTAAAACAGTTTAATCCAGGGAATGATCAAGAATATAGAGATTTGATTCATACACTCACTGTTTTAACTGCTAAAACGATTGCTGAAAGCATTCACTCTCTGCCTGCTGAATACTCACCTCATTCTATGGTTGTTGGAGGAGGCGGTGCATTCAATAAAACTCTGATGAACTTCCTGAAATCAGAACTTCCATCAATTACTATCAGTGAAATAAATTTACGTGGAATCAATCAAAGTAATAAAGAAGCATTTGGATTTGCTTATCTTGGATATCTATACACGCAGGGGTTAACTGCCAATTTACCTAGCGTAACTGGCGCTCGAAAGGCAGTCACGCTGGGTAAGCTGTATGTGCCACAAACTGACTAGTCAGTGGATGGAGTCTCTTCCACATATAAATCAGTGAGTTGCTGAGTAAGATATTGATAGGCATCATCCACACTATCTGTTCGATAGCATAGATCAAGATCAGATTGGCTGATAGTTCCGAAATCTGCTAGAGCCTGAATATCAATCATCTTGTCCCAGAATTCATTTCCATACATCAGGATTGGCATTTTCTTGCTGATCTTTTTTGTCTGAATCAAAGTCAGGGTCTCGAACAATTCATCAAAAGTTCCGAATCCACCTGGAAAAGCAATCAATGCTTTGGCAAGATAGACAAACCAATATTTCCGCATAAAGAAATAATGAAATTCCATCTCCAGTTCGCGACTGATATAAGGATTTCCTGATTGCTCAAAAGGCAGGGAAATATTCAATCCAACAGAAAGTCCCTTGGCTTCAGCGGCTCCTCTATTGGCTGCTTCCATGATGCCTGGTCCACCTCCAGTAGCTACTATAAAGCGACGTTTACTTTGCTTCAACTTTTTTGACCAGACCGTCATCTTGTAGGCCAATTCCCTGGCATCTTCATAATAACGAGACATACTCAGATCACGTTCAAGTTGTTCCAGCTTTTCCACACTGTTTCCATCAGCCTTGGCTTTTTCAATGGCCTGGGTAACGATATGTTTGGGTTGGGTCCTGGCTGAACCAAAAAATACAATGGTATCTTGAATCTTGTTTTTTCGAAATAATTCCTCGGGTCCTATGTATTCGCTCATGATGCGTAACACGCGACCTTTGGGGCTATGTATGAGTTCTTGATTGTTGTAAAATTTTTCTGTGCGTTTCTTCATTTTCTTTTTCCTAAACTACTTCTATAGGTTCTTGTCTCATTTTTTTAAGGACACGAAAGTAGCGTTGATATGTTCATTTCATAGTTGAAACAAAAAATTATTCATCATCGAAGACCCAAGTTATGGCCGGGATCAGGAAGATAGAAAAAACCCCTGACTCAGAGGATAGCTAGGGGTTTCATGAATGAAGGAGGACCCGGCAATTCAGTCCAATAAATCACCGGGTCGTGAGAATGTCAATTTGCTTTTGGGAGACCCTCCGTTGCAGCAAAGCCCACTGCTAAATCATCATCTGTAGGACGATAATCGGTCAACTTTCCAGCGAAGTAGGCATCATAAGCGGACATATCAAAATGTCCATGTCCACTCAGGTTAAAGAGGATGGTTTTTTCCTGTCCAGCTTCACGTGCTTCAACAGCAGCATCAATGGCTCCCTTGATAGCGTGTGCAGATTCAGGAGCTGGAATGATTCCTTCTGTTCTGGCAAATAGAACGGCAGCATCGAATACTTCCACTTGCTGATAGGAATAGGCATCTACCAGACCTGCTTTAACCACATGGGAAAGCATGGGTGCCATACCGTGATAGCGTAATCCACCAGCATGAATGCCTGGAGGCATGAAGGTGTGACCCAGGGTATACATGGATACCAGTGGAGTCATTTGTGCCATGTCACCAAAATCGTAGGTAAATTTTCCCCTGGTGAGTGTTGGACAGGCACTGGGTTCAATGGCTCTGAAATCAATATCAGCGCCATTAATTTTGTCCCGGATATAGGGAAAAGCCAGACCGGAAAAGTTACTACCGCCACCGACACAACCGATGACGATATCTGGTTTATCCCCAGCAATTTCCATCTGCTTTTTCGCTTCAAGACCAATGACTGTCTGGTGCAATAGAACATGGTTCAACACTGAGCCCAAGGCGTATTTCGTATTGTCCTTTGTAGCTGCATCTTCCACAGCTTCTGAAATGGCGATGCCCAATGATCCCGTATTGTCAGGATCATCAGCAAGAATTTTCTGACCAAACTGGGTATCCATACTTGGACTGGCGACTATTTTTGCGCCCCAAGTCTCCATCATGGATCGACGATATGGTTTTTGGTTGTAGCTGACCTTTACCATGTAGACTTTCACCTCAAGACCAAATATTTGGCCAGCCAGTGCCATGGCACTCCCCCATTGACCAGCACCGGTTTCAGTGGCAATTCTTTCTACCCCTTCCTGCTTGTTGTAGTAGGCCTGTGCAATAGCTGTGTTCGGCTTATGACTACCAGCAGGACTGACGCCCTCATATTTAAAATAGATTTTCGCAGGTGTTTTCAGGGCTGCTTCAAGACCTGTTGCCCGAATGAGGGGTGATGGCCTGTACATCCTCAAACCCTCCATAACGGGTCCGGGGATGGCAATTTCCCTCTCCATGCTCATTTCCTGTTCAATCAGCGCCCTGGGAAAGAGCGGTGCCAAATCATCTGGTCCCAGAGGCTGCATGGTTACTGGATGCAATGGTGGCAAAGGGGGCGTAGGCAAATCTGCAGCAATATTATACCACGATTTTGGCATGTCGTTCTCTGAAAGAAAAATTTTCTTCACGGTTACTCCTTAGGTTCTTTTCTATTATTTTTTTAAAGAAAGGGAACCTGGCTGCATCACCAGATCCAAATATGTGTCAGTTTTGTAAGTTTCGAAGAGAGTATCATTTGTCGGTCTTCTCTTCTAATGAGTTGAGTAGCTGCATGAAACCATTATGCCCATATTTCAGTTCTCGGGCTCCCCGTGATACCGTTCCAATGGCAACCCCGAGCTCTTTGGCAATTTCTCTTTGTGGGATTCCCTTATGGAGGAGTTTGA
>CAZDVD010000060.1:6997-9216 GCA_964508765.1 uncultured Lentisphaeria bacterium
CGGGCAATAGGAAAACCTTCAACGTGTAAAACTTTTGAGATAGCCTCATCCGAAATAGGATGTGACTTATCCTCTTCCTCGATAATGACACGCAGACGCTCTTTTATCCGTCGGGTTGAGATATTCTCACCATCCTCAGCTTCGATGCCCTCACTGAAGAAATATCTCAGCTCAAAAGTACCCCAATCAGTCTGTGCATATTTGCCACTGGTGACACGACTGATAGTGGAAATATCCATACTGATATCTTCGGCAATATCTCTGAGTACCATAGGTTTTAAATGGTCTGATCCCATGAGGAAGAAACCCTTCTGACGCTCAATAATGGCGTTAATCACCTTCAACATGGTGATGCGACGCATTTGAATGGAGTTAATAAACCACTTGGCTGACTCCACCTTCTTTTTCAGGAAGAGCTTGGTATCAGTATCAAGTTTTTTCTGATTGGAAAGCATATTCTTATAACTACCGGAAATACGTAACTCCGGAATAAACGAATCATTCAAAGTAACTATGAATTCTCCGTCCTGTTCTCGAATGTAAAAATCAGGTGTTACATAATTGGTTTTGGGGTCCAGATAGCCGTCACCAGGCTTGGGGTTAAGATGTGAGATAAGCTCTTCAGCGTCCCTAAGATCATTCTTTGTGAGGTGCAGCTTACGTAATATTCTTTCAAAGCGTTTATTGGCAAATTCATTAAAATAATCACGAACAATATAATGAGCTGGTGTATCGGGATGGATTTTTTTAACCTGAATGAGTAAACATTCCTGAAGGGTCCGAGAACCAATGCCAATGGGCTCAAGTTGCATGAGCTGCTTATGTAATCTCTCTATAACGCTCAATTCAATTTCGAATTTATCAGCAAGGACTTCCAACTCTATGATTAAGTATCCTCGCTCATCGATGCTCCAGATCATCTCTTCCAGGATGGCTCTTTCGTCCTCAGGAATGAATAGTGTTGCGATTTGTTCAAGTAAATCTTCTGAGAGACTGGGCAGATAGGCATTTTGGATCTCCACCTTTTCAGCACTTTTATCATAATACTCTTTGGCTTCATATCCATCGTTGGAGAAATAATCTTCGAGATCAATTTCCGGCTCTTCAGTTTCGGCCTCTTCTTCAGGGTTATCCAGCTCTTCAACATCTTCCTGTAATTCAAGCAGCGGATTGATCTCAAGTTCCGTCTTGATTCTGAGTTCCAGTGCCATGGAGGGCAACTGCAGTAGCGTCGACAGCAGAATCTGCTGCGGCGTTAGCGTTTGTTTTAGTTCAAGATGTTGTGATAGTTCCACAGTTCTTATCGATCCAGTTTGAAGTTGCTTCCGAGATACAGTTTTCGTGCCTGTTCATCATTCGCTAGAAATTCAGCATTACCTGATAATAAAATTTTACCCTGAAATAGCAAATAGCTACGATCAGTAATTGAAAGTGTTTCATGGACATTGTGATCCGTGATTAGAACGCCAATACCCTTGGTTTTCAAGTCCAGTACAATTTGCTGGATGTCTTCCACAGCAATTGGATCTACACCGGCAAAGGGTTCATCCAGTAATATAAAATTTGGATCCGTAACCAGAGCTCGGGCAATTTCTGTACGGCGTCTTTCACCACCACTTAATTGGTGACCTTTATTCTTACGCACATGGGCAATGGACAATTCGTTTAACAGGTGTTCCAACTTCTCTTCCTGCGCCTGCTTATCAATGTCCAGTGTTTCACAAATCAGTCGCAAATTGTCTTCCACACTCAATTTTCTAAAAATACTGGCTTCCTGAGGTAAGTACCCTATACCTGCACGAGCCCGCTTGTACATAGGTTCACGAGTGATTTCATGGTCACCCAGAAAAACGGATCCAGAATTTGGCCGGATCATTCCGGTCACCATATAAAAAGTCGTGGTTTTACCGGCACCATTGGGACCCAACAGTCCAACCACTTCACCGGTTTTCACCTCAACTGAGGCATCGCTCACCACGGTGCGCTTACCGTATTGTTTAAATAAATTCCGACCGCTCAGTGTGGTTTCATTCATTCCTGAACTCGCGATAGGTTACACCAGTAGGCTGGGTGATGGTCCAATTCTGTAAATTTGCGTCGGATTCAAATCCAACGCCATATAGCGTGTCAGTCAGTGTGGTAAGAACAATGGGCTGATCCGTATAAATTGATTCTTTATTTTCGTGCCAATACAGGATGTTGGTTGCCAGGGTCATCCC
>CAZDVD010000060.1:9316-11091 GCA_964508765.1 uncultured Lentisphaeria bacterium
AAATTGATTCTTTATTTTCGTGCCAATACAGGATGTTGGTTGCCAGGGTCATCCCGGAATCTGACTCAACGAATACATTGCCTCGTGCCGTGAACAGATTTCGAGCTTCATCAATCCTGCCCGTATCTGCGGTCATAATTGAGCTGTGGTCTCCATCCAGATCAAAAAAGTCCAGTTTGACCTTGCCAATAAAGAGAATTTCTCGTGGATCATTGTAATGCGCAGAGTAGGCTGCCCGAGCCTGGACATTTTCCTTACCAACAGAATTGATGCGGATAACAGGATTCCAGCTTTCCTGGGCTGGTATGCGCCCTTCTGGCGTCTTCTCATCGCTGAATGACTGCCCAACGGGGTCACATGCTAAGATAAGAATGCCGATTAAAACCAACATTGGGATTCTGTGCAACATGGAGTCAATCTAAACCAGTCCTGAAACAAAGTCAGGAAAAAAGCTGGGAAATCGATTATTTTGGCATAGTCTTAGATTAGACGCAAAAAATGCACCATGAGGAGAATGAGCTTGAAAAACTTTCGTCAGAGCCTTGTAGATAAAGTCCTTGTTTTTGATGGAGCTATGGGGACCAGCATTCAGCGATTGAACCTCACCAGTGAAGATTTTTGGGGTAAAGAAGGCTGTAATGAGCTGCTGGTTTTATCCAAACCTGAGGCTATTCGCTCAATTCATGCAAGTTTTCTGGATGTGGGTTGTGATGTCATTGAGACAAATACCTTTGGCGGTACTCATGTGGTTCTGGGCGACTATGAATTATCTGATAAAGTTTATGAAATAAATTTGAAGGCAGCCCAGCTCGCGCGCTCTGTAGCTGATGAATTTTCGACTCCAGCGCATCCCCGCTTTGTGTCTGGCTCCATGGGACCGGGAACTCGGCTACCCTCCCTGGGACACATCACTTATCACGAGCTCTATCAAGCCTACCGCGAACAAGCCGCCGGTCTGATTGATGGTGGTGTGCATGTCCTCCAGGTAGAAACGGTTCAGGATCCACTCCAGGCCAAGGCAGCCTTGAATGCTGTGTTCCATACATTAAGGGAAAAACACAAAGATTTACCCGTCATGGCCTCAGTCACCATGGAAACCATGGGAACCATGCTCCTTGGGACAGATATGTTGGGAGCACTCACAACCCTTGAGCCCTATCCTCTGGATGTTGTGGGACTCAATTGCGGTACCGGCCCCAAAGCCATGAGTGAGCATCTCCACACCCTGGCAGCCCATTCACCCTTTCCTATTTCTGTGATACCCAATGCAGGACTGCCCCACAACATTGATGGTGAGATGGTTTATGACCTAACAGCGCCTGAACTGGCTCATGATCTCAGTCATTTTATTACTGATATGGGTGTCAGCGTCGTGGGTGGTTGTTGCGGCACCACCTCTGAACATTTGAAGGAAGTTGTTGAACAGGCAGGTCGACTTAACCCGGCGAAGCGTAAGCCAAAATTTTCTGCCGGAGCTACATCTCTCTATTCAGTATCCTCTTTTAAGCAGGAACCGGCACCGCTTATCATAGGCGAACGCACCAACGCTAATGGCTCCAAGAAATTCCGTGAAATGCTGCTGGCTGGAGATTTGGATGGCATGGTGGGTATGGCGCGTGACCAGGTTGCTGAAGGCGCCCATATTTTAGATGTCTGTGTCGCCTATGTCGGTCGAGATGAAGCTGCTGACATGGATGAGTATATCAATCGACTCAACAGCCAGATATCCATTCCCATCATGATTGATTCCACTGAAGTGCCTACGATACGAACCG
>CAZDVD010000061.1:0-10618 GCA_964508765.1 uncultured Lentisphaeria bacterium
TGGTGTTGATCCTCATGCAGACTCATGACGACATTGCTCTGAATGCAGTTGCTACTGCCAGGAGTATAGGTATATGAAGAGAATGTTTTGGTCGCTGGGTTGAAGCGATTCAGACCTCCCTGAGCGGTACCAATCCAGAGCACCCCAGCCTGGTCTTCCAGTAGCGCATATACCCGTTCTCCCTGGAGACTATTCGGATTATCTGGATCATTTTTATAACGGGTGAAACTTCTGGTTTCTCTATCGTAATGATTGAGTCCGTTTTCTTTGGTTCCGACCCAGATAGTGCCATTCCTGGTCTCGATGAGGGACTGGACGGTGTGACCACTGAGGCTTTTGGGATTGCCTACATGAGGATAAAACAAATGACAACGTCGACCACTCTCAGGTTCAAACTCCATGAGACCTGCTGTATTAATCCCAAACCACGCCATACCGAGATGGTCGATCATTACCTGTTGGGCATAGTTCAGACTATAGAGAGTTAAATCATGTGGATCAGATTTATAATATCGATAGGTTTTTGTGGAGAGGTTATAGCGATTGATACCACCCGGCATGGTGGTAAACCAGATATCCCCACTTGCATCCTCTGCAAGGGAGAAGACATTATTTGCGCTGGGTGTCTGTGGCTTTCCCGGTTCATGTTTGAATAGCTCAAAGCGGGTTTGATGGGGCTTATGAATGTTTAAACCCTTGGCTTCTGAGCCTCCCCAGACAATCCCATGCTGATCCACATAAGAGGAGTAAACGATGTGATCGTTTACGCTATTTGGATTCTTAGGGTCGGGATCATTATATACATAGTCCTCTGTTGCAGGATCAAATACGGTAAAACCATCTACAGTGGCCAGCCAGAGTTTGCCAGTTTGGTCTTGAGACATATGTATGATATAATTTGAAGCAACCCCTCGGGGATCAATACCAATTTTCTCATAGTGAGCCAGGATACCGCTTTTCAAATCATACTTGGTTAAGCCCCAACCGAATCTAGTGATCCACATATAATCGTGGGTTCTATCTTTCAAAATGTATTTGATACTGCGGTCACTGGTCCGATTTGGATAAAAGAATTCTGGTGCTACTTTTTCAATGCTTCCTGTCTGAATACTTAGTTTCGCAAGTTCACCACTTCCAAGACCCACGATGAGGATTCCACCTGGCAACTCTGAGATTGTTGTAATCACATTATCGGCAAGACTTGTACTGTCAGCTTCAATATGAAAGAACTTTTCAAAAACGTGCTGGTCAGGATGAAAGCGATTGAGTCCATATTTGGTGCCAATCCAAATAGAACTCTGAGAATCTTCAAAGATACAGGTGACCAGGTCACTGCTTAAACTGACTGTATCTGTTTCATTGTGGCTAAGAGTGGCGAAGCTTTCCGTAATTGGATCATAAATAGCAACTCCGTTTTCCTGAGTACCCACCCACACAAAACCCTGCTTGTCTTCCACCAGGGCATTAACCCAATGACCGGGCAGGCTGCTCGAATCTTTAGGATCATGGTTGAATACACGAAACTCATGCCCATCATAGCGATTGAGACCAAAACGAGTCCCGAACCACATAAACCCACGACTGTCTTGTAGAATTGAATAGACTGTTCCTTCGGAGAGACCGTCCTCCACGGTGAGATGTTCAAATCGCATGGTATTATCTTGTCCAAAGGACACCATTATGAATGATAACATAAGGACGATGCGGGAAACGGTCATCGCGAATACCCCCTGCGCGGTTTGCCATTTGATTTCAGTTGAAAATATTTTGAACAATATATGCGAATATTTATGAAACAGTAGTTTTAAGCATAGCGAGGGCAGTAAAGGTTTTTTCAAAACAGTAAATACCATTAGATAGGTGTGAGCCTGCGTTTTTGAAAAAGTTCCTCCAACTGGGGGGAAGAAGTCATGCAGGTTTTCAAAGGTATGCTAAACCAGCTATGGGAGTTTTAGGAGGCCTGCTAATCTCAAACACAATTCAATCAGACTCCAATCCCACCAAATGCACCATAAATGCTTGGTGTTACTTTGACTAGGGAGTAATTTCATACCTTGATATTAAAAAGTATATGTATTTGAATTTTGTTAAATTTACCAGAGTCCAAAATAGGATGGCGTTCGTAATGAGTATCCAAAGTAAAATCACGAAACCCTTTATTTCGATACTGTTACCCTTAGTAGCATTATCTTGTATTTTCTTTTATGCATGCCAGGAGCCTGAACCAGAAGACCCTCGATACGATTTGAACGCGCCCACTCTTCTTTTAGCTGAGCCTGTTTCAGATACAGAAATTCAATTGATGTGGAAGAACAGCGAACAGCATGCTGAGGAAATTGCGATCCTTAGAAAAAGTATTGGGCTTGTCTGGCAAACTATTGCTATCGTTCCTATTGCACAGACTGTTTATATAGACTCTAACTTAGATTTAGGAACACTATATACGTATTCACTCCAGTCAAAAGTGGAGATTAACTACTCAGAACTTTCAAATGAACTTCAGGCTAGCCCGAGTTTTTTAGCTCCAACAAATCTATTGGCCACTGCGCTTACTGATACAACTGTACACCTCTCGTGGGTGGATGTTAATAGCTTCGAAAAAGGCTTTATCATTCAGAGAAACGAAGAAGATATTTTGGTTTTGCAAGCCGATTCAACTGAATTTATAGATTCTGGGTTGATTTTTGGGCAATTGTATAATTACCGTGTGGCCGCGTTTACGGACAGCAATCAAACAGGTTGGTCGATAATAGATTCTGTGACAACAATATTTCCAGGACCGAGTAACTTCATCATCACTCCACAGAATGATGATGGTATGTTAATCGCTTGGACGGATAATTCAGATTTTGAATCTGGCTTTATATTGGAGCGTGATGATGGAGGAGGCTTTACCCAAATTGCTTTACTTGAGCCTGATATTACTCAATATATTGATACTGGGCTAGGAGCTGGGCAAGTTTACGAATATCGGGTTGCAGCAGTTACAAATATTAATCGATCTGAGTGGTTAAACTCTGGGTCTGTAAGCACATTAGACCTCCTAACGCCAATTAACTTCACAGCCGTTGCAAATCAAGATTCACGAATTTCGTTGAGCTGGACAGATCTGAATCTGATTGAATTAGGTTTTATTGTGGAGCGTGATGATGGTCAGGGTAATGGGTTCATCCCACTAACACAATTACCGCACACAGAAACTAGCATGATTGATACAGCTCTAACTTATGGCATAAATTACGAATATAGAGTTGCTGCATATACCAGTCAAAACACATCAGACTGGGTAAAAAGTGGTAAGGTTAGCACAGAATTCCCAAGTCCTTCATTACTTGTTGTCTCGTCAGTGAATGATGGAGCCATGCAACTTGAATGGCGGGATAATTGTAGTTTTGAATCAGGATATAGGATTGAGCGAGATCAAGGACTTGGCTATGTACATTTGGTTGATTTATTACCCAATAGCCAAGGGTATTTCGATGAAGGTCTTACAATGGATGTGTCCTACTCATATCGAGTAGCGGCCTATACCGAGTCAAATACTTCAGATTGGTTGGTTTCGGACAATGAGCAAACCTCTTTTCCTCCACCAAGCACTTTGAATACATATCCGATAAACGACTCAAAAATCTCTCTCGAGTGGGTGGACAACTCAACTTTTGAGCTCGGGTTTTTCATTGAGCGTAACGCCGGTAGTGGCTACATAAGGGTCGACACAAGTGATGCAAACCAGACTACATTTTTGGATACTGGTCTTTCTTTTGGCTCTACTTATCGCTATCGGGTCGCCGCGTTTACAAATAGCAATGTTTCTCAGTATGCAATTGGACTTTCTACAAATACAATTTTTCCAGAGCCGAGTGGTTTATTAGGTTTCCCTCTGAGCGAATCAAAAATCCGTTTACAATGGGAAGATAATTGCAATTTTGAATTAGGTTTTATTCTTCAGCGTAATGATGGCACAGGATTTATTCATATCGATAGCCTCTCTGAAAATATTACAGAATACCTTGATGAAAACCTGGTGGAAGGAAAGTACTATTCATATCGAATTGCTGCCTATACTGGGGACAATAGATCCGCTTGGGTAAATAGTGGCGTTGTTCAAACTGAAGTTTTCCCTCAACCAACTAGCTTAACTGCTACACCAATTGATGATTCAAACATTGAATTAACATGGGTTGATAATAATGATCAAGAGATCGGGTTCATTATTGAGAGGGACATGGGCGATGGGAATGGTTACAGTGAGATAGCTCAAGTAGGTTCAGGTGTTTCTCAGTATTTTGACGCGGAATTATTATTCGGACCGACCTATTCATATAGGATTGCGTCTTTTTCTGAATCTCGTCAGTCCTTATGGACATTAAGTATAGCCACGCAGACATTTTTTCCGGCTCCATCCAATCTTATAGCTGAAGCTGTTAATGATACAACTGTGATATTGTCATGGCTAGACAACTGCGATTTTGAACGAAACTATCTCATTGAAGTGGATGGAGGAAGCGGATTCGTCCGGACCGATTCATTGAATGCAAATAGGACTGCCACGAGTATCCGTACCCTTAGTTATGGGACCTCTTATACTTTTAGAGTATCAGCACAAACTAATTTGAACACATCTAATTTTAGTTTCAGCGATGCAATCGTGACCTTGCTACCTGACGCACCTTCTGGCGTGGACATTGAGGCACTTAGCGATGCAGAAATTTGGATCTCCTGGGTAGATAATTGTAATTTTGAAACAGGTTACCGTATAGAAAGAAATACCGATGCAGCCGGATTTACATTTTTAGCAGATATCTCACCGGGAGCTGAACAATACATTGACTCTAGCCTGGTTTATGGGACTGACTACAGTTATAGAATAGCATCTTTTACACCAAATAATCAATCAAGCTGGGGGCAAAGTGGTGTGGCTAGTACAATAGCCCCCGAAGAGCCAAATGGGCTCGTGGGGATTCCTCTAAGCGATACTGAGATTCAGGTAACCTGGGTTGACAATAGTAGTTTTGAGGATGGTTTCTATATTCAGAGAGATGCTGGGGCAGGGTGGATTGACGTTCCAGATGCAAATGCTAACCAGACCACCTATCGTGATAGTGGCTTAGCTTACGGCGTAACTTATGATTACAGGATATCGGCGTATACCACCCAAAATCAATCGAGTTGGGTATCTAGTGACCCCTTAGAGACCGTTTATCCTGATTTGCCTACAGATTTATTTGTGACCGCAGTATCAGACCATGAGCTTAGAATTTCGTGGGATGATAATTGTGATTTTGAAGCGGGCTATATAATTGAAAAAGACGATGGAAATGGATTCATTCAACTCATATCTATAGGTCCTGATACATCAGAATTTATTGATACTGGGTTGCAATATGGTGAATTTTACTATCGATATCGGGTTGCCACCTTCACCAATGCCAATACTACAAATTGGGTAACTTCTAGTTATGTCAATACTGTATTTCCCTCCCCCTCATTTCTCTCTACCAGCTCCACAAGTGATACAGAATTTCTGCTGACTTGGGTCGATAACTCCAGCTTTGAGACAGGTTTCCGAATTGAAAGAGATGATGGAGCCGGGTTCAACTTGATCACAACAACAGTAGCCGACGTTACTCGTTACACTGATTCAAATTTGGATCACAATGAAACATATATCTACAGAGTAGCTGCCGTATCGGAATATAATACCTCAGACTGGGTTACTAGTGCATCTAGCTCTACAGCTTTCCTTGCACCAACATTCCTTAATGCGCTGGTAATCAGCGATGCCAGTATCACACTTAATTGGGATGATAACTACAGTTTTGAGACTGGATATAGACTCCAGCGCAGTGATGATGGTGCTGCTTATGCTACCATTATCGAACCTGGTGCTGGTGTTACAGAGTATACGAACACCGGTCTTACTTATGGCACAGATTACCGATATAGAGTAGCCGCCTATACAGCAGCCAACACCTCTGATTGGGTCTCAAGTTCAGTGGTCACAACTATTCTAAATCAACCCACACAGTTATCAGCTACAGCTCTGTCTGATGCGAGTCTCAGACTTACCTGGACGGACAACTGTTCTTTTGAGGGTGGCTATAAATTAGAACGTGATGATGGCGCTGGTTTTGTTGTAATTGCTGCAAATCTAGCAGCCAATACAGAGTCCTATACCGATACGGACTTAACGTATGGTGATGAATATCATTACCGCCTGATTATCTATACAACTGGTAACACGGGTGATCCGGTTTACCTGAACTCAGTTGGAACAGTCTTCCCAAGTCCAACCTTTCTGACTGCTTTGGCAACAGATGATATCACGATTACCCTTAGTTGGGATGACAACTACAGTTTCGAGACTGGATATACACTCCAGCGTAGTGATGATGGTGCTGCTTATGATCCCCTTATCTCACTAGCAGCTGGTGTTACAGAGTATACGAACACCGGTCTTACTTATGGAATAGATTACCAATATCGAGTTGCCGCAGAGACAGCCACCAATACTTCTGATTGGATTTCAAGTTCAACATTGACAACTGTCTTTGTTGGTCCATCTGACATTGCAGTAGAAGCTCAGGATGATGTTTCAATCGATATTAGCTGGACAGATAATAGCAGTTCAGAAACGGGATTCACCCTTCAGCGAAGTGTTAATGGCGGTTCCTTTACCGACATTAATTCTCCGGCTGCAAATGTTACCTCCTATACTAATGATGCATTATCACTGGGTGTGAGTTACAGATATCGAGTTGCAGCAGAGACAGCTACGAATACCAGTGCCTGGAGTACAAGTGGGAGTGTCTCAACACTTGCTTTGGATCTCCCCACATCAGTTACTGCTGTTGCGATAACGGATGCCAGTATTACCATTAGCTGGAATGATAACTGTGATTTCGAGACTGGATATAGACTCCAGCGCAGTGATGATGGTGGTGCTTATGCTACTATCATCTCACCAGCAGCTGATGCAACAGAATATACTGACACCGGTCTTACTTATGGAATAGATTACCAATATCGAGTTGCTGCCTATACAACAGCTAACACCTCGGCCTATGTAACAAGTTCAGTGGTTTCAACATTTCTAAACCAACCCACTCAGTTGTCAGCAGTTGCCTTGTCTGATGCGAATCTCAGACTTACCTGGACAGACAACTGTTCTTTTGAGGGCGGCTATAAATTAGAACGTGATGATGGTGCTGGTTTTGTAGAGATAGTTGATCTTGATGCAAACACAACGTCCTATACCAATACGGGCTTAACTTATGGTGATGAGTATCATTATCGTCTGATTATCTATACAACTGATAACACGGGTGACCCGGTATATCTGAACTCAGTTGGAACGGTCTTCCCAAGTCCAACTTTCCTCACTGCTTCTGCTATTAATGATGCAAGCATCTCACTTGGCTGGGATGATAACTATAGCTTTGAGTCTGGTTTTACCCTTGAGCGTAGTGATGATGGTGGAGCTTACGCTTTCATTAACTCACCATTAGCTGGTGTTACAGAATATACTGACACCGGTCTAAACTATGGCACAGATTACCAATATCGAGTTGCCGCAGAGACAGCAACCAATACTTCTGATTGGGTTTCAAGTTCAACGTTGGCAACTGTCTTTCCAGCTCCCTCTGGATTCTCGGCTATCCCCATCTCCAATGATGAGGTGCTACTTAGCTGGACGGATAATAGTTCATTTGAAACAGGCTTTAAGCTTGAACGAGATGATGGTCAGGGTTTCAATGAGATCTATCTGGCAGATGACGATATCACCAGCTATACAAACACTGGACTAAGCTCCGGGACGCTTTACACATATCGTGTGCGAGCCTATACTGCAGATAATAACTCCCCATATAGCTTAGAGTCATCTTCAGGTTATGTGGTGGTTCCAGCAGGACCTTATACCTATGGAGAGGGTGATGTGATTACAGAGGATCTTAATCAGGATTTTCTCATGATGCACTATGAAGTCACGAATGCTCAGTATGTAGCATATTTGAACGCAGCATATATTGATGGAGATTTTACTCTGGTAAACACAAGCACTGTTGAAGGGCATTATGTTGGAGATGCAGAATTCTCTGCCGGTAACTACGAATATATAGATTTGGCTGATGTTGTTTCCGGTCATATTTACTATGAAGCTTTACCAGATAGCTTTTATGTTAATTCTGGCTATGCAAATCACCCAGTAACGGAGGTTACCTGGTTTGGAGCCTATGCTTTCGCAGACTATTATGATGTATTGCGTCTCCCAACAGAGTTTGAGTGGGAAAAAGCAGCCCGTAGTGATTGGGGCTATGATTACCCCTGGGGAGATGGAGCTCCTAGTTGTGATCAAGCAAATATTTCTGGTTGTGTAGGTGCAACCCAGCCCGTCGGTTTAGCCACAGGAGCCAGCCCCTTTGGACTTCTTGACATGACGGGTAACGTTTGGGAATGGACGGCCAGTTACGATGGAAGTACTTCCAACCGAGTACTACGCGGGGGCAGTTTTGCGAGTGCACCGACCGGGTCCTATGTATGGTATCGATATTCCATTGATTCTGAATTGACCAATGCCAGCGTGGGTTTCCGTTGTGTAATTGATAATCCCTAATTGATAGTGGTCTGTATGAAGATGAAATTGAAAAAAGTTGTAAAGGAAACGATTAGTCTTCTGCTAATCGGTTTGCCAATCTTCCTCTCAGCCCAGGAATTTGCCACTCGATGGGTGCCCCAAAACACTGGGGCACGAGGTACATCTATGGGGCACTCGGTGGTGATGGATACCAGCACTACTGCACTGCTGAATAACCCAGCAGCGTTAGGAAATTATGAGTATTTAACGATTAGTGCCTTCGCAAGCCTAAAAACATTGGCTCAATCCAGTGGTCACTTGGAGTCCATATCTGATGATGGAGCAGTAAATACAACTGCTTTAAAAGCTCCCCTAAATATGATAGTTATCTACCCCGCTCCGAGACAGCCATACGAATTTATGAACCTTGTGTATGGAATGGGCTATAGCCGATATTTCCATTGGGTTAATGAACATTCATGGTCATTAACACAGGAGGGAGCAGAATATTCCAGGGAGTTGGATGGTTCTCCCGGTGTTAACGTCATTCACATGGGCGTTGGTGCCAGACTCTGGCAGCGTGTCTCGCTTGGTATGACTGTAAATTTTATTCCAGTGGGAGATTATTATAGTAAGGACGTATTATATGTGGATGGTGAGTATACCGAAGGGGTTGCAGAAACCTACACGACCAGCAGTACTCTATTTTACAATCTGGGGTTACAAGCAAAATTGACCTCAGGAATAAGTGTTGGGGCAACAATTAAAACGCCATTTGATTGGGGAGCTTCAGAGTATTGGACCAGTGAAAACACAATTCCAGTGGAACAGCCCCTGTTTAAATCCCCACTTTCCGTTGGGTATGGTTTTTCTTACACAAAAGGATTATTTCGAGTGCAGTTCGAGCATATCACCAATAATTATTCTGAAATGGAACTGGATGGATTACCTATCGAAGTTGATGATGGTGTGAGCAATCGATTGGGCATAGAATATTCTAGAAATATCTCCAGGTTCAGGTTTGGATACTATACGGATGACTTCCCTCTAGCTAAGAGTAATGAGACGACCCCAATCCCTGTCTCTGGGTTTACATTTGGTTATGGATATTCTTTGGGGAAGCTAAATATGGATTTAGCTTTTGACCACTCTTCATGGACAAATGACGCGTTTATGCATCCATTTTTCTCCAGCGAGAGTATTCCTGAGGACAAATTTTCAAGCAATACTTTTACCTTAGAACTGTATTACATCTTTACGGATGGAATTCCTAAGTTTTGATGTTATAGAGAATTAGATTTAACCCTCTTTTGATTTAAGCTCAGCACCCTTCCTCACAGGTTGGGTGCTTTTTTTATACCAGAGCATCTACCAGACCATGGGGGTGTAGCCCTCTTTGATCAGACTTGAGATCTGCTCTCCAACATATTGAACATCAACACCCAGGGCTTTGACCTTATCTGTGATACCACCCTCATTGGCGATGAACTTGCAGGCAATAGCAGTTTCATCTTCATTTTGATATTCCACCAATAACCCCTGGAGGCGCTTACCGGTTAGCAGGAGTTCTTCAGCAGGACCAAAGAAGTACAATTTGACCTCTTCCATCCAGCCCTCTTTTACACAATGGACGTGCCCCTGACACATATAGAGCCAAGGGTTGTGTTACGCTATGTGATGAGCAATATTTTTCTGCGGGTTGACATTGCTTTAGCATGTAAACGATAGATATAGCCACCACTGGTTAAACTCGGCACATCCAGAGTCATGATGTGGTCGCCTGTGAGCTGATAGCCATGAAGCAGGAGGGTCACATGTGCTCCGCGGAGGCTGCTTTTCCTTTGGTTCATCAGGATTTGGATGCTGAAGCATCCCATTTATCTTAACAAGCTCAAATTGACACTCAAGAATTTACCACTACAGGAGGAAAAATCACCATGACTGATAAATCAATCCCTCGCCAGAAAAGTGAAAGACGCGATGGAGATAGACGTAAAAAACATATACCGGTCAAAGTTGATAGACGTAAATCTCAAAACAGAA
>CAZDVD010000062.1:0-10501 GCA_964508765.1 uncultured Lentisphaeria bacterium
CAACTCAAAAATGGACACATTAACCGACTTCTCGAAAAACATGATTCCCTCACACAACCCGGGGAGCAAGGGTGAAACAGGAGGGGGGGCTATGCTAAAACTAGCGCATATTCGGGAAGGAAGAGGGACTAAAAACGCCCCGATAATTCGAGGCGTATTGGTGACCAGGGACGGAATTGAACCGCCGACCTGCCTACGCTCCAACAAGCTTCGGCAAGGCGGGCACGGGGATTTTCAGTAGTATGCAGACCCTTATACAGTAGGGGTTAGCGGGTTTTGGTTGCTAAAAAGTTGCTGCTTTAAATAAAACTAACGAGGAATACGAAGACAGAAGCTATTACCTTTAGGTTTGTTAGGTTCGACCCATGCTTCTCCACCTGCGCTGGTTAGCTGCTAGATTATTCGGCTTGAGCATTGAGAAAATGAAAAATATGTGGGGTTGTCTTGTCGCTTCGCAAAGAAAGATCAAAATGGCTCAACCCAGCCAAGGATATTAACGATCCATCTGATACTGAGCATTCAATTTTTTTCATCAATGCAAGTTCAATGCCTGACAAGCCATCCAAATCGCTTGTCAGGATGAGACTGTCAAGATTCATATTCTCTGGGAGTTTGTTGATATCCTCAATAATCCTTGGGATATCATCAGCAACACCCCGAGCGAGAGATTGAAGGACCAATTTGTCATTGCTCAAAAATCGTTTCTTCTGAGCAGGTGTAAGCTGTGGAATGGAAGATGCTAGTTCTTCAATCTTGTCTGAATATTTTAGCATTAACGCAGAATCATCTGGCCCCGGAACACCATCTAGTAGAATCATTGACTTGGTTCTCTCAGGATGTTTTCTCCATAAACTATAGACGATCCAACCACCAAATGAGACGCCTAGAGCATGACAGACTCCAATTTCCAACTCGTCCAAAACAGCAATTACATCTTGGACAAACAAGTTGACAGAATAGGATCCGGAATCATAGGGCTTGTCACTATCCCCGTGTCCACGCAAATCAACCAGAATGAGTTGATAGCTCTTTCTTAATCCCTCTACATACCCAGAGTCAAACCAGAATTTAGAGTCACCAAGAGCGCCGTGAAGCATCAAGAGAGGTGGACCTACGCCCTCTACTTTGTAGTGAATATTCACACCTTGATTATTGATCCGTGGCATAATGCATTCCTCCTTTATATCAAATATGGCAGCTAACTACTATTATACAGTCTGTATAATCCCCTGAATTGGGAGATTGAGCTGTATATCAAGTATACTTGTATCCTGGTAACTTCATCAATAATATTAAATTGGAGTTGTATGCAGACTGCATAAGATGAACTGTACATTGGTTTCCCACCAGTTGGTCAATCGTGCTGAAATGTAGTTGTTCGGACTATTTTATCAAGAGATATGATGGACAAGGTAACCATCGCAAGTCCATGAAGTGCTAGCCTGTACTAAATATTCCTTTCGATAGCTGGGATAATGTGACTTTTAAACAGCAAGCTGGTATTTGGGAATTAGCCTGCGGAACAGTATTTTTGTCATACTGTGGGCATTAGACCTTGGTGACCTTTATCGTTGACCGTCAAGTAACCAATTGGTGCTTGTAATACTACTCACGTGACATCAAATTCTCACACACGAACAATAGGGGGTATCTTAAATGTCTGATAAATCTCCATTTGTCTCACCATTTATGGCTGAACTTAAACGTCGTAAAGTGTTTCGGGTTGCTGGTGTATATGCTATAGTAGCCTGGCTGATTATTCAGATTGGTGAAACCACATTCGGAGCACTAAACCTACCACCTTGGGCACTTACTTTCATAATCATATTGCTATTCACTGGCTTTCCCATTGCCATCATCTTTGCCTGGATATTTGATAAGACACCTGAAGGTAAGATTCAATTAGATAAACAAGACCAAGATTTAAGACCTGTTATTAGCAGGAAACGTACATGGTTCGCTTTAGGAGGTATCATTGCGGGCATAATTATAGGTGTTTTCTTTGCTCGGTTTTACTCTCCCATCAATGTGGATAATGATGTAATTAATAATAAATCCGTGGCTGTACTTCCCTTCACGCCCTTTACTATTTCAGAGGAGAACCAAAGTTTTGCTGATGGTGTCCACGATGACATTTTGACCCAGCTATCAAAGATCAAGGATATAAAGGTAATCTCCCGCACCTCAGTCATGGAGTACAAGAACACCACTAAGAAAATCAAGACAATAGCTCAAGAATTGAATGTAGCAAATATTCTGGAAGGCAGTGTCAGAAGAGCAGGGAATCAGATTCGCATTGTGGCTCAACTGATCAATGCTGACACCGACAATCACATATGGTCAGAGACCTACGATAGAGAGTATGCAGACATTTTCGCTATCCAAAGTGATGTGGCTAAGAAAATCGCTACAGCTTTAAAGGCTACCTTAACACCAGAGGAAATAGACTATATCGATGAAATCCCCACGGATAATCTGGAGGCTTATGATTATTTCTTAAAGGGAAAGCATTACTGGAATACTTATGCCACTCAAGAAGGTAACCAGAAAGCAGTGGATATGTTTACCAAGGCAACGGAGCTGGATCCTGATTTTGCTTTGGCTTATGCCTGGGCTTCCATAGTTCATTCTACTCTATACGGCTGGGAGCCATGGGATCATACCCCAGAACGCAAAGAACTCGCCAAAAGGACTCTGGACCAGGCTATTGCTTTAGATTCTAATCACCCTCAGGTTCATTTTGCCAAGGGTGATTATCAAACTGATTGTTTAAACAATAATCAATATGCCTTAAAAGAATTTGAGATTGCCTTTAAGGGAGAGCCTAATAATGGCGAAATGGCCATGTATATTGGAAATGTGCACAGTAGTTTAGGTAATTGGGAGCAAGCCAAGGAAGCTCTTTTAAAAGCAGTTGAATTAGATCCTTTGAACTTTTTTGTTGTACGGGATGTGGGGTGGTATTACTGGAGGCAACGTCAGTTCCAAAAGGCAGACTATTATTTAAAACTTGCCCTTCAATTAGCTCCTGAACAAGCACATCTTTATGGTATGCTGTCTATGGTGTATCGTAGAGGATTTGGAGATATTGAAAAAGCTAGGTCCATACTTAAAGAAGCTGAATTGAATGCCTTTGATTCAGAACAGTTATTGGAGGCACAATATTTTACAGAAATATATGCCAGGGATTTTCCCAAAGCCCTGAGTTATGCTAAAGATCGTAAGGAATACTACCCAGGATCAATATTATTAGGTGAAGCATATCATTTTCTTGGGAAGCACGAACTTGCTCGAGCAGAATTTGAATCCATGCGGACTTATTATGAAGAGAAAGTAGTGGAGGAACCTGATTATTCTACTTATCACAGTGAGTTGGGACAGGTCTACGCCTATCTGGGACTAAAAGATAAAGCCATAACAGAGGGCCAAAAGGCGGTTGAATTACAGCCTGTTGCAAAAGTGGTTGAAGAACATCGCATACATTACTTAGTTACAATTTATATTTTAGTGGGTGAATATGAGTTAGCCATTGATAACCTTGAATATCTATTATCTATCCCATCGTATACTACAAAATGGATGCTAAGACTTGACCCAACCTATGACCCTCTCCGAGAAAACCCACGTTTCCAGAAATTGATAGCTGAAAGTTGAGATTAGTAGTTCACCGTCACAAATTCAATAGCTTACAACCCATTTGACCCACTTAATAACCAGGGTTTATGAGACACCCTTTTTGAGATCCGTCTTCGTCTTTCAGACTTGGGTCTTCGCATATCGGCTACGCCCCCACAAGCCGCCGCGAGAAGCAATATCCAGCTCTACTGGAAGGATATTTGCTAAAAGACAATAATTGAATTAAATTCAAAGCACACCAAACTGATCCACATGCTGTATATATTCCTTTTGATTCTCAAGGTTGATTTCAATTAACATGAGAAGGGGGTAATATGAAACTCAGCATGACAATCCTGATAATTTCGGGTATAATGGCTACAATCGTTGCTCAGGTTCAACCTGAATTCAGTGATGGCGTGATCATGGGTATTCTTGAATCACCAGAGATTGATGAAGCCTCTGGACTGGTCCATAGTCGTAATCATGACCATGTCCTCTGGACCCATAATGACACTTATAGTCTGAATCGGGTATTTGCTTTGGATACACGTGGCAGGAACCTGGGGGAATACTATATCGACGGTGTGGAGAATCGCGATTGGGAGGATATTGCCATCGGTCCCGGTCCCGAGGAGGGTGTTGATTATCTTTATGTGGGGGAAATTGGTGATAACTATGCCCAGTATGATCTTAAATATATCTATCGGATTCCTGAACCAGATGTTCAATATGATCAATCCCCTGAAGTGAATACTCTCTATGATGTTGAAACCATTACCTATCAATACCCCGATGGAGCCCGGGATTCTGAAGCCATGTTCCTTGATCCCCGCACGAAAGACCTGTATATCATCTCCAAACGAGAATTCGAAGATATTCGTGTTTACCGTGCAGCTTACCCCCAATCCACAACAGAAGTGATAACACTGGATAGTGTAGCTACACTTCCGCTCTATTTGATCTGTGGAGGCGATGTTTCCGATTCAGGGTTGGAGATTATTCTCAAAGACTATGATTTCGTATACTACTGGCAGCGAGCAGAAGATCAGAATTTATGGGAGGCATTCAATTCGGAAGCAGTTATCCTACCATATATTAGAGAACCCCAGGGAGAAGCCCTATGCTGGGCACCTGGTGCAAGCGGTTATTTTACAACATCGGAACTGTGGTATGGGTCTCTAGGTTATCTCCATTACTACCCCAGGTTGACCCCGAATCCAGTTGTGATAAACGAGATTATGGCAGATCCAGCTAACGTGGATGACGCCCTGGGAGAATGGTTCGAAATTCACAATAATAGCAATACCGAAATTGATTTAAATGGGATGACGATCAAGGACTTGGTTTCGGATCAACATATTATTAACGAAACTCTAGTAATCCAACCAGGCGAATTTGCTGTACTCGCGGCAAATTCCGATGATAACACAAACGGGCAAGTGCAAGTTGACTACCAATATGATAACTTCATTCTGGACAACGAGGGAGATGCAATTCTCATTCTTTCTAGCGCTGGTTCTGTGATGGATAGTGTCGTCTATGAAAACGGAAGATATACTCCAGGTACTGAAGGTGTTTCCAGAGCTCTTTTAAGCCCCAATATGGATAATGGCGACTGTATGAATTGGAAGGAATGGGATATCTCAGATGGTTCTGGTGATTTTGGTACACCAGGACATCCCAATATTATCCCCACGCATGAATTATCCATTCTTGACATCCAGTATACTGAAGATCCCAGTGGTGTATCTCCTTATATAAATCAAAAAGTTAGCTTTACTGGGATCATGTCCTCTGATCCGATTAGTGATTATGTTTTCTTTTTGCAGGATATATCTGAGATGTGGTCAGGTATATGTGTCCGTGATAGTTGGCAAGTTTTGGACCTTGCTAAAGGTGATAGCGTATACATCGAGGGTATCGTAAGTGAGACTTTCGGTGGTATTACACAGCTTGCGAATACTTCAGAATTCACGATTCTAAAAAAAGCTGCAGAGCTAATCGTTCCTGTTGAGGTTACAACGGGAGAGATAGCTACGGGTGGACCACATACTGAAGCCTATGAGTGTGTCCTTGTGAAGGTGACAGGCTCCTGCTCTACGGCAGAATCGGGATATCGAGAATGGGAGGTGGATGATGGTTCGGGTCCGCTGAGAGTTTATCACCCCCATTTTGATCTTACACCCACATTGGGTGAGACCTATGAGATCACGGGTGTCCTGTATTATAGACTTGGAGTATTCAAGATTTATGTAGCCGATCCCGATCATGTGATCATAAATCCAACTGGAACTAAGGATAACGGTGAAGCACCTGCAAGATATGAACTCAGTCAGAATTATCCTAACCCCTTCAATCCTACAACCACCATCAGCTACTCATTGCCTGAACAATCAACAGTGCGACTAAAAATATTCGATATTAGGGGTCAAGAGGTCGCAACTCTACAAGATGATGTGAAATCACCAGGCAACTATGAGGTACAGTGGGATGGGATAAATGCAGTAGGTCTTCCAGTGAGTACGGGAGTGTATTTCGCACATCTTCAAGCGGGGGAGTACAGCCAGACGATCAAAATGTTATACCTCAAATAGCTGAGACAATAGTTGGACATACATGCAAGCCCTAGATATCGTTCTGAGGCTGCATTTTACCATAATAGTAGGGTGTCAATAACCCAGGTTTATGAGACTCCATCTTCACTCCGTTTGATTCTGATACGTATTTGAGACGATTTCCCTATATGAGAATAGAAATTCCATTTGTCATGTAGGGGGAATAGGTGTATAGAAACATTACTAGGCCGGCATTTCGAGCCCCCGGGTTCTAAATAACCCCCGTTTATGAGACCGCCAAATAGTGCCTTAGTTATGAGACACCCTTTTTGAGACCTAATAGGGGCTCATTTATATGATTGCATATAGAATATTACAACCAATGTCATGTTACAGTTACAGTATTTACAAGAAACGCCTTATGGGAAACATACTGTTGTTATATAAATATATGATATTTATGGATTTAAGTAGATGGGAACATGTTGGCACATATTTTGGCGGCCTTATAGGTAATGACTTTACACAATAAACATATAGTGGATAATTTAAGCCCTAGATTAAAAGGCTTCAGCCTTGTAGAATTAATGATCGTCATTGTGATCATTGGTGTATTGGCCGCTATCGCCGTTCCCATCTACAGTAACAATGTACAAAAGGCGAAACGTTGTGAAGCTGATGCAGCTCTCGGAAGTATCCGAAATCAACTGGATATATTTAAGGGAGAATTTGGTAGATATCCCAAAGAGAGAACAGCAGAATACGTTATTAGTGCTTCGTGGAACGATATTGGTCCAGGTGAACTAACCGGAAAATACTTTTCAGATTCATCATATACTTACTATGGGAGCCCAAATGGCAAGATCTTCAAGATCACTTGTGCCAAAGGTGACATATTGGAGTATAACCGAACTCTAGATCAAGATGCTGTGCTTCAAGATGAATAATAAGTTGCCCAACTTTTTCTAAATACCGTCGTTTATGAGACTGCAAAATAGTGCCTGAGTTTTGAGACACCCTTTTTGAGATAACTTGAAGTTCATATAAGAAGTGTAGCAGATTCATAAGTGATCCAGAAACTGAAACTAATCACGACATAATATTCCCTCGATAATTAAAATGATAAGGGTTAATTTAAACACATATCTTCAAAGAAAATCGCAGGGGGCAAAGTGGTACATAATCACAATGTATTTCACTCGTAATAACTAGTTAACACACCCTGCAGCTAGTCGAGAGAGGAGAATCGTAATGAGAGAAACCCTGCAAGACTTATCGACGCCTACGCTGGTAACCGCTATCGAGGCGAATATGTTCGAGTTCTTTTCCTGGTTCCGCCAGTGGAGACAGGCTGAATTGCACGATGACCCAGACATGCTGTGGTCTATCACAGATATCCCTTTCCCAATGTTCAATAGCATTGTCCGTGCGCAAATTGCTCTAGATGGCGTAGATGCTGCTATTGAAGCGGCGATAACTCGTTACAAGCCCAGAAACGTGCCGATCCTTTGGTATACCGGCCCCGCCACTCGACCTGCCGAACTGGGCACCTATCTTGAGGCACATGGATTTGTCCATAAAGGAGATGCACCTGGCATGGCCATGGATTTGGAACTTCTCAGTGGAGATCCGCCCCCACCGCTGGGCCTTGTTGCTCAACAGGTCACCGAGATTGAAACCTTGCGGAAGTGGTGTGATACGTTTGCCACTGGTTTTGGAATGCCTGATTTCGTCAACGATGCGTTCTTCAATTTTAACTCCGACCTGGGTTTTGACGCACAATTGCCATTCCTTAATTATATCGGCTGGTTAAATGGTAAACCCGTTGCTACATCATCGCTATTCTTGGGAGCAGGTGTCGCGGGTATCTACAACGTTGCTACTATTCCAGATGCACGGCGGAAAGGCATCGGAGCGTCAATGACACTTATGCTCCTGCGTAAAGCCCGTGCGATGGGATACCGAGTGGGTGTTTTGCTGTCATCGGATATGGGAGCCAGTATTTACCGCAAATTGGGATTTAAGGAATACTGCAAAATAGGTCAGTACGTGTGGGCAAGTGAGCCTGCAAATCAGGGCGCGGGCTAGCCCTCGCTGGAGCCGACAGAACCAGTCTCGAAAACCCCCGTTTATGAGACTAAATTCATGAGCCCTGCAAACCATTCGCAAATCCAGTAAACAGAGTCTCAAAACTCATCTCTAAATCAAAATACTATAACTGGCTAGCTTAGATATGAAAAGCTGTCAGAAATGGCTGGTTCCCTACGCTTTGCTTGGCAGAAGCACATGTAAAGCTAACAGAAATGATTTCTTTAAGGAAGTAGACCCGCGAAGGGCTCACCTAAAAACCCTATACCTGGCCCACTTTCAGCAAACCTTTACTGGCTATGGTAATCTACCCAGTACGGCTTTTTTCGTCACCAAATCGTCACCATCTGGTGTCCCACTTTGTCCCATTTTGTCCATACTGGATATATTTCCGTAAAACTGGCTAGAAACAAAAAACCCTCGTAAGTCTAAGAATTACAAGGGATTTATGTGGTGGCCAGGGACGGAATTGAACCGCCGACACGGGGATTTTCAGTAGTATGCAGGCCCTTATACAGTAAGGCCTAGCGGGTTTTGGTTGCTAAAAAGTTGCTGGTCCTAATTTGAATTTGCACCCACAACATAGCGGTGGATCTTTAAGCGTCGTGTTTAGCGTGCTGCGGGAGTTGGGTAGATAAGCTCATTTATGACTCCTGCTTAGGTTGATTAGCCGCACAATTGTTATGTATCGCTTATTTATTGTCTTTTTTCTCAAGCTCAAGATAATGAGATATACCATAATACATCCTATTGGGACTTGAACCTATAGCTACCGCAGTACCAATCAATTTTCCATTTTTGTATTCCAAATCCAGAATTGTGGTCTGTGTACATCTTAATAAATGTTCTCCCGGAATATTTCCTGCATACCAACCCATTAAATGCCCATTGTTGAAAAACCATTTATTCAGTAGCATTTTATGTTGTATTTTATACTTCTGGGTCATTAAGGTCATTGCTTCGAATTGAATAGGCATGTTAACATGAATGTCTTCATCTTCTTGAAAAACGAGTTCTATTGGGATTTGTTTATTGTCTGTAATAATATGTCCGTTCCAACTACCAATTAAATCACTTTGTTCTATTTCCGTTGATTCTTTCTGAGTAGCAGCTTGCTGTTTTTTCGCTTGCTGTATTTCGACTGATTTTAAATCAGGAATCATTTCAAGTAAAATATCTTCAGTTAGTTGATGTGTATATTCTGTATATTGATTTGAAATAGCAGCTACAACAATGTTTTTTTCTGGCAGCAATCTTATCATGGCATCTACTCCATCCATACCACCTGCATGATAAACCATCTTATATTTATAATCCTCATCATTTATGAACCAACCCAATCCATAAGTATTTCTTCCGTTAGTATTATCTGGGTATTGTTTTTGTTGCATTGATTGAATAGTATTCAAACTCAGCAATGATGAACTATTTCCTGAATCAATACCCAAATGAAACATCCCAAAATGAATCAAATCTACAAGTGTTGTGCTCACATTTCCGGAACCAGGCGTAGCAGCGAATGAAAAGGGCATCAAATTTCCTTTGATATCATACCGCTTAGCCAGTTTGTTTTTGGTTTTTGATGAAATATCTAATGTTGTTTGTGTTAATCCCAAGGGTGAAAATATTTCTTCTATCATATAATCATTGAATTTCATTCCGGTTGAATTGGAAATAACTTTTCCTAAAATACCATATCCAAGATTAGCATATCCAAATTTTGAGGATGGTTGATTAATAATAAACCCATATTTATCAATAGTCTGGGAAATATCCGGTAAAGAAACGGTGTCATCATCATAGTAATAATTGAAATGCATTGGTAAACCAGAAGTATGGCTTAACAGGTTTCGGCATGTAACTTTGTTACTGTCATTTGTATAATATGTTAGGTTCAAAGTGTCCAGATAGGTTTGGATATCTACATCCAAATCTATTTTCCCATCCTCAACCAGTTTCATTATTCCTGTTGCGGTTATGGGTTTTGAAACTGAAGCAATTGTATAAAGCGTATTTGGTGTTGCTTTTATTTTATTTTCTTTATCGGCATACCCAAATGATTCCATCCAAATTATTTCACCGTTTTCTACCACCGCAACTGACAAAGATGGGATATCTCCTTTGTCAATTTTTTCAATTATTGAGTCTTTGATACTACTAAATCTATCAGTAGTTACAATATTGGCACTTGAATTCAACTCGTAAGTGCAACTCAAAAGATATTGCAAAAGGGGTAAGCT
>CAZDVD010000063.1:0-10349 GCA_964508765.1 uncultured Lentisphaeria bacterium
TACAGCATGAAACGTATTCTTGATATTACCGATACCACACAATATTTTGACACCCTTGTAAATCCTGAAGACACGACCCTCCATAAACCTAATGCCGAACCAGCCTTGCTGGCTATTTCACGTCTTGGATCAGACAAGGCAGATACGGTTTTTATTGGTGACTCCCAGTATGATATTCTGAGCGGTAAATCTGCAGGGATTGATACAGTCTTTGTCGCCTGGAGTCATATGGATCCTGACACTTTACCTGTCCAACCTACCTGGAAAATAGATCGCATAGAAGATCTAACTGATGGACTTTCTCCATGAGGATAGAGTTGATTGCTTTGATTTTGCCTGGAATTAAGTATGCTTTGCACGCCAGGTGATAAATAATCGTTAATAGGAAAGCTTTGTGCCAACAGATAAACGAAAATACTTGAACCCCCGCACCCTGGCGACCCTGGCCAATATGCAGCTCAGGGCTCGCATGGTTGTTGAAGGCTTTATCGTGGGTCTCCATAAAAGCCCCTACCATGGTTTCTCCGTGGAGTTTGCCGAACATCGAGCATATGGTCCCGGTGACAACCTGCGCTACCTAGATTGGCGTTTATATGGCAAAACGGATCGCTTCTATGTCAAGCAATTTGAAGAAGAAACCAATCTCAAAGCTCACCTCATGCTGGATATGTCCAAATCCATGGCCTATGCTTCTGGTGATATCACAAAATTACAATATGGTAGCTATCTCTCTGCAGCTCTCACATATCTTTTACTAAGACAACAGGACGCAGTGGGACTCACCCTGTTCGATACCGAGATTCGTACCCATATCAGACCCTCATCGCGTCCCTCCATGTTAAATAATATCCTTAGTCATCTTGAGCATGTGACACCTGGTGAAGAAACAGCGATTGGTCATAGTCTTCATCATCTGGCTGATCGAATTAACCGCAGAGGCCTGGTGATTATTATCTCAGATATGCTGGATGATCTGGACAATATTTTGAATGGTCTCAAACATTTCAGACATGATCGACATGAAGTTTTGGTATTCCACATTCTAGACCCCAGGGAGGTAGATTTTGCCTTTGATGCCCAGGCAAAATTCAAGGACATGGAATCAGGGGAAGTCATGGCGACTGAGCCCTGGCACATCCAGAAGGACTATCAAAATGCGGTAGATCAGTTTAGAAGCAAATTGGGGGCACGAAGTCGGGAGCAACACGTTGATTATGTCCCGTTGACTACCGATCAATCCCTGGATGTAGCTTTACTCGCGTATTTGAATAAACGGCATTCCGTCAGATAAGCATCTTTGAATAGGGATATTGGGGGAAATAAAACAAGGCTGGGATTTGAATCCCAGCCTTGTTTTATTTATATGAGCTGAATTACTTCGGCGGGTGTATTCTGCTAATTCCGCGACACTTTCAAATCAGCTATCTCTATACTTGATACCTTCTCCAGCTCCGGTGGGTCATGTGAGTAGCAGTAAACACCACAGTCTAGACAACGCCTGGCTTCGTTGCGAGCATCCTGCTCACTAATGGTTCCTTCAACTTCCAGAAATGTGCCGAGACGGTCTTCAAGGCAGATAACTGATTCATGTACTTTGGGGCTGGCATGCACACCCATAATGGAATCATGGAGGGAACCATAAATAAAATCTTTCTGCTGCCCCGGGATTGGAGGTATTTCGCCTTCAGTCATATGATAATGTACTGAACGAGCCACATATCTCCCTGCTGCTATCGCTTCCACAGCCAAACCAGGTCCGGTAAAGCAATCTCCTGCTGTAAAAATATCAGGAATCTCTGTTTGAAGCGTCTCTTCTTTGGCGTCAATGGTATGCCAGCGTGTTTCCGGAAGTTCTAATTTCATGGGTCCATGATTGAAACTCAGATCAGGAAATTGCCCGATAGCCTGAATAATGGTGTCACATTCGATCACTCTCTCTGAACCCTCAATAACGACAGGACGACGGCGTCCATCCTGGTCTGGTTCACCGAGTTCCATATCAAGGACTTCCAAACCCGATACCTTACCAGATTCTCCAAGGATTCTGTTGGGGGCACTCAGAAAGGCAAATTCTATATTTTCTTCCTCTGCAGCGACAATTTCAGCTGGATTAGCAGGCATCTCATTTCGGGACCTACGATAAACAATGGTGACCTTCTCTGATCCCAGGCGGAGTGAAGAACGGGCAGAATCCATGGCGGTGTTTCCACCACCGATAACCACAACACGTTTTCCTGCAGGTGGTAATTTGTCTCCGTGAAACTGTTCGAGGAATTGAATACCACTGTATACGCCATCCAGGTCATCGCCTTCAATTTTCAATCCATGCTCTGACCAGGCGCCGATTGCCAGGATGACTGACTGAAATCCTTCTGCCTTCAGAAGTTCCAGGGTGAAATCCTTACCGAATTCCACATTGGCCGTGACTTTGATCCCCAGATCCAGAATTCCCTGAATTTCCCAATCCAATATCTTTTTGGGAAGTCGGTATTCGGGTATCCCATAGCGCAGCATACCGCCCAGCTTGGGTTTTTTCTCAAATATCTCAACTTCATGTCCTAATCGGCGCAGGAAATATGCTGCAGTAAGTCCAGCAGGACCACTGCCTACAATAGCTACCTTATATCCCGTTGATGGCGAAATAGGAACTGGTAAACGGGTGTCTTGTTCCATTTCCCAGTCAGCTACAAAGCGCTTGAGATAATTAATGGCAACGGGCTCATCCTCAATACTTCGCCGACAGGCCAGCGCGCAAGGTTCTGGACAGACCCTTCCGCAGACCAGTGGGAGTGGATTTCGTTCTTTAATAGTCATCAGTGCTTCAGCAAACTTCCCCTCCCGAATAAATTTGATGTACTTGGGGATATTGATTTGAGCAGGACATTTCTGACGGCAAGGAGACAGACATTCTGTATACTTATTCCAATGGAGGATCTTGCTTTTTTCAGAGATAACAGAAATGATACCCTTGGGGCAAGCCCGCACACACTCACCACAACCAACGCAACGTTCCGGATCGAAAACAGGAAGCCCTTTAGGACCCATCTTAATTGCACCAAACTTACAAGCTTTTACACAAGTCCCCAGTCCGATACATCCATGATCACATTCGATAGGACCACGGTAATACTGCATGGCTGCGCGACAATCATCAAAGCCTGAATAGATATATTTCTTTTCAGCCCGGTTGCCTCCGGCGCAATCAGGCGTTGCCATCTGGGGTTCGATTGCCACATCGCCAAATCCAAGATATCCAGCAACTTCAGTGGCAGTTTCAGCGCCACCAACTACACAAATATTAGCAGGTGCGGTGCCTTCCACCAGTGCTTCAGCACAGGCAGCGCACCCTGCAAATCCACAGCCACCACAATTGGCTCCTGGCAGCAAGTCTAAAACATGCTTGATCCGTGGGTCTTCCTCCACATAAAAAATCTTCCCAGCTATCCCAAGTCCGATAGCAGCAACTGCACCAATGCCTGACATGACAAGAATGGGTGTTAACATAGTATCAGGTCCATTTCAATATTATTCAAATTCATTAATTTAATCATTCCAAGGTCGCTTTAATTCACCATTCCACTGAAGCCCATAAATGATAGCGACATAATTCCGGCGGTTACCAGAGCAATGGCTGAGCCTTTCATAAATTGGGGAACATGTGAAATAAATAGCCGCTCGCGGATGCTGGCAAAGAGCAGAATTGCCAGCGTAAATCCTGCTGCACTGGAAATAGAAAATACCACCATCTCCCAAAAGCCGAACTCATGTTTGATATTCAGCAGGGCAATACCCATTACCGCACAGTTGGTTGTAATGAGGGGGAGGTAGATTCCCAGCGCATTGTAGAGAGCCTTACTAAATTTTTTCAGAAAGATTTCAACAAATTGAACCAGGGATGCAATGATAAGGATAAATATCAGCGTCTGGATATACTTTAATTCCAGGGGAACCAGCACATAATGATAGACCAGCCAGGTGAAAATAGAAGCCAGGGTGGCCACAAAAATAACAGCTACACCCATTCCCAGAGAGGTTGATAATTTTTTTGAAACACCCAAAAATGGGCAGTTTCCTAAATATTGTGCGAGCAGAATGTTGTTTACAAATATCGCGCTGATCGCTAGAAGAATTAAGTCCATCTTACTGCCTCATTGAATGATTACTGAATGATATTTTCACCGCGCCAGCGGCCATAGGCATTCATCAGTCCCAGGATTAAGCCAAGACATATAAATGCTCCAGGTGCTTTTACCATGAATGCGAAAGGTTCAAAATCAGGACCTGTCAGGGGTATTCCAAACCAGGTGCCTGCTCCTAAAATTTCTCGAATACTACCTACCACAGTGAGAGATAAGGTGAACCCTAATCCTACACTGAAGCCATCTACAGCCGAGAGAAAGGCAGGATTGCGTGCTGCAAATGCTTCTGCTCTACCCAGAATGATGCAATTCACCACAATGAGAGGGATGTAAATTCCTAACTGTTGTGACAAACCAAAGAAGTAGGCCTGCAATAGCATTTCCACCAGAACCACCAGTGTGGCAATGATGACGATGTAGCTGGCAATGCGAACTTTATCCGGGATGATATTTCTTAAAAGTGAGATGGTTAGATTTGAGAAAATGAGCACAAATGTAACCGATAAGCCCATACCCATACCATTATTGGCAGATGCCGTGACAGCCAAAGCGGGACATAAACCCAGGACCAGTCTGAAAGGTGGCAAATCTTTCCAGAAGCCATGAACCAGGACAGATAAAAAGCGAGACATAATTACTTACCTCAGTTACTCAATTGGTTTGTCAGTAGAATTAGCCTGTTCGATTAATTCACTGATTCGATCTTTAGAATTCTTAAATGTGGACAGAGCCTTCTGAGTGCCGTCCATGACTGCCTTGGTGGAATAGGTTGCACCGCTTATTCCATCAATGGTACCACCATCAGCGATTAAACTGACAGGGTCATTTGCAGATTTTTTGGACCACTGATTCCGAAATGCGGTTTTCTCGATCTGAGCGCCGATGCCAGGCGTTTCCTGGTGTTTGATAATTTCCAGACCCAGAAGCTGGTTCGATTTAAGATCTACACCCAGCATGAGTGCGATATCACCACCGTAGCCGCCCTTGCCAATGGTTTCGATGGCGAGCCCATTCACCTCTCCAGATTCCATTGTATAGAATATCAGTGCCGAACCTTCTGGGGATTCAATAACCAACTTGTTGCTGAGGATATCCTGGGCAGGTTGCTGAAGCAGTAGCTCCAGAGCTGGTCCTCGGACAAATAGATCATTTTGTTGCTCGATTCGGTCTGCTAATTGAGTTCGTACGGTAGCCAGGCTTCCTGCGGAGATACCGCAGATAAGTCCCAACACCAATACCAGCTTTGCAATTTCACGCATGTTGTTCAAGCTCCATTCCGCTTATTCTGGGGGTGATCCGATCCAGGAGAGGGGCTAAAATATTGATTATCAGAATAGTGAAGGCGATCCCATCAACATGCTCGGAAAATGACCGTAGCAGTACCAGCAGGACTCCCCCCACAAAGCCATAGATCAGCATGGGGATGGGGTTCACAGGTGATGTGGTGGTCTCAGTCGCCAGAAAAAAAGCACCGAGGAGTGTGCTGGCTGAGAGCAGATGAAAGACAGGGGCTGCAGACAGCTCTGGATCTATTAACTGTAGCGTCATACTCATACCAACAATACCAAGAATAAATGCGGTGGGAATGTGCCAGCTAATGGCATTTGTCAAGATCAGCATGAGGCCGCCGATGATGATGAAGAGCACCAGTCCATTACCAATTGCAGCAACCTGATTTCCCATGAGCAGATCCTGCCAACTGAAGAGGACTTCTCCATTCAGACCATAGGTTTTTGCTACCTGCAGCACATCTATCATGGGAACATCCCATTCATAATTCAAGAGTGCTCTGGTATTGTCAAAATGTTGAGGCCAGGAGATAACTAGCATGGCATAGGTCAGCATAACTGGATGGACAGGATAGGCCCCGATTCCACCAAAAAGCTTTTTACCAATGAAAATCATGATAAAACAACCGGTAACAACCAGCCACCACGGAACACCGATGGGAAGCATCACAGCCAGTAGAACAGCCAATGGTACACTACTCCAATTCGAGACGGAGTCCTTACTTTTAATGATCAGATTTATTCCTGCATCAGCGACAACTGAAGTTGCTATGCAAAGGGCGTAAATCTTTAGGGCATCATACCCAAAGCGGTAAACACTGGCGCTAATGATTGGCAGCAGGGCTATCAGCCACAGCTGTTGCAGGCGAGCAATGCTGGTCCCACTCTTCCAGTGGGGACTCGATGCTACATTGAGTCTGTTGTATGTGTTCATTTTTCTGATTACCATATTGATTAGCGAGTTTAATTAACTGGATTAGTGGGCGTTGAGCGGGGCACACGTAGGAACACAGGCCACACTCGATACAATGCTCGGGATGAAATCCCATGGCAGCAGTGAAATCTTCAAACTCTACATACCGCCCGATGAGGTGAACCTGGAGATTTACGGGGCAGATTCGAGTACAGGCTCCACAATTCGTACAGTTGTCTCCAGAACCACTTGATATATCTCCTTTACCGATGAGATGAATACCATCACATGACCGGGTGAGGGGAGTCAAGTTGTTGAATTGTGCAACTCCCATCATCGGACCACCGGCAATAATGCTTTCAGGATGATGCTTTGAGAATCCTGTGAACTCCAAGACTGACCTGATTGAAGTACCATGATGGATCCGTACGAGTTTATGTTTTGACGGAACCTTGTTGCTAACAGACAGATATTTGGTGGTAAATGGTTGATTCTCTTCGATAGCGGCCATCAAAACCAGCAGGCGTTCAATTGAAATAACTACCGTATCCTGAAGCGCATAGTCGCGGTTATGATCAAACTTGATGTGTGTCAGCTTTGGAATGTTAACAGCCAGCAATCTCGCAGAATATTTAGGGGAAATTGATTCCAACTGGACATCCGCTGGCACTTGACTATTTATCTGCCCACAAGTTTGTTTGTCAGCTAAAAGAATTTGAGAAGCATTTGGCATGAACGTTTTCAGGAAACTGAATCCCTGCAGCACCCGATCAAGCTTCTGGATTAGTAAATTATACTGAATGTTGATTTCCGGCTCTTCATCATAGCCCACAACAACCAGGTGTTTAATTGCCTCGGGGGTGTGTTCTCCAGAAACCGCAGAGGTAGATAGGGGCAACCAGGGAGGATGAATTCCCATTGCCTTTAACTGATCATCAACTGAAGCATCTGGTTGGCTGATGCCATATTGCTCGAAAATTTCATCTGTTGAAACAGGGTTTCCATCACCCCGGGTGATACACACAGCCGGGATATGATTCCCACTTTCAGACCAGATAGGCTTCATATCAAAGACGGTCCCACTAATTGGAGTATGTAGACAAACCCCCATACTATTTTTAGCGATGATCTGATTCTGATGTACCTGATCTCCGATCTTTACCGCCCAGGAATACAGTTCTCGCTGTGTGTAATCCATAGGAAGCACGACGTAGTCTGGTTCTGGGATATCAAGTATTTCATCACTAGTCAGTCTTACCGAAGGTGGTTTGTTGAGCAGTTGCGTAAGTGACTTTAAATACATTTACAAAATTCTTCCTGTCGGTTAGCCTTTATTTGAGGTGGCAGCTTTGACAATCCCATTCAGTTGCAACTTTTCCGAAAATTTTGGCACTTTCATAATCATGACAGTTGACACACTGGGAGTGATATGCCGAACTGATTGTCTGTACCTGGTGGCAATTGGAGCAATCGTTCTCATGCAATTCCAACATCTCTTCATGGGGGATATTCGCCTCGTCCCAATCTTCATCACCTCTTTCGAAATCGTGGCAATTGATACAGGCATTTTCAATGACGGGTTCATGAGGAGTTGGTGTATGGCATTGACGACAGCTCTGTGGCTCACGTTCGTTGTGGATTTCATGACAATAACCGCATTCGTGGTCCTCAACTTCACGGAGCTCAGCATGGGTAAAGTCATCTGCAATCATGTCATCATCATGGCATTCAACACATTCAGCGTAAAGCTCTGCGCTGTACAGATGGTGGTGGCAGTTCTCACAGCCTTCAGCCTGATCTGAATGTTTTTCATGGTTGAATAGAACGGGTCCGCCTGAGTTGGGGAAAAAGAAGCGCTTGGTAGAATTAACCTGCGGTTCATGGCGATAACCTGCTAGGGCTAGGATGCTGGCAAGGAGGACCAGCAGTATCAAACTGATGGAGTTGAATTTCAGCCTGCCTTTACCATTCATCACTATCCTCCAGCATGATGCGTGTATTGTCATCCGCTGCCATAGCATGCCAGTGACAACCAATCTTGGTACAGATAAAAAAGGATACTCGGGTATTACCGACACCGACAATAAATCCTGCAACTCGGGAATCACCATGCTCGCAGGTTTTCCCCTCAATAATGAGCGATTTTTGACAATGTGGACAAATAACATCCTTCATCAAATCACCCTCAGGGAGATCAATATTTGTCTCGCGGCTGAAATTGTTCAAAAAGGGGCTGAGGTCGAGAATACCTATTTCTCCAGCAGTATTTTGAACCGCCAACGACAGCTTGTTATCGTGGGTCAATTCTTCTCCACAATGTGGGCAAAATGATTGTAGGAACTCTCCTGTGTTCAACCGTTCGCGATTGTTGTAACTGTGGGGCTCCCAGACATGACGTTGCCAGCGATTTCCTGATGAATCTTTTTTCTCAGACATAGCTTTTCCGATTATATATTTTTAATCGTTTCATTGACGAACATTATCACAATATTTATGCCAGAACAGTTAAAAACACATTTCAGAATAAGAATTAGTTGATAAACATAAAATAAAATAGAATGAGACTATATAGGGGAAACTGCATAATAGGTTCTATAATATATTGATCAAGATGTGTATTTAATAAAGGTATCTAATATAAATATTTGCTAAAAGTTAAGTATCGTTAAATGAACGATGGTTCATTATGACAAGTCAAGTAATTTTTTGACTCAGAATTCTGATTTTCACAGATTAGAGCTACAAAAAATTCAATATTATTGGATCATTCGGATTTTTTGAGATTCATTTTTTAGGGTTTTGTGATTTTTCACTGGAAGCGCCAAGGTTGTTGAGGGACATAGTCGGGGACGGACTGTAACCTGCTTTTTTCTTGAAACCATCATTGCCTGACTTTGGCAACGGGTTTATATTAAAAAACTTCATGAAAAATACATCTTATAGTAATGTGGGAATTTCCCGATTTAGTTTAATTATTGTTATCCTGTGCTTTCTGTTACTGGGTGTTGGGTTTCCACAATCTCCGACGATATCAGGTCGTGTGGAGGATGCCAAGACCGGCGCAGGACTCCCCGGCGTAAATATTCAGATTCAGGGAAGCTCCTTTGGGACCACCAGTGATCTTGATGGATTTTACCAACTCAGCGGATTGAACCCTGGTGAATATACGCTCTCATTTTCCATGATGGGTTATGCACCATATAATGAGAGAAATGTGGCCGTTGCACTGAATATTCCTGTTCAATTATCAGTTCAGTTAAAATCTAATGTCCTGGCCTCTCCTCAGGTGGTGGTCACTTCAAGTCGCAAAGCTCAGGATATTCTTGAATCCCCATTCTCAGTCGCAACCATTGGTCCAAGGGAAATCCAGGCAAAGGCAGTTGTCAATATGGTGGATATCCTATCCTATGAATCAGGTGTTTCTACCATTAAAGGGCAATTAAATATCCGGGGTACTTCAGGCTATACTATGGGTGCCGGCACCCGCTCGTTGCTCCTGCTTGATGGCATTCCCATGCTGGGTAGTGCAGCTGGCAATGTGACCTGGGCGACGATTCCTACTTCAGAAGTTGATCGAGTAGAGATTGTCAAATCAGGTGGTTCTGCCATGTATGGTTCCAGCGCGATGGGTGGGGTCGTAAATATTATTACACGGAATGCGCCCCATAAGCCAGAAACCCGTATTTCGACCAAAGTGGGTGTTTATAGTCATCCCCGTGTTGATGAATGGCGTTGGCGTGACTCTCGGGGATTGCTCTACAATACAGAGATATCCCATTCACGGAGCATTGGAAATCATGCGGCCTGGATCCGGATTCAAAAACGCAGTGATGATGGATTCATGGAATTGAACTGGGAAGAAGCCCTCAACATTTCCGCGAAACTCAAATTGAATTTTGGAAGTGCTCACTCCGCAGCTGTTTTTGTGAATGTCCTTGATGATAAATCTGGATTGACCTCAGTTTGGAAAAGTTCTGCCAGTCCCTTTGAAGCACCAGATGGATCAAA
>CAZDVD010000064.1:0-9988 GCA_964508765.1 uncultured Lentisphaeria bacterium
CGTTTTCAAGGAACAAACCCCTGATTTCATCATATATTCTGGGGATATCTACAAAGGCAAGATCAATTGGGATAGATCGAACTGGTGTGGATATCACTAAAAAAATGAAACGAAATACATACTCGCCTAAAAACATTTCCACAAGGAGTTGAATGTGAAAAAAAGCACTATCATACTGATAGCAATTGTCGTCGTGATTTTCTTCATGATTTCCAGTGCTGTTGGCAAATACAATGCGATGGTTACCCTGGAAGAAGGGGTTGATGCATCCTGGGCCCAGGTAGAAAATGTCTACCAGCGTCGAGCTGATCTCATCCCAAATCTGGTTGCCACAGTAAAGGGCGTTGCCGAATTTGAGAAGGAGACCTTTACTGCTGTGGCAGAAGCCCGCTCCAAGGTCAGCAATGTGAATCTTGAAGGCATCACCAATAACCCACAGGCTATGCAGAATTTCCAACAATCACAAGGTCAGCTATCTGGCGCATTGAGCAAGCTCATGGTTGTGGTTGAGCGCTATCCTGAATTAAAGGCAAATCAGAACTTCCTGGATCTCCAGACTCAGTTGGAAGGCACTGAGAATAGGATAGCGGTTGAACGCAATCGCTTTAACAAAGTTGCCCAGGGTTACAATACCATTATCAGGCGCTTCCCGGGATCCATCTATGCCGGTATGTTCGGCTTTGATCGCAAAGCTTACTTTGAAGCTGAGGCTGGATCAGAAAAAGCCCCAAAAGTAGAATTCTAAAAAAGCAGTTAATAACATCAAGACATGTAAGGGCGGAGCATGCTCCGCCCCAACAACCCCGAGATAAAGAAATCATCATATGACAAAAAGTATTACTCGATTAACCCTACTTTTTTTAATCACCACAACCCTCCTCGCCGATGGCATTTTCCCTGGGAGCATCAACAAACAGGTGAATGACTGGGGTGACCTGCTTTCATCCACACAGGAACGTCAACTGGAACAGGCTCTCCGTAATTATGAGAATGAATCGTCCAACCAGATTATCGTTGCAACATTTCTTTCTTTAGAAGGTGAAAGTCTGGAGGATGTCTCGGAACGCATGTTCTCTACCTGGAATCTGGGTCAGAGCGGCAAAGACAACGGTATCCTTTTGAGCATTTTTAAAAAGGAACGTAAAATCCGTATCGAAGTTGGTTACGGACTGGAAGGCGCCCTCCCTGACATCACAGCAGGAAAAATCATCCGTAACGAGATAACACCCTATTTCAAAGAAGGACGCTGGTATGAGGGCATTGTAGGCGGTTTGCAGGGCATTATACAAGCCACTACAGGTGAATACACAGGGACAGGCTCCAGGCGGAGCAGTGGAGGCAAGAAAAGCAGCAGTCCTCTCGGTATTATCTTTCCCTTAGTCATCTTTTTGCTGCTCGGTCGCGGACGTATGGGCGGTTTGGGAGGATTTTTCCTCGGTTCCATGCTGGGATCATCCATGAGGGGTGGTGGAGGCGGAGGAGGCTTTTCCGGGGGTGGCGGCTTTTCCGGGGGTGGTGGTTTTGGTGGAGGCGGTGGTGCCTCTGGGGGCTGGTAGGCAGATCATTTTTCGATGAGGGGGTTCACCATGAAATCAGTATTCTTTTTCAACCAGCTCAACCATCGGTATCTGGACATTAATTATTCTAAATAATGTTTAATCTTTTCCGCCCAGATCTCATAACCCGCTTGATTGGGGTGTAATCTATCACGGGCTAAATCTGGATTGATACGTTCCATATCTCCTAAAAAATGGGGATACAGATTTACATAGATCAAATCCTTCTCTAGAGCCAGCAGGGCAAGAAATCCATTTATCTGTTTGATTTATTGGGGCGGACAGTTTTTCCAGCGGGGAGAAGTTGGGAGCATAGAGTGGAGATAGATTTCAGTTTCAGGCAGGCTGATGATGAGCGTGTCTATCAAGGTGACAAACATCTCCTTTAAGTATTCATCACTGCGTCTATCGCCAATATCATTGATACCAATCATGAGGAATAACTTCTGGGGTTTTAAACTCAGGACAGAATTGTCCAGACGCTCAACGAGCCCATCGAGATGATCACCTACAATGCCTCGATTCGCAATTTCATAGCCTGGGAAATAAATTTCAAGATCAAAACCTTCTGTAATGGAGTTTCCCAGAAAGACGTTGTCTACCTGACCAAGACTATCCATTTCTGCATTGAATAGTTGGTTCCTCTTTTGCTAGTGCTCGGTTCTTTCACGCGTTTGCGAGAACAAGAAGCTCGCACTGAGTAGTAGGTAGATGATGAGGGTAGGTTTTAACCCTCTAGGCAAGGGGAACAATCCTCAAGTATTTCTCAGGGACAATATCAGCAATTTTTTGCACGAGACGTCGAGCAGCAAAAAAGCTTAAGGCTAGCCCTACACAGGCCAAGAAAAAAGCAGAGAGTTCTCGGGGTAAGAAGTTCTGAAACGGTAAGATGTAGCCAATAAACAGACCGATTAGAAAGGCCAGCATGGGGAGTCCAAACTGAATCAGTGCAAGATGCAGCTCCAGATTTGAGCGTTCTTCAATTTGCACTTTCTGACCAATTTGAAATTCGCCAGAATGGGGCAGTGTCAATAGGCGTTCCGTTTGTTTTCCTGGTGCGCAGATCACCTTTAAACCACAGGTGTCACAGGTATCCACCGTGGTGAACAGGATGGTAACCTCTGTTCCATCAGCCGACTGAATGAACCCTGTCTCACCATGATACAACATCAGGTGCTAAGTACCTTCTCTTGAGGAACAGTCTTTATCATAATCAAGGCGTTGGTGGCGCATTTTTCGGTGGGCAGCTCTTTCCCCTGTCCATACAGATGATAATCAATACGAGCCAGGTTGTTCTCCATGGTCATAAGACCTTCTTCGACGCCCCGGACACAGAGACCACAACCCACGCAAGCTCTGATACAAACTTTCCGGGAATCCTTCGGTGAGTCTGTGTTGCGGCAGGCTACAAAAATAGTATCAGATTCTGGATGGAGTTCAATAATATCTCTGGGGCATGCATCAACGCAGTTTCCGCATCCCGTACATTTGTCTTCATCAATAACGGGCAGACCGTTTTCGCTCATCTTCATGGCATCAAAGGGGCAGGAGTCGACACATTCGCCATATCCCAGACATCCATACAAACAGAGTTTGTCGCCACCACCACTGATATGGGCAGCAGTACAGTTTTTGATCCCCAGATATTCACCTTTTCGGGCACTTTCATAATGGCCACCCTGGCACATAACCCGGGCAATAATTTTTTCGCCCTTGGCAGCCTCAATGCCCATGACGCTAGCAATGGCTTCGCGGGCATCATCATTACAAACGGGACAGCCGCTGATTTCGACCTCACCGTGTACAAGACTTTCAGCAAAACTTCCGCAGCCTGGCAAGCCACATCCACCACAATTGGCTCCAGGGAGATTATCCAGAACGAGAGCAATTCTGGGGTCTTCTTCTACGTGCAGCTTTTTATTGGCCACAGCCAGACCGGCAGCAAACAAAGCTCCCATACCACCCATGCTAACCATTGATATACCGATTGATGCTAGATCCATAATATTATATCCTTTTCGTCACCCTGAGTGTCATCCTGAGCTTGTCGAAGGACGAAGGGTGAGCTTGATATCATCATACTTCGACGGAGCTCAGCATGACAATTCTGAAAATTCTTTGTGACAAAAATACGCATTTCCTAAATCATCCCTGCAAAGCCCATAAAGGCCAGGGCCAGACTGCCAGCAACGATCATCGTGATCGCTGCGCCTTGAAAGTATTTTGGGATGGGAGCCAGTTCAAGCGATTCCCGAATCCCAGCCATGATGACCAGAGCCAGGGTAAAACCAGCACCGGCACCCAATCCAAAAACAACACTTTCTATAAAGCTGTAATCCCTCAGTATAGAGAAGAGAGCGAGACCCAGGATAGCGCAGTTTGTGGTGATCAGGGGCAGAAAGATGCCGAGAGCATCATAAAGTGGCTTACTTACCTTGCGAATGAACATCTCTACCAGCTGAACAAGTGATGCGATGACCAGAATAAAACTGACATACTGGAGGATGACCACATCAAAAGGCACTAATATCAAATGATAGATGAGCCAGGTTACTACGGCGGTGATCAGCATAACAAAGGTTACAGCCAGACCCATGGACACAGCAGAGGTAAGTTTCTTTGATACACCTACAAAGGGGCAGATACCCAGAAAATAGGAGAGGACGAAATTGTTGACGATAGCGGCAGAGAAGAAAAGTAGGAATAGACTCATGATACAACCCCCTTGTCTTTAGATCGCGACGGGTCATTGTACCAGTTGGCCAGAGCAATCAAAATACCCAGGGTGAGAAACGCCCCTGGCGGAAGGATCATGACCATCCACGGTGTGAACCAGTCGCCCATGACACTGAAGCCGAAAATACTACCGGAACCCAGAATCTCACGAATGCTACCCAGGGTGACCAGGACGGCTATAAACCCAATTCCCATGCCCAGACTGTCCAGCATGGAGCGCCCAATTCCATTCCGTGAGGAAAAGGCTTCCTGACGCCCCAGGATCACACAATTCACCACAATGAGTGGTATATAGGGCCCCAAGGTGGCGCTGATGTCAGGAAAAAATGCAGCCAGAAAGCGATCGGCCACAGTCACAAAGGTAGCAATAATGACGATGTATCCAGCGATGCGGACCTGGTGGGGAATAAAGTTTCTCAAGGCTGAAATGATCAGGCTGGAGGTGAGTAATACAAAGGTGGTTGCCAGGCCCATGGCGAGACCATTCACGGCGGCGTTGGTCACAGCCAGCGTGGGACATAAGCCCAGCAGGCTTGCCATGACGGGGTTTTCTTTCCAGAGACCTTTAACAAATTCGAACTTCAGGCTTGTGGTGGCACTCATGATTCAAGCCCTCCATGTTTGGTCATGGCGGTTTTGACGCCGACAATGGTTTCGTTAAGAATTCGGGTTACTGCCTGCGATGAGATGGTGGCTCCGGTGATTCCCTGTACCTCATGCTTGTGGGTTGGCTTGGCATTTTTAATTACCACCATATCTGGTGAGGTGTGTACCCCCTTGAATTGAACCGGAAACCAGTAGGGATCCTGCTTATTGGAAGGATCAACCACGATTTTGGTGCCCAATCCAGGCGTTTCGATTTGTTCCAGAACCTTAATACCGGTAATTTTCGAAAGATCCGGTGTCAGGCCGACCATGATACGCAGTTCTCCCTGAAAACCACTTCCCACAGCCATAAATGCCACTCCGATGAGATCGTCAGAGTCAGCCCTAGAGGCAAGGTAGAGATTTCCAACTGAGGATCCCCTGGTTTCATATTTATCGTGGGCAGGCAGCACTTCAGCAATGGCTGCTTTGAGGGCTTCCAGACGATGGAACTCAACCTTGGGCTTGGTATAGGAGTCCCAGGCTGCCAGAATACCACCTGAAAGAACAGTGATCAGGGTCAGAACCAGGATCATCCGTGCAGATAAGGGTAGCTTGCTCATGCGCGCACCTCCCCAAAGAAATCAGGTCGTGTATACCGGTTGATAAGTGGCGTAAAGGCATTCATTAACAGGATGGAATACATGACGCCTTCTGGTAGACCACCAAAAAGGCGAATAATGACCAGGACAAAACCACACCCCACTCCGAAGATCCATGATCCTTTTGAAGTAATTGGAGAGCTGACCATATCCGTTGCCATAAAAAAGGCGCCCAGCATCAGGCCGCCACTAAACAGATGAAAAACAGGTGATGGGTAAACATCAGGTGAGATCAGCCAGAAGATGCCGCTCACCACAAAGACTGAGAGTAGAAAGCTCACGGGAATGCGCCAGTCCGCATATTTTCTGATTAGCAAGTAGATACCACCAACCAGAATAGCAATGGCTGAGGTTTCACCCAGAGATCCACCAATGTTTCCATAGATGAGTCCGTGCAACGCTGAATTGACATGCTCAAATTTGAATAGACCCAGGGGGGTCGCTGCGGTGATCCCGTCCACTTCGGCGTATTTGGCAGTGAGTGGCCAGGCCCAGGTGGTCATGGGTACTGGAAAACTGGCCTGTAGAAAGGCGCGACCCAGTAGGGCCGGGTTAAAGACGTTATAACCCAGTCCACCAAAAACGTGTTTCCCTACAATAATGGCAAAAACAGAACCTAGGGCTGCTCCACCCATTGAAAAGGTTGGCGGCAGAGTAAGTGCCAGCAGCAAACCTGTAATAGCAGCAGAGCCATCGCCAACGGTAAAGGATTCACCTTTGATCCTGTTGACAATCATTTCTGAAGCCAAAGCGGCAATGACAGAACTCAGAATAAGGCCCACACCAGACCAATGGAAGTAATAGAGTGCCATGATGGTAGTAGGAACCAGGGCAAAGATCACATTCCACATAATCTTGGGAACGGTGTTGGGAGAATGAAAATGAGGTGATGACGACAGGATCAGGGGTGTCTCAGGTTTATATAGCTTGGCCCTTGGATCCTTTTTCGGCTTCACCGGCTTAATAGGTTTTTCGGGCTGTTCAGGCTGGGCTTGAGATAGATTTTCTTCAGTCATAGGAACTCCACTAGACCTGGGCTTTTAGTTTTTGTTGTTGTTCAGTGGCTTTGACTTTGCCCACACGGATCCATTGAACCAGAGGGATTCCAGATGGGCAGACAAAGGCGCAGGAACCACATTCGATGCAGTTGAAAATACCCCATTCCTTGCAGTCTTCATATTTGCCGGTTTCTGCTAGTCGCGAAATGCGGGTGGGTACCAGATTCATGGGACAAACACTGACACAGGAACCACATTGGATACAGGGGTAATGACGGGTGTTTTTTATCTGGGATGCCTGCATACAAACAATTCCCGAGGTTGCCTTAAGTGTGGGCACATGGAGGTCATACTGAACCAGCCCCATCATGGGGCCACCCATAAACACTTGAGCCGTGTCATCTTTGAGACCACCGCAGGCGTCAACGCAATCTTGAAAAGGGGTTCCGACACGAGCATTGATATTGCCGGGTTTTTGTACAGCATCTCCTGTCACAGTGAGCATGCGTTGAATGAGAGGTTTCCCATCCACCACGGCTTCATAAACAGCGAGAGCGGTTGCAATATTGTTTACCACCACGCCCACATCCATGGGGAGTCCACCTGCAGGAACCTTGCGTCCCAGAGCCGCATCGATGAGCATCTTTTCTGCGCCCTGGGGGTACTTGACCTTCAGGGGCTGAACTTTAAAATTGAGTTTGAGTGCTGTGACCCGGGCTTCCATGGCAGCGATGGCATCTGCTTTGTTATCTTCAATACCCACAATGCCATTTTCAATGCCCAGGATTTTCATCATGATGGCCATACCCTTGAGAATACGATCAGTATCTTCAAGCATATTGCGATGATCACAGGTGAGGAAAGGTTCGCACTCACAACCATTCAAAATAAAGTGATCGATGGGTTTATCGGCAGGGGGGGACATTTTCACATGGGTTGGAAAGGCTGCACCACCCAGACCGACGATACCACCCTCGCGCACCAGTTTGGCCAGGACTTCTTTTGGGGCTGCTTCCCAGTGTTCAGGGGTATCCAGTAGCTCCCAATCATCCTCATCACCATCTCGTTTAATGTGAATCATGGGTACTTTTGCACCGAGGGGGTGGGGGAAAGATGTCACGGCTGCCACAGTTCCCGTAATTGAAGCATGAATGGGACTGGAGACAAAGGCAGCGGAATCAGCTATCTTTTGACCGGTTTTCACCTTGTCACCCTTGGCAACCAGTGCTTCACAAGGGGCGCCAATATGCTGTTGGAGGGCAATGAACACCTCATCAGGAAGCGGCAGGGTTTGGGAGGGCAGGTGACAGGTCAGGTTTTTGTACTCATCGGGGTGGATACCGCGACGAAAAGTGCGAAGCTGGGCTGAATCAGACATGTATTGATTGTCTCCTCATGGATAATTTTGGGCTCACCAGCGAGAATAATGTTGGGATATACGTGTTACGTTCCATGTCTGTTACCAATGGCAAAAATAAGACCAGTAGAGGTCATTTTCCCCAATCCGGTCTATAAATCTTGGATTCATTAAAATATTGTTACTATGGAGCATAGGGAGTAGCTAATGCTTAAGCTATTAATTGCGGGAAGCAGGTAAGATTATATTACTGATGAAGGTGATGAGCCGGCCCCTGCCTGTCAAGCCGAAGCTTTAGCGTAGGCTGATAATCTCCGACTTTATGGCCATAGAAAAGTCCATAGCTAATTTGGCCAACTTTGGTTGTTTTGAGCCTGCCAGGCGTAGCCCGAAAGGGTGTAGACTGGAGATAGCTTCTCCCTCGTCCCTCGATTCCGCTCGGGATGACACAAGCTCGGGATCGTGAAGACTGACAAAAAATTTCCGCTATTTCAGATTAACCCTTGATGTATAGGTAAGCTCAACCTCTTTGTTCGCAGGAACAGGAACGGTGAATTTCACCCTGGAGGCATCAACTTTGGCAAAAGGTTGAGAAGCGTTTTGAACCTTCCAGTTGCGGTAAGCGACTGTTTGAATGACTTCCACTTCAACGGCTTCATCTTTCCGATTAGCCAGAGTGATGCGGATATCCTCTTCATGATAGCGGTCGGTCTTTGAACGTCGATTCAGAATCTCACGTTTGCCCTTGACGTCAAAAGCTTCCCCTACTTCTAGAGTAACTAGGTCATCCCGGGAGGTATGCTTCAGGTTGTCTTCACCAATAAGTTTAAGGGCACCATCGGTATCTTTCTTGAATAATCGAACAATACCCGCAGGCAAGGCAACACCAGCACCAGTTTTTTTATCATTTGTGAACATGATTTTGATGGGAATGTTTGTGAATTGATCACGAGTTCCCTCATAGATGTAGCGTTTTTGGGCTTTTACCAGAGTGGGGTTGAGCCACTGGATTTGTTTTTCTTCCCGGTTGTGAACCGATACGGGAAAAGCAATATCATAGAGATGGTATTCAAAGAACTCACGTTCCTCTACAACCGGCATCGCTCGCATGGCGAGTGCGTAGGTCTTTTCTCTCCGGGAATCCATCGCTTGAGGAGACCTGGCACGATGTAAATCTCCGGCAACCAGCTTGAGCTTGGCCTGCTCGTAGTCTTTACCAGACTGATTATTCAGGTTGATCCAGGAGCTTAAATCCAGCTCACTTTCATCATCGTTGATAACAGCCACATATTCAGATCTCCAGGAGATGCCTCCAGTGAGATAAGACAGGTCGAAATTGACCTTGCCCGCTTTTGCAGCATTTAATGTCCAGGCCAGGGTGGGGCGGACATACAGTCTTTCCGTAGGGGTGGGACATTTGATGGTTCCTACGAACTGACGTTGAATAATATCGGTACCCGTGCGACTTTTTAACACCAGGGTGCTATTGTCATAGCTAAGCAACTTGCCACTTATCTTGTTCTCATTTTCCAGGATGACTGTCACATCAGCTTCGAGATATTTTTTGAGGAGCTTATTCTGATCGACCAGATCGTAACGATAATTCTGCTCTAGAACTTGAATATCTTTGTCTGAGCTCAGCTTAACTGAGGAGGGATTCAGGGTTTCAGCGACTCTCTCAATTTCAATCTCTGAAACACCTCCCTGAATTTGACGGGAGAATTGTTCTTTGACCAGCGCTTGACCGTGGTTGTACACAGTCAGTTGGGTTTGAGCATGGGAAACTGATGTAATCAGTAGTACAACGGGTAGGACTTTGATAAACCTGAACATGAGGAGCTCCTTGAAAAAGTGTTTCTTGACTTAAATATCCACCTTGGCGATAGAATTATGGATATCATTTACCGCCATGAGAGCGGCTGATCCATACCACTCCTTTAATTCCAATACCAGACTGCCGGCTTGTATGGCAGGATCTGTCTTTGTCAACGCCTCAGCCTCTTCAATGGTTTCCACATTAAAGAAATACAAACCTCGTAAGTCATCATTGCCAAAAAATGGACCTGCCAGGACCAGCTTGCCAGCCTCAGCCAT
>CAZDVD010000065.1:0-1434 GCA_964508765.1 uncultured Lentisphaeria bacterium
AGGCGCAGGTAAAAAATATTCCCAGTCGGTTCGTTGGCTTCAACCCCAACATCACCATCATGAGCCTGGGCAATACGTTTCACGATGGCAAGACCGAGACCCCTGCCACTTTTTTTGCCGCTTGAAAGCTGAGAACCACGCTCAAAGATATAGTTGCGCTTTTCAGGTGGAATCGTTCGCCCAAAATCTTTGACACCCACCATGACGGATCCATTCTCTTCAATGGCCTCAATGAGTATTTTTTTGCCCTCTCGCGCATATTTTATTGCATTACTGATATAATTCTTAAAAGCCTCTGTGATCAATGGATTCGCTTTTATTTTTATTTCCGCAGGTACACGCATTTCCAGGACCATCCCTGCATTTTCAAGCTGAGATGTGAATTCATTGCCTATTTCCTGTAACAGTTTACCCAGTACCAACGATGTTTTCGGAATTTTTTCTCCGAAGACAGCCCGACTCAATAACGATGTATTTTCCAACACCCCTAACAAGCGCTCACTGCTCAAAAAAATGCTCTCAATCACTTCATCATCAGGTAAATACTCACGAGCCATATCTGATAGGCCGTAAATAACGCTGGCTGGGGACTTAAGATCATGGGTAATCACATCTAGGAGCAGTTCCCGTAGGCTATCAGATTCACCGATTTTGATTTCAGCAAGTTTTCGCTCAGTAATATCCCTGCTGACACCTAAGACAGCAGTTATTCTACCTTGATTATCTCTTACTGGATTCAGGGATGTATCGATCCAAATTGTATGGCCACCAACTCGCAGTCTTGACTCATAATTTGTACTATTGCCTGACATAAGAACTTCAGCAAGACTTGCTTTATATGCTCCCACAGCTTCTGGTTTGAATATTTGTGAAATATATTTTCCCTGAATCTCTTCAGGTTTGCCACCTACTGAATGGGCAGCTGCTTTATTCACGGAAAGAACTATTCCTTTTTTGTCGACCAGGAATATCAAATCGGAGGAATACTCCACCAATGTTCGATATTTTTCTTCACTTGCCTGGAGTGCTGCTTCTGTCTTCTGCTGTTCAGTAAGGTCCCGGATATGGATACGGATACCCGTTGGAATGTGATTGGTATCCAGCATGAAAGAGGCCTGACAGCCCCCGCAAAAACCGCTACCATCTTTTCTTCTCAGATTAAAATTATGTAGCTCTTTTTTATCATTTCTCTCATAGGGGGTTCGCTTCTCATGACTCACTGGTGCGTATGCTTCCACAACTTTTCTGGCACGAATGAATTCATTCTCATTCAGAAAGATATCCTCGACAGGTATACCGGCTTCAACTTCTGTGGAATTATAACCAAAAAGAAAGCATGCCATCCTATTCATATAGGTAATGGCCATTCTTGAAATATTAAATTCAATCAAAGCGCCAGGAAGAAACTCAAGGGTATCATCAAAATGCCTTTTT
>CAZDVD010000065.1:1534-4271 GCA_964508765.1 uncultured Lentisphaeria bacterium
TTGATATTGAATGGGTGGTAATGATTGAACAGTTTTAAGGCGGGGATGAGTTGTGGAGATCAACTGAAGAGGCCCGTAACCTTAGCCGATCACCTTCTCAAGAAAAGTCGAGTCATATTTTGCAATCACATCTAGTAAAACTTTACTCATGATAGGCTTCGTGAGGAACTCAGCAGCTCCTGCTTCAAGGGCTTCCTCTTTATGTTGCGGAAAAACATGTGCTGTGAGGGCAATTGCTACTGGTTTACCTGGATACTCCTGAGTTAAATACTTAATTAAATCAAGACCATTTTCACCACCTGGCAAAGAGAAATCGATGAGTGCGATTTCATAGTCATCCTCTTCAAGCGTCCGTTTAGCCTCGGTGATGGTTGATACTATCTTGATTTCATGTTTATCTCTGAATATGAACCTATAATATTGTTGCGACGAAATATCGTCCTCAACAATGAGTATTTTCATTCTCTTATTCAACATAGTTATTCTCTCGACCCTGTGGAAAAATGAGGGTAAAGGTGGTTCCAGAGCCTGCCTCACTTTTTATTTTGATATCAACATTGTTTAAATCTACATAGTGTTTGGTCAAAGCCATACCAAGACCAATTCCCTGAAAATTTTTTGTAAATCCTTCACTCTCCTGAGTATAGGGCTCATAAATTCGATTTATGTATTCTTCAGATATCCCTATGCCTGAATCAATTACTGAGAGCAAAATTTGATTGCCGTAATCAACTATCTCGATCCCGATGCTCCCCTCAAACGTAAATTTTGAGGCATTCTCTACCAGGTTCATCACTGCTTGGTGAATACAATATTCATCAGCGTAAACTTCGGCCTTTTCCAGATCAGTCCTAAGGAGAATATCCAGACCCTTTTCCTCGGCAGTTTGCCGTGATTCTTCTACAACTGAGGTGGCTATCGAAACCAAATCAATAGTTCTTGGAAATATTTTAATGCTGCCTGCCTCTATTTGAGAGATATTGAGCATAGAGTCAACCGTTCGCATAAGCCGTGTGCTGGCACTATTGATATAGTCAAAAATCTTCTCATCATTCTTACCAAGAAATTCATTATATCTTTGATTAAATATGTCGGAAAAACCAAGGATACTATTGAGGGGAGTTCGAATTTCATGAGAGATGTTTGCGATAAATTGATCTTTGACGCGGTTTGCCGTATGCGCCTCAACGAGAGCCTCCTCAAGCTTGCCCGTACTGGCGTGGAGCGATTCCTCCATGAGTTTACGTTCAGTGATATCCCGTCCTACTGCCTGAATTTCCTTTAAAACGCCATTCTCATCAAAAATACCTCTATCAATCCAGAGATGCCAGACATTCTCCCCACCTGGAGTGACTGAAACATGCTCATCTACGAAAATTGGATTTTCCGTACTAAGTGCTTCAATCTTTCTGGCTATCCTCTCAACCTCAGTATCAAGATTTTTACGAATAATATTTTGGCCAATGGCTTGTTCAGGATTGATATTGAAGGCACGACAGTAGCTATCATTTACAAAGGTAATTGACCCATCGGGTAAGTACCGCATGATATATTCAGTTTGATCCTGAACAACATTGCGGTAATGTTCCTCACTCATCCTCAAAGCTTCCTCAGCCAGCTTTCTCTCAGTAATGTCCAAACCGATACTCAACACACCACGAGCTTCTCCGGTCTGGGAAAGCATGACATTGTTGCTCCAGCTTATTAAGCGTTCCTCACCACTTTTAGTGCAGATGTAATTCTCATTATGTGATGCTTCAGGCATCTGTTTGAGGACTTCAGAAAAAAGGAGTGGAAATCTTGCCCTATCTCTTTCTGGTAGAAATAATTGAAACCAATTTTTCCCTATAACTTCAGTCTTATCATATCCAGTTAACTCCTCTGCAAATTTATTAAAGTTTGTAATAAGTGCATCAGCATCAAAAGCGACCACCATAGTATTGGCTGTTTCCATAAGATTTTCAGCAAATTCCTTGGCCTTGAGCAGCTCTTCACTGGTAATTTTTCGTTCGGTGATATCATGATAATTAACCATAAAGGCCTGCTTATCATCGAACTTGACAGGGACAGGTGACGCCAGGACGACTCGTTCTTCATTGTTATGTAAAACCAGACGGAATTCTTCAGGTTTTAAAGGATGGCGACCCTCAATTAATTGATTCAAGCGTTGCATGGCTTTTTCCAGGTCATCTGGATGAACTTGACTAAAGGGATCTTGACCAATCATCTGTTTTTTATCGGTGAGAGATAGAGCAGCTAGGGCCGCCGGGTTGAGATCCAGAATAGCTTTGCCATCGTGGATCACAATTGGATCAGGAGCAGAATCAAATAGAGTCCGATACTTTTCTTCACTGATTTTAAAATTACCCTCAGCCATATACTGCGGCGTAATGTCTCTGACAAACCCAAGATAGTAGGTTAATCCGTCATGATGGATTGGACAGGCCTTTACATTGACCTGAAAAAGCTCACCATTCTTTTTAATCATTTCTATTCGCCGCTCACTTGACAATTCATTCACAACATCAGGGAACAACTCTAGACGAGTTTCTCGTGGGACTAATTGGGCAATCTCCATGGATAAGAGCTCAGCTTCAGAATACCCTGTCATTTCACAAAATGCCTTATTCACTCCCACATAATTTCCCCTTTGATCTACGAGGGAAAACCCTTCTCCAGATTGTTCAAGGATGGCTTTGAATATGGAGTAATCTTTGGTATAGAACAGATTCTCTTT
>CAZDVD010000065.1:4371-9952 GCA_964508765.1 uncultured Lentisphaeria bacterium
TCAAGAATGCCAGAGTGGCGATCAAATTTAGTTTTAATCATTACTCCCTCTCATTCCCCGGTAAGATTTTAGTATACAGCCTCAATTGGGGTCTTCAAAGAGAATCGTCAGAGTGCTCTGGGATGTGTGAGATGCCGATTGAAAATCAACATCACACCGCGTGTTTCCAATGCGACTCAGATTAAATGAAAAAAAGCCGAGTGAGGAAAACACTCCCCATTCGGCTCCATGGAATGATGATCTAACCGCTGTAGTGAAGATTGATATGTGCCTGCTCTCTATATTGATCATAGATAGAAAAACACAATCCACATAAAATGGGCTTCAATATAGAGGCCTTCTTTCGATGTAAAATATGACTGATTGCCTAAACCTGAAGCGGATCAGCACCCACGGTTCCCTGAAGATCCTGCAAGTATTTTTTCGAGACGACCTGGTCCAATTCATCTTGAGCAATTATCAATTTCTGTTTCAGGTCTAGTTCCTGCACCATTTTCTCAAGATTCTTTTGATCAAGTTTCTGTTTGAGATATACAATGTTTTTCCGCCAGAATGCTTCATCCCGCTGCTGCTTGAGCTTTAGACGTTGCTCATACCAGTCACTCCTGAGAACATACTCCCGGGTGAAAAGTCCCCGGATGCCTGCATGTTCACGATTCATCCCTTTATGCTCACCCCCTATCATAATATCGATAAGAGCCCGGAGTGGTGGGATCAATGCATCATAAGTTCCATCGGTCTTCAATCCTTCAGCGACACGTTTCTGGGTCAGGGTCAGATTCATCATGGATTCAGCGAATGCATCCATGTCCTGTAGTTCAGGACTCAGCATATCATCTGTGAATACGACCTCGGGGCTACTGAAAATTCTGGCCATGAAGTGATTGACAAATTTCAGAGTGATACGGTATCCCAACAGGCTGGATTCAATGGTTTTACCAGCATGCTCCATATTCTCAACCTTTTCCAGATACCCATTCTCAATGAGATAGGCTGGTGTCCGCTCATTTACAGACATCCGGGAAATAAGCTCTGGCATGAGCAAACTCACATCATGGTCCACTTTATATTTGGGACCGACATAACCGGCTGCAGATGTCAGGGGTTCATAGCTACCCAATATGTAGGAAAGTAGAGCATTGTTTAGGTCCGCGGCAACCAACAGACTATTGAAGGGACCCTTGGTCAAAGCGCCCTCAGACCCAAATCCAGTAGTAGAGGGTGACTTCCCTGTAATACTGCAAATGAAGTCAATGAAAAGCTCCGGTAGTTCTTGATAGTGGATAGGGCTGTAAACAGCCAGAGGCGGAACATTATTCTTTTTATCAGCAGGGTTATTCCGGCGACCTGGCAAAACACTGTTCACGGGAAGATAAACCGGCTTATCAAGAGGGATTTTCCTGAAAAATCGGGTTCCCGTCTCGGCAATGTACCGATCTATTGGATTAACCAAATCCGGTCTGATCTGCAAATATCTCGGATTGGCTGAAGGTACACCGTTTACCAATCTTGGTTCTGAAGGTACCACAAGATACTCAGGTGATTCGTTGTCCAGGAAGTTGTTGATCAAATCCTTCACGGGTTGAGTATAGTGGTCAAAGCCAATGGTATCTTCCTTGATCTCCTGCACCTGCTTCCGATTCAAGGGTTCAAAATTTGACAGAAATGTATGGGGACTGGACAACTCTGCTTCAGCCTGTTTATCATAGCCTTTGAGCACACAATCATCTGGTCGCTGAAATAATCGTGATTCACAATTGGTCAGGAGTTTAACACTGGGATTAGAATACTCCGGATTCAGATCGCTCAACTGATCAGCCTTCAATGTGATGGAAGCAGTAATATCATCCTCTACCTGAACCTTCTGGGCGGGGTAGTAATCCTGTCTCACCTGAAAAATACGCCAGGACTTGTCCAGATCATGTCCCACGCGCAGATAGTTGCTGGTAAGTTTCACATTCCGGTACTTCAATTCATGGCCGGGGATGCCATTCACCTTATCAACAGATAGATTTTTGATCCAGCCTCTATCACGCTCGTTGTGGTTCCGGCGCTTAATGATGTAGATGATATCCTTGATACGTTGGGGAACCGATTCAAGCCAGGTGTTGTATTTATCTGAATACTCGTCTGAAGGGGTCAGCAATTTGATTACAGAACCAAGAGAACGATTTTTGGAAAGAATGGTACGTGGGGGCGCATGATATTCATGTCCATTTTTAAATCGATTGGTGAAATCCTTCTTCATAATCTCATCAACCAACTTTAATTCAGCCGGTAAATCGGATACAATGACAGAACCTCGGATCATAGCATCCTGGATGGATTTGGAGATCTCTGACTTTCCTCCACCGGACACCGTACAGGGTTTATGGCAGAGCGTTCCCTCAGCCGTAGTCCCCATGAGATGCCAGCGCTGACCATTGATCCGTTTTTTCATCTCCACTTTATAGCCGGATGGATAAATGTAGTATTTCTCCGGCAAGAGTTTGATGGATTGACTCTGTTCTTCAAACTCCCAGAAAACCGTCTGCTCAAAAATACTGAAGCGGGTATCTTCAGGGATGTAAAAGATATTATCATAATTTTTATCTATGGCATAACCCGTGGGCATTACATCCATGATATCTTCATAAAGTTCGGTCATCTGGGAGAAGCTGAGACCATTGCCAGTTATCTTTTCAGACATATGAAACCGTTGCCCCAGATCATAACTGGGGAAGGCCATTGCCCCGCCGGCATGCTCTTCCTCGCAAAGACCGAAAAGATTGGCTGAAAAACCAATCTGTGTCTTGACTTCTTTCTTACAATACCCAAAATAATTATCTGCGATCAGTGTTACGACAACACCTTCTGCAGTACGGGCGGTGATCTTAAACGCACCACCATCATTATAGCACTCTGTTTCTTGTTCCCAGCACATCCCTTCAGCACGCTGACGTTCTGAAGCAAATTCGTAGTGGGGTAATCCCAATTCCTTTTTTGTCAGATGGATCAGCTGAGGAGCCAGGATCACGAGACCTGTATGTCCAGTCCAGGAAGTCGCATCCAATGCTGCGTCATTCTCGGGCAGATTGGGATCTCCAGCGTTCCCAAAGATGGATTCCACAAAATCCAGGTTACTCACTAGGCTTCCCGGAGCCATAAAACAGATCTCCATGGACTTCTCAGGGATCACACCTTTGACCTCTGGAACGACAATGGGGCGCAGTAGCAGGCTAACAAAGAGTTCAGCCTTATTGTCCTGATTCGCTGTATAAGGCAGTTGCATGAGGGCATCAGGTGGGTCTAGTGCAGCGGCCAACAATTGAGCAAACACAAGTCTGGGAACCGCCTTCTTGTCATTTGGAATGGCCAAGCCACCCTCGACGACATGGAATACACCTTTGGTGGTTCGCTTATCATTTTTTGGATTGGTCAATACTCCCTGGGAAGTCCGGTATGACTTGACAATATCAGATTCAAACGCATCGGAGTCAGCGGGAACAGATAGTGTTCTCGCCAACCCATGTGCATCGAGAACGAAGGTATTTCCCGGTAGCTGTGTATGTTGCTCTCCCGGCTCGCTATCCAGGTAAGCATTGAGAAAATTCTGCACCCTGGTCATGATGGGCGATTGGTGTGCGGCTAGGAGTCTGGATTGCTCCTTGTAATTATTCAGTAATGGTGTGGCAATCTCCAGAAAACGGGCAGTTCGTCCATCCTGAAAATGGGGTTGTCCCAGAGCAGCCAGCTTTAAATTTATGTATTGTATGATCCTCTTTTCGCTAATGAATTCCTGCTCATTATCAATTCCGATTCCAAATGTCTTCTTCACTCAAATATTTCCTTTTTCAACAGTCTTACAAACAGCACTAAAAAAAGTAATCTATTTGTAGACGAGCTGATTCCTATTGCTATCGAAGGTATATTTAATTTCTAACATTGTGGACATTCAGGGTTTGATGTTATGGGGATGTGAGCAATGGCCAAGCATGCCTCACCCACCTCCTATTCGCTTAAGCGAAGAAAGATATATGCCTGTTATCTATAACCCCGTTTTCCATGCACAACCAGTCTAATCCTTGCCACTGGAAACTGCCCAGGAATCAAAGTAGAGGCGAGCAAAATTATTGGGTGCTTTTTCAAGAGGGTAGTCCAGGGTTTCAACTACATCCAGAGCCCATGGTAGGAATTGCTGGGGCGATAGCAGCCGTTGTCGGAACTGTGACTGTCACCACTATCGAAGTAATCTGTGTGAAATGGATGGGTGTTATATAGTCAACTTTGAGTGTGAGATTCACAATGCTGTAGGTATTTACAAAGTCTCTGATACATTTGCAATAATGCTTTAATCTGCGAAGGGAACTGTGTATGGATTTGTTTGATCTTTTAGGATTTTTTGGAATGGCTTTGTTGTTGTCAGCTTTTTTATTTAACCAGCTCAAAATATTTTCAAATGACTCGCTGGCATATCATGTGTTTAATTTTGCCGGTGCTTACATCTTAAGCTATTATGCCTTTGTCCTGGAGAATACACCTTTTCTTATTCTTGAGTTTGTATGGGGTTCTTTTGCCCTCTATCAATTGATTGTCAAGCTCACCCGAACCAAAAAATAAAGCCCCCAATCGAGGGCTTTACTCTCACATATAGCTAGCAAAATAAATTAGGCTGCAAATTGTTGCATGGCTATGTATGCGTTCTCTGGGTATGATTCATTGATCAAATATTTAGTGAGAAGGTAAAGGTTGTCCCCTCTTTTTCAACACTATCAACTATAATGTTACCACCCATTTCCTCAACAAATTCTCTCACCAGGATGAGGCCAAGACCACTACTCTCTTCTCCCTCGGTCCCTTTACGATTAAATTGGTTTTCCAAAAGGAAAATGCTTCTCTGCTCAGATAGGGGAATACCAATTCCGGTGTCTTCCACACTCACTTGTACTTTTGAATCCAGATGAGAAGCGTGGAGCTTAACCTCCCCTCCAGTCGGTGTAAACTTTATCGCATTGGATATCAAATTTCTCACGACAATACCCAACATATCCTGATCAGCTTGAACTACCAGTCCATGTTGAATTAAATTTTTTATTGATATACCCTTTTCTTTAGCCTTTTGTTCATGAATAGAAAGTTCGTCATCTACGTGCCTGGCCAGGTTCACCTCCACTAAATTCATCTTCATCATCCCTGTCTGAAAACGGGACCAGATCAGTAAATTTTCCAGGAGTGTAAACGTTTTCCTACTCGTGTCATTCATCGATTTTAGAAGCTCTAATACTTTGTTCCTGGAAAGCTTTGGGAAAAGGTCTATGGCAGTTGCCATTAACTGCATAGTGCCTCCCAATGGACCTCGGAGATCATGTGAAATGATGGAGAAAAACTTATTTTTGGTTGCGACCAGACGCTCCAGTTCCTTCCGCTGCTCGTCCACCAGCAACAAAGCATTCCTCTTTGAGAGAAACATAAAAACGAGAATAATTGAGAAAACAATGACGGATAACATGGCTGCAGCTAGCAGTAGTTGAATGGCCTTTTGTTTTTCCAACTTCATTTTTATAAGCTGATTTTCAAAGTGAAGTGTATTTATCTGGCGGCG
>CAZDVD010000066.1:0-3515 GCA_964508765.1 uncultured Lentisphaeria bacterium
TAAATACAAAAAGTCCCTTGTTCTGTCGAATAAGGGACTCCTCGCTGTCATTTTTCCGATGATATTTTAGGCTAAAACCAAAAGCGAGTCAAGTCTGAGGTCAATATATTTTGAATTATTTTAGCGGATGTATACTTCTGAATATATTGGCGTTAAGGTGGGATAGTATTATAAATCTGACAGACTATCGCCAGCTAAAATTCCACCAACCCCTCGATTCCTCACTAAGGCGTCAGCGTGCGGTCTTTGATTTTGGGAAATAAACGATAAACAGGGAATAAGCAGTACAGGCTGGAAGCGTAATTACATGGGAGTGGGGTTGGGTTTTATATCCCGTTGTTCAAGCTGAAGCTCTACTTTTCTTCTGAAAAACTCAGTGGAATCTTCGCCTCTGGCATCCGCATCACGCATGCTCTGCTTCAGCTCGTCCATCTCCCGCTGAATCGCCCACCAGCGCACCGTTTTTATGCATTGATGTGCGTGGGTCATACTTTCTAAATCCGGGCGAGCCTCATTAATCAATCGAGCAATAAAACGACGAATCTCTGAGGATTCAATTTCATCCAGTAACCTGGAGTGGTTGATCGGTAATTCCTTGCGCAGACGACCATGGAGCATCTGAAATATTTCCACATAATGGAAAGCTTTGATATCCTCATCACTGATGGTGGAAGTCAACCAGTTGAGTAGACTCTCATCCTGGCTCAAATGCAGACGCAGCAATTCGAACTCGGCCTTCTCAGCACCGGATTCGGGACGACGTAAAGTGTCTGGCTTCGCCTGGGTTTGCCTGGCTGGAGCATCAGGTACATAATCTGGACGGCGTACTCGCTTGGTTTGTCGCTTCAGTAAACCCATAACGGCATCTTCGGGAACATGCATTTCATCAGCAAGTTGACCAGCAAGCATCCCGCGGAGAATCTCATTCTGCATAAGGGCCAATTCAGATACCATGCCTTCCAGAAAAGCGGTACGCTTCACTGGAGAATCCATTTGATCCTGATTGTTCCGCAGTACAAAAGTCATGAAATCAAGGGCAGAATCGATGAGTTTTTGAAATGCTTTGGCATCCTTCTCATCAAAAAAGCTATCGGGATCTTCCCCTTTGGGTATCTGGATAATGCGAACGTCTAGACCTTTATCTAAAAGGGTCAATCCAGCCTTTTGGGCGGCTTTCTGACCAGCTGCATCTCCATCGTAGCAAACCAATACCTTATCTGCAAAACGCTTGACCAATCCTGCTTGTTCAGGGGTGAATGCAGTACCTGTACCAGCCACAACATTCTGAAAGCCTTCCTGATAGAGACGAATGAGATCCATATAGCCCTCAACCAAGATGGCAGTGCGGGAAGTCCTGATCTCATCACGACTCTGATTTAAACCATAGAGGGTCCGACCTTTATGGTAAATCGGTGTTTCCGGACTATTCATATACTTGGCGCCATCTGCCTCACCAAATATTCTACCACCTAAGGCTTGAACCTTGCCATTGATATCCATGATGGGGAACATGATCCGATTACGGAAGCGATCATAGTATCCACCCCCATTCTTGGGCATGAGTAGACCGCTGCGGGTGAGAACATCCTGGGATAACCCCAGCTTCATCACTTCCAGAGTCACTGTATCCCAGCTATCAGGAGCAAACCCAACCCGGAAGGTTTTCAGGGTTTCTTCTGAGAGACCCCGCTTGAGCAAATAGTCTTTGGCTGACTTAGCGGGGGCACCATTGAGCTGTCTCTCAAAGACCCTGGTAGCAATTTCGTGCATATTGTAAATGGACGCGCGATCATCCTTTTTGCGAGGTTCACCGGGGTCAGTTTCAATGTGGATATTGGCTCGGTCAGCCAGCAGTTTTACTGAGGATAGAAAATCAAGACGCTCATGTTCCATAATGAAGTTGATGACATTGCCACCGGCTCCACATCCGAAGCAATGATAAATCTGTTTATCGGGACTGACGCTAAAGGAAGGGGTCTTTTCATTGTGGAAGGGGCAGCGACCAAAGAAATTGCGACCGGAGCGCTTGAGCTGGACGTAATCTGAAATCACATCCACCACATCGTTGGCTTCCCGGACTTGTTCAATAATATGTTCAGCGATAAGGGCCATGTTTCAGCGGTGAAGATAAGACGGTGGGAATTGAAAACTATCGCAAGTTATCTCCCCCTCTGTCAGAGCGCAGCTCTGACATCTCCCCTAGGGGAGAAAAAAGTCTACCTGTTAGTGGCTTTCGTTCAAGGCATGTAAAATAGTTGAGAGTACTTTTCCCTCGTCTTGAAACACCTCTGCATTTTTGAATCGCAATATCCGGTACCCATTGGCTTTGAGTAGCTCCTCTCGGCGTTGATCATATTCCCGAGCCTTTTGAGTGTTATGGATTGGTCCATCCAACTCAATTATCAATTTCTCAGAGAAACAAAGGAAATCGACGATATAGCTAAGAATGACATGCTGTCGACGGAATTTATACCCGCCGAGTTTTTTACCCCGCAAAAGGGACCACAGTTGATATTCAGTCGCTGTTTGTTTGCGCCTAAGCCTCTTACTTCTAGCCAACAGATGTCTTGGGATTTTCATAAATATTTTCCCTCCTTCAGGAGGGTCAGTTTGAAAAACTGGGGAGGAGAGGGAGGGATTTTAACTTGCGATAGCTATTTCAACTCCACAAAAGTAATCCCTGCCCCACCTTCGTCCATGCCGCCCAAACGTTTGTTCTTTACGGAGGGATGTTTATCCAGGACTTCATGAACCACTTTTTTGATCACACCGGTTCCCTTGCCGTGTATGATTTGCATGAGGGATAAATTACTGAGCACAGCCTGATCAATAAAGCGACCCAGTTCTTCGATAGCTGCCTCAGCTCGAAAGCCTCGAAGATCCAGAGAATAGGTGCTCCCCTGCCGATTGGCAACATTCACAACTGTGGTGGATTGATGCGATGCTTCTGCTTTTTCGGGAGCTTTTCCCAACCACTCTACTGGAACTCTTAATCGTTTGCCGTCTACTTCTACCATGGTTTTACCTTTGAGGGGAGTTTCCAGAACGACGCCAATCTGATCAAGACTGAAAACGGTAACTTCCAACCCCTGAATGATGTCTTCACTTCGGATTTTTTTTAGCTTGAGAGGTTCTTCGGTTTCCTCGATGACCTTTTCCAGCTCAGCTTCAATTTGATCCAGGGTTCCCCGAACTTCTTTGATGTTCTCTTTCCCAGCCTGAGATTCCTTGATCTGGCGGATGACCTGCTCCACTGTCTGGCGGGCATCTGTGATAATCTGACCTGCTTTTCTGGCCGCTTCTCGGTCGGCTTTACGTTCGGCTTTCTGGACAGATTCCAGAGCGGTATCCATGCGTTTCTGCTTCATTTTCAGATCGCGTTGGACATCGGTGTTATCTGATTTTAAATCTGAAAGTGTAGCTCGTTCGGCTTCCAGTGAGCGTAGCAATTTCTCCATACTGTCTCGTGCCCAACCGATATAACCACGAGCAGCCTTCAGGATATCATCAGATAA
>CAZDVD010000066.1:3615-9334 GCA_964508765.1 uncultured Lentisphaeria bacterium
TGTCTCGTGCCCAACCGATATAACCACGAGCAGCCTTCAGGATATCATCAGATAATCCGAGACGTTTTGAAATCTCAAAGCCATAACTGCTGCCAGGCACACCGGCTAAAAATTTATAGGTCGGTTTGAGTCCCTTCTGGTCAAACTCCATGGCGCCATTCATGACATTTTCTGCTTCGTGGGCGAACACTTTGAGATCCCCGAGGTGGGTGGTGGCGATGGTTTTTACACCGCGCGCTCCCAATGATTCCAGAATAGATCTGGCCAGAGCAGCTCCTTCAGCAGGATCTGTACCGGTTCCCAATTCATCCAGCAGCACTAGACTCTGAGAGGTGGTCTGCTCCAGGATACTTATGATGGTACTCAAGTGGGCAGAAAAGGTGGAGAGATCATCCACCAGGGATTGTTGGTCTCCAATATCTGTAAAAATATTATCTATAAAGGGAATCACACTGCCTTCAGCCGCTGGGACTGGAACACCCGCATTGGCCATGAGTGTCAGGAGACCAATGGTTTTGAGTGCGACTGTCTTGCCACCAGCGTTAGGTCCTGTAATGATGAGCGTCGTGGTCTGGCTGTCCATGGCAAGCTCAAGTGGCACCACTTTTCTCTGGAGGGCTAGTCTGGGATTACGGGCTGTTTTGAGCAGAAAGATCCCCTCTTCTGAGAGTGTGGGAATGCTACAGGCAAACGTTTTACCAAATTTGGCCAGAGCCATGTGGTAATCCAATACTTCCAGCATATTGTAATTCATCTGAATCGTGGCATAATGGGTGTAGAGACGACTCGTCAGCTCCCGCAAAATGCGCTGGACTTCCTGTTGCTCTTCTATTTCAATGGTCTTTATCTGATTATTTAATTCGATAATCTCGAAGGGTTCAATAAAGGTAGTGGTCCCTGTATGGGACATGTCCTGAATCACTCCCTGAACCTGATGTTTATAAGAACTAATAACGGGCAGTACCAAACGTCCACCCTTGATACCAGCTTGAGATTCATTCAAATAACCGGAATCACTATACTTTTTAACCAGGTCAGCCATACGTATTCGCACAGCACCACCAGATTTCCGCAGTTTGCGTCGCAGCGATGACAACGTTGAAGAGGCATTATCTAAAACTTCACCATCTGGTCCCACAATCCTGAGAATATCCTTTTCAATATCCAAGAGTGGGGTAATCCGTTCAATATCTGCTTCCCAGATTGATGTTTCATCTGCAGGATGATTAAGAAAAATATTTTTCAGGGTCCTGCATTGCTCAAGGACATTGTGAATTAGTTTCAGGTCTTCAGGATAGAGGGTGCTGCCTGACAGAGCCAGTAGTTTGAGAATATCATGGAGGTCAGCATAGGGCCGTATATAGAAACTGCTGTTGAGATCCATGAGCATTTCAACACCAGCTACACGATCATACTGGTTTCTTATGGCGACAGGATTGTTTTGGGGCTGCAGTTGTTCAAACTGATGCGTAACACTGACGCCGGCGGCTTCATCTGCCAGCCACTGCCTGACATCATCAAACCCGAGATGCTGGTAGCTTACAGGATCAGTCTCAGTATTGGTCTTCAACAGTGGATTCATCTGACGACTGCATCTCTGCGTCTATCTCTTTGATTCGCTTGTGCAGATCCTGCTTTTGAGCAGGATTCATGTATTCCATGGCTTTGTCCATGAGGGAAGCACCGGTCGAATCTTTGCTTTGAATGGCTCCTTCCATAAGGGACTGAGCATTGCCAGTTCGCATGGCTTCCATGGCCTGCATAATCATTGCCTGTTGTGGTTCATCCAGAGATTCCAGGGCTTTTCTTATGGTTTCATTCTGCATGAGTTCATTACCCATACCTCCCATACCATCTTCACCGCTTCCCGTGAGTAAACCCATACCGCCTTTACCTCCAAGAGCCATTTGAAGCAGCGCTGTCTTGTCGGCATCAGGATCCATCATGTTTTGCAGAAGTGCCAATTCATCCTCAAGGGAAAGAACATAGACCATTTGACCTGCAAATATTTCTACAACCGGATACAGTTTTGAATCTTTCTGCCAGGTGCCGCGCATAGTTTCAGGAACCATGGCAAAAGCCCAGACGACTGCAGACAGTATGAGTCCTGCTTTAAGCGCCCCAAAGGTAATACCGCCTATTCGATCTACTGCCCCCAGATGCATGGTTTTGACTAATTTTCGCAGCAGATAAGAAATGAAGGTGATGGAATACATCGTGACCAAAAATACAATCACAAAACCTGCTGGAGTCTTGTAAGCTTCAGGAATATTGATGAGTGGTTCTAAGAAAACAGTGCCATATTGATTGTAGTTCATGGCGGCATAAACCGCTGCATAAATACCAACCAATTTCAAGACACCATCAATGAGTCCCTTTTTCAAACCGCTCACTGCCATGATGACAATGAGAAATAAACCAATTAGATCAAAACCTGTGGCCATTAGCTGAGCATCCCTCTTACGATTTCTTGAAGACGTTTCCCGTCTGCTTTCCCTGCGGCAGCTTTCATGAGTGGACCCATGACTTTCCCCACATCACTCATGCTGGCAGCTCCGGTTTCCTCCATGACCTGTTTGACCAGGGCCTGCATTTCAGAGTCATTCATCATCTGGGGGAGATACTTTTCCAGAACCAGCAATTCAGCCTTTTCAACGGCTACGAGTTCAGGTCGTTCACCCTTTTCATACAAGACGATGGCTTCCTTGCGCTGCTTGGCGGCTGTTTGAACCAGCTTGACAAATTCTGCTTCTGTGAGGGGCTCCCCTTTTTCAATTTCACGGAATTGTATTCTGGACTTCAAATCTCGGACTGTTTTTAAGGAAGTTCCGTCCTTGGCTTTCATGGCCGTTTTTAATTGTTCAGTAAGTTCTTTATGAAAATCCAATTTATACACTCCCGTCGTATTGTCTAAAAAATGGACCCTAACTAGCCCCAGGTCCTATCTCATTTTCTGTCACCGCTGAGCTGAATCACACAGCATTTATCCGCTTTGGTTTAGAGGGGTCATCATGCCACAGCAATCTATTTTTCACGCGTTTATCCCCAGTAATAACTCAGCGAAGGCAGATAAAAATAACCCAGAATCTATCACATATGGACAAGTATTTGGTGGAGAACCTGAAATGGTTTAGCTAGAGTTAAGCTCCTGGATCAAGGAACATCAAAAACATCACGTAAGGCGTTGGTTGCTTCCTCAAGATGCTTCTCTTCTATAATAGCAGAAATGGAACTGATGGAGGTGGAAATAGAGAGAATATTGATACCACGAATACCCAGTGCGCGGAAGAAAGTTGCTGCCAGACCACATCTTTCCTTAAAATGGGGTCCATAAATTGTGAGCAGACACACCTCTTCAATTACTTCGACGCTGATATCTTCATGGAGTTCAGCGATTGCATCGACGGCCTTGCTGAAGGAATCCGAAGCATCATGGTGCAATGTGACTGAAAGATTAGCTTTGCCATTGCTGTCCATATTTTCACTGATAAAATTAACAGTTTGCCCATAGAAGCAGAATTCCTCCAGAGCCGAACCGCCCCAATCGGGTTCATCGGGTAAATTGAATATTCGAATAAAGGTCAGTTTCTCATCAACGATGATACCACCGATGGATTCCTTTCTCACAATTCCTCCTCAAGCGGTAGTTGAACTGTAAATGTACTTCCCTGACGCTCCTTGCTATCTACCTGGATATCGCCACTATGCAATTCAACCATGCGCATCACAATTGCCAAACCTAAACCCGTGCCCTCTGAAATTGCCTTACGGGCAGTAGGTGTCCGATAAAATTCTTTAAAAATATTTACCTGCTCAGACTGAGGAATTCCCGGCCCATCATCTATCACTTTCACCACAAAATTGAGGCTGACTTTTTCCAGACTGACTGTAATATTGCCTGATTCCTGAGTGTAGCGAACAGCATTTGAGATGAGGTTGTTAAATATTTTTCTTAGGGCATTGGCATCCCCAAAATAGTCAAAGGTTACATGGGCAGCTTTGAAGGTGAGACGCTGGCCTTTCCGATCTGAATTGGGTTTTGCATCGGCTACAATTTCAGCCAGCAGCTTGCGGAGACTCAGGATCTCGAACTGTTGCTGTTCCTGGAAATTTCCATAGGTCAAATCTGCCAGGTCTTTGAGCATACCGATGGTTTCGGACGTTCTACCAATGGCTCGATTCAGCATATTAATTACCCGCTTATCAGCCTTGGTGCCCAGAATATCCTCAATCACCATAAGCGTAGATTGAATGGTGGCGATGGGGGCCTTCATTTCGTGACTGGCATAGCGGAAAAAGGTAGTTTTGGTTTCGTTGATTTCCTGGAGCTTTTGGTTGGCCACTTCCAGCTTGGTTCTGACACGGCGATGTCTCTCAGTCACATTCTGAGCCAGGTAGGCTGAAACCATCATGGTTACCACAAAGATGAACCAGATACTCAGGACAGCCCGTGAATCATTGTGGAGATGCAACTCATTAAAAAAACAGACATGCTCCATATAGATCGAATGTTCCAGGAGCAATAATCCAGAATATAAGAAGATAACCAACAGGGAATACAGGTAGGAAAAGGTCCCTGAGAAAATGATACTGGCGAGAATGATGTGGAAAACGTAGAAAAAGGAAAGCGGGCTTTCTTCACTCCCGGTGAGATATATCAGGATGGTCAGCACGAGCAAATCCATGACCATCTGGACATTGAGTAAAATGACCAAACCAGACATCCCAAATTGCTTTTTGGCAGTTGCGTATGCGAGATATATCAGATTCAAGCCCAGCAGGGTGAATCCCATAATGGCCATGGCATTTAGACTGGAATGAGGACCCAAATCAGTGATCTTTAAGAGGACTACTCCAGAAAAGAGACCGAGAATGGCAATCCAGCGAAGCCGTATAAGCCATTTATCACGCCGAAGCATGGAGCCAATTGAGAAAGCGGGTGTATCAGGAAAAAGCGTCAATATGCTTCCGTTTTTAAAGTCAAATCAGTTAAAATCTCTCCTGCTTAAACCTTAATGTTTTGATGTACCACGTCCACCAATTTTTTGGGATTAACTGGTTTTTCTAAAAATGCATCAACGGGTAGAAAATCAGCATCCTTACCAGGATCAAACTGGAAGCCGGTCTGGTTGCCAACAGCTGTTAACATGACGATGGGAATATCCTTGATATCACTATCTTCACGAATTTTGTAGGCAACATGAAAGCCTTCATCCATGGAGGACATCATCACATCAAGAATGATCAGATCTGGTAATTCAGATTTGATCTTCTCTAGTCCACGTTCACCATCCTGAGCGTCCACTACTTCATAACCAGCGGCTTCCAGGGTAATACGCATGGCTTCAACGAGATCGAAGTCATCATCTATTATCAGTACTTTTTTTGCCATTTTTTGTTTTCCTCCTTGGCGCAAACGCCAAACAAATTGAACTAAGCTTCAGCGAGTTGTTTTACTCGATTTAGTTCAGTATGAACGATTTTGACGGCCTTTTTCAAAGCCCTTTGTACGGGTACGGAAAGCGAGCTATTAAATTGAATTGATTCTGGTTCAATACCAATGATTTTCAAGTCTTCAGGGAGCATTTGCAGGGATTCAGCCATTTTTATGGCTTCAGCCAACCCCAAACCATGTAATGAAACCGGATCATTCTTTATAACCAAGTCAATTTGAGTGGGGTCAATCTCTTCAATACAGCCTGCATCACGACCCATCTGA
>CAZDVD010000067.1:0-9115 GCA_964508765.1 uncultured Lentisphaeria bacterium
TTGAGCTCAAGCTGAGTCATACGCCAGGCATAGCCATTCAAGAGACTTGTGTTTTCCTTGTAGATGCCAGATATAAAGTCCACATAGCGACGATAGGTGTCGGCTTCAGCTTCCTTGTCTTTGGAACCAGCATAGAATTTTCGCAGAGCATCATAAGCCTTGGGAAGCACCTCGGTGTTGGTTTCGTTGTTGACAAATGAAACCAGGGTTTCTGGATCATTATTTTCCTTGGCATGATATAGTGCCATTTTTAACGCGGCTGTTGATTGTAAAGCAGGCTCTGCACCCTCAAGACTGAAAAGCATCTCCCAGTACGTCATGGCAGCTTTGAGACCACTCATAGCTTCCACTTTCCCAGCCAGGTTAACCAGCAGGTCGGCGTTCTCCGGGTCATTCTGAAGCTGTTTGACAAGATCGGGAACGGTATTGATGCCGTTACGTATGCGGGTCATTTCTGCCAGATATTCAGCCGGTGGCATATAGCCTACAATGCGGTCGACTTCATTGCCGTCTTCATCAACAAACACATAGGCAGGGATGCCTGTTATGTTGAATTTTTTGGCGAGTTCTTTGTTCTGGGTAGAGTCTACGTTGAGGTGATAGGAGATGAAGTTATTTTTAGTATATTTGATGAGAGCGGGGTCGATAAATGTTTCGGCGTCCAGCCGATTACAGGAGCCTCACCACTTGGCGAAAAATTCGTATCCCACCAGTTTACCATTGGCTTCCACTTGTACAGAGGCATCTGTTAACCATGGGTATACCGGCTCTTTCTCTGCACAGGCCAGGATCATCAGTCCGGCAATGGCAGTGAACCATAGGGTTTTTATTTTCATAACAGTCCTTTCAATATCATAAATCAGATTCTTAGTCACACGAAACTATTGTGGGTGGCAAGGATTTGCAATGCTTACTCAATAGTTTTGGAGAGAAAGTAGCCTGGTTACAATCAAAGCCGGGACAATCCTCTACCGTCTTCGCGAATGGAATGAAGCAATCTCGGAATACTCGCCTTCCAGAAAGTTGGAGATTGCCACGTTCGTTACACTCCCTCGCAATAACAGCAATAGGGAAATCGATCAGTCTTCGCACACAGTTATGGCCTAGCTGGCAAGCTCAACTTTCTGAATCGTGACATGATATTGAGTTTACTTGTCGGGGCGTATTTTGCAGAATTTAGACCGATCGAAATGTCCAACAAGCCGTTGTTTCAACATGACAACCTCGCTCTGCTTACAATGAAATGGTGTAATAATCCTCTACCGTCTTCGCGAATGGAATGAAGCGATCTCGGAGTACTTGCCTTCCGGAAAGCCGGAGATTGCCGCGCTCTTCGAGCTCGCAATGACCCGACCTTGGTTCCCCAGCTATAAAAAAGTCACCTCGTTAACTGAACCCTGAGGCTCTTGAAGGGTGAATTACATAGCAAAAAAAGGGAAAGCCCCGGCCCTTCGACCAGCCTACGCTGAAAGCTTCGGCCTGGCAGGCAAGCTCAGGGTGCGGGGCTTTGAAGTGCAATTAAGCTAAAGGACTCTAATGAACAGTATGATCTATAGATCTCTGTAGTTTGGGATCACCCCAAGCAATAATGGGATCCTTGCCCATCTTCCTAAACAGCCACCAGATAAATATCCCGCCCAATCCCAGTAGGGTGGTGACATGCATCCAGGATATCTGGAAATGATGATCATTAAAGGTGGGATTAATCATCCAGAAATGATCGACATAATGCATAAATAACGCCATTCCTGAGATGGAAATAATGAGAACGGGAACACGTTTAACTGCCCGGAATGCCAGAACGATAAAGGGGATGATAAAATGAAAGAGGATCAGAAAAAGACTGACTGCCTTCCAACCGTGTTCCCAGCGGTGGATAAACCAGATGGTCTCTTCAGGAATGTTACCATACCAGATCAGAAAATACTGGGCACCACCGATGTAGGCCCACCAGGCCGTAAAAGCGAAAAGGAATTTTCCCAGATCGTGGGTATGCTCAGCCGTTACAAGATCACTGGCACCGTTATTTCGTAAAGTAATCGCCAAAATGGATAACAAAGCGAGAGCGGCCAGGAAGCCTCCTGAAAACACATAGACGCCGAAAATGGTTGAATACCAGTGTGGATCTAAGCTCATGAGCCAATCAAAAGCAAAAACGGTTACTGTAATGGCAAATAAAACTGTGCCACCAGCGGCCTTGCGACGCATTTTTCCCAAGGTCTCAGCATCACCAGCATCCTGAGCCAGAGAAAGCACTCTTAAGCCACGAGCCAGCCAGGTCCAGATTACAAAAAAGAGAACATTGCGAATAATAAAGAAAGTTGTATTAAGATAAGGTGCTTTCCATTGGAGGATTTTATCGTGCATAACATGAGGATCATTCACATGTGACCAATGGAATAGGTCGTGCATCCCAAAAAACAGGGGGATCATCAGCAAGCCCATAATGGGTAGCGTGCAGGCCAGGTTCTCAGCCACACGCCGCATAACCACACCCCAGTGTGCACCCGTAATATGATGAATCAGGACAAAGAACAGTCCACCTAGACCAATGGTTGTGAAAAAGGTGAAAGCCGTGAGATATGCCTGATAGAATTGGGCATGATCCATAAAGGCGCCAATCACTGATAGCAACAGGCCCACAGCACCAGCAATCAAAGCCTTCTGAGCGAATGACCCTGTCTCTAATAACATGTATGTCTTATTGTCGAATTTCATAGTGCGCTCAAGACCTTTTAATTCTTTTGTAGTGATCGGATGTAGCCGATGATAGCCCATCGATCTTCCACAGAAACTTGTGCTTTCAGGGAAGGCATATTCAGCCAACCCGCCGTGACGGCGTTAAACATGTGGCCATCACTAAGTTTCTTGATGCGTTCGTCATAAAAATTAGCTGGAGGGATGGGGTACTTGTAGAAGAGAATTTTACCCTTTCCATCTGCAGCTACCCCATGACAGGCTGAACAGTAAATATCATAGCGCTCTTCGCCGCGAGTAACCATATCTGCAGTAAATTCCATGGGAGCTGAGGAAATAAATTCCCCTTCAGCATCTTTGCCATGATAGTAGGCATCATCAGCTCGCAATTCACCATGGGCAACAGTTCCTTCCACAGGCGTCCGCATGCTGGCACCATCTACAAAGAAGTTGCTTTCGGACTGAGCCTTGTATTTCTTTTGAGAATCCATATTGGGATTCAGGTGAACCGGTGGTTTCTCAGAGAAATTTCCACGACCACAGGCAACCATTATAAAGAGTGAAACACTCAATAATATCAATCGAGTAAATATGTTTTTCATCATTATCTCCTTACTCGCCAGCCACCAGCTCGACATCGGTACCACCGATAGAGCTGAGGAATTCTTGAGTTTTCTTATCATCAAATAGTTCGTCATCAGACTCGATACTGACATAGAAAGCATCGTCAGTAACCTTGGCAAACTTGTCTGAATAAAAAACAGGGTGATGCAAACGAGGTAATCGATTCAGGTGAAACATGCCCAAGACAGCACCAAAAGCACCGAAAAGCACAAAAAGGGCAAAGGTGACAATAATGAAGGCCTGCCAGCTAAAGAAAGGCTTTCCGGAGATGATCAGTGGATATTCAACGGCAGCAATCCAATACTGCAATGTCATACCAACCGCCGCTCCTGTGATGGTCATGCCACCTACGATATAACCGAGAGGTGAGCGTCTAAGACCCATGGCATCATCCATTCCGTGAATGGGGAAGGGTGAATGACAATCGAATTTTTGATAGCCTGCATCGCGAACTTTTTTGGCTGCCTCAATGAGTTCAGCCGGGTTGGCAAAACGGGCGAGGGCGCCTAATGTTTGACTCATTTGGCACCTCCTTTTTTGATATGATAATGATGTGGGTCTGCTTCCGGCAAAACACCTTTGACTTCTGAAAGAGCTACCATGGGCAGAAATCTCAAGAAGAGCAGGAAGAAGGTAAAGAACAGACCAAAGCTTCCTACAAAAGTCAGGATATCCCAGATTGAAGGTGAATAGTAGTCCCAGCTAGAGGGAAGATAATCTCGAGAGAGAGATGTTACGGTTATAACAAAACGTTCAAACCACATACCAATATTCACAAAAATGGAGGCCACAAACATAACCGGGATGCTTCGTCTCAGTTTTTTAAACCAAAAAATCTGGGGGGTGATCACATTACATGTAAACATGATCCAATAAGCCCAGGCATACGGTCCAAAGGCTCTATTGATAAAGGCGAAAACTTCGAACTCATTGCCTGAATACCAAGCAATAAAGAATTCTGTCATGTAGGCATAACCCACCATGGAGCCTGTCACCAGGATGATCTTATTCATTTTCTCAAGATGATTAACCGTGATAATGTCTTCCAGACCATAAATCTTTCTGGCAATAATAGCCAGAGTCATCACCATACCAAAACCTGAGAATACCGCACCAGCGACAAAGTAGGGCGGGAAGATGGTGGTATGCCATCCTGGCACCATACTGGTTGCAAAATCTGTGGCCACAACGGAGTGAACCGATAATACCAGAGGTGTTGCCAGTCCAGCCAGCATGAGATAAGCTTTTTCATAATGCTGCCATTGACGATTTCCACCTCTCCAACCGAGAGCAAAGAAACCCAGTACCTTTTTACGTACTTTGGTGGCACGATCTCTCAAGGTGGCCAGATCAGGAATTAGTCCCACATACCAAAAGAGGGTTGAGACGGTAAAGTAGGTTCCAACAGCGAAGATATCCCATAACAGCGGACTTCTAAAGTTGGGCCAGATCAGCATCTGGTTCGGAATGGGAAACATATAGTAGGCCAGCCAGATTCGACCGACGTGAATTCCAGGAAAAACCAGGGCTGAAATCACAGCAAAAATGGTCATGGCTTCAGCAAAACGGTTAATGGCTGTTCGCCATTGCTGTCGCAAGAGAAACAGAATGGCAGAAATCAGCGTTCCGGCGTGACCAATACCCACCCAGAACACAAAGTTTACAATAGCCCAGCCCCAACCGACAGGATTGTTAAGACCCCATACTCCAGTGCCTTCCCAGACCAACCAGCCAATGGCTCCCAACAGAACCATGAGGCCGGAAACTGCCATGGCAAACAATAGATACCATTTCGGTGGTGTTGGTTGTTCTACGATGCCACTGACTTTTTCCGTCAGGGTGCTAAAGGTATGACCGCCGGTAACCAGCAGTTCCTCGCCCCCCATTGCTTCAGTAGCGGCAGAATCTCTTTGGGGATGTTTGTTTAATATACTCACTTTAGAGTTCCATTTAATTTCATTGGTTCAATACCTAAGCCGTATGCTCAGCTGTATGATGTCCAGATTCCAGATCGGGGTTCGGATTACGCAGCTTGGCACCATAACTGGTTCGCGGTTGCAGATTCAACTCGCCCAGTAAGTCATAGTCACGATTCTGCGCCTTGACTTTGGAGACCTCACTATTGGGATCGGCGATATTTCCAAAAGCAATGGCGTCTGTGGGACAGGCTTGCTGACAAGCCACAACCACATCACCATCTTTCAGTTCGCGACCTTCATTTTTTGCGTCGATTTTGGCAATGTTAATACGTTGTACACAGAAAGTACATTTTTCCATGACACCGCGGAAGCGGATGGACACATCAGGATTCATAGCCATCTGAACGATCTCAGGCATTTCCTTGGTATAGTTAAAGAAATTGAAGCGTCGAACTTTATAAGGACAGTTGTTAGCGCAGTAGCGAGTACCAATACAACGATTGTAGGCCATTTGATTGAGACCTTCTTCGCTGTGTGTGGTGGCCGCCACAGGACAAACACCCTCACAAGGTGCCATTTCACAATGCTGACAGGCAATAGGTTGGAAGACCATTTCTGGATCTTCAACATCACCGGTATAGTAGCGGTCCAGACGAATCCAGTTCATATCGCGACCGTTGCTGACTTCTTCCTTACCAATGACGGGGATGTTGTTTTCGCTCTGACAGGCAATGGTACAGGCACTACAACCCGTACAGGTCGTTAGATCAATGGCCATACCCCATTGGTTTCCGCTTGAAAAGTCGTGCTCTTTCCACATGGATTTGAGCTCATTCTTCTCAGCAAAACCCATGGCAAATTCTGGATCTTTCTGATAATCAGCCAGGTTGCTTTCCCGAACGATTGTGGGGAGGCGTTTCTGGATGGCATCAGCAGCCAGTTTTTCTTCATCAAAACCATGATGATCCTGAACACAGGCCAGGGTGTGGGTTCCGAATGCTTTTTCAGCGGTAAAACCCGAGGCAATGCTCATTCCGGAGGCATAGCGCAAGACACTTACGTTTGAGCCTACACCGGTGGAAACACGACCAATCTCGCGACCATAACCCAGTTCGAGAGCAACGGTGTTGTCAGCCATACCGGGTTGTATCCAAACGGGTAGGACGATATCGATACCATTGTTGGAAATCTTCAGGCGGTCCTGATTTTTTACACCAAAGCTCTTGGCTGTATTAGCAGAAATCAGAGCGACATTATCCCAGGTAACCTTGGTCACGGGATCAGGCAGTTCCTGCATCCAGCCATTGTTGGCATAGCGGCCATCAAAATTGGAGAAGGAAGCGGTAAAAATGACTTCCATATCATTTGCGGAAGCAGATGGTGCATAATAGCGATTCATGGAAACAACACCTTGAGCACGCGCCTTATCCACGGCAACTGACGTTTCTCTGCTGGAAGCAAGAAAACCATCATGGACGACTTTGCGCCAGGCTTTCTCAAACCCTGCGGCACCCAGAATACCAGTCCAGGTTTCCTGAACCGCACTATAGGCCCAGGCTTCTTCATTAGAAACCAGGTCAGCCAGAACATCAATATTGCTTTTTCCATCAAATAATGGGGCAATCAGGGGCTGGATGATTCCAGCACCACCATAGCCAGAGACATCGCCCCAGCTTTCCAGGAAGTGTGCTTCTGGAATATGCCAGGTTGTGTTCATAGAGGTTTCATCCACATGTGATGAGAGATGAACTGAATAATTAACCTTCTTGAGGCCGGCAACAAAATCAACATCAGCAGGAGCTTGATAAACGGGATTGCCACCTAGAATAATCAGCGACTCCACCTTACCTGCCTTCATTGATTTGTTCAGCTCAATAAATGATTTCAAGCTGGAAACCTGCATATCAGGATTAGATGTGTAGCTTACGGTTTTATTGGTATTACTTAATACATCGTTAATGAGAGCAATCAGCGTGTGTACTTCTGCAGGTTGGCGACGCCCCCCCAGCACCAGTGAGTTGCCCTTATTGTGGATTAGGTCTTTGGCAACAGCGGAGATCCACTTTTTGTCAAAGTCCGCGTTGACACGTGGGGCACTGATATCCAGACCCTGAGCACTGAGCTCATGAGCGAGAGCAGCGGCAAACATGCCGACCTGCCCGTTTTGAACTCTCAGACGATGATCGGCCATACCGCCAGTGATGGTATAAGTACCTTCAACAACGTAGAGACGATTCATGCTGTCTTTTTCAGAGCGCACCTTACGACGGGAGGCAAAATCCCGGGCGTTGGGAATATCATTACTGTCCATCTGTAGAAAATCTGAGTCCAAAGACAGCACTACATTGGCTTCTTTAAAATTATAGCGTGGTTGAGCCACTTTCCCTGTAGCTGCCTGAACACCAGCAAAGATATTTTCATCACTGACACTATCATAAGTGACCCACTGTGCCTGTGGGAATTTCTTTATAAAGGCTTCACTGAGACGCATCATGGTGGGCGACGCGAAACTTTCAGAAAGGATGGCTAATCCTTCACCGCCATTTTCAGAGTACTGTTTAGCCAGTTTTTCCCAAGCTGCTCGATAGGCATTCCAGCTAGAATTCTTACCCTGATTCAGAACCATCTGTGAGCGGTCTGGATCATAGAGGTTGAGCATTTCAGCCTGCATAAAGACATTGGAAGATCCACCTGAAGCGGGATGGTTTTTATTACCCTCTATCTTGGTGGGACGACCCTCGTGACTTTCAACCAGGAGACCAAAAGATTCGGTTCCAAAAGGCATGTTGGTGGCATAATACTGTGGTTTGCCAGGAATGATTTCTTCTGGCTTAATCACATAAGGGATGATTTTCTCAACGGGTCGACGACAGCTGGTTAAACCAGCCAGCGCCATGGAAGCACCCATGAGACTTAAAAATTTTCTACGTGAAACAGGGTTTTTTAGCTCGTCAGCACCTTCTGGAAATTCCTTCTCAACCAACTCCTTGAATTCGGGAGTTTCGGCAAGATGATCCAGGCTACGCCAGTACGTCTTGCCCTGTGCGCTGGGATTTATTGCATTACTCATCTATGGCATCCTGTACAGTCCGTGACGGGAGCTTTGATATCCAGGAGCTCCTTCTGTTTTGCGGCAAATTCAGCCTGGTTTGCTGGAGGTATCCAGGTCATGTTGGTGACTTCGTTTAAAGGTCGTAAATGATCATCGGGATTACGATGACAGGTAATACACCAGCCCATACTGAGGGGTTTGTGCTGAGCGACCACGTCCATTTCAGCAATATTGCTATGACAGCTGGCACAACCCACACCGCTATTGATATGAGCGGAATGGTCAAAGTAGACATAGTCCGGAGATTTATGAACCCGTACCCATTCCAGGGGCGTACCATTTTTAAAGCTTTCACGAACCAAAGCCAGCTTATCACTTTCGGCCTTGATCATGTTATGACAATTCATACAGGTTTTTGTCGGAGGCAAACCAGCGACTGGAGAAGTCTCCACGCCGGTATGACAGAATCGACAATCTAACCCGAGGTCCCGTACATGCACTTTATGGCTGTAGGGGACGGGCTGTTCTGGACGATAACCAACATCAGTATACCATGGAGAAGCGTAGTACCAGACCAGACCCACAACAACAACCAGGGTGAGGCCAGCACCAACTGCGGCATACAGCGGAGCTTTATTCGTCCATTTGGGGAATATCTGAGCCAAGATTTATCCCTTTATTTCTATTCCAGAGTTTGGGGTTTTTTGGGGGGTTATTTTGTCCTCCGGTATTACACCGGTCGTTCAACGTTTTTCCCCACCTTTTAACGGCCAGCATGATACATGCCAGTCAAAATAATGACAAGCAGTTTATCAATTCTAGA
>CAZDVD010000068.1:0-8873 GCA_964508765.1 uncultured Lentisphaeria bacterium
GATATTCATTACTCGTAGCGCAGAGATTTTACTGGATTGGCGGTAGCCGCGCGGAAGGATTGCCAGACCACAGTTACAATTGCAATAAATATGGAAACCAGGGCTGCACCGATAAACACAAACACATTTATGTCTATTCGGTAAGCAAAATTTTCCAGCCAACGTTGCATGGCATAGTTGGATACCGGAATTGCAATCACAATAGCGACTAGCATTAGTTTGAGCGTATCTTTAGATAACAAGATCAGGATGCTGGAAATTGATGCACCTAGCACCTTACGAATACCGATCTCTTTGGTACGTTTTTCTGCCGTAAATGATGCAAGTCCAAGCAAGCCAAGTATGGCGATGAAGATCGCTAATACGGTAAATAAGATGACAATATTTGCTGATTGTCGCTCTGCTTGAAAGAGTTCTGCATACGATTCATCAAAATATTCGTATTCCATTGCTTGATCTCCGGCAAACTGTTTCCAGGTGTCTTCAATATGGGCAAGGGTGGCCTGGGTCTGATCAGGGTCTATCTTCACAGTGACAAATTGACCCCAACTTGCTCGAGTCTGGGAGGGTCCCTCAGCCATTAGAAACATAACCATGGGTTTAATCTCTTGCTGTGGCCCCTCATAATGATAATCCTCAACTATTCCAATAATCTTTAATAATAGTCGCTCTCCGTTCTGACCGGCAAACGCAATTAAGTTCTGCCCCACTGGATCACGTATTCCATATGTTCGAACAGCTGCTGCATTTAGAACGACAGCGGATGTGTCGGTTCCCCACTCTCTGGAGAAGAAGCGTCCCGCTTTCATTTTTAGTTCGTACGCTTCAGCATAATCATAATCCACCCAAGAGCTATTCAGTAATCGCATAGCCTCACCTTCCTCAGTGACCATCCCATATGTGCTTGAACTTAAAGTATTCTGAGCGCCGGGAATGGCAGAACTATTACTGACAATCAGTGCCCCAGCATTTTCGCGAACAGCGTTTTTAAAGCCCTGGATCGTACGACCAATATCATCTGTTTTATTAATGACAATCAGATTATCAGGATTCAAACCAAGGTCTTTGGTTTGCATATAGTCCAGCTGACCCTTGATGATGATGGTTCCAATCAATAGAGTAATTGATACGGCAAATTGAAAGATGACCAGTCCATTACGCAGCCAGCTGCCCCCTTTTCCTACAGAGCGATTCCCCTTCAATACTTTCACCGGGTTAAAGGATGAGAGTAAAAAGGCAGGATAACTACCAGCCAATAGACCCACTGGAATTACCCACATATAGATGAACGGTATATCGGACCAGGCAAACTCTAGTGGTGTATTAATAAGGGTCGAAAACCAGGGTAGAACCAGTACCACAAGCAACACGGCCAGACTGAAGGAAAGCAGAGTTACAAAGATGGATTCTGCCAGAAATTGAACAATAATCTGACCGCGTGTTGAACCCAGGGTTTTGCGAATGCCTATTTCTCTGGCACGACTCATTGATCTAGCGGTTGAAAGATTCATATAATTAATGCAAGCTAACAACAGGATGAAAATTGCAATAAAAGCGAATATTTTCACTGTTTGACCATCCCCGCCAGTCTCGATCTCAACATCCATTTTCGAGTATAGGTGGATATCCTCCATGGGCGTTAAAAACAGATTATATGCGTCACCCCTATCCCTAAATTGATCGATGGTGATTCCTAAAAATTGCTCAACCTGAGGTCCCACATATTTTCTAACCATATCAGGGAATTTCGCCACGAGATCACGGTAGTCAGATCCATCATGGAGTACCAGATAGGTATAAAAATTATTACTTACCCAAATTGTACTCCGAGAATCTTCAAAGGTGGCCATAGAGGCTAAAAAATCAAAATGCCAGTGAGAATTTGGCGGCAGCTCCCGCACAACACCAGTGACCATAAAGTCCGTTCGATTATCTTCATTTAAAACTTTTCCAATAGGGTCTTCGTTGCCAAAATATTTGGTAGCCATGCGTTCAGTGATGACAACTGAAAGTGGTTGTGTGAGGGCTGTTTTAGAATCCCCTTGAACGAATGGGATTTCAAATACATCAAATATTGTGGAATCAGCCTGCCACCATTGCTCTTCTGAAAAAACCTTATCCCCATAACGCAGAACAGGAAAGCCCTGTTGTCGAATTCGAACATAATCCACGATCTCTGGAAAATCTTCCTTCATGGTGGGACCTGCCGGTGCTGCTGATAATCCCATGGTGAATTCGTCATCACCCATTTTACCCTGCAAACCCAGACGATAAATCTGTCCTGATTTGGGATGAAATTCATCATAGCTATTTTCATAGCGAACAAACAAAAGAATGAGGATACAGGTAGTGACTCCAACTGCCAGACCAGCAATATTGATAAATGCATAGAGTCGCTGCTTAACCAGGGCCCTAAGGGCAACTTTGATATAACTTAACCACACAGTGGATTCTCCATGTTTGATTTAATTTTTCTGTAAATACCAAGTATTTCCGAGTGTCATAGCGGATCTAGTCACAAAGTATGTGCCAAAAGTGACTTATTAAAATGAATGGCACTCCGCCCAGATGTACACAAATATGGAATCAATTAAGTTTGATCATTATGATATAATCCGAATGGGAATGATATGGCTCGAATAAAATTCGTCCTGGTGAGTTGTGCGGGAAATGCATTCTGTAACTGAATTCGTTGTGGACTGCAGATCAGGGAAAAGCTATTCCCACACTTGATACCTTTTTTGTGTCCATATATAGAAATTTGCTTCTGTTCAAATTGAGATGATAATAGAGAGCTCCCACGCTTTAATTGAAAACCAGTTCTGAACCCCAAGCCTTTGAATTCTAAGTGGTAGACCATATTCACCAAATTAGTCTCCGGGACTCGCGGTATACACAATCCCAGGGCCCAAACCACAGAAATAAATCAGAATCAAATGGGGCACGTGGAGTCTCAAAAACCGAGCTTATTACGACCGGATGTTTCTATTGCTGGGTTTCGCCGTTCACTCTCTGCCATAGAGCTTGAGTGTTGAATGATGAATGATTGATGATGGATGATGGATGATGGATGATCGGGATGGGTTTATTCAGCAGCAAGCCAATCTATTGAATTAATAGTCATGTTGTAGTATCCTACCCTCTATCACTTGATTTAGCTTCAAGATGATCTCCATTTCAGAGATAGAGGACCCTCCCAGAGCAGGGTCCTCTAGCAAGATGCTTAGATTTATCTATTAGAAGTGATATGTGGCCTGGATGCTGATATGGTCATTGTCCTTAAAATCTCCCAATTGGGTCCCCGCATCGCCTTCAATATGTTTGTAACGCAGACAAAGATCGACTTCATCCGTCAATGAAACTTCCAACTCACCCACAAGCAGATAATCCTCAGTTTCAAGATTCGCTGCTACGATGATACCTGGATTGATGGTCTGGTAACGGAAGGAGTCATCCAAGAAAAGCATGACCATATGTCTTCCGTAATATCCATCGGCACGATAATCTATGTCATTGAAGGGTATCCCCAACGCATTCGTGTGGACGACATCCAAGTCGTCACGAGCGAGTAATTGGGTTCCCTTGACCTGAAGGTTGATAGATATATTGTGGATCGGCAGGCTCCGATCGACCCCCAGCATGTAATTAAGTGAGGAATTCCGGGCTTCTGGATCATCTCCTTCACTGTCCTCCGTTTGCCAGTAAGCCATTTCCATCCGACCACCAAATCCAAAGGGCAAACCGAAAGCACCTTCCAGACCAAATACGTCAAGTGGTTCATAGCCAAGCTGGAGCGACAGATTTGGAAAGGTCCCTGGTATTCCATCCCAAGATGGATCGATAATGGTTGTTACGGTGGGTGATTCTCTAAGCATGCCGTGATACCAGGAAACGCCGAGATCAGCTCCACCAATAGTCTGCAACCAACGCAAGCCAAACTGTCCATCCTCGAATGCATTGTACTGCTCTTCCATGTAACTCATTGAAGCTGTTCCACCTGTGAGAAGGGCGTAGTTCATCATCTGCTGTGTCAATAGGTCGAACTCAGATGAAACCCAGTATCCTTCCATTGCATAGCGATGAGGTAGGAACTCAGGCGTATATATGGCTTCCAACAACATGTTGCGGGTTCCTCCCCCAGGCAACCACTGAGCTATGATCATACTCTGGGCAATGAGATTGTCCAGATACTCGAAATCTGTGGGATCGAGGTAATCTCGGGCATTGAAATGATCAACGACATGGACGCGATCACCCTGCCCCCAGATATGCCGCATCTTACCCAGTTTCAGTTCCCAGTTCTCGCCCATAACCCGCATCCAGGCTTCATCGAAGAGAGGACGCTGTTCATAAGAGTCAAGTCGCAGTGTGGCGCTGAACTGACTGCCTGCAAATTCTTTACTAAAATTCAGGTGCAGGTCTGGCAGGTCTTCCACAGGCTGACCATCCAGTGTTGTGTAGATCCGGTTGTCATATTTCAGATCACCCGAAATTGATATGGACGGGTTGCTGCTCTCAGACTCCTCCGACCAGCTGAAATCATCCTCAAAGCTGAACCCTGATTCCTCCTGGGCAAAGCCTGCAGTGAAGGCACCGACGATGACAAACAATGTGATCCATCTGGTTTTCATGATAGCCACCTTCATCGAACCTGGCCGGTTTTGAGATAGGCCTGGGTGAAACGTTTGGGATTGATGGGCTTGTTGAATTCGATCATGGGATCGCCTGATTTGCTGTTTTTGGTAACCATTCGTGTGCTATGATCCTTTTGAACATCGGTGATCCTGGTAACGGTAAAAATCCAGATTCCATTAACTTGCACGAGGTTCCCCTCACTGTTCATTATCTTATAGAGCTTGTCGTCCTGATCATACATCTCTGTCGCCATGATCACTAATTTCTCCTGGTGTACCCAGACTATCGTTCGGCTGTAGTCGCTGTCTGCGGAGGGCTTTGGAATGGATTCCACAACCCAGCATGACATCCCCAGCTTCTCTTCCGACTTGAGATAGATGAAGGTATAATCATCCAGGTCTCGTGACTGCATATCTTCGTAACTGACATCAGAACCCATGAATGAGCCTCCAGATTCACCGGAGGCTATACGCCGCACTCGACCCAGGGCGGGCATATAGATCCATTGATCGTCATCACGATCATTATTGGCAACCTGGAGAAATCGGGTGCCTTTGACGGAGGCTGGAGTATGGAAGACCATGATCGATCGATTTAAATCAGCTTCTTGATCGTATTCCTGACTCCACTGCTCGATGACACGACTGCGGACATCGCCTTTGGAATCGATGAGTTCCATGGTCATGACAGAATGGGCTGATGTACTGGAATTGGCATCCTCAAGCATCTCCATGATCTCACGGCCGGTGGGCTCTGCTGCCGGCAGAAGGGTCCACATCATGAGGAGCAGGACCGCTATAGTAGGTGTGTTTCTTTTTTGCATGTTGTATTGCCTTTCAATTTTTTGATTCAATTTTCGAGAATCCTGGTCGAATCCAGTGCAACAAAGCCGGGAGGAGGGTCAGGGAGGTCAAGGCACTCACTAGCATGGTGATCAGGATGAGCAGACCTACACTTCGTAATGGCATCATTTTCGAAAAGAGCATGACAGCAAAACCGAGCCCCACTGAAATCGCATTGTAAATGATGGCACGGCCTGCGATGTGAGTGGTATTAAGAATAGCCTCTGGCTGTGCCTTACCGGCCTCCCGTTCATGGCGATAGCGTGTTATAAAATGGATGGAGTAGTCCACACCAATCCCAATGGTGATTGCAAAAATGATCGTGGTTCCCATACTAAGAGAAAGATTTGCCCACCCCATGACACCAAAAATAACCAATAGGGTCGTAATCAGTGGAATCCCACCTAGCACGCCAACCTTCCAGGAACCGTTGGAAAAAGTCATAATGATGACAACGAATAGCAGTGCTAATGGGATACTCAATGCCATGCTCTTAATGATGAACCGATGCATGGCTTGAGACAGGAGTCCATTCCCGGCGATCTCGTGGGTGTATCCCTCTGGTAAGTGCTCATCAAGAAAGCGACCTGAAGTCCGAGCAATGGTCTGGATTGTTTTCAGATCATCTTTGTTATAGTTAATAATGATCCGGGCGACCTTTGGCTCAAGACCGTCATCCAAATAATTATCGAGATTACCTGAATATAGAAGGAGATACTGGCTGATCAGATTGGACAGGTCTGCTCCACCATATTTCTCAGGATCAACCGGAATCTCGTTAAAAGCCTCACCCCCCAGGTTCTCCAGAGCCATGAACAACTCAATCCATTCCTGGTTTTCCGCAGGGAGAGTCGATCGATCTGCCATGGCAGCCATAAACGCCTCATACAGAGATGCATTTACAATCCCCTGCTTCTGTTCAACAACAGGTTCCACTTCGACCGTGGCAGGCGCTTCCTCGTAGCTGAACTCAGACTCCTCTTCGAAACTGAAGCTGGATTCCTCCTCGAAAGAAAAGTCGCTCTCTTCCTCTATGGAAACCACTTCTGGCTCTGATGACTTGTTACCTGCCTCTGAGTCGATATGTGCTTCAGCAACCAGGTAAGGAGAGGGCGCATCAACATGCATGACCTGGTTCATGCGCTTTACCATGTCATGAAATCCGACCACGTTCTGCACGGCCTCAACTTCATTTCTCAGATAATTATCCAGGTCGTCCATGACTTTCAGGACAGTCGGTTCAGTGAGACTGCCGGGATATTCACCCCGGATCACGATATTAAGGGAACCCGTACCCGCCATATGAGTGTTCTGAAAGGTATCCGCAATCCGTATATCGCTATCCTTGGGCAGATTGGTGATCTGCCTGGAATCGATCTTCACACGAGCAGCTCCCACGATCATCACCAGAGACATAATGGTGAAGAATACCAGGATGCCTTTGGGATGATTCAGGCTCAGGTTGGCAAATCGTTCCAAAACACGGTCAATGCCCGATTGGCCGTCAATCTGCTTATTGTGGCGGGGCAGTTTGATCGGTTTAGGCATGACCAGCAGCAGGGAGGGAATCAGCACGATGGCAATAACCAGCGAGAACAGGACGCCCAGGGTCATGATCACACCCATCTCACGCATGGGAATGAAGTCTGTGATAGCCATAGCAAAAAAGCCAGCCATTGTTGTCAGTGCAGCCAGTATCACAGCCATACCCGTACTGCGAACAACCTCCATCACCAACTCGAAATGATCATCTCTATTTAAATCACCTGTGATCCGTTGTCTTAGCATATAGTAGCGACTGAGGAGATGTATCCCGTAGGCACTACCCGTCGCCAGAAGAACGACAGGTACATTACTGGTCAGGATGTTGAGCTGAATTCCCAGCAGTCCCACCAGACCAACGGTGGTAATGGTAGCCAAAGCTACGGTGATAAGGGGTAGAAAGACACCAGAAAAGCTTCTGAAGGATATGAGCAATACCAGAGCAAGAACCACAGCGACAATGGGGATCAAGGTCCCCAGATCTCTGGAGATGGTTTCCCGCATCGTGACGGTTACAGCAGTAAAACCGGCGATATGGATTTCATCTACTGGAGGCTTGTTCTCCTCTATGAACAATTTGATCTGATTGAGAACCTTTTCCTGTTCTTCAATGGGAATCTCATCTTCCAAAACCACCACCATCTGAGTAACATGTAGATTTGAACTCACGAAAGTGCCCCTATACATTTCCTGCCAATCCCACAACTTATTGCGTATGGTTCCCATGTCTGCCCAGGTGTTCTCCTCACTGGTCCATAGGGAGCCAATTACCATTCCCTCATCATTACCGGTGATGTGATCCACATCTGTTAATGACATGACATCATCGATCTCTGGCAATTCCTGCAGGTGTGTTGTCAAGCTATCGATCCAGCTCAAAACCTCAGGTTGGAGGACACTTTCAGTTTCAGAATACAAGGCAATGGCTATCATATCTGATTCACCGAATTCCCTCTTAAGAGAATCCAGGGTGATCTTTTCTGGTGCTGTAGAGGGGATCATAATCTCAAGTTCATTATTGATGCTTACATCCTTGAGAAAGCGCCCGAAGAAAATCGTCACGATCAGAATGACCATAATGTTTATTTTTGGGTATTTAAATAGTTTCTGAATCATTAGCTAAATTCCTTCTTCTGCACCTATTAGTGAGCGCTCACTCGTATTTTGTATCAAATTTTTTTGCCCCAAATAATAATCAAACTCCTGAATAAAGGAGTCTGAGAGCGTTCTTAACGGCTTCTTTATCGATCGTGCTATCCATTTTCAGTAGGCTATCCATGAGAAAGTACCAGGCAATGCCCATGGCGATTGAATTGAAGGCTGCTATGGAATTTACTGGAATATTAATATGTCCGCTCTCAACGCTGTTGCTCAACTGGGTTTGAGTGCGTGATTCCACATCTTCCAAAATCCCCTTTATCTGGCCACGAAAGTCCTCATCTTCCACAACAGTTATAGCTCCTACAGAAACTCGGAATAACCAGCTGTAACGCTGGAGGGTATCGGCCATACGATCACTCAATTTTTCGATGATATCAGCCTTTGACTCCCCCGGTTCGAAAGTTGGTATCATCATGACATCGATACTCTCAATCGTATGCTCCAGCATACCAACGAAAATGTCCTTCTTTGTGGAAAAATAGCGAAAGAGGGTTCCTTCTGCGATTCCTGCCTCTTCCGCAAGCGCCGCAGTGGTCATCCCCTGATATGAGGTATGATTCAGAATGGACACGGCAGCATCCAAAATCCGAGTGCGAGTTTCTCGTCCTTTTTTCGTGGTTGGTATGGCTACTTTTTTCATATTTTCCTATCCTCTCACATTTACCGAGTGAGCGCTCACTTATAATAAGTTGC
>CAZDVD010000069.1:0-3892 GCA_964508765.1 uncultured Lentisphaeria bacterium
GATTCATCTTCTGATGATTTCCTGGCCCTACAGAAGAATTTGAGAAAACACCAGCCTCGTAGAAAACTTCTGGGAGATCAGAAGGCGGATGGCCTATGGTCCATCGATGGAAACACGATGGGTCTCAATGATTCTCAAATCCAAACGCTGCAATTACTCAAACAACTTGAGGTGTTGCACGAGCTACTTGATTTTTCGGTAACCCATAGTCAAGAAAAGGTTAAGCTGGGGATGCGGGAAGTCCTGCGGAATTTAGCAGAACAAGAGTTACCCCTGCGCCTCCACCATCAGACACAGGCTGTTTATCTGGCAATTATTTATCGGCTTGAAGGTAGCCCCATCATCAAACAGTTGATACGGGATTTGATTGCTCAACAGAATTCAGATGGGGGATGGTCCAGTTTAGCTGATGAACCCACTTCTTGCTATTGGAGCACGCTTTTCTTTTTGTGGACCCTGGGGCAATCCGAAAATTTTCGTGAGAATAGAGCCATTAAAAAGGGCTTGAAGTATATTCAGGCTAGGATGCTTTTCGATGGTGAAAGCAAACTCCTGCCCGGTATGCAAGTCTGGGATACTTTAATTTCTGGAACCAGTGGCTTGAGCATTATCTCGGGAGGTACACTCAGATATTTGGAGACCATCAAATTAATCGATGGAAAAAACAGCGAACGTAAAACCTATAAATTGCTTGATTGGCTCATCGATGCCCAACTGAAGACGGGCTTATGGCCCAGTATCGTCGGTCGGGATAAACAGGGTGACTTTGCTGTCACTTTACGGGTCCTAAATGTGTTGAAACATTTCCAGACCCAGCGTGTAAACGAAACACTCAAGTACGATTCAGATTTCTAATTATGAACAAATATATTCGGAGCAAACGATGACAGATATAATCCCTTCAACCACATTTCCAGTGATGCCCCTGCGCAACACAGTGCTTTTTCCTCAGCAGGTTATCCCGCTGTATATCGGAAGAGAACGCTCGTTGAAGCTTTTACGTGAACTTCCCTCAGGGAAAAAAACCATTGTTGTCGTAGCACAACGTGAGGGTTCTGTAGAAAATCCAGAGGTCGGGGATCTTTTCGATGTGGGAACAACTGCCTCGGTCATGAAGATATTGGATATGCCGGATGGCAGTCAAAGTGCTATTGTCCAGGGTGGCGAACGCGTCCGCATAAAAAATTACTCACAAACCGATCCATATTTTAAAGCCAGCATTGAAGGTATTGAAGAAATCTATGATGCAGATCTGGAAACTGATGCCATGTCTGCCAATATTCGAACCCTGTTCCGTGAGCTTTCAAAAGTAGCTGACTATATTACCCAGGAACATATCTCCCTGCTTTCCAATATTCAGCACCCTGCCCGTCTGGTGGACCGTGCCGTTTCCATGATGCAGCTTTCCAATAGTGAGAAACAGGATATCCTGGAAGAAACTGATGTCACAGGGCGTTTGAAGAAGGCGACTGTCCTCATTAATCGGGAAATACAGCGCCAGGAAATTGGCGAAAAAATTCAGACAGAGGTCCAGGAAGAAATCTCCAAGAGTCAACGCGAATACTTTCTCAGAGAGCAGATGAAAGCCATCAAGAAAGAATTGGGCGAGGATGATCAAACTCTGGAAATCAAGGAGCTGGAAGAGAAAATCCTCGAGGCGGGTATGCCAGAGGAAGCTCTCAAAGTAGCCAACAAAGAAATTGATCGTCTCCAGAGAATTCCTCCTTCATCTCCTGAATACAACGTCTCTCGTACCTACCTCGATTGGCTGGTGGAATTGCCATGGAGCAAAGAAACTGAAGATCGAGTGGATATACAGGAAGCGTTGACTATTCTTGATAGAGACCATTACGGATTGAGGCGGGTTAAAAACAGGGTTCTTGAATTCCTTGCAGTTCGAAAATTAAAAATGGAGCAGAGTCCTGATGCACCAATTAAAGGTCCCATCCTGTGTTTCCAGGGTCCTCCAGGAACCGGTAAAACCTCGCTGGGTAAGTCCATTGCCGATGCCCTCGGTCGAGAATTTATCCGTATTTCACTGGGTGGTGTGCGTGATGAGGCTGAAATCCGCGGTCATAGAAGAACCTATATCGGTGCTTTGCCTGGTCGTATCATCCAGGGACTGAAAAAAGCCAAAACACGTAATCCAGTATTCATGCTGGATGAAGTCGATAAATTGGGAACTGACTTCCGCGGTGATCCAAGTTCGGCTCTTCTGGAGGTACTTGATCCGGAGCAAAACTTTTCCTTTAGCGATCACTATCTTGAAGTTACTTTTGATCTTTCCAAGGTCATGTTTATTGCCACAGCAAACTGGCTGGATCCCATTCCCGGTCCACTCCGTGATCGTATGGAGATGATTGATTTCCCTGGATATATTGAAGAAGAAAAAATCCATATAGCCAAATCCTATCTGATCCCCAAGCAGGTTACAGAGCACGCTCTGGAAGAAGAGCAGATCACCTTTATGGATACGGCTATTGCTGAAATAATTGGTCGTTACACCTACGAAGCTGGTGTGCGTAACCTTGAGCGTCAAATCGCCAATGTCTGCCGCAAGGTTGCCAGAGAGCGAGCTGAAGGAAATGAGAAACCGCGTCGCATTACCAGAAGCAGTATCACCAAGCTATTGGGGCCACCAAGACGCCACAGTGAAATTGCTGAACGTATGTCCAATTACGGTATTGTGATTGGTCTGGCCTATACAGCAGTGGGTGGAGATATTCTATTTATCGAAGCCATGAAAATGCCAGGCAAGGGTGGTTTGAAACTCACTGGTAAACTGGGCGATGTAATGAAGGAATCTGCCCAGGCAGTGTATTCATATATTCGCTCAAATGCCGCACGCTTTGATATCGATCCAGATTTTTACAAGAAATTGGATATCCATGTGCATATCCCTGCTGGGGCAGTTCCAAAAGATGGACCTTCAGCAGGTATTACCCTTTTTACTGCCATGATTTCACTCCTGACCGAACGACTGGTTAAGAGCAATCTGGGTATGACGGGTGAAATTACCCTCCGTGGCGCTGTGCTGCCTATTGGCGGAATTCGTGAGAAAGTCATGGCTGCCAATCGCGCTGGATTAACCACCGTCATTTTACCCAAGAAAAATGAAGCAGATCTTGTGGAGCTACCAGATCGGGTAAAGAAAGAGATGGAATTCAAATTCGTAGATAAGATTTGTGATGTTATCGAACTCGCATTGGAACCAGTTGACGAAAAATCTGCCAAAAAGAGTAAAGCATTCAAGGCAAGTTAAGGGGAGGAGATATGAATTGTCCCAAATGTAAGGGCTATATGAAAAGTATTGAGTTCGAGCATGTTCAGGTCGAACGCTGTACTAAGTGCTATGGAATCTGGTTCGATAGATTTGAACTTCAGGATTTAAAAGTGCTCTCAGGATCAGAAGTCATTGATATGGGTGATCCTGATGTCGGTAAGGAACAGAATCAGAACAGCGAAGCTATTTGCCCAAGATGTAATGTATTGATGCTACCGGAGTCGGATAAAAAACAACCACATATTCATTATGAACGTTGCCCTGAATGTAAGGGAGTCTATTTCGATGCTGGAGAATTCAGAGATTACAAAGAGTTGACCATCGGAGAATTTTTTAAATCCCTTTTTACCCGAAATGGTTAACAAATGATAATTCCAGGCGAGGATTTTAATCCTCGCCTGGATACACCCCTCATCACAACAATTTCCTGGAGACCTATATTTGATAACTGGGAGAACTCTATGACTCAAATCGCAGCTTATCTAAAACAGCAATTCAGTCGAACTCTCACCTGGCCACTTTTTGGCGTGGGGATGGTTCTTATTATGATTGCGCTCTTCATTGGAGTCAGTGATAACCCACGAGGTGTTGGACTCACATATCTCGGTT
>CAZDVD010000069.1:3992-8756 GCA_964508765.1 uncultured Lentisphaeria bacterium
CCGGGACCTTTTTTTATTACTTGGAATTCGACGATCAGAAATTGATGGCCAATCCAAAGTTTGAACGACGAGGGGAACCAAAGTAGACTTCAGCATCGTCTGCTTTATGATTTTTGCCGTCACCGCTATATGCATTGTAAGAACTATTATCAAGTGCATCAGAGACATAAACTTCATCCAGTGCATTGAACATATGGAAAAATACCTGGGCACCAAAACCGGCAACTTTAATTGGCAGATCATAGGTTCCGTGGATATCTAACACATTGTATGCGGGTACAATCCAGGTATCTGCACGGTCAGCTGGGTCAGTGGCGTCACCAGGAGTGAATTCACGATCGCCTGGATCCCAGTTGGAGTAGAAATTATCATGTATACGATAAGTTCCTGAGAGGGCTAAGCCCTTGACTGGGAACAATGAGCCAGTAAGTGCATAGATTGTCTGGGGCATATCACCGACTTTGAGACCATCAAGTGCATAGGAATAATCTTCTGATGTCTGATGGACGATATCCTTGTATGTTCCATCTGCATCACCATCATAGGTCCAGTTACCGATAGAAGCTGCAATATCCAGACGGAACATCCGCATCGGTTGAAAAGCAATTTCTGCTTCAAAACCTGTATGATGTTGATTTACACCAGTAAGGAAGATAATATCGGTGTCTCCACTGCTACCTTGTCCTGATGTAACCGAGCGAGTCAGACTTCTGTCTTTCCAATCCGTGAGATAATAATTGAATTTGGTTGCGAGCATGCCGTTCAAAGCACTCATATTCAAACCAAACTCAGTTGAGATGAATTTTTCATTGCTGGGATCTTTTGCCAGAGCAACGTTAATATCATCAATCACATTATCCAGGATTGGCACTTTTTGGACATAGCCAACGTTGGCAAATACATCGATGTCAGAGGTGACTTTAAATAAACCGCCACCTTTGGCCTGGATTGCTGATTGCCAATCTGATTCAATCAATACTTCACCATCATCTGTGGCATCAAAGCTGTAATTCTCTGCCATCTTGAAATGATCGGTAAGACCATATTTTACCATGGAATATCCACCCATTCCGTAGACGGAAAAGAGACCAACTTTATATTCAGCCTGGCCGAAGAATCCCAACCAATCAACAGTGTTGGTATTGTTATAATTGATGTTGTCACCCAATTTATTGCCACTGGCATTGGCGAAAGTAGCATCATAATCGAGTGTGCCATCAGTATTGTAAACATGATCGAACTCATTGTAAAAACCTGAGGTTTTGTATGCACCTGAGTAAGGATCATAATCAGCATTTACTGCATAGGTACCACCGAGTAAATCACGAACCTCGCGGGTATGTTCAATCTCAGCTGTTCTCCAATCGAGACCAACTTGCAGTTTAAGGGCATCACTCATATTAATATTGAGCTTGGAGATAGCGCCTACTGTCCACTGACGGTTGACACTGTTTCTCAGGTAACCCACAGACTGACCGGCAGCCTTGGTGTTACCCTTGCGGTCTACGGTGCCTTCGTTGATTTCAATGGTGGCGTCAAAATCAACGGCACGCGAAGGACCACTATAATCCCACATCATATCATCAAAAGTACCTGTACCACCACCTGAACCTCCAGAGAAGTAAAAGATGGAAGAAAGTCTCATCATATCATTCAGAGTCAGGTACCAGTTCAAGTTGACCTGAGGTTTATGATAATAATTTTCACTTTCATTCAGATAATCTGAAGCGTGACGGTCTACAGTTTTGTCGCCGTACATGTAAAAATACTGTTGACCTGTATAGCTTTCGCTTACTGTGTTCCAGTTCTCATTATAGAGTTGACCTCTATCTGATTGTGGAAATGCAGCAATACCACCTTCATCATAGTCATCCAGACCCTTGGCATAGCTACTATCAAAAGCAGCTATATTCTGTGCATAGCGCATTTGACCGTGACGTTGTGGAGCACCAAGTGCATACAGCTCAAAGCGATTCTTATCGCTTAATGCGTAACTGGCTCCAAAATAATATGCCCAGGCATCTGTCCAGGCTTTGTCGATAACGCCATCACCTGTTTTGCGAACAATAGTACCACTTAAAGCCAGAGGACCCACCATTCCGGTGTGATAACTGGCAGTTGTTTTCATAAAACCGCCATCGCCCAATTCCTGTTTAACAACCCCACCTTTAGCATGGGTTGCAGGATCGGTGAGGATATTCATGGTTCCACCAATGGAAGGAGCAGCCAAGTTGACTGCGCTGAGACCACGCTGCATCTGAATGGAGGAAGTTGCATCTGCAACACCATCCCAGTTTGACCAGTAGACCCAGCCATTTTCCATATCGTTAATGGGTACACCATTGATCATGATGGCAACGTTGCGCTGGTTGAATCCACGAACATTTACACGGGCATCACCAGCACCACCACCTTGCTCAGTGGCATAAACACTTGGAGTGGTTGTCAACACCAGAGGAATGTCACGGGAGCCGAGACGAAGGTTTATTTCTTCTTTAGCAACATCTGTATAGGCTACAGGTGTTTCACGATTAGCACGGGAAGCAACGACCTCCAATGCTGACATTTCCAGAGCTTCACTGGTTAGAGCAAAATTCATGGTTGTAGCAATGCCGCTGGCAACCTGAGCACTTATTGTAACTGATTCATAACCAATCACAGAAGCTGTGACGGTATATGTACCGGCTGGAACGCCTTCAATAACAAAGGCACCTGACAGATCTGATGCACCACCATAGGGCTGGCCATCAACGATCACATTAGCGCCTGGAAGGGCGTCGCCTGTATTTCCGTCCGTAACGGAACCAGTAATGGTACCCTGTGCCAGGGCCATAGCTGGAATCATTACCGCAACGAGCAATACAGTAAATAGATAACGTTTACTCATCTTCTTGTTTTCCTCCTTTTAGTGGACATACGATATTTGCAATGACTGTGATAGACATCACGTGATGAATAGGTTCCGCGGGGAATTTTTTCCCAGATGAACTCCATAAATTTACTTAAAATTCTCCATCCATTACGGCGCAAGATATATTCACATTTTTTACCTGTCAACCACCAATTTGTTAGGATTCTGTTATACTCTACTAGAACGATAGACACCCACAACTATTAGGGGTTCTCAGGTATATCAACTCAATATGTTGTATATCTAGAGCTTAGAGAGATCATCTCTAGTAGGCTTTGAGGTTTCCTCTGAAGTCACTCACCTCGAGCTGAAAATTTTTTAATTTCTGAGAGATAAAATAATGTCGAAGCGTGAGAAAACATTCAGTGGTCCAACAGGCATTTTGAACCCGCTTGCATCACTGATGTGAGCTGAATCAAAAGAATATAGTGTTTGCATTATCTGCCTATGCATAGCTTATTTGAGTACAATATTATGACAACAAGGTGAATACCATTATGAATAAAACCACATCCGAATTATTGCTGCCAGCTGGTAATTTCGAGAAATTAAAATATGCCTTTGCCTATGGGGCAGATGCTGTCTATGCCGGCGTACCACGTTATTCTCTGAGAACTCGTGAAAACGATTTCAGGAAAGAGTCCCTGGTCGAGGGTATTGAATACACCCACGCTCTTGGCAAAAAACTATACCTTACTATGAATATCTATGCTCATAATTCCAAAATTAAGGGCTTTATGGATGAGATGGAGCGCATGCTTCAGTATGAACCCGATGCTATGATCATGGCTGATCCTGGTCTCATTCACCTCGCCCGTAAAGAATTCCCTGAATTAGACATTCATTTATCTACCCAGGCCAATTGTACCAACTGGGCCAGTGCAGATTTTTGGAGAGACCAGGGGGTCACACGCATCATCCTGTCTAGAGAATTAAGCTTGAAAGAAATCACAGAAATCCATGCTAAAGTCCCAGATGTTGAGCTGGAGGCATTTGTCCATGGTGCCATTTGCATTGCCTACTCAGGCAGATGTCTCATCTCGAATTATATGAATCACATGGATGCCAATCAGGGGACCTGTACCAACTCTTGTCGCTGGGGCTACAACTTTGGCCAAAAATCCCCGAGTCTCCTGGAACTGGAGAGTCAGGATATCATAAAAATTGATGCCCCGTACACCCCTCCTGAGGATGGTTATTTCCTGGAAGAACCGAAGCGACCCGGACAGTATTTCGATATGAAGGAAGATGAGCATGGCACCTACATGATGAATGCCAAGGATCTCTGTTCCATCGAATTGCTTCAACAAATGCGAGATGCCGGTATTGTGAGCTATAAGATTGAGGGACGGACCAAATCTGTGTATTATGCAGCAATGACGGCGCGATCCTATCGGAAAGCCATTGATGATATGCAGGCAGATCGTCCCTTTGACACAAAGAATCTGGAAGACCTCATTGGTATTGCTCATAGGGGATATATTTCTGGATTCTACACCAAAAATCCTCAGGAATATGGTCAGAATTATGTGGATCCATCATCACAGGATTTTACCCATCAAAATGCTGGAATGGTTACCACATGGGATGCTGCGTCACAGTTATTGGAATTTGAAATTAAGAATCAAATCAGAGTGGGAGAGACCCTGGAGATTATCTCCCCTGACAATACTGTAGAAATCGTGGTGCAGGAATTATTCAATGGAAAAAAACGGCCGGTAGATGTGGTCCATGGTGGTACAGGTCTGGGATACATTCCCTTTGATCATGATCCTGGTGAATTTACCGTGATGCGGAAAATATTGGCCGAAGCCCGGGGATAATTTGTTTTGGTAGGGTTGTAGCATGCTACA
>CAZDVD010000070.1:0-8576 GCA_964508765.1 uncultured Lentisphaeria bacterium
ACACCGCGGGACATCATACGATTTAAGGCGATAATCTCTTCGGCCATACGGTCTGCGGTAATAACAACGAGGTCAGTGGGATATGTGGTGGTTGATTGAGTGGTGACTACAACAGGGGTGTAATAGCGGTAATATCCATAAGCTGAATAGTAATTATTGTAATGGTGAGGGTAATAGGAATGATGGTAATTTCTGATTGGTCTTCTATGGTGATTTCTACGGTGTGGGTTCGCCTGCATACTGACTGAAAGGATAAGCAGAAGGATAATAAGTTTATTGAGTTTCATTTTGCACTTCTCTCTATTTAACCCCTTTGACCCTAGAAGTTCCTGTTTGGTTAATATAAGCTCTGCTGGCTATGTGTGCCGCTCCTAATGAACCAACGGTTTGAGGGTTCTCAGGAATATTCAAAGTTAACCCCATTTTTTCCTCCAACAGCGCCACCAGTCCTCTATTTAGCGCAACACCACCAGTAAGGGTGACGTCGCCTTTGATACCAATACTGGCGACCATGCTCCAGATACGATTCACAATAGAGCGTTGCAAGCCATGGACAATGTGTTCCCGAGGGGTATGCTTGGCCAATAGAGAAATGACTTCACTCTCGGCAAATACAGTACAGGTACTGCTGATGGGAGCCGATTCCCCTTCGATATTCAGGGGGCTACTCAATTCGGACAGATCAAGTTCCAGGCGATTGGCCATGACTTCCAGGAAGCGTCCCGTCCCGGCAGCACATTTATCATTCATGGTGAAATCCAGCATGCGACCTTGGGAGTCTATTTGAATAACTTTGCTGTCTTGGCCGCCAATATCAATAACAGTCCCAGTTTTTGGAAATAATTGATGAGCCCCGACACCATGACAACTTATCTCAGTCGTTTTACCCGTTGCAAAAGTTACTGATGCACGACCATAACCTGTTGCAGTAATAGCTGTGATACTCTCTCGTTCGAGATTCGCCAGTTTCAAGGCTGAGTCAAAGGCATTCTCAGCTGCTTCCGAACCGTTTACTCCCGTGGGAATCACAATTTCGGACATGACCTTGCCAGATTGATCAATAATGGACACATCTGTACTGAGAGAGCCCACATCCACACCGGCAAAATACAGATCAGGCATTTCTCGATCCCTCCAGCGTTTCGCAAAAGGCTTCGAGACGGGTGTGGATTTGCTGCTCAGACCAAACCCGCTCATCTGCAATATCGGCATCCAGAATGACTGCGGGTAGATCGAGATCTGCTGTGAGAGCCTTACGCAGATCGAATTGACCTACAGAATAGGGTTTGCAGCTCCTGGTGGAATGCATGACCATACCATCAACTGCATAGGTCTTGATCATCTTTTTCATCAGTTCGAGGCGATGTTTCAGATTGTTGTTTAGAATGATCTGCCCATAGGTTTTTGCCATGGAGGTCCAGGGATCTTTCACATCAAGATATCCTGTAGTCTCCGCCCAGGCATTGGTATAAGTGGCCGTCACAAAATTCATTTTTCTTTCAGCAAAAAAAGTAGCTAAAAACCGGACCTTGTACCAGATAGCAATATTGTCCCATATCAAGCGGTATCGTTCATCGCTTATCGCCCCAATACCCTGAGTAACCCGTGTTTCGACCTCTTCCATCAAAATATGGTAGTAATCCTGGGCAACAGGGAGACCACGGAGGGAAACAATGGGGGCAAGATGACCAAAAGCATCGAAGATGGTCATGGGAGCTGGCTGCGCTTTCATCGCATCCAGGATAGCACCCCAGGTTTGAGATGTTTCCATGGAGCATTTGAGTATATCTTCAAAAACATCTAGATAAAAAACGCGCTGAGATACCCGCTCCAGAATGGGGATCATATCCTGTAATTGCTGAGCCATATATGTGATATCAGCTTCGGTTTGTTCGGTGGTGACGAAGGGAGCATCAAAGTGAATCAGAGGAATATCCAGCTCATGGGCAATGGCTTTATACCAATAGAGGACGGTCTGACAGATATTGTTTGAACAGAATAAAAGGTCTGGTTTAGGAAGCTTACCAGCAGGTGTTTTCCCCGAGAGCATATGCCCGAGATCAATACGAGCATAAGAACATAAATCTTGACTGAAGCCACTTCCTTCAGCGATACCACAGTAATCAGCACCTTGTTTTTTTGCTCCAATGAGAGCAGAATGGTTCTCAGGGTAGATCGTATAGAAATCAAAAGCCCTCAGTAGTTCCACAGGAGCCCCACTGGTGACCCAGGCGACCTTTTTCACACCAGGCACATATCGGGAAAGGAAATAATGGCGACTGAGAATTTCTTTCAGGCGTTTATTTGATTCCAGCGGGGGACCAAAGGCTTCAGGGATGGGACGCGGTTTTCGTCTCTTGAACTCTTGAAGTGCCATGAGAGCGGGAGCCCCGTAATCTTTCATGATCTTATACTTTATTTCTGCTCTGATACTCATGTCACAACCATATCAAAAAGAAGTTCAGTAAATGCTTCAATACGCGTTTTGTCTTGTCCAGAAATATGATTATGTAATTCTGTTTCCAGAGTGAGTACAGGAATATTTCTTTCCCTGAGGGTTTTCACCAGGAGTCGATGATCGAAGAGTTCAGGTTCACAGAATTTTACAATATCAAATAACAGCCCCTGTACCTGGCTTTCATTCATGAGCTTTGAGAGATGGTATAAGCGTTCATCCAGATCACCTCCACGTGTAGAGCAGGGTGGCAGGATAAAGAAACGGTCTGTCAGATAATCCAGAGCTGAGGTTGGTGGGTCCATGGGAAACTTGGGGATGCGTCGACTGACAGCCAGTAAATCATCTGCAACGACACTTACCCCGAGTTCATCCAGAAATTCTAGTATTTCTGGAGTAGGAGGTAAGATACCTGACACCAACAGTCGAGCTCCTGTGGTTTTGGCAGGTTGATCCAGAATATCCACCTGTTCAAGAAGACTCAAATAATCTTTGGGGAGCAGGTATTCCTGTGCGCGCATGAGTTTGAAGAATTCAGAGTTACTTAAGGGCAGCTGATCTGTCATGCGGGCATGTTGGATGGTAATTAGATGTGAATCAATTTTGTGACTTAGTACACAGGCAGTCAGAAGTTTTTCCGAATCTAAAGGTCCGTAGCTTGTCTCCAGGGATGATTGAAAATTTTGGAGAATATCCCTATAATATGTTGTTGTCGTTGTGTTAAAACTGCCCTTTGGGTTGTAGAAGGTGTAAACCGGGAGGGAAACCCCAATGAGATCCTTGACTTGAGTCCCCAGGTTTTGCAGAGAATCGCAGGTGTGTGGAAAGAGATACCCCGCATTGATGACATCGGGCTCTTTGAGAATGAACTCCAGACTTCTTTTCACAATGGGGCAGATGGTGGTCTGCAAATGTGCATTGGCATGGAGGATTTCTCCAGGTGGATCCCAGATTTCAGCTGTATGAATATCGAAAGCCCACAGCAATTCCCTGGGATAAAGAGCAGGTAAGACTCCCATGATTTTTTGACCAGACTGGGCCAGTTCTTTGAGGTATTCTGATCGGGCTGGTATCATGGATTAATATTTGTCGCGTTTGTGTTGTGAACAAGTACTCAAATCATATCGATGTAAAAAAAAGTGAATCTTACTTATTAGATCACCCTCACTATCATGAAATAAGCCTGCAGAGCAGGCAAATACGCTCACTCCACAACTCCAGTCAATCCGGCGCACCAGCGGTGCGTGATAGGTTTAATCCTCAATATACCTCTTATCCCATTCAATCCCATAGTCATCCAGAAACCTCAAATACTCCTCTCGAAAGGTTCCATGTCGAGCATGATGTTCCTTCTGTCCTTCTATATAGCGAACAGTTTTTTCGATGCTATGATGATCGCATGAAAATGCTCCAAACCCAACCTGCCATCTGAATCGACCACGTACCAAGCTCTTTTCATTAATCATTCGAGATGACTCAGATTTTACCTCTCTCATGAGATCTGAGAGTCCACCTGTCGGTTTTAGAATGAGGAGCAGATGTACATGATTGGCGACCCCATTTATTTTGATTGCTTGATGATCCTGATTTCTAATTATTGCACCCATATAGGAATACAAATCTTTTTCAAATTCGGGCTTTATCTGAGGATGACCTCGTTTTACCCGAATAATTACGTGTACATACACACGTATATAGGTGTTTGCCATTTGATTTTCCTCAAGTTGTTTTCTGTGAAGGTTATTTCAGAAGTATGAATATAATCTGAAATCTGAAGACATCCAAGATCGCGCCACCTACGGGGTGCACGGTGGGGGGTGTTCCATGGTTTAAAATATTGCGCTACGCTGTAGCGACAGAAGAAGATGATTGGACTAGAGTTTGGTCATCCCACCTTTAAAGTAGAAACTGAACCCTTCATAAGCTCAGTGTGATGACTTGGTTGAAACAAGGTATATGGATTGTCTCCCTGAGTACTTCGACGGAGTTTATCCTGAGCGAAGCCGAAGGGCTCAGCACAGGCTTGTCGAAGGGTCATGACATTCACTTCCTACTTCCTGAACTTCCTGACAAAACTTTCAACCTCAGGGACACCACCCTGATAAACAAGATAGCCATTATAGGGCTCTCTTTCAGTGATATCATCATTAATGGGTGTGAGCATGATCTCTTTGATTTTTGCAGGATCTTCTGTTTGTCCCAATGCCCAGCCCAGTTTGACCCAGGCTACTTCTGGCAGCATATTACCAAGGGGTATGACGCCCAAAGCCATCATATCACGACCCGTATCATAGACAAACATGTGGGCATAACCCCAGATCGTCTGGAGGGTCATAAAGACGGAGACCCCCTTGTCTCTGGCTCGTTCCAGAGCAGGGTAGAGTTCTTTGTTTACATGACCAAGTCCGGTTCCGACAATAACAATTCCTTTATATCCAGCATTTACCAGAGAGTCGACAATAGCCCCCTGCATGTGAGGGTAATAGTAAAGCATGGTGACCTTCTCATTGAAGGTGGGGATAATTTTCACATCCTTGTCCTTGCGGCGATGCTTGTACTCGGTTTTAATAATTTTGAGACCTTTGCGGGTCACCGTAGCAGCGGGAGTGTCACCAATCGTACGGAATGTAGACCGATAAGAGCTATGCATTTTGCGAACCCGGGTTCCACGATGAAGAAAACCATATTCATCAGAAGTGGGTCCAAACATACAGACCAGGGTTTCAGCGATATCACCGTGTCCAGCCGCATAGGAGGCATGAATCAAATTCAAAGCGGCATCTGAAGAAGGTCGATCCGATGAACGTTGTGATCCTACCAGAATGATGGGAATGGGGGAGTCCTGGACCATAAAGGAAAGGGCTGCCGCAGTATGATGGAGGGTGTCCGTCCCATGTCCGATCACGATTCCATCCGTCCCGTTGGCTATTTCTTTGCCAATACTTTCTGCCAGAATCTTGTATTGATCGGGACCCATATTTTCACTGAAGACAGCAAAGAGTTTTTCAGTATCGATGTTACAAATATCAGCCAATTCAGGAACGGCACCATACAATTCACCAGGAGAAAAGGCTGGGATAACGGCTCCGGTTCTGTAATCCAATCGGGATGCAATGGTACCGCCAGTTCCAAAGAGTTTCACGTTGGGTTTATCATCGGAATAGGGGAAGGCTTTTTCAGGAATTTTGTAATTGGCTTTTTGATAGCCGGTTTCAACCATGGTTTTGATAGTCACGATATCAATACCAATATTATATCCGGTTTGAATTTTCAAGACGATGTGCTGATCATCATCATTTTCAGACCGGGGCAGGACAGTTCCGTCAAAAGTCCCCCGGGTAGTGTGAATTTCGGCTTGACCCCAGACCCTTACGCTGAATTTCTTCAGTGTCGCCAGCGCATCGCCCTTGTAGCCTTGAAAAATGTCATCACTCATTTTCAACACCTTTTTGATCCGATTGATACTCTTTGCTTAATTTTCGCTCAACCTCTGCATGTAGTGCTGACAGTTTCACATTCCCGATGGCCTGGTGATGTAGCTGTCCCATGATCCAGTTGATATCATCACTCTCCTCAGCTTGTGGTGTATTTTCTTGATACTTTTCGTAGAGGAATTCTATGGGAGTAGTGATCTCAGCCATACTTCGTTTTTTGAAATAGATGGAGGTGAGCACAGAACTAAACTGCATATCTGGAAATTCATATATCTCGGGGATCATATATTTCGCAATACCCGGCTCCAGATTCTTCTCCTTGATATAGCGAAACAGCTCATAGATTTTTTCATAGAAGAAATTTTTGTGGAGGTCGCATTTACCCTCAATATTTTTGAACGTATGCCCCAGAAATGATCCAATGAATTTGTGTGTATAGCCATAGTCCTCACAAATATTTTCGATGAGAGGAACCATGTTTTTGCTCAGGAGATATTTCCAGGTATCCTCAGGAATACCCCACTTTTTCATCTGAACATATCGATCGGCAATATCCAGGGGTAAATCGTTGCCGAGGCTGTCGATGAATTCTACGGTCAAGGGGATGGGTGCAGAATCCGTGTCGGGATACATGCGATCACTTCCCGGAAGAACTCGCTCAAAAATGGTGGTACCATCAGGCAGGGATTTGCGGGTTTCTTCAGGGACACCTTCAAAGGCCATTCTGATTCGCTCTTCCACAGTTTCCAGAGCGGTGGGAATATCCTCCGCAGGTCCCCAGAGAATAATCTGTGCATCGTGTTTCTTGGCACCCATCCACCTTGAAATCTTTTTGAATTCTTCGTCACTTAATATGGGATCAAAATCTTCTGAATGAGTCATGTTGGGTCGCTCAATACAGGCAATCACCTTTAGACGATGACTGATTTCATGAGCAAAACAGTGCCCTGGCTGCATGAAGTGAGAAAGCATGCCCTGGAGCTTGGGGAGATTGATGACGATGACCTTCAATCTTTGATTTAGCTTCTCTCTGAGAGGATGCGCCAATAACTCGGGCATGGAAAAATCGATCTCCTTGTGACTCATTTTCCATTTATTGAGCTGAATACCTCGATCATGTATAAGTTTTTTGATGTTGAGCAGAGCCCATTGACGGAAAGCTTCATTGTGTGAAAGTTCAGGGATCCATTTGTTGTGGGCCACCCCCTTGATTTCAACCCGACTTCCACCAGCGCAACTCACATTAACATCTTCCCGACCGGCGCCCATACCAGTGCGGACTTTACCCGTACTGCGAGTTAAGAATCGAATGTATTCTGCGGCTTCGGCAAGTTCATCAGGGGTGGTCATCTCGGGGTGGGTGACCGTTTCAATGAGGGGCATACCGAGACGATCCGTTTTGTAAATTCGCTCATGTCCGACATCAGAAATTTCACGACAGGAATCTTCCTCGATACTGAGCTGAATGAGACGCACTTTCTTATTTTTTAACTGAATTTCTCCCTCAACACCCAGGATGGCAGTTCTCTGGAATCCCGTTGGGATACTTCCATCCAGATATTGCTTGCGAGTGATGTGAACTTCCCCAACGATATTCAGTTTAGAGAGGAGCGATATTTCAATGGCAATTTCCAGAGCTTCTGGATCGATGTGAAAGGGTGGGGTGTCATCGACTTCATATGTACAAGCGCTATGATTATTGAGACGATAAGTGATGTTTTTACGGGTCTTGAATTCCATGAGGGCTGTACCATCATATTCACCCAGCTCACTCAAGGTGGGGCGCATATGTCGAATGACTTCAGCATCGAAATCATCGTCGGAGTGATAGACGCCGGCAGGACAACGGCAAAATAGCTTGCTGGTCGTTTTGAGTTGCTGATGGACTTCTAAACCTGATTTGAAACCAATCCTTTTATAATCTTTGGGTTTGGCCTTCTGGCGCTCCACATAACCGATGGCTTTGCGTGTGGCTTTGTAATTTTTTAATGCTTCAGCTTGTTTCATCTTCACCAATTATCTCATTACAGAACTCAACAAGGAGTGTTATTCATATGTATCAATCAAAGCATGGATAATGCCATTTTCACTTGAATTTGAAGTGAAAGAAGATAAAGGGTGTTTAGGTTGATTCAATAAGATGTTATCCACCTCTCAGAAAATTTTAATATTCAAGATAGTTGTTCAACAATTGGAGGTAATTAGCCCATATTGTGTGCTTGAGTAAACTAATATAACAGCAAACTGGAGATACTTCGTTATGACCCTAAAACCCCGACATATAATTTTAAGTGCCATGCTTGTTTTTAGTGGCTTGCAGGCGCAAACAGCAGATACAACCATGACAGTTGATTTTCAGGTGACCACCTCATCTCCAGGCGGGAATTATTCACCACGTAACATCGGCGCTATCTGGATTGAATCCAGCACGGGTAGTTTTGTCAAAACACTGAAAGTCTGGGCCAATAACCGACGTCAATATTTATACACTTGGAACAATCGTTCAGGAGGATACACCGTTGACGGAGTAACTGGGTCAACCTACTCCAGCCATGGTAATCGTACAGCTTCCTGGGATTTCACAGATGTAAATGGAGATACGGTAGTTGCAGGAGACTATACCCTGCGACTTGAATTGACAGATCAACACTCACAGGGACCACTTTACTCATTTACTTTTCCATATA
>CAZDVD010000071.1:0-2358 GCA_964508765.1 uncultured Lentisphaeria bacterium
TCCCCCCCAGCGAATGGGAATTCTCATCATGGACAAAACCATGCACCAACATGCTATCCAATTCGCTGATTTCAGTAGGGACAATTCGATCAAGCCTCTCATCAGGTAGATAGCCAGTTCCATTCATAGCGAGGGGTTTAAAAATGACACTATCCGTGAAGGTTTTTAAATCAGTACCTGCCAATTTCTCGATCACCTTGCCCAGGGTGATGAGACCTATATCGGAGTACACATATTTTGTGCCTGGGAGCGTATCTAATTCAGCTTGGAGTACGCTGTCTACCAGGGCTTCCTGAGAGGGGGGCTCCATGGCAAAAAAACGTTTGAAGGGTTTCATTCCGGCTGTGTGTGTCAACAGGTTTTTCAATGTAATGGTTTGTTTCAATGAATCATTGAGTGAATCGGGTCCTGCAAATTCAGGGAGATAGGAAACCACCGTGGTATCCAGATTGAGTTTGCCCTCTTCATATAGCTTCATGGCTGCTGAAGTGGTAGCAATCACCTTGGTAACTGAAGCCAGATCAAAAATGTCCCCTCGGTAGGTATGTCTATCGGAATCGTAGGTATGTTCGCCAAAATATTCATGCATAAAAATCTTACCGTCTTTAGCTGCCAGTAAAACGCCTCCGGGCCAGGCATTTTCTTCTAAAGCCTGATTCACGTAGGGCATAATCTTTCCAGGGTTGGCACCAATATCTTCTGGAGCTACATGCTGAAGGAGAGCTGGTTCCAGCCTGGACTTGACTCGAGTCGTGACACTGGAGAAGGGAATACCACTGCGCTTCAAGCCATCACCATGTCTGGCTATATCAGGAATGGTGATGGGTAGTGTGCCGGTGATATTGGCTCTTCCCAATAGCGCCTTCGCCAGAGCAAGCTGCATCTCTTTTTGATTGCTATAGGTCACGAAATACGTGGGTATGTCTGGAAAAGCCCTAATTAAGTAGGGTGTGCCAAAACTTGTGACAATCATGTTTGGAGTTTTGCGAGAGAGGGAATCAACGAATGCACTTTGGATTGCGGATAGAAGGACACGATCCTTATTCATTTTGACACTGCTGAAGATATTCACAATTGCCACTGCAGAATCTGGGATGCTTGCCAGAACATTGTCATAGGTGGAGGGAAGGTCAGCGTTGTCTAATATGTAGGCAGAAGAATTTTTAAGCGAGTTCTGCAAAGCTGATTGAATGGTTGATCGGTCGTGGTCAAAGGCCCAGTCGCGGATATCAATGATGTATACATGCTGAGAATCGTTAGGGGTCACTGGAACAAGGTTCTCATTGTCACGAACCAGGGTAATGGCCTTACTCATGATCTCCCGAGCCACAGATTTGTTATGCTGGGTGCCCAGTCTAGACTGCATATCCGACAGACTTAGCGTTTTCTTTTTATCCAGACCCAGTTTTTGTTTAAGGGTCAGAATCCTCACCACTGATTCATCAATACGACTTTCGCTTATCAAACCATCTCTGACAGCTTCTTCAACCCAGTCCACCGAACCCTTGTAATTCCGATTCTGAATGATGATGTCAGAACCAGCTTTTATGGTCTGGATCAAGGCATAGCGATCTGGAAAATTCCGGGTGATCCCGCCCATGGCCATAGCATCAGTAATGATAGCACCCTTAAAACCTTGTTTTTGTCTTAAAATATCATGTAGCCAGTATGGAGACAGGCTGGATGGTATACCAGGTTCCATTTGAAATTCACCTGCATCCAGATGACCTACCATGACCAGGTCAATACCTGCATCGATGATGGCCTGGAAGGGTTTGAGCTCCACACTCCATAGACGTGCTGAATCAGAAGGGATTTTTGCCAGGGATATATGGGAGTCAGTCTGTGTATCACCATGACCTGGATAATGCTTGGCTGTGGCCAACATGCCCTGTGCATGCAGTCCATCCATAAAGCTGATAGCATAACGTGAGACTTCATCTGGATCTTCGCTGAACGCCCGTGTATTAATGATTGGATTATTGGGATTGTTATTCACATCAACAACCGGGGCAAGGGCCAGGTGAATACCCAAGGCGCGTCCTTCCTCAGCAGTAATGCGACCTGCTTCAAAGGCCAGACCAGGATCTCCAGTGGCAGCCAGTGCCATGGGCCACGGAACCTCAGTACCCGCCCCAAACCTTTTTTGAAGTCCATATTCAAGGTCGGCCTGGACCATGATGGGCACTTTGGATCGGGATTGCATTTCATTAAGAAGGGTGAGGGCAGAAGCAGTTTCGCCTCCCCAGACATGGATAAATCCAATTCCATCCGTTTCCAGAAGACCTTCAATTTCCTCCCACCGGGCTGATTCCGCTGGTAAATAGTTCAAGCTCATGGAATAAACCATCATCTGTG
>CAZDVD010000071.1:2458-6593 GCA_964508765.1 uncultured Lentisphaeria bacterium
CGGGCTGATTCCGCTGGTAAATAGTTCAAGCTCATGGAATAAACCATCATCTGTGAAATTTTTTGGCGAAGGGTCAATTTCTTTAATGTTGTCCGTACCCAGGGAGAGGAATCCACGCTGGCTGGTTGACTACTGCAGGTAACGAGGACGATCACTGCAATAAATGCAGATGTAAGTCTGAAAATTCGAGAAGTGTTCATGGGGTGTCCTGTTACGATTTTGACTAAATACTAAAAATGCGTGAAGTGTGTATGATCTTCAGCAAGATCTTTGATCAGTTTTATCTGAGCTTTAGATAATGTTAAGGTACGACGTTTCAACATAAGTTCTGCTGTTTGTATGGCTTTTTCCAGTTCGTGGGTACCATTACCCCACGAAAAAGAGGGTATAGCGCGGGGCGGAAAATCCGCTTGGAAGACATTGCAAAATGCGCCGATAAAGGTACCGGTATTTAAACGAACACCGATGGCTGTTTTGGTATGGTCACCCATGATGGTCCCAAGAAATTGTCTACCGCTATCATAATTGTTGCCATCCCAGGAAACGCGGATCTTTTGGTAATTATTCTTCATGTTACTGGTGGAGGTTCCAGCCCCCAGATTTATCCAGGAACCCAGGATGGAATCTCCGAGAAATCCATCATGACTTTTGTTGGAGTAAGGATGGATGATACACCCTTTTATTTCGCCACCGAGATTGCAGACTCTCCCCACAACAGATTGCCTGATAGATGTGGAGGGTTTGAGCGAACTCCGTTTGCCAAGGTAAACGGGACCGACAATGGAGCTGAAGGGACTAATTTTGCAATCCTGATCAATGACAATGGGTCCATGACTGGCGTCGAGATGTACAAATTTTCCGATTTGAGCCGTATTATGGATAAAAATATTGCGATCCGTGAGGGTAGAAAGATCTGGGGGTAGCTTGGTGAGAATGTTATTCTCTTCTTTCCAGAGGGCTGTATCAAATTCCACAGCGGGAGCAATAAAATCCAGATAATCCCAGATCCAATTGGTTGGCTTACTACATATTTCGGAGTCACATTCAATTTTTGGCAACCTGTCCATGACCTTGTGGAAGTCGGCTGAAAAATTCAATTCTGATCCAAGTTGGGCCGCTACAATATGATCGTTAATGACAACTGCAGCCTTGTCTGAATCATTCAATTTGTCAATTGCGGAGGGATACATCCATGCCGGAGAAGCAGCGTTAAGAAATATAGCATCCCTCTCAGAATTCTGATTAATTGGAATTCCAGGATGTTGCTCTGACTGCTGTTTGGCCAGAATGGGTCGTACCCATAGCTGAATTGAATTTTCAGGTAAAACGCGTTGAGCTCTTTCCAGATTGGAATAAATACCATAGCGAAGTTCTGCAACAGAACGTAGAAGTGATATGGGACCGAAAGGGGAGAGATTCTCAGGTTCAAATAATATGTAGGAGCTCATAATTTCATCCTGTGTTTTGCTGTAAATACATCCGAGGGGGATGTTTACCTGAGCTTTTATTCCAAAATTATGGAACTCAGATGTCAGGGTTTTTACCCATGATAGGTATGCATGTGAATCTAAGCCGGCTCTTTGTTGAATCAATACACAAAGCGATAGTATTAGTAAGTAAAAAAGATTAACTTACTAGCCTGGGAATACAAACTGAAAACGAAGATTGTAAAGTAGACCTCAACAAACTAAAAATTTTGATACAAGATTAGTGTGGTGGTTGAGCTCTGGAGTTAGTTTATGAAAAAATCAAATTTCCATTTCGTCCGTCAAATCAATGAAATCTCTGTTTTGCGTATTGTTCGCGATGAAGGACCTATTTCCAGATCTGAAGTTGCCCGTCGCATGGGTGTTTCAAAAGTCATCATTGGTGGCATTGTCCGCCGTTTGCTGGGAACCAATATTCTTTTTGAAATTGGTAAGGGTGAGTCCACTGTTCAGGGTGGCAGACGCCCCGTCATGTTAGAATTCAATGCTGATGCAGGTCTGGCAATTGGTATAGAAATACATTTACACCGGGCCACCATTCTGGTCACGAATATGAATGCTGAGATTCTCCATGAAGGTGTAGTGAATTTTAATGATAACACCAACCCCAAGGCCATTCTGACCCGGATAGTTAAATCAATCGAAAAGATGGTTGTTGACCAGGAGAAGATGAATTCAATTCTCGGTGTTGGCATCGCCTTGCCTGGGCTTATTAACTATGAAGCCGGTTCTATTCTTACCACTCACTCCTTAAAGGATTGGGAAGGCTTTCCTATAAAATCATTTTTCGAGGAAGCGCTGGATACCAAGATTTACATGGAGAATGATGTAAAAACCATTACCCTTGGCGAGTATCACTGGGGAGCTGGTCAGCACGCCAAGAACGTGGTTTACATCTGGCTGGGTGAAGGTATTGGAGCTGGAATCATCATTAATGGTGATATTTATAGAGGAATTACTGCCTCAGCAGGTGAAGTGGGTTATACCGAAATATCTGCTCGTGGAATTAATCGCGGTAAATTTCCTATTTTATATCAGGATCAGCGTCGTTTTGGTGAGATTCTCACCACCACGCATTTAGAATACGCCCTACAGCAGGCTGTGAGTGCCAATGGAAGATTGACCCTCCTTAAGGGTTCTGAAATCACATTGCAAAGCATCGCCTCCGCCGCTAAAAACGAAGATTCTCTGGCGCTTGACGCCCTCAGGGAATTTGGAGAGATTCTTGGGGTACTTACCATTGGTGTGATCAATTTATTCAATCCAGAATTGATCATCATGGGTGGCCCCGTTATTGACAAGTGTCCAATGGTGCTTGAAACTGCTGCTAAAAGTGCCAAGGCGGATGCGCTACTACTGCCTGCCGAAGCGGTTGAGATCAAAGCTGGGGCATTAAAGAATCGAGCCGGTACCCTCGGTGCGGTGGGAATGGTGCTTCAGGATTTGTTTAAGCCACCAATTGTTAATTTGGCGACCTATCGCTCACTGATACTACCAGAGTAAAATTTTAGTTTTAAAATAGACTTACTTAGAAGATTGAGCAATCTGATCTCTGAGTATGGCTGCTTCTTCATAATTCTCAGAAAGCAAGGCCATCTGTAGCTCAATTTCCAGCTTTTCAAGCACTGGGAGCTCAGTTGGAACACCGTCATCAGTAATACGGTGCTGCAATTCCCGAAGTTGAAAAATCTCCGGACTCAAGTCAGGTTGAGGATCTTCAAGAACATTTTTATAGACATGTTTGATCTGACGAACACCTGCTTTTAGAATTCTCAATGCTTCCAGCTTGTCATTGTCTTCCAGCTTCAGCATGGTTTTGGCTGAGGTATTCATCATCATCACATAGGGTCGGTGTTGTTGGCTTGTGATGTTTTCCACGGTGCCAGCGTAATTCGCTATGACATTGAGAATATCAAGATTGTGTCGTGTATCGCGAATAACACCCTGGTAATCTTTCAACTGATGCAGGCTGAGGTAGCGATGATAATACTGCATCCCTTCCTGTCTCAAATTAAAGGATTGTCTTGGATCAAGAGTAAATTCTTTTTCACTTGCAGCCATTGATCTATATAAGTCGAGATAGGATCCAAAACCTTCAGGACGAAAGCCATCAGGTCGACCAGAGTATTCCATTTGGATAAGACCGAGATCAACCCGCATCTGGATTAATTTTCGGTCATCATCTGCCTGAATGATTCGGGCACTAACGGTCAGGGGATCAAAGGGCCATTCTCTTAATATTTTACTTATATCCATCGCGCGTAATTAAATCGCAATATGTGCTTTGTACAACTGTATAGATTTTAAAATTTATTCCAATGCTAAGGATGGTGACGTGCCATGCTTCTTTTGCAATAATAACACTTAAACCCATTCATTCGTTCCCTTTGTCCAGTTCAATTTAAACAACTCCCATCACAATTGTCTTTTTCTGCCTTCTCCCTGCTTCAATTGCGCAATGAACTCCTCGAAGTTCACAATTTCATATCTAGAGCATTTGTCCGGTAACATGAATCCAGATTTGTTTCAATTCACAATTCACAATTCATAATTTATAACTCATAATTCATAACTCATAACTCATAGCTTCTTCCTTCTTCCTTCTTCCTTCTTCCTTCTTCCTTCTTCCTTCTTCCTTCTTCCTTCTT
>CAZDVD010000071.1:6693-7777 GCA_964508765.1 uncultured Lentisphaeria bacterium
CCTTCTTCCTTCTTCCTTCTTCCTTCTTCCTTCTTCCTTCTTCCTTCTTCCTTCTCCTGTCCTATCTTGGTATCATGAATGCATATTTACACAATCGAGAAATTATTTTATTGGGTTTGGCTCCAGTAACCAGCGACGTCCACGGTATGTGGCACAAGGGTTACCCTGTTCATCAGGGCGAGACTGAATCCAGTATGAATTTCGCCACACTTTACGCCCAAAAAAATGGGATTGTGCCCGATCAGAACCTGCTCAGACAGGAGTGGCTGAATTTTGTGGATACGCTTTTAACTGCAGGATTCCATCTACATATCGTTCCCTTTCCAGATGAACTAAATCGCCCGGATAGTCTTTACCATGATGCCGTCTTTATACGAGATGGTGGCATGATTTTCAGAGGCATCTGGATCAAGAGTCGGTTCAGTGTAAAAGACAGAATGTACGAAGGTGAATTTCATACCAAGCTGATTGAGTCCAAACTCGGAAAGACAGTGGTAACCCTTCCTGAAGATGCTCTACTGGAAGGTGGTGATATCAATTATCTGGAAACCAACCATGGCACCTACTATTTCGGAGGGCTATCGCGTTCCAACAAGGCTGGTCATGATTTTGTTCGTGGTATCATTCGTCCAGATCACTACATCCTGGTGGAATCAGAGGGATATCATCTGGATACAGTATTCACCCCTGTAGTCAATGTAGACAATGAAATGGTGGCGGTGATTGTGACGGCCAATATGCTCAGCAAAAAGAGTATGGAGGCAATCCAGGCTCTGGGTATCAAAGTTATGGAAGTTTCACAGATGGATTCATCTGGTGTGGAAGATCAGCTGGGGGATTATGCTGTGAATGCCCTCATTGCTCCAGGAATCATGGTCAATAGCAGCAAGTTCACAACCCCAGGTATCGAAAAACAGTTGCTAGAAATGGGTATTCAACGTTATGTGACTCCCTTGACAAGTTTTCGATATGCAGGTGGTTCTGTTCACTGCCTGACCAACGAAGTTTACTAGACAAACAACCTTTTTGTAGAATATCCAGGTTAAATATTGTTCTCTAATAGGGATAAGGTTTAACCCGTCTT
>CAZDVD010000072.1:0-7502 GCA_964508765.1 uncultured Lentisphaeria bacterium
ACTATAAAATCAGAAAAGCGTCCTAGGAAAAGGTGGCCATATGTTTGGCTACACGAGATTTCTGATTGGCAGCTTTATTCTTATGGATAATTCCGTTTGCAGCAACTTTGTCAATAATAACGATGGCGGAATGGCCGAGTGTGTTTGCGTTCTCGGCGTTGTCAGCAGCCATGGCTTTTTTGATAGCGCTTTTCATCATTGTACTATAATGCTTATTGCGTATACGAGCTTTTTCAGCTTGTCTGATACGTTTCGCGATGGTCTTTTTTACAGGCATACTTTTTCTTTCTCCTCAAAAATGCCCGCGAATATAGATGTGCACCGTACCTCTGTCAACGCTTTAAGTGGAATTAAAAATCAAGCATTTGCACGCTCTTCGGCTCACAACATGCCTGCTAAATATTTTTCAATTTTCAATTTTCTGTTTTTGCTTTAGCTCATTTTCTCCTAAGTTATAAAATATTGTATTACGTAGCTGTAAAAAGAGCTTTAATTAACACGGTTAAAACTCACAATATTTTGACGATATCGTCACTCAGAAGGAGAGTAAGATGAGCGATCGGATAGAAGAAATTAAAGATTCATTAAGACTGGTTCCTCTTTTCTCAGATTTAAATGACAAAGTTCTCTCACGCCTTGCCGAGGTATGTCAGGAAAAAGCCTATGACAAAGATCAGCATATCCTGCATCAAGAACAATCTGGTGACAACTTTTTTATCATTGAGAGTGGTTCTGTCAAGGTAACTCGTTTGGCAGAAGATGGACGAGAGGCTGTTCTGGCTTTTTTGCGTGAGGGCGATTTCTTTGGTGAATTAGCTATCTTAGACGGCGAAACCAGATCAGCCAATGTCATCACTCTCAGCGATTGCAAAATTCAAACGATCAACCGTCGGGAATTTTTGGACCTCCTGGAACACCATCCCAAGGTAGCCACTGCCTTACTCATGGAATTAGCCCTGCGTTTGCGCAAAACAGATATACATCTGGAATATTTGACACTCAGTGATGCCGAAGGTAAAATTGCTTCTATCCTGATTGGTCTGGCTGAAGAAAATGGTACCTATAAGATGGGTGATGTCACACTGGGAAATATGCCCATGCAGCAGGATATCGCCAATATGGCGGGAACCACCCGTGAAACCGTTTCCCGCATGATGAAAAAGTTGGAAGAGAAAAACTGGTTAACCCGGGATGGTCAAAAAGTCATTATTCGTAAATACAGTAAGTTTAAGGAAATATATCAGCTCAAATTCTGATCCTATCACCATGAAAATTGATTTTGAAGGAATATTAGATTCCAAGCGCCTGGCCATTTCCCGGGCGCTTTCATTTGTAGAAAACACCGATAATCTCGATATGGCCATTACTGATGCCCTTTATCACCATCTTGGACGAGCCTATCGGATCGGGGTGACAGGTCCACCAGGTGCGGGCAAGAGCTCTCTGGTTGATCGCATCATCACCTACTGGCGAAATCTGGACAAACGTGTTGCGGTCATATCGGTAGATCCCACCAGTCCGTTTACCGGTGGAGCCATTCTTGGAGATCGTGTCCGCATGGGGAGACATTATGCCGACAAAGGCGTTTTCATTCGGTCCATGGCTACCCGTGGGAACCATGGTGGTCTCGCACTGAGGGCGCAGGATGCCGCCGATATTTTTGATGCTGCTGGCTTTGATATTGTCATTTATGAAACCGTAGGCGTGGGGCAGGTGGAGTTGGATGTTGCCAAAGCAGCCGATACTACCCTGGTCGTACTGGTCCCGGAATCAGGCGATGATATTCAAGCTATGAAAGCCGGCCTCATGGAGATTGCGGATCTGTTCATTATTAATAAAGCGGACAGGCAGGGAGCCAATCAGGCTTTTGCTCAGATTCAATCCATGCTGGAGATGAGACATCTCGAAAAAGGCTTATGGCCACCTCAAGTGATCAAAACAAGCGCTCTCCAGGATGAGGGTATAACCGATCTAACCAATGCCCTCGTTGAGCATCGTCAATTTTTAGATGAGCATGGAATTATTCGTCAGAATTTCAGAGATAGAATCATGTTCAAGATTAAATCCCATATCGAAGAAAACGTTCTTTACAAATTTTGGACTGAAGACCGACAGGTTCTTTTAGAAGAGGCAATGACATCAGTCAATGTCAAAGACATTTTGCCTGGAAAAATTGTAGATTCTCTTTTGAAGGGTGAAGCGGGGTAGGGTCAGTTCCAGATTTTGCTATAGCTTAGTCAGAGCTATTATTCATCCACCTTGACATCCCAATCTTGAAATTCACCATCCTGGTTGAGCGATCGGTGCAAATCCATTACTGTACCTCTATGAACACCAATAAGGTAGATTGAACCACCACCCTGGTAGTAGTAAGACATTTCTGTGAAATTCTTACCATTCAATTCTCCGGATTTAATGTCGTGCCAATCCTGAGTCATGATCTGGCTTAATGCTTCGTTGGGATATTCACCGTATTCACCATAGTAAGCTCGAATCTCATTGCGTATTGACCCCAGAGCGGCTTCACCTTCGGCTCGAACGGCTTTTTGAATTACATTGCGGTAGATTGGGACAGCCACACCGGCCAATACACCGATAATGACAATCACGATCATGAGTTCTACCAGACTGAACCCAGATCTGGAACTTGTTCTGAGCAGAGTTTGGCCAGAGGCACGTCGTATAATCTTATTTGGGAAACATCGATTCATAATCAGCAAATAAAGTAAATCAGGAGATGGGGTATTTCAAATTCAATAATTCCATGCGTCAATATCATCCATATTTACTTTTCTATGGAGATTTGGCGCTCAATATTCAGAAGAGATTCACTGACCAAGGTAGGATTTTACGCAGAATAGTTAATATCTTTATTCAATTGAGGTTTTTCTCACCTCTAATCCTTTTATCTTAATCGACTATGTCAAAAACAAATAATACCGAAATGCCCCTGTTAGATCACCTCGAAGAGTTGAGGTGGCGAGTCATAAAGGCCTTTAGCAGCATTCTCCTGTTTGCCATCATTGGATTTATTTTTTCCAATCAACTCATCTACATCTTGAGTTTTCCCATTGAGCAAACAGAACCAAAACTTGAGCTTTTGAACACGACTATTCTTGGTGTCTTTCTGGCTAAGATGCGGGTTGCTGTGGTCCTAGGAATCGTATTTTCCCTGCCAGTTATCATTCACCAGATATGGAAGTTCATTGCTCCAGGTCTTCTCGATGATGAACGTTCTTTTGCGCCCATGCTCATCATTACAACCATCGTGAGTTTTGTGATAGGAGGTCTTTTCTCCTATTTCATTATGATACCCTGGTCATTGAAATTTTTTGCTGTCTTGAATCATGGGCTTGAAGGACTGGTCAATTATGTTACAATTACTGACTATCTAAACTATATAACCATTCTCATCCTGTTTACAGGGATGGCCTTCGAGTTACCGGTCATCGTATTCATATTGGCTAAGATAGGTATTGTTACACCGCAAATTTTAAGAACGATACGCAAGTTTGCCTATCTCGGCATCCTTATGACCTCAGCCATATTTACCCCGGCTGATCCATTTACCATGGTGGGGGTAGCCATGCCGATGATCATGCTATATGAAGTCAGTATTTTTGTTGCCAAGCTGGTGAAGAAAAAGAAGCAGGAAAAAGCTGATCTTGAAGAAGTTGAATCTGAGGGAATAAACAAAGAGGACGAGTTGCTTGAAGATTTCCTTGGATGATCTTCTACGGCCTATACAGGCTGAGTTGAATAGTTTTCAACATTATTTTGAGAATTCTCTCAAGTCACATGTTTTTCTCATCAATCAAGTCATGAAATATGTCATTGCCCAAAAGGGCAAAAAGATGCGGCCCATGCTCTTGCTGCTCTCGGCCAGACTCAGTGGTGAATGTACTGAACAGACCTATTCTGCAGCCACCCTCGTCGAGGTTTTGCATACTGCAACACTGGTTCATGATGATGTGGTGGATGAGGCTGAAACCCGACGTGGATTACCCAGTATCAACTCGATCTGGCGCAATAAAATCAGCGTGCTTATCGGAGACTATCTTTTTTCCAAGGCACTGGTGCAAATGGTTACCCTGAAACACCCTGAGATGTTGAAACTGTTGGCACATACAGCTGACAAGCTGGTTTCCGGTGAGATTGACCAGATTGACCGTGCCCGCTCTGACACCATGACTGAAGATGCCTATTATGCCATGATAGAGGATAAAACAGCTTCACTCCTCGCAACAGGATGTAAGCTGGGTGCCATGACTACCTCTGATGATCAAAAAGTGTGGGATGCCCTCTTTGAGTATGGTAGAAATTTTGGAATTGCCTTCCAGATCAAGGACGATTTATTCGATTTTGAAGGACGTGCTTCATCGGTAGGGAAACCCATTGGATTGGATGTCAAACACAACATGGTGACTCTGCCCTTAATACATGCCTTGCAACAATGTGACAAACAGGAGCAGCGAGAATTCAAACGGATGATCAAAAAGGGCAGTGATAAGGTTATCCAACAAAATGTGCTTGAGTTTATCAATCGCTATGGGGGACTGGAATACACCAAACAAAAACTTCAGGACTATTCTGATAAGGCCAAGGCCACCCTTAAAGATTTCCCCGATTCATCTGTCAAACACTCCATGATTCAGTTTATCGATTTCAATATTCAACGCGAGAAATAAATCCATGCAGTGCCATATTCAGGTCAAAAACCTGGCACTTACTTTCCGCTGGAAAGTATTTCAAAAGAACATATTTCAGGATTTAAACCTTTGTATTCCCTCAGGAACATATGTGACGCTCATCGGTGGAAATGGCAGTGGCAAAAGCAGTCTGGTGAAGCTTATCCTGGGATTGGTTACTCCCCAGTCAGGTGAAGTTCTGTTAAATGATAAAATCGTCAGATCGGGGTACCCAGAAGCGGTGAAAACCAATCAAATTTCATATTTGTCTCAACAAATTGAGGATCTTTTCTTCTCTGAAACGGTGGCTGAAGAATTGAGCTATCAGAAGGACAGTCTGACTGATCCCCATATTCAAGATATTATCCATACCCTGGGTTTGGACCTGCTCATGGAGCGAAGTGTAGAAAGTTTGTCAGGGGGAGAGCGACAATCCCTGGCATTGGCTCAATTCATGCTCCTTGATGCGCCCCTGTTGATACTGGACGAGCCCAGCTCTTACCTCGATCAGTCTAAGGCTTCCATACTCAAAGCATTTCTGGAAAATGCTCATCAGTCCGGAAAAACAATTTTACACGTCACCCAGTTTACCTCCGAGCTCAAGTGGGGAACCCATGTGATTGATCTGGATGCGCCTACTGTGAGTTTGGCTGCCCTATGAGTTTCACCCTTCCAGCCTTAAAAAAACTGCATACTGGGAATCATGAATTTGAACTGGATTCTCAGGCGCTCACCATAAGTGGTGAAGGTTATACGTGTCTAATTGGGAAAAACGGATCAGGGAAGAGCACTTTTGGGGAAACGCTGGCTGAGATATCATCTGATGACGATGGCGAAAAGTGGTATTATTTGCCACAGTATCTGGATCGTTTCTTATTTGCTGAAAATGTCCTTGAACAGCTAGGTGCCTTACTTTCTCAGCAGATAGATGAAACCAGATTGGTAACCCTTATTGAAGAATTGGGGTTCTCAAATGGGGTAGGCATGCTTGATTTCCCTTTCCTGCTCATGAGTGGGGGAGAACGTCGCCGGATGGCTCTGGCTTGTGTGTTCTATCTGGAACCAACCCGTTTGATTCTTGATGAGCCAGAGATTGGTGTGACGGCAAAAGAAAACATGGTGCTTCTATCAAAATTACATAATTTGACCGCCAGAAATGCACAGGTAATCGTCATTTCACACAATTATGAATTTATAAGGCAATCCTCAGATGTTATCTGTCTTATTAATGGAAAAATATCCAGAGTAGGTCGGACTCAGGAACTTATTGCTGACGCCGCCTTTGAATTGGATGAATATGGAGTTAGATTTAAATCATAAATGGTAACTTTTGCATCCATGAAAAAGTTCTTTACTGCAGCTAATGTAACTTCGCTGGCGAGAGCTTTTATGGTCTTTCCCCTCGTGTATTTATTGAATACATGGGAAGGAGGTATTGCACAATTTCCTATGTGGGCGGTATTCTGGATTATCCTGGCTATGTTCTCAGATTATTTGGATGGCTGGTTTGCAAGATCTTATCATGAAGTGAGTCGCTTTGGGAAATTCCTGGATCCATTGGCTGATAAAATCGTCGTCTTTGGAGTCCTGTTTTTTGCGAAACCTATTTCTACGGCTATACCAGGTTGGTTTGTGGCTTTCATTATCATCAGAGAGCTATTAATATTTGGTTTAGGATATTACGTCAGCAAGGACTCAAAACGTGATATGCAGGCAAATCGAACCGGCAAGTGGTCTATATTTCTAATCAGTATCACCTTTATACTGATGATATTTCAACTGAATCCATGGGCTGACTATTTATTGTTTATTACCGTGGCTGTTTCCTCGATTTCCTTACTATTCTATATGAAACGTTACTACCATCTCTATCAGGTCGATGTCAAGAAACTCTCGTAGCACCTGATTTTTTAATCTTTAATTAAAGTGTAAACCTATGATATTTTCGTCTGCATTTAATCGACTCAAACAAGGTTTAAGTCGTTCACGTACTCAGTTTAATAACCGAATCAGTAAACTATTTACTGGATCCGTACCGCTCACTGATGAGTTGTTGGAGGAAATCGAAGAGATTCTTATTTCGGCAGATATCGGTGTCGAGCTTTCCATAGAAATTATCGAGGATCTGCGTCAGAATTTTCCCCTGAATCAGGTTGTTGAGATGAATTCTGTCGTGGAATTTTTGAAATCAGATATCATGCGACGTATGAAAGTTGAAAAGAAACCCGTTGAGGCCACTGAAAAACCCCACGTTATTCTTGTTGTGGGTGTAAATGGTACCGGGAAGACAACATCCATTGGAAAACTGGCTTATCACTACACCAATCAGGGCAAGAGTGTGCTGCTGGTTGCTGGAGATACCTTCCGTGCAGCTGCCATAGAGCAGTTGGAAATATGGTCCAAGCGGAGTGGAGCCGAGTTGACAAAAAAAGCGGCCGCTGATCCCAGTTCTGTTGTGTACGATGCGCTTCAGAGTGCTCGTCAGCGGGGCATCGACGTGGTGATCATTGATACGGCAGGCCGTCTGCATACTCAGAAAAATCTTATGATTGAATTAGATAAAATTCAGCGTGTTGTGAAAAAGGTCATGCCCGGTGCTCCCCATGAGACTGTTTTAACCATTGATGCAACTACGGGGCAGAATGGTCTGATTCAGGCCCGTCAGTTTTCGAATGTCACCCCCGTGGATCACCTCTTTCTCACCAAACTGGATGGGACTGCCAAGGGGGGGATTGCTATCGCTATCCACCATAACCTTGATATCCCTGTGAAATATATTGGAATAGGTGAGCAGAAGGAAGATATCCAGGATTT
>CAZDVD010000073.1:0-7375 GCA_964508765.1 uncultured Lentisphaeria bacterium
AAATCATGACGGAGCATGCTCATGTAGGGTGCCAGACCTGTCCCAGTCCCCAGCATGACAATGTTGGAGTCCGGCTCAGTCATATCCAGAGTGAACATCCCTGAGAATTTTTTGGATAGAAATATCTTATCCCCAGCTTCCAGAGCAAAGATGCGCGGGGTGAGTGCACCAGAACGCACCATGGTGATATAAAATTCAATATATTCCTTGTTCACTGATGCCGATGAAACGGAATAAGCACGACGAATCAGTTTTTCTGAATCCTTGAGAGGAGCTTCTTCATCTGAAAATTCATGTCGAGGCGCAGTTCCAGGTAACCCTAAGACAGTGAATTGACCCGCTTTATAATCAGGCAACTCCCACCCCTTTGGAACCACCCTTAATATGATGAGACCTGGTGAAACTTCAATCTTTTGTGAAACAACTGCATTAGGTGATAAATCAGCCATGAAAATCCCCTTTATCTATATGAGATCAGCTTTTTTTAAAATGGTCTTGAGCTGATATGCATTTTTTATAGCCTGACCGCGGGCATGATTGTTAAAAGAAATATACGAAGTTTTGGCCTGTTGTGCCATACTGGAAATGCGTGGTAGCCAGGCTTCTAATTCTTGCTGGTGATACTCGTAGTTATAACGACTCACATTATCACCCTTCCACCAATTTTCCTTATTGCGCCCATGAAAGCGCAAATAGGCAATATCAGAAGTCACCGATTCGAATTCCGGCATACCTCCTGCTATGTGCGGGGAATCCAACATGGATACACCCCAGGAATGCTTTTTTAATGCTTCGAACACAGAATTCTTTACCCAAGCAGGATGTCTGAATTCAACCACCAGGGGCAGAGAGGTTAAATCCTCCAGTAATTCTTGCAGATACAACCTGTTCTCTGGAGTATAGCCAAATGAGTAGGGAAATTGGAGCAGCACAGCAGCAAGATGATCATCTTCCTGAAGTACTCTGACCGCTTCATAAAAATCCTGACGGGCTACTTTTGCCTCCAACCTGTCATGGGTCATGGATTTGTGAGCCTTGACCGCATACTTCAGAGGATAGCTAAGGAATTTCTCCATCTGTTTTTCCTCGGGCATGCGATAGTAGCTGAAATTGAGTTCACAGAACTCAAAGTGCTCAGCATAAAATTTGAGCCATTCCTCTTTTTTTAGACCAGGAGGATAGAAAACCCCTTGCCAGTCTGGATAGGAGAAGCCTGAGGTTCCGATTACAATATTACCTGTCTTTTTTGCCATTCCAGATGTCAGCTCTGCTGTGTCTTTTCATCACCAAATATCATGGATATCAAAATAGTGCAGATGCCACCATTTCCATTGAAAAATCTCCACATCCAGTAGAGACGAATTTACAATTGGACTTCCTCCTGTGATGCGTCTCACAACATCGCTATGGGTCACTGCCACAGTACGATTCTACCATCCTTAATCTATATGTCTGTTATTATTATGCTTACTTGTGAGATATTAAAAATTTTCCAAGCAATTTGCGATAAATAGCATCTTCTTTTGACTATAAGGTGCTAATATTTTATACTAGATAAGGTGGACTCGGTTTAGATTCAAAAGCTACGAGGGGGACAATTCCTCATATAGCGCTGGCGAAGTGTTAGATATTGCAAACACTTCACGCAAATATTAGATGATGAACCGAAAACACCGAGGATCACATGATTCAAAAGTCACCATCACGGAAATTGCACCTGGGATTGCTTATCATAGCAATTTTTGCTCTTATCTCTTGCGATTTGATGCAAGAACCCAAACCGCCAACCTGGACCAATCGAATTGAATTCCCACTGGTCAAGGAGAGCGTTTCTCTGGAAGATCTTGAGAATGAGGACAACATCAGTAGTCAGCTATATGGAGATGATGGTGAACGTACCATTTTCGCCTACACGGATACAACTGAGATGGACTCTCAAGCCGTCGGTGATCAGCTTGCCTTTGGTGATATCACGCAGAGCTTTTCCCAATCTGTAGACGATGTGACGGTGACAGGCTCCTCCATTCACCAGACAAGTGCTTTTGAGGCAGTCGGAGTTGATCCAATCGAGAAAATCGTCAATTCTGAGCTGGGACCAATTGAATTGGCTGATATTCCCGGAACCACAACAGACCCATTCCAGCTCAACGAAATGGTTCCTACAGTAGACGATATTCCAGTTGGGAATACTGAGTTAATTCCTGACGGAGCCCTCGCCCCCGTAAATAAGCCTTTTTCATTTACTGATTTTTCCCAGGCAACTTTTAAAAGTGGTAGCCTGAACATTACCATTAACAATAATATGGCTATCCCGCTCGGTTCACCCATTAACATTGAATTGCGTGAGGTGGTTGGGACTGATACCTCAACCATTCCAGGCTGTGTGGTCTCCTGGGATGTTGCTGTAGGGATTGGAGAAAGCTCTATGAGGACTCTGGACCTTGGCGATAAAACTTTACCAGGAGATATTCTGGTAAGGGTCACAGGCGAGACAGCTGGTTCTGGTGTTCCAATAGAAATTACTGAAGGTGTTAAGACTTCTAGCTTTAATATCGACATTGCTGGTTCTGGACTGGTTGTGAGTAGCGCAACTGCCAAGGTGCCTGAGCAAACAATTTCCGAATCAGGTGAAATCGCCCTCGAAGCATCGGAAAACAAAATTCAAGATGCCCAGATTAAGACGGGGAGTTTGAAAATTGAAGTTGTTAATACCATGGAAGTTGCTTCGGAGTTGGTTCTCACCATTACTTCCCTAAAAGACCCTTCCGAAGTCACCTTTTCAAAGACTATCCCCATTGTAGCTGAGGAAACGACTCTAGATGTCACTAATATCGCTGGGTACCACCTTGTCATGGATATTGATCAACAGGAAGTTTTATATAGTTATCTGATCAACACCATAGATACCGATACCAGCCTTGTTACTCTGGCTCAGGAAGACCAAATATCCGTAACCATTGCACTCTATGGTGAAGCAGCTGGAGAAGACATATTTTTTGATGAGATTACAGGTAAAATTGAAGCTCAGCTCATCGAGGAAGATGGGGATATTGAAGTATCCTCAGAATCAAAACTCCTGACTGCAGATATTTCTTCAGGCTCTATTGCCATCACCATAGACAATCAGATCAACAAACTTCATTTTGATGGACTCCCAACTCTTGTGCTTACCATCCCAGAATTGCTAGATGCTGATTCCAATCCTTTAACCGGCACCAAGACACTGGAACCTAATATCAATATCATGAATTTTGAGCTCTCAGACTACATATTGGTTTTCAGTGATACGAGTGCAGCAGGTCAGGTTCTTACCTACACCACGGTAGTTACCACACCCTCTGGCGAACTGGGTCAATATGGACTGGAAGATTCCATTTTTGTTGATATAGTTGTCGATGATATGGAATTCGCTTCAGTAACAGGATATTTTACTCAGGATGCTATTGTGACAGTAGATGAGATCGCTCTTGAAGAAGGTACCAAACTCATTGAGGCTGTCTTCGAAACGGGAAATTTAGCCCTCTCTATGACAAATGGAATTGGAGTAGTAGCCGATGTGAATTTCAAGATTAACGAATTCATACGGATTGACAATGGTGATACGCTTCAGTTGGCTTTGACACTACAGGATGTAACTAAACCTCAAATTACTAACATTGATTTATCAGAATACACTTTATCCTTTGATTCGCTGTTTGTTGATCCAGGAGTAGATCAGAGTATTCACTATAAGTCTACTGTAGCATTGCCACCAGATTCGCTAATGACGCTTACATTTGGAAATTCGATTGATATCGATGTAGACATCACCGAACTGGCTATGCTGAGTATTGAAGGCATCATCGAAGCAGATACTCTCGTTATTGAAGAATCTGAACAAGAGATCGAAATGCCTGAGATGGTGGCTGATCTCATGTTCGAGCAGGTCAATCTCGAGATTGATTTTAACAGCACTTTTGAGGTACCAATCGCTTTGTCCTTGACCCTCGCCGGAACAAATGAAGATGGAGAATATGCTGATTCTACCTATTCACTAGATCTCACTCCAGAGAATGATCGGATTTTTATTGATGCAGCCTGGCTTTTGAATATTCACCCTGAAGCCATTATATCAAGTGGTCAGGCAGTCGTTGGAGGTGGTACTGATCCTAGCACCATAGCCAAAGGCCAGGGTATGTATCCTGTCATGTACATCAATGTACCCCTCTCCCTTATCATCGAGGAACCACCTGCTCTGGATATGGATGTTTCCAGCATGGATTCACCTCTACCAGAGGATGAAACGGTAATCTTGGAGGAGTTCGCGTTGTTCGCAGATGTGACCAATATGTTTGAATTTGGTGCAACCGTCGTCGTGTTAGCCAGTAATGATAGTCTGGTATTTGACAGTCTGGCCGTCCTTGCAGATCCAACTCTTATACCAGATACGCTTATGACATTGAATATAATGCCTCTCGAAAATACTGACCCCAACATGGGACCGGACACTACCATCGTGCGCATGACTAGCGACAAACTGGAGTTACTGGAAGAGAAATTATGGCTCAAACCGGAAGTAACTTTATTGGGACGCAAGGATGGAGATGGCAATAACATACCATCGCGTTTCTTTACATCGGATTCCCTGACCATACGAACCTGGGGTAGTATCTCGTACACGATTGTAGGGGAGGAATTCTAATGAAAACTCTAGTTAATATCCTCCTCATTCTGAGCCTAAGTAGTTTTCTCATGGCTCAGGTTGACAGTACTGCTACCGAAGCTCCCGTTGAGGAAGCAATTGAATCTCCAGTTGAAGAAGTTATGGAGACTGCGGATACAACTGCTACGCCTATTGAAGAGCTGGTTTTAGCAGATTCAACTGAAATGGACACAACTTCACTTGAAATGACTGCCCTTGATTCAGTTGCTACCGATAGTAGCCTGGTCATGGCTCAAGATACAGTAGTCATACCTGAACCGGTTATGGAGTGGGTACAGAATGACCCCGCACCAACAGCACTTGCTGGATTGATTAGCGAAGGTCCACTGTACTACTGGTCCAATGATACTCTGGAGGGACTCAATTTTGAATCCCTCCCCTATGTTTCCATCATTGATCCGACCATGATTGCCATTAAAGCCAATAACTGCCTGGATATTGTTTGTCACCTCCTGGCCAGCGATAGCAGTGGAGTAAACTATGTCGTTGTGACCAAGGATGACGGAAGTAACGTTCGGATTTATAATACCGAAACGAAGGTTGTAGCTATTGAAGCCCCGGCTGATTCCATTGCCATGGCCCTTGACGCTTATTTAAAAGAGTTAGTCGGTATGGAGTATCTTGCTGTAGTTATAGAAGATACCATCATGGTTGAACCAACTCTCACTGTTGACGCTGATGAACTTTCCAGAATAGCTGCCAAAATGAAGACCTTGAAAATTAGAAATAGACAGTTCAGGTCTCTTGATGATATCTCCAGTAATCCTGCGAACCTGACTAGAAATTTTGATAATTTCGTTAGTCTTAACCTATTTCCAGACTTCAAAATAAGCATCCACAACTCACTGCTGACTCCCGGTTGGTATAGTGAATGGTGGACAGGTGGTGTCTGGGACGCAGCCATGAAGGCGGACTACTTATCAACCATAATGGATAAGGATTTAGCTTTAAATATTGCGCCAGATTTCCATACACTCATCGGTTTTAGAATTGGAAGTTTTGCACTCAATGTTTCTGGTAAATCACATATAGAAGTTATACTGCCAGGTAATACTATCGGTCTACCCATGCAGGATATCCTCTTTGATGAACCACTTGAAAATGGTGGACTAGAAATTGAAGCTATCCCCTTTGTTGGCAAAACCACTCTGTCATATGGCCATCTCCTCCCTACTCCCTATGGTGACATTAGGCTAGGGGTTGGATTGAATCTGTATGAAGCTGTGGGTTACATGAATGTGGTAAGCAACGACTTCACCATAATGACCACCCACGATTCGACAATTGTGACTGCGTCTGGTGAAGGTTGGGTTACAGAAGCAGGTGCCAGGGGTCATGGTGACGATCCTGATTTGGATGATTTTGATCCAATGGAAGCTATGTCAGACATCAGTGTTGGACTAGACATTGGAGCTATCATGGATCTTGAGAGCTATCTTCATCAGGAAGTTGAAGTTCAGGTTTCACTGAATAACCTTGGTGCCAAGTACAATTGGTCCAATGTGACGCATACTGCATGGTCATTGGATATGGTTCTGCCTGCGCTTTCCAGTGATGAATTAGACACTCTGGATATCGAACAGTATCAGACGACAAGTGACACCACGCTATCAACGAATGGTGAAGTCAGTATCGATGTACCCACTGTATTTAATTTGTCAGCCATCTATCAACCAATCCCTCAGGTCATGGTGGGAGTTGGGATCGAGAAGGCTTTTACAGACGAGGTGCGGCTAGGATACAGTCCAGACCTTGAGCTGAATTACCAGATCAACCTGTATGCAACACCCTGGTTAGATTTCAGCTACTACAAACAGAATCAGTTTGGTGATCCAGTCCACACCTTTGGAAGTGGGTTACACTTTGGATTCCTGGAAACTGGATTAACACTCTCATTCCTCAATGGCATAAATACAGATGCCAAGGGAATTGGATTTGGATTAAGTAGCAGTCTGCACTTTTAGAATATAAGTGTTATCTAAACAAAAAAGGCCGGTGATTAACCGGCCTTTTTTGTTTGATTCGAATGCAAAACCTAGGGTGAGAGCGGGCAACGCAATAAACATATATTTTTTTATTTTAATCTTCCCTTCAAATTTATTGACGTTTGACTTCACGCTTACTGGTTTTTTTCACTCCCCGGCGTTCATTTTTCATATACTCACGTAATTCATTCCTGAACCGGGCTTCAAATCCGAGGTAGATTAGCTGTTGCTCAGGCGTTAAATACTTGGGTAGAGATTTGACAAAATCATTTTTAATTTTGTAAATTTCATTCTGCTTCTCAGAATATCTATTCATGAATTTATCAACCTGTTTTTGAGTTACATCACCCTTTTTCCTGAGCAATTGAGCATCTTTGGCGAGGGTTCTGATTTCACCCTGGACTTGTTTGAGTTGACGTTCGTGAATCTGAACCAGCGGCAGAAAAGTGACAACCTGTTCTTCAGTTAGCTCCAGGACCTCAGTCAGCTTCCAGATTCGGATTGCATCCATATTTTGTGGATTCATTCTCCCTTCCACTTGGGGTGATTGCCCCAGAGAGGTCCCAATCAGGACAATGGTTAAAAGTAAAATTCTGGTTCGCATTGTTATGCCTCCTCCAGGTAGCCCGTTAGAGCTTCCAGGTCAATTTCATCCAGAAGCGCATCAGCATCTTCCAGGTATGTGTAG
>CAZDVD010000074.1:0-7290 GCA_964508765.1 uncultured Lentisphaeria bacterium
CTTCACCCCCCAAGCCCTTGGCCACTTCGGTGGCTGGGGGCTATTCTTTTTCTAGTAGAATAGTGTTATGTAAGGGATAGGGCCTAACAATCCTTTATCCTCGTCATCCCGAGCGGCGTCGAGGGACAATAATCCTGTTGACATTCATACCTAATCAACCAGCCAATCAGAACCCTCCAACTATGACAAACAAAGACTCCGTATGCCAATAAACTCGTCGGGCAGGCTAAAATCGGCAGGCTAATTTCGTGGGTATCATTGAAAGGGACACGTTTTTGGTGGGGGTAAAAAAAACGCCGGTACTCTTGAAGAGCCCGGCGTTTTAAAATTCTTTAGTATAAAGAATTTATACAGCAGTAACGTTCTCTGCCTGTGGACCTTTTTCGCCCTGTGTGACATTCAAAGTTACATTTTGTCCTTCTTTTAAGGACGCGTGTCCTTCACCGTTGATCGCACGATAATGAACAAATACGTCTGGACCGTCTTCTTGCTGAAGAAATCCGTAACCTTTTGAATCGTTAAACCATTTGACCACACCGTTGACTAATTGATCAGCCATTCTTGAACCTCTTTCTTAATCATAACCACTAAAGGTGGCTTTCTTCTAGTCAGTCCATTCTACATACAATTGCAGAAAACATTACCATCCACCTGGACTATCCTGACTATGGGATGAATATGAGGCAATAAAACGTAAAACAAACAATCATTTACAATCATTTACAATTATTTTTCACACTCTTTTTTTGGGTTTCTGGGTGCTATTCTATTTAATAGAGCTATTCTCTAAATCTTATCGCTAGCCTATCAACTATGCTAATCTATACCACAGTAGGACACGAATACTGTTCCTTCAGGCTAAAACCGAAAGGCTAAATAGCTGGAATGTATATACCAAAATTCAATTGTTCGTAGCCTGTTTTACTTCAGAACCTGTGGGACACTGTGTGTAAAAATGGGAAAGACACAAAGGCGATTTAAATGCACCCTGAGGTTAAGAAGGACCTGGATGTTCGATTAAGATGCTGTATCTGAAATAACTGTAGATTAATCGCAAATGTTTTAGCAAGGGGCCGGTTTATTACCGGTCCTTTTCATTTATCTCCACAAACCTGCTGCGTGAGTCCCCGTGCATGCGCGTGGAGGGATGACCACGCCGTAGCTGGTAGCACAGACGGATTGGTTCACTGGGGACTATTCTTTTTTTATAGAGACTCTCTCACCGCTTCTAAGAAAAATACTTGATAGCATTTTATGTCGCTAATATGCAATCACATCTTAAAGTGATAGCCAGATATGGAATTCTTCTGCCGGTCAATATTTGACCAGACCAATCATTCATTTATATGGTGTTTCAAAATTTCACTCCAGACCAAATATCCCTGGCCAGAAAGATGGAGCCCATCATTTGTGAACTCCTGAATCAAATATCCTTCTTCGTCAATAAACTTACTATATAAGTTGAGATAATTTGTTTGAGTTTTTTTGCAGAGTTGAACGAGTGATTCATTTAAGAGAATTATTTCTGAACTCTTGCTGACATGTTTGGGGTATTTGTCATAAGCTGGATTTACAGGTAGTACACTCTGTATATAGATTTGAGTGCGGGGGGATTCCGCTTGAGTTCGCTGTATAAATTGTGCTATGTTTTTCAGGATATTTTTTTGAGAAGCGCCTTTCGACAGGTCATTGATGCCAATGAGTAGGAAGATCTTCAAGGGCTTTGATTCCAAAATTTCATCAGCTCGATTTAATATTCCCCGGGTTACATCCGCACTGATCCCCCGGTTCTTGATGCGTGGATCTCCCAAAAGTTCATCCCAATTCCCACCGTCTGTAATACTGTTACCCAGCAGTATTATTTCGTCAGGATCGTTTGGCAAATATCGAAAGAGATCAGCTTTTCGTTCGTAGTAAACGGATGTGGGGACCTTGGCTTCCTGTGCGATTCCAGTCTGGATAGTTAGTGAAGCAATTATTAGTAAGCATATTCCGCGCATGGCAAACCCCTCTGTTTTTTTGTTCTATCAGTTTAGATCAAGTTCATATACAATCAAAATTTAATAAGACATAAATCTTGACTTTCGGCAAACTTTTAGCCAAAATATGCATGAATAAATAATAACGAATAAATATGCAATATTCAACAATTAAGACCTAAACCAAAAAGCAGTAACGGTTTCATCGTGGAAGGGGAATAAAATCAGCAAGCAAAGCATCTCAAGGGTAGGGCAATATAGTAAACAGGTGTTTGACGTCGCCATCATTGGTGGTGGAATCAATGGTGCTGGTATCGCTCTGGATCTGGCTTTACGCGGTGTGAAAACAATTCTGGTGGAGAAAAAGGACTTTGGTTGGTATGCAACGAGTGCCTCTACCAAGCTTATTCACGGTGGCTTACGGTATCTTGAATATTTTGAACTGGCACTTGTCCGCGAGTCTATGGCCGAGCGCGAACGCCTGCTCTCCAATGCGCCACATCTTGTTCATCCGCTAAAACTGAATGTTCCTATCTTTAAGCACAGTAAGCGTCCAGCCTGGATGGTACGCGCTGGCTTGACCTTGTATGATATTTTGTCATATGACAAATCTCTGCCAAATCATAGTTATGTGAATAACAGTAAAAAAAATCGCTCAAAGAAATTTATTGATCCAGCATTAAACCCTGACGGTTTATCTGCAATCTGTTCTTATTACGATTGTCAGGTTCCTTTTCCAGAACGACTAACCACAGAATTGGTACTCGGTGCCGAAGAGGCCGGTGCCAGCGTGTTGAATTACTGCGAAGTTATTGATCTGGACAAGGGCAATGGAGACTATAGCCATACACTCGAAGTCAAAGATATGCTATCTGGAGATGCACACACCATCCAGGCCCGGAAAGTGATTAATGCTGGTGGACCCTTTGTGGATATGGTGAATGTATCTATGGGTGAGGCTGTAGGCCGTAAAATGGGTGGTACTAAAGGTAGTCATTTACTGATTAAAAAATTCGAGGGTGGTCCTAAAGAAGCAATTTATGTTGAAGCTAGGCAGGATTATCGTCCCTACTTTATCGTACCCTGGTTGGATTATTACCTCGTGGGAACCACCGACATATTTTATGATGGTGATATGGATGCTGTTCATGCTACCAGTGAAGAGGTCAAGTATTTACTCAATGAATTGAATTTTCTAATCCCAGGTAAATCTTTCTCAGAGAAGGATGTTGTTTACACCTATTCTGGAATTCGCCCCTTACTTTATGAACCCAGTAAAAAAGAACGCAGTGTGACTCGCAAACATATTATTCTGGACCACGAGAAGACCACAGGGACCAAAGGCGTATACTCAATTATTGGTGGAAAATTAACCACCTACAGAAGTCTTGCTGAAGAAACGGGTGATCTCATCTGCAAGTACCTCAATATGAAATCAAAATGCCTGACCAGAGCATTTAAACTGCCAGGTGCCAGGATGACAGCTGAAATACGCTCCAAGATTACTGACCTCCAGGCCACCCATAATATTGCAGATGTAACGATTACACATTTGATAGAGTTCTATGGATCTCGTACCCTAAATGTGCTTGCCAATATTGGGGACCGAACAGAGTTGTCAAAATTGATCAATCCAAAACGCCCAGAAATATATGCGGAAATTGCTTATGCTATTGAGGTTGAACACGCCCACTCCCTCACAGATATCTTTTTTAGAAGAACGGATCTTGGCTCCTACGAAGATGGTTCTACAGGCAGTGCCGGCCTCCAAATTCTTCAGTTGATTTCTTCATTATTGGGCTGGACTCCAGAACAGTCGGAAGTCAAGTATGCTGCCCTGCTCGAGACCATGTCTCGCCAGGGATATCAGCATCAGGTTGAAACACCAAAGCAGTCAGAAGAGATGGTTCTGGCATAATTCAATTAAGGTTTATGAATATATATTCATGAATTGATATATTGACAATGAGTCCAATGATCATTAAATATGCTCCATGTCAAAAATAGGTGTGGAAACATGATTTATCTTTCAGGATATGATCAGATTTATGGTTTGCTCCAAGCCTGAATGAAAACAATGCTACGAGGACTATGTTTTTCAGTATTGATGTTTGCTCTTACGAGCATGGCAATGGGTGATGTTTTTATCACGGTGTCCAATTAATGGATCTGGGAATCCGCTCCTTTGCCATAGATTATCCGATTATGACCGTAGATTTATATCAGGAATTTATGGAGAAATAAACACTTAAAGTGCGCTTTAAGATTCCAAGCAAGTTTTAACAGCCCCAGTAGATATTTTTCACCTGCAGGGACAGGTAAGAAGGTAAGACAATGCAAAGTTTTGAAACGGAGACTCGAGAACGGCTGCAAACTGCCTTGAAAAAGGCTGATACGACTCAATATATCGAGGTCGGGTATAATTCGATCCAACATGTCGGTGAGATGTTTAAGCAATGCTTCCCTGGAAAAAAAGCGGTGGTTATTGCCGATACTAACACTTTTAATGCCGCTGGAAAACAAGTTCAAAGGGTACTTGAATCTCAGGTAGAAGGAACGTTATCACCCTATATTTTTGAAGTGGAAGATATGCATGCAGAAATGCAACATGTTAACCTACTAGCCAAATATCTAAGTTCTATTGATGCCATAGCAGTGGTTGTTGGATCCGGAACAATCAATGATCTTACCAAGCTTGCCTCCTATCGTAATCAAAGACAATATATGGTTGTGGTTACGGCAGCTTCTGTTGATGGATATACAGCCTTTGGTGCATCCATTACCTCAGGTGGTTTCAAGCAGACCTTCCAGTGTCCCGCGCCCCGGGGAGTGATTGCTGATATTGATGTCTTGTCACAGGCTCCAAAAGAGATGAATGCTTGGGGATATGCTGATCTCATTGCAAAAATTCCTGCAGGAGCTGATTGGATGCTAGCCGATGCTCTGGGGATTGAGGCAATAGATCCGGTATCCTGGAATTTGGTTCAGGCACCCCTGAGAGATTTGACATCAGATCCAGCTGGTGTGCGCGATGGTGATGCAAAAGCTCTCTGCTTTCTGATCGAAGGCTTGTTAATGAGCGGCCTGGCCATGCAGCACTTGGGCTCCTCCCGACCTGCTTCCGGTGCGGAACATCAATTCAGTCATCTCTGGGATATTGAACACCACACCCATCATGGCATTGCCCCTTCCCACGGCTTTAAAGTTGCCATTGGATCTTTGTCCGCTCTGGCGCTCTATGAACAAATTTTACCCCTGGATTTTCAGGACAGGAGCTGGTCGTTACCCGAGATACAGGCCCGTTGGACATCATTTGATATTATCGAAAAGAGAATTCGGGCAAGATTTCAGGATGATATGATAGCGCAACAGATTTTGGAGCAGGTCCGGGGAAAATATATCACGGCAGAAATATTGCATAATCGTCTTAAAGTCCTCAGTGAGCTTTGGCCAGAATTGAGACCACGCCTTGAACAGCAAGTGATTCCTTTTGGTGAATTACGATCAAAGCTGGGACAAGTTGCCGGACCACAACGACCAGAAGATATTGGCATAGATTTAATGCGATTGAAGAACAGTTACGAGTTTGCACGCTATATCCGCACCCGTTACACCCTCCTTGATGTTGCCCACGAGACCGGGCTCACAGGGATATGTATGTATCAGATATTTAAAAATGATGTCTATTGGTCAGGCAGCAAAAAGGTAGTGGAGACTGGAAATGCTATCTCCTGAAGCTATTGATAAGCTCCGCAAGATCAAACATCTCGCCCTGGATATGGATGGGACCATCTATAAGGGTAAGACCCTGTTTCCCTATACAAAAAACTTTCTGGATGGGCTCACAGCCGGGGGAATTGGCTATACATTTCTCACAAATAACAGCTCAAAAAGCGTGAGTGAATATGCCCGAGAATTAACTGCTCTGGGACTTGATGCTTCTGGCGATAAGGTTTTTACCTCAGCCCTCGCCACCATTAAATACCTGGAGAAAACTCACACTGATTCAAAACGCGTCATGGTTCTGGGAACGGATGGCTTAAAGCAGGAATTCAGGGACGCTGGCTATGAAGTTGTCCGTGATGAACCCGGTGATGAACCCGAGCTTGTCATCGTTGGTTTTGATACTTCTCTCAATTATGCCAAACTTACAGTGGCAACTTACTGGATCGATCAGGGGAAGCCCTATATCGCTACACATCCTGATAATATTTGTCCCACTGATGAAAAACTGGTCCTTGTGGATTGTGGTGCCATATGTGCTGCCATCGAAGCAGCCACAGGGAAAACACCTGAAGCGGTCCCTGGAAAACCAAACGCACTTATGCTTGAGGGTCTCATGGAAGAGCATGGTCTTGAGAAAAATGAGTTAGGTATGGTGGGGGATCGACTTTACACTGACATCGCCATGGCTTGTGAGACAGAGGTTGTAGGGGTTTTGGTCCTGACAGGTGAAGCAACCCTGGAGGATCTGGAAGCAAGTCCATTCAAACCTGATATTGTCTTGCAAAGCGTACAAGAGCTGGGAGAACAGCTCAAGTTGGCACAGGATACAACCACTTAAGAAAAATTTTGATAGACCTTCACATGCAAGAGGAAAGTAATCATACATGAATCTGAAGTTTCTTAAAATCTTTGATGCTGCACCACCCATTGAACCCGTTGATATGGATTCTGCAGAGCGTCTGAGGAAAAGCAATGATGCCCCGGTTATCACAATGGGTGCACGTGTCATAGGATCAGAATTGGCCATAACTATCGTCAATGCCTGGTTGGATTCGGAATTTTTAGGGGGCGGTTCTCAGCCAAAGGTCGATCAGATCGTGGAGCTGGAAAGCCAGTCTTTTACCCAATAGAAGGAAAATGTAATCAGGATTGAGAAATTACTTATCGAGAGTGATGAGTTCCTCTGCACAATTATCATCTAAAACCAGGGATTTGATAATACCGCCCCGGATGGCAGCCCGAATAGCCTTAGCTCGATTGGCATTGCTGGCAATGGCTACCACATCTGGTGTTTCTCTAAGTTGATCCAGGGAGATTCCTATAACTCGATCCCTGTAAGCCGTGTTGGCTTCGACGCCGTTATCATCAAAAAATTGTCCACAGATCTCCCCGACAACACCCTGCTTGAATAGGTGATTCATATCCTGTTGTGAAATAAATTCACGATCAAGAAAAACTGAATCAGAGCTGATACCCACACCCACGATGGCCAGATCAGCAGAGTCCATCTGATTGAGGATGGATTTGATTTGCCGATGGGAGGTAAAAGCTTTGTAAGTTTCCATATCCTGGGTGATAGCAGGCG
>CAZDVD010000075.1:0-7253 GCA_964508765.1 uncultured Lentisphaeria bacterium
AGCCCATTCCAGATTCGGAAGCCGTTATTCATTTCAGGAATATTGCTGATGCCCGTATCATGGGTCTTGAATTGGGACTGGGGTTGAGTGCATTCAATAATCTCATTGATTACAAGTCTGCCTTCACGGTTCTGGATCCCGTGGAAACAAATGCAGATGGTGATATTATAGATACCTTGTCCTATCGTCATCGCTATCATTGGATCAGCTCCATGGGAATCCATTATTGGGGTCTGGATGCATCGATTGAGTATCGATATCTTAGTCGCATGGAGAGTGTTGAACTATTTGATGAAAACATGATGACAGGTGCAGATGCCCGGGTCCCAGTTCATGTGTGGAATGCCGGGATCGGGAGATGGCATAAGGATTGGCATTTTGTTCTAAGGGTGGAGAATGTCTTTCAATATTATTACACACAGCTCGAGCGAAATATTGAAGAAGAGCGCATCATGACTTTTTCTGTTGAAAGGCGATTCTAATGCGTTTTGCTCTTACCTTAACAGCTGTATTGCTCTTTGCTATGATTTCCTGTGAAGAGGCTGATAGTCTGGAGGCCATTGCTGGCGTCGGAGGAACGGTAACTTTCACGAGTTGGTCAGATTCACTTGAAGGTGCTGTGATTGTCATATTTGATAAAAATCTGGATTTTGAGCGGATAGATGAGCCGACATATAAGGTCATTGATTATTTTATCACCTATAGTGATCCAATAAGTTTGGGTACGTCTGCTGTGAATTATTTTATCCAACTGGAGCCGGGAGAATATCAACTTATGGTGATTGGGTTGCTGGTGGATCCTGGCCAATTGTTGGCCAATGAAGAAATGTTTAATGAAATACAAAACTATATTGTCATCCCTGAAAACTCTGCTCCACGGGGAATTGTTATCCGCGAAAAGCAAATTAATGAACAGACCGACTGGTATGTTCAGTTTTAATTAACAAACTGACGCAATTTACTTAAGCACATTTTAATTTGCTTAGTGGAAAAGCACTTCTATTTTACGTGATCACATTAAACAGATACGGATATTCAAGTCGATTCTGTATTCGTACAATAAACAAGGAGAGAAAACGATGAGTAAATTATTGCGCGTATTACCCCTCTTGCTGATGATCAGTATCGCATTTGGTGGCGGTATCGTGGAAAACACGAACCAGAGTGCTGACTTTGTTCGCATGATGGCCCGTAATGCTTCTACAGACCTGGATGCTGTATTCTTCAACCCAGCTGGATTAACTAAGCTGGATAATGGAATGCATCTGTATCTGAGTAGCCAAACCGTTACACAGACCAGAACGATCACAAGTGATATCGCTTCACTAAACAATAGTGAATATGAAGGAACTACCTTCGCACCTGTATTCCCTAACTTTTACTTCGCATATAAAATGGACAAACTTGTCTTATCAGCGGGTTTTGTACCTGTTGGTGGTGGTGGAAGTGCTGAATTTCCAGAGGGATTACCCTCATTTGAAGCTCCTGCCTCAGCCCTAGTACCGATGCTGGCAGCTGCTGGTGTAACGGGATACAATCTGGATGTTGAGTTTAATGGATCCTCACTTTACATGGGTGGACAAGCCTCTGTCTCCTATGCTATCAATGATATGATCTCAGTTTCCGCTGGAGTTCGTTATTTTTCAGCCTCAAACAGTTACACTGGACATCTCAAAGACATCATGGTTAAAACCGCCGCTGGCGATATGATTCCTGGTGATGTCATGCGTGGTATTGCAGCACAGTATAATGGTGCTGCCACAAGTGCTACCGGTGCCGCTGATGGCTTAACCGCTGCTGTCGCTGGAGGTGTTCCTGGAGCCACTCCACTGACCGCAGTTGATAGTGATGGTGCTTTGACCGCTGGTTTGGTCTCATTTGGAATTGATCCAACAGGCTACACTGTTGATAACGCTATTGCCGCTTATACAGGCGCTGCTGCAGGAGCAACTGCAACTGCTGGTGGTTATACCGCTCAGGGTTTAGGACTAGATGCAGCAACTGCAGATATTGAAGTTGATGCAAAACAAACCGGTTCTGGTTTTGCACCAATTGTTGGATTGAATATCAGTCTCATGGATAAACTGAATATCGGTCTTCGTTACGAAATGCTGGCTCCCCTGGTATTGACCAACGAAACTGAAGTTGATGGATCAGGACTCTTTGCTGATGGTGCCGAGACCAATGCTGATATGCCTGCCTTATTGGGTATCGGGGTTTCCTATCTGGCCATGCCTTCACTGAATATTGCCTTTGATTACAATATGTACTTCAATGAAGATGTGAACTGGGATGGCGCTGAAGCCAATGTTGAGAATGGTTCTGAACTCGCTTTTGGTGCGGAATATTCACTGTCTGATGCTCTCGTGCTCAGTGCTGGCTACAATTTGGCCACATCAGGCGCTATGGATGCCTATCAGTCAGATCTCAGCTATAGTTTGAATTCAAGCACAATCGGCCTGGGAGCCAAGTATAAACTTAATCCTGGAATGGCTGTATCTCTTGGATTCTCAAATACTTCCTACGAAGACGGTCAGAATGCTGAAGTAGCTGCTGGAACAGGCAACGACATCTATATGAAAACGGCTACCGTTTTTGCAATAGGTCTTCAGAAGAGCTTTTAAGTAACACGTTATAATGTATGCAAAAAGGCCGCTCCTGCGGCCTTTTTGCTCTTAAGGAGTGACTATCATGTTAAATATCATTAGAGCTGGAATGATCATTTCAATCATTGGAGGATTGTTGATTGGCTGTGAAGATGATGACACCACTCCTGAAATCAACCATTCACTCACGGGTGAATACACATTGACAGAAATGACCATTCATGTTGAAGCAACCACCCTGCGTGACACAACCCTGGCATTTATTATCCCTCAAAATGGTGTGGACTCTGTTACAATTGATGCTGGGACGTTGATTCTGGTTGAATCAGATTTGTACACAAATGCAGATACCATCAATCCCATCGGCGGTACCGTGACCTTACGGAATGACCTGAGTGGAACTCTATCCGGTGACTTACCAGTTAACTGGGGATCAGGATGTGCGCCCAGTATTCTTATTTCCAGTCTCACTTCAGATGGTACCTGGTCAGCGGATACCACTTCTGGAGTATTTACCCTTGATCTCGTTGTTGATGCATTGGATATCGATGGTTTCTTTGCCTTGGAGGGTGATCAATTAGAAGTCACATATTTAGCCCATGATGGACTGGATGAACGCATGATTTCCAGTGTGAACTACCTGGGGTCAGATGTAGGAGTATTGCCGGCTTGTATTCCCGTGGCCACCGTTACAGAAAGAATTCTGACACTTACTTTTAATTAAGGGTTATCTCATGTGCTATATCCATTCATTCATTTAACCTGATGGATATGAAGAACTCTAGAAGACTCACGCTTCGGGCACTCAGAAAAGTGCTCCCTAAAGCATCCGTATTCACAGATTTGATCCACCGTCATGCCTATGCCCGAGATGCCGGGTTTTACCGATTGCTTCCCCAAATAGTTATCAAAGCCACTTCAGTTGAAGAGATCGCTCACATTTTCCGTGAAGCCAATGCTCGCAAAAGACGTGTGGTTTTCAGGGCAGGAGGGACCAGCCTTTCCGGTCAATCAATCAGTGATGACATTCTGGTTGAAGTCAAACAGGGCTGGCGGAATATGGAAGTCCTTGAACAGGGAAAGTACATCGTTCTAGAGCCTGGCGTTGTGGCCGCCAGAGCCAATCAGCGTCTCGAAGCATTGGGGTATCGGATTGGACCAGATCCAGGATCAATCCGTTCTGCCTTGATTGGCGGTATTGTGGCTAATAATGCCAGTGGAATCGGGTCTGGAATCCGATTTAACAGCTATAAGACATTAGCCGGTATGCAGATGGTGCTATCAGATGGTCTGGTCCTCAATTCTGCGAATCCCCAGGATAGAACCAAGCTTCAAACTCAGGCTCCCCAAATCCATGGAGGGCTCATTCGTCTGCGAGATCAAGTCAGGGATGATGAGGCTCTCAGGCAACGCATTATTAACAAATACAAGCTGAAGAATACCATGGGTTATTCCCTGAATAGTTTTATAGATTTTGACGAGCCCCTGGACATTCTGGCGCATCTCATGGTGGGTTCTGAGGGCACGCTGGGATTCATCTCAAGGGTAACTTTGAAAACGGTTTCCTTGCATGCACACAAGGCGACTACTCTCATTTTTCTACCCTCATTAATTGAAGCAGCCCGTCTGGTCCCCAAACTAAAGAAAGCGGGGAGCTCAGCTCTTGAAATAATGGATGATTCTGCCCTGAATGCGGTGAGACATCTCCCCGGTTTACCGTTTGATAAGGATATCTACATCGCTCCAGGTTCTGCAGCCCTGCTCATCGAATTTGAAGCTGATGATTCTCAGAAATTGAATGCTATGGTGGAAACAGCATTGCAGGTCATCAGTGAAAAACATGCCTCCAGTATACCGCAATTCTTCAGTGATTCCTTACAACGGGACAGACTCTGGAAGGTTCGCAGAGAGTTGGGTCCCCACCATGCTGCGACCAGACCCCCAGGTACCACGGTGCTTAGCGAGGATGTCTGTTTTAAGGTGAAAGATCTAGCCAGGGCCATCAAGGATCTCAATGAACTGTTTGCACGCTATGCATATGACGATGCCGTCATTTTTGGACATGCCGGGGATGGCAACCTTCACTTCAAACTGAGTCTGGATCTTGATCAATCCAACACCCTTGAAGACTATGCATCCTTTATGAGAGATCTGGTTGAGCTGGTTGTAGATAAGTATGATGGATCTCTCAAAGCCGAACATGGGACTGGCCGAAACATGGCGCCTTTCGTAGAGCAAGAATGGGGAACAGTTGCCTATAAAATTATGCAGGAGATAAAAACGCTCCTGGACCCCAATGGCATATTGAATCCTGATGTGTTGATTAGTAGAGATGATCAAATACACCTGAAAAACATCAAACCCATTCCGCTGGTTGATGACATCATTGATCCATGCATTGAATGTGGACTCTGTGAACCCGTATGTCCTTCAGAGGACTTCAGTTTAACCCCACGTCAACGCATTGGTGTTCTGCGAGAAATTGAGAGTCTGGGTGAGACGCCAGGTAATGAGACCGAGATAAAGCGTTTGCGAAAAGCTTTTCGTTTCTACGGGGTTGATACTTGTGCAGTAGATGGTCTTTGCAGCATGAGTTGCCCTGTTGACATTGACACCGGGTTGATGATGAAAAGGCATCGGGCCGAGTCCCATCGTATTATCGGGAAAGCATTGCATCGATTTGCCCAGAAGCATTTTGCCAAGACCTTAGGTGGAGTGAGAGTCCTGCTTCGCCTGGCTATTCCTCTGAGGTATGCACTCAGGAGTGAGGCCATACAGCAGGGTATGAAAATCATGAACAAACTTTCCCGCAGTACCATCCCTGTTTTCAATCCACAGCTAAAGGCAGCAACTGGAGTGTTGCCGCCAGCGTCTAAAGATGTGGATGTCATCTATTTCCCCTCCTGTCTGACTCGTAGCCTAGTGAGTCCTGACCAAGATAGTACACCCACTGCTGAAGCCTTTTCTGATATCCTTAAAAATGCTGGAATTGGTTTCGCATATCCCCAGGAGGTCTCCAATCTCTGTTGTGGATTAAGTTATAGTTCAAAGGGATACTCAGAAGCTGCACTTCAGGCAGCTATACACACCACTGAAATGCTCTGGATCAGTTCCCGGGAAGGTGAATTGCCTATCGTCATGGATACCAGTCCTTGTTCAAAATTTCTTGGAAATTATGATGAGATTTTGTCTGGAACCCATCTGGCCCGATGGCGCGCTTTGCAAATTTATGATATGGTGGAATACCTTCATGATGTTGTCATGGAAAAGCTCAGTCTCTGGCATGTAAAAGAGAAGGTGGTGTTGCATGTAACCTGCTCCACACGCCAACAGGGGCTTGGTGAGAAAATGGAAGCCTTGGCTCATCGCTGCGCCAAAGAAGTGATAATTCCTCAAGATACAGGCTGCTGTGGATTTGCAGGAGACCGAGGGTTGTTGGTTCCAGGGTTGACCGAAAGCGCCACTTCAATGGAGGCAATTGAACTTGAAGGAGTTGAAGCAGATGGATATTATTCCACCAGCAGAACCTGTGAAATGGGGATGTCCCTGGCAACGGATAAGTCCTACCAGTCAATTGTATCCCTCGTCCACGAAGCCATTATCAGAGGTGCGGAGTCGTGATATAGGTCTGGAGAAAAGCAGTTTCTTCGTTCAGCGTTCTTTTATAGCTTAACAGCATTCACAACAGAGGGGATATATCATGAAAAAATTCATCCTAATTTTACTATGCGTCATTGTTTCAATGGGGGCTGGACAGGAAGTATTGGATAAAGCTACGATCTCTGCTTATTCAAAAATTTTCAATGCAGACAAGAGTAATGTTGCTCGGCAAAATGCTCTGGCTAACAATAGTATCAAATCACTGTCTGTTGACAAGGCAACGCGCACAAGACAGCAACACCTTTTCTCAGATAAAATTGATGTAAAGGGCATAAGCAATCAGAAGAGTAGCGGGAGATGCTGGATGTTTGCCGGACTCAATATTTTGCGGCCTGTCGTGATTGATAAATATGATCTGGAAGAATTCGAGTTTTCACAGAACTTCCTCTTTTTTTATGATAAGCTGGAAAAATCAAATCTCTTTTTAAATCAGATGATACTGATGCGAGAGCGCGATATTCACGATCGTGAGTTAGCCTTTTTATTAGATGCTCCCATTGGTGATGGCGGTCAATGGAACATGGTGGTTGACCTGGTTGCCAAGTATGGTCTGGTCCCCATGATTGCCATGCCTGAGACCTATGCCAGCTCGAAAACAGGAGATATGAATAAACTCCTGAAAAAAAGACTTCGCAAAGCGGCAGCAGAAATTCGAATGGTTGGAGATTCCAAAACGCATGCAAAAATTCACCAGAAAACCATGGGTGATGTGTATAGAATTTTGGCCCTGTCCTTAGGAGAACCACCCCAATCCTTTACGTGGCAGTATGAGGATGAAGACGAGAAATTGAGCAAAGCCAAAGTTTTCACTCCCCAGCAATTTAGAGATGAGGTCGTGAATCATGATCTGGCTGACTATGTCTATCTGCTTCAGAATCCTACTAAGGATTATTACCAAACCTATAGCATTACCCTTGATAGAGACATGGTAGAAAAACCTGATATGGCTGTGTTAAATATTCCTGGTGATGTTATCAAAGCACAGAC
>CAZDVD010000076.1:0-7083 GCA_964508765.1 uncultured Lentisphaeria bacterium
CCAGAGTAAGCAGCTCATCACACAACTGAAGCGCTACAAAAAGCCCGAGCTCATGGAATTGATGTCCATCAGTGAGAACCTTGCTGACCTCAATCTATCTCGATACAAGGCCTTCAAACCTCCCTTTGATCTTGAAAATGCCAAACAGGCACTCTTTGCCTTTACTGGTGATGTGTATCGACACATGCGGATGAATACTTATGATGCTGAGAAACTGCAATTCGCACAGGATCACTTGAGGATTCTTTCGGGACTCTATGGGTATTTGCGACCACTTGATCTCATTCAAGCCTATCGCTTGGAGATGAAAACGCCCCTAAAAACCAAACGCGGAGACAATCTCTACCAATTCTGGGATACGCGAATCACAAAGGCCCTAAACAAGGAATTGAAAACCGACTCCTCCCCTGCCATCATTAATCTGGCATCAAAGGAGTATGCCAGAGTTGTAGATTTTAAATCGACTAAGGCTCCCGTCATTCATATAGAATTCAAGGAAGTTGAAAATGGTAAAGCAAAGGTCATTGCCATTTTTGCCAAATGGGCAAGGGGTATGATGGCTGACTATATCATTCAAAATGGCTTGAATGAGCCAGAACAGCTCAAGGATTTCGATTTATCAGAATATAAATTTTCGCAAAATGATTCGGGGACATCGACCTGGGTATTCACCCGTCCCCGTCCAGAATAACCTAGATCAGGTTTTCAAAATGGGGAGTTTGATCGTGAAGGTGGTTCCTTTATCCAGGACACTCTCGACAGTGATTTCGCCACGGTGATCAACCACAATACTTTTAACGATAGCTAATCCTAATCCAGTACCCCCATGCTTCTTGTGGGTAAAAAATTCATCAAATACTTTGGAGAGTACTTCGGCTTCCATCCCATGACCTGTATCTGAAATGGTCATAATGAGCTGATCATCTATAATCTGACTGGCAACGGTGAGGATTCCTCCTGCAGCCATAGCTTCAATGGCATTATTGGCCAGGTTTTCAAACACTCGGTAGAATCGGCTGGGATCAATCGAAATCACTGCTTCGCCATGAAAGTCAGTCACCAGCTTCATACTCTGCTGAATCAGATTTTGATGTAGACTGGCTAGTGAATCCTCAATGCAGTCAGGAAAATGCAACTCCTGAAGCTGAAGTGTCGAGCTCCCCCTGGCAAATGCCAGTAGTTCTTGAGCGAGAGTGTTAAACTGATTGACTTGCTGGGAGATGATCTTGGTGTACTTGACCACATCTTCATGGGCCATTTCTTTTAAGCCGATAAGCTGTGCAAATCCTGCAATGGTGGTCATTGGATTTTTTAGATCGTGCAAAATCGTGGAAGCCATCCGTCCAATGATGGACATGCGCTCATTTTCCACCAGAGCTTCTCGCGTGGCGCTGAGTTCCTCAATGGTGCTGTTGAGTTCTCGATTTTTTTCCTCCAAGGTGCCGATGAGGGTCGTATCAGTCTTGCGCAAGTAATTTGAGATGCTTCTGGCTACCTCGAGGGTGAATTGTGGAAAGTGATTGACCAGCTCGAGGAAGCCCTCTTTCTGCACAACCAATACTTCACTCTCCTCTTTTGCAACGATACCAGCACTACGAAGTTTGTCCTCCACCAGAGCCATTTCACCAAAAAGTTCACCGGAGAGATTTATCTGGTTGAGAACTTCCAGTTCATCACCCTCAATGGATTTGACAACCTCAAGTTGACCTTTTATTAGGACGAAAAATTGAGTGGCAACCGCACCTTCTTCGATGAGCATTTCACCTGGTGTAAATAATTTTCGCTGCATCAGACTGCTGATTCTTTCCAGTTCGTCTGGATGAATTCCCGCGAAGGGTTCTAATTCCTGTAAAAGCGCTATAGGTGGGGGATCAAGAATACGCATTGGGAACGCTTATTATTCAACTGCCTTCGAATGGGATTAGAATCTGGTGTTTGGATTTAGGCAAAAGGTTGTAACCTACGGCAGGGAGATCGATAATAAATTTTGTACCCTCCCCATCCTCACTCTCAATGTTAATCAGTCCATCATGCTCATCTACAATACGTTTGACAATTGCCAACCCGAGTCCTGTTCCCTTACGTTTCCCGTGGGTATAAAATTCCTTAAAAGCATTTTCCCTGACCTCATCTGACATCCCATATCCATCATCTTCTAGGATGATACGGATACCTGTCTCCACTTCCATGCTATGAACTGTAAAGGTCCCTTTTTCATCAAGCACATCAAGGGCGTTGTTGGCAATATTTTCCAGCACTCTGAAAAATCGACCATTGTCAATCCTGACTTCTCCCTCGAACTTCAAATCTCTCACAAAGGAGACCCCGCGTTCTTCGAATTTCAATATCAGCGAATCACAACATTCCTGGAGGTAACCAGCCATTTGAACTGATCGGAGACGCATCTGTTCTCCGCCCTGGGCAAAGGAGAGAAGATCCTGGGTCATAGTGGTAAACTGGATAACCTGTTTAGCAATAATGTCAGCATATTTGGCGAGTTGTTCGCCACTATGCTTTTTCATTTTGATCAGCTGAGCATAGCCACCGATAGTAGACATGGGGTTCTTCATGTCATGTAAAATGGTTGAAGCCATGCGACCAATCAGGGATAAGCGTTCTTTACCGATGAGCTCTTCCTGGGTTTCCTGGAGGCGATAATTAATATGCCGCAGCTCGTCGTTTTCTTTTCTCAATTTGTTGATGAGACGTTCATCAGTTTCTCTTAGAAACTGTGAAATATTTTTTGCCACAGACAAGGTGAACAGAGGAACTGAATGGACCAGTTCAAGGAAATCTTCCTTTGAGACAGCCAGCACTTCGCAATCTGTATCTGCGATCATTCCAGCGCTGCGTGGTTTATCCTCAAGCAGGGCCATTTCTCCAAAAAGACCGCCCACTTCATCATAAAAGCCCAGGACTTCAGATTCATTTTCCCTGACTTGTTTCTCAATTCTTACTTTGCCAGAGGCTAAAATAAAGATTTGATCGCCAATTGAATTTTCACGAATAATGGATTCTTCATGGTCATAATGACAAAATTCAATTTTTGAGTGAATTTGTTCTAGCTCAGCATCTGGAATATGTTCAAATATTTTCCATTTTTTCAGGGAGTCGAGGGTGGGCTTTTTAATTCGTTTCATACGCCACCAAGTCTATTGAGAAGTCATTCATAGTCAACTTTATTTACCTAATTATGAGCAACAAAAGCATTTATTTCGCAAGGTCAATATGAGCATCATGCCTATAACCTTTTATGAAGAAACTAAATCAAGCAAATATTTTAAGTTCCTCTGGGAAGATTTAACAGCAAATATTTCCTCGATCTGCTAAAGTAATCCCGTTTGTCATATTTCAAACCTCGAATCGGCCGAATTCCCTTGATACATAGAGTCTAGAGCACGATTCACATTGTGGGAAATCACACTTAAATAATACTTGAGGGCATAAAACAAAACTGCCCCCTCAGACATTCTGAGAGGGCAGCTTGTTGTCACAATATCGTTGAGAACTTTACAGTTCGCGGGCAGCTGCCTGTGCTGCAGCCAATCTTGCGATGGGCACGCGGAAAGGTGAACAACTCACATACTCAAGACCGACTCTGTGGCAAAATTCAACTGAACTTGGCTCTCCACCATGTTCTCCACAGATACCCAGTTTAATATCAGGTCGTGTCTCTTTTCCCAAACGACATGCCATTTCAACTAACTGGCCAACACCTTCCTGATCAAGGACCTCAAAAGGATCATTCTTCAACAGACCCTTCTCCAGATAAACAGGTAGGAATTTTCCAGCATCATCGCGGGAATAGCCAAAGGTCATCTGAGTCAAATCATTGGTACCAAATGAGAAGAATTCTGCGCTGGTAGCGATTTTGTCAGCAATCAAGGCAGCGCGTGGAATCTCGATCATCGTTCCAACAAGATGGTCGATTGAATCTCCAACTTCTTCGAACAAGTCCTTAATGGTATCACGTACGATCTTCTCTTGAAGTTCCATCTCAGCCAGAGTTCCTGTGAGTGGAATCATGATTTCAGGCTTGGCTACAATGCCTTTAGCCTTTAGGGCAAGTGCAGCACCCATGATGGCTTTGGTCTGCATCACTGTGATTTCTGGATAGGTGTTACCCAGACGACAGCCTCTGTGACCCAGCATGGGATTGAACTCAGCAAGGTCATCTACTTTTTCTGAGATTACCTTAAGATCAACACCCATGACATCAGCCATTTCCTGCTGACCTTTTTCATCATGGGGAACAAACTCATGTAATGGTGGATCCAGTAGACGAACCGTTACAGGAAGATCCTGCATGGCTTCAAAGATGCCTTCGAAATCTTTCTGCTGGATAGGCAGTAGTCTTTCAAGAGCAGCTTCACGACCAGCCTGGTCTTCAGCAAGGATCATTTCGCGCATGGCAACAATCTTGTCACCTTCAAAAAACATATGCTCAGTTCGACAGAGACCGATACCCTTGGCACCAAATTCTCTGGCAATCTTGCTTTCACGAGGCGTATCTGCGTTGGTACGTACATACATTCTGGTGAATTTGTTGGTTAATTCCATGAGTCTACCAAAATCACCACTTACTTCAGGATCGATGGTTTTAATCTTGCCTTCGTAGATCTCGCCAACAGATCCATTTAGGGATACCCAGTCACCTTCCTTAAATAAATCACCTGCGACTGTGAGGGTCCTGGCTTTGTAATCGATTTTGATTTCGCCAGCACCTGAGACACAACATTTACCCATACCACGTGCCACAACAGCAGCGTGTGAAGTCATACCACCGCGGGCGGTGAGGATGCCATTGGCGATATTCATACCTTCAAGATCTTCAGGTGAGGTTTCGATTCTTGCCAGGATGGAGTTTTCATATTTGTTGGCTTCATCAGCATGAAAAACGAGTTGACCGGTAGCGGCTCCTGGAGAGGCTGGCAATCCTTTGGTCAGAACACGTGCTGCAGCCATGGCTTCTTTATCAAAAACAGGGTGTAATAGCTCGTCCAGTTTATTTGGCTCGACACGCATGAGAGCATCCTTCGCATCGATCTCACCTGCAGCCAACATTTCCATAGCGATTCGCACCATGGCAAAACCGGTTCTTTTACCACTACGGGTTTGGAGCATCCATAACTTGCCATCCTGCATGGTGAACTCGATATCCTGCATATCTTTATAATGATCTTCGAGTCTCTGTTCGATAGCATGTAACTCATTATAGATCTCTGGCATGAGTTCTTCTAAAGAAGGAAAATCTTTTACACGTTCTTCCTCAGAAACGCCAGCCAGTACGGCCCAACGTTCAGAACCTATCTTGGTGATCTGCTGAGGCGTGCGAACACCAGCTACCACATCTTCACCCTGAGCATTAACGAGGTACTCTCCATTGAAGATGTCCTCACCTGTTCCAGCGTCACGGGTAAAGGCTACACCCGTACCTGAGTTATCGCCCATGTTACCAAACACCATAGCCTGAACATTTACAGCTGTTCCCCAATCGCCAGGAATTTTGTTTAGCATACGGTAATAAACTGCACGATGTGTTTCCCAGGAGTCAAATACGGCCATGACTGAACCCCAGAGTTGATCCCAGGGATTATCAGGAAAACTGTGACCGGTCTTTTTAGTAACAGCAGCTTTAAAATCTGCTACGAGAGTTTTCAGGTCTTCAACTGTAAATTCTGTATCCAGCTCATAACCCTTGGTTTTTTTCAAAGCTTCCATGGTCTCTTCAAAGGGATCGATGTCTTCTTTGGATTCTGGTTTCATACCCAGAACAACATCGCCATACATCTGGACGAAACGTCTGTATGAATCCCAGGCAAAGCGCTCGTTGCCGGATTTTTTAGCCAGTGCTTCAACAGCGCTATCATTGAGACCCAGGTTCAAAACCGTATCCATCATACCTGGCATGGAAACACGGGCACCCGAGCGAACTGAGAGCAGCAGTGGGTTTTCTTCGTCGCAGAACTTGGCACCCATCACTGATTCAACTTCTTTTACAGCAGCTTCAACTTCAGCTTTGATGAGCTCAACAGTTTGGTCGCGACCAACTTGATTATACTCTGTACATACTTCTGTAGTAATGGTGAATCCAGCTGGTACGGGGATACCCAGGCCACTCATCTCGGCCAGGTTGGCTCCCTTGCCACCAAGAAGATTCTTCTGTGAAGCATCTCCCTCGGCTTTTCCACCTCCAAATTTGTAAACGCGTTTAGTCATGATTAAATCATCCTTTCAAATCAAAATATATATAATAGTGTAAAAGTTGAATCGTGTCTCAGGTCAGAGTGACGTTTTGCCATGCGCGGAATTAAACCCTTTTCACAACGATTTGCCACATTTTTCAATCGTTAAATGATTCTGGTTTTTCATGTGCAGAGCCCACTATTGCACACTTTCAACAAATTTTTACACTCAGCTGGAATTAATTAATGGATTCAATGACCTGGAAACTAGATTTCGGCATGCAAATATTACTAACCCATGCTATGAAATCAGAAGCCGGGTTGATTAGGCAACAATACCCTCTGGCAATAACTACTATTCGCGAGAATGGTCGGGAAATGATACAATTAGATGAGCATCTTTCTCTCCTCAGAACCGGGATAGGTCTGGAGCGGAGTGAGAGGGCCATGGTTGCCCACGTGGATCCTGATATGTTTGACCTGGTCGTCCATTTTGGTGTCAGTGGATCGCTCACCGATAATCTCAGGGTATTAGATATAGTCAAGGGAGTACGATATTCCCGACCAACGGACTCTGATATATGGATTGATCCACCAGAGCTATTTGCGGGTTTAACTATTCCAGAATCAGCTTTTTTTTCAAGCCTTACGGCCATCACTGATGATACGACCAGAGAGAAAGCCAAGGCCATCGGTGCAGAAGCAGTTGATATGGAATCTTATGCCATTGCTGCATTTTGTCAGGTCTGGGATATTCCTTTTCTGGCAATTCGATGCATCTCAGATCGTGCTGGTCTTTCTACCCCTGAAGACTTTAGAAAGAACTATTCCCAGGCAGCTAAGACTTTGCAGGAGTTCCTGCTGGGGAGTATCCTGAATAAATTGCAGTAGAACTCAT
>CAZDVD010000077.1:0-7081 GCA_964508765.1 uncultured Lentisphaeria bacterium
TGCAATACTAGCAGACATCATCATTTTTTCGATGAATCAGATGGAACCCTCATTGATCTGGATGCCAACAGTGTTTCAGTAGATTACGAGCTCCCAGATAATTATCAGGTTGAAGAAGTAGAGGTGTTTATTAAAGGGAGCATAAGAGGATAAAAAAATTTATCATAAGTTTAGAATAGTTCTAAATATAAAATTAGTCAAAGGAGATATTATGAAAATCAATGTAGGAATCAATGAGAAGAACCGTAAGGAAATCGCCCATGGGCTCAGTCGTTTTCTGGCAAATACCTATACGGTTTATCTTCAAACCCACCAGTATCACTGGAATGTGACCGGACCGATGTTCCAGACATTGCACGTCATGTTTGAAGAACAGTATAACGAGCTATGGCTGGCTATCGATGAAATCGCAGAAAGGATCCGTACCCTTGGTGAATATGCTCCTGGCACGTATGCTGAATTCGCTCAACTTTCTGAGATAGCTGAAGAATCTGATGTGAGGCAGGCTGAAGATATGATCCAGTCTCTTGTCCAGGGACATGAAAGTGTTATTCGTAATGCACGCAAGCTCTTCCCTGTCGCTGCAGAAGCTGATGATGAAGTCACTCTGGGACTTTTGACTGATCGGATGCAGATCCATGAGAAAACAGCCTGGATGCTGCGTAGTCTATTGGCATAAGAGAAATTTGAAAAAGGAGATAGTAACATCATGGATGAAAAGAACAAGTGCCCAGTAACGGGCGGAGCAAACACGGGGAGTGGCACGTCGAATAGTGACTGGTGGCCAAACAAATTAAACCTGAAAATACTACACCTACATTCTAAGCTCTCGAATCCATTGGGCGATGAGTTCGATTATGCAGAAGCGTTTAAAAAACTGGATTATCAGTCACTCAAAGAGGACCTTTACGCATTAATGACCGATTCTCAGGAATGGTGGCCCGCCGATTACGGTCATTATGGTGGACTCTTTATCCGTATGGCCTGGCACAGTGCAGGTACTTACCGTACTGGCGATGGTCGTGGCGGCGCAGGGTCAGGCAATCAGCGTCTAGCCCCACTTAACAGTTGGCCGGACAATGTGAATCTGGACAAAGCCCGCCGTCTACTTTGGCCCATCAAGCAGAAATACGGCAACAAAATTAGCTGGGCTGATCTTATGATCCTTGCTGGCAATGTTGCACTAGAATCTATGGGTTTTAAGACTTTTGGGTTTGCCGGAGGGCGTGAGGATATCTGGGAACCTGAAGAAGATGTCTACTGGGGAACAGAAGATGAATGGTTAGGCGACAACCGCTACAACGGTGACCGTGACCTGGACAACCCCCTGGCTGCTGTGCAGATGGGCTTGATCTATGTGAACCCAGAAGGTCCTGATGGTGAACCTAGTGCTGTCAAGTCTGGCCAAGATATCCGAGAAACCTTTGCACGAATGGCCATGAATGACGAGGAGACTGTCGCTCTCGTAGCTGGGGGTCACACTTTCGGCAAGACACATGGCGCAGGCGATGCAAATCTAGTTGGTCCCGAACCGGAAGGCGCTAGCATGGAGGAGCAGGGACTTGGTTGGAAGAACAGCTATGGTAGTGGCAAGGGTGACGACACCATTAGTAGCGGTATCGAGGGTGCTTGGACAGCAAATCCCATCAAATGGGACAATGGTTATTTTGATCTTCTATTTGGCTATGATTGGGATCTCGTGAAGAGCCCAGCGGGTGCCTTTCAATGGGTCCCGGTGAATCCAGATGAAAAAGATTTGGCTCCAGCTGCCCACGATCCATCGAAGAAAGTGACTACGATCATGACCACTGCGGACATGGCCATGCGCATGGACCCTATTTACGGAAAGATTTCGCGACGCTTTCATAAAAATCCAGAGGAATTCGCCGACGCTTTTGCCCGGGCCTGGTTCAAACTCACCCATCGCGACATGGGTCCCCGCTCCCGCTACCTGGGACCTGAAGTTCCTAAAGAGGAGCTGATCTGGCAAGACCCTGTCCCTGTCATGGATTCTGTGCTCATTGAGGATCAGAAAATTACTGATCTTAAAACCAAATTGCTAGAATCTGGAATCTCTATCAGTGAACTGGTGTCCACTGCCTGGGCTTCTGCATCAACATTCCGTGGATCTGACAAGCGCGGTGGTGCAAATGGGGCACGTATTCGGCTGGCACCGCAAAAGGATTGGGAGGTAAATCAGCCAGAGCAACTGTCGAAGGTACTTGCAGCTCTAGAGGGTATTCAGACAACCTTCAATGACACACAGTCAGGTGGTAAGAAAGTATCGCTTGCTGATCTCATCGTCCTCGGTGGTTGTACCGCTGTTGAAAAAGCTGCGAAAGACGCTGGTTATGATGTCGAGGTTCCGTTTACCGCTGGTCGTACCGATGCCACACAGGAACAAACAGATTTGGAGTCCTTTGCGGTTCTCGAACCTGCAGCAGACGGCTTCCGCAACTACCAGAAGGCTGAATACTCAGTGACAGCAGAGGAACTCTTGTTGGACAAAGCTCAATTGCTGAAACTCACTGCGCCTGAGATGACGGTGCTCATTGGTGGTTTGCGCGTTCTCGGCGCTAATTACGATAACACCGACTATGGTGTCTTTACTGACAAAGTCGGTACCCTGTCCAATGATTTCTTTGTGAACCTGTTGGACATGGCGACTGAATGGAAACCTCTGGATCCCGGTAGTCACGCCTTTCAGGGCAGTGATCGGGCAAGTGGTACTCCAAAATGGACCGGTACACGTGTAGACCTTATCTTCGGATCCAACTCCGAACTACGGGCCATTGCCGAAGTTTACGCCCAGGACGACAACAAGGAGAAGTTCGTCAATGACTTCGTGGTTGCTTGGAACAGAGTAATGAACGCGGATCGCTTTGATCTTGCCTGATCCCAATCTGGACGACTTCTTTATTTCCTGAGGATACCTCGCCCCCCTGTTCATGCAGGGGGGCTTACATTTGGTTCAACAGACGGTTGGCATTACAGGATTGTTCTGATGAGAAATCTTGGCTCGAGTAGAAATGAGAGTCCCCGCGTGCGCTACTAATGCCACGCTCTCCATGATACCCAGTAATCTGGAGTGAAAATTCAGCCTTGAGATGCAGATTCTATTCCTCTCTAAGTGACTGACACACAGTGAGGTATGCTGACAGACCTGGATTTACAGGAATTCGCCTCTTAGAATCTTCCCACCTTCACACGACTACGCTCGTCAGAGCGTTGGAATCCGCGTCGTAGCTGATTCACATAAAGCGAAGACGGGACAATCACTCAAAAAAATAGAATAGACAAGCTTCGTTGCTGCAAGCACAGGACTAATTATGTATTACGTTTACATTTTAAGGTCTTTTGCAAAGCCTGGGAGTGCGCGTCCCCTCGTCCAGCTCTGGAGAGGCTCAGCTGATTTGTACAGTATTGTTAAAACCTATGAGAATGGCCGTTCAAACAGTTCTGTTACCAATCTTATAGGGATATACTTAACCAGACCTATTCTTATCTTAATTTTGAATTTGGTATCCCAAATCCTACATCCCTGCTAAAGCTGAGAAAACGGGTTAAGAAATCTCGAAATGAGTTTCTTGAACAAGATGAGTTCGGAACGCTTTTCAAGTCTCAGCAAACACACAATCTACTACAATCTAGCCTTTCAGTCATTTATTGACTGAATTTGTTTCTCTATTGATTCAATGAGAACAGCGCTCAGGATCGGCTTTGTGAAAAATTCAGCTGCTCCTGCATCCAGGGCTTCTTTTCTGTTTATTGGGAGAGCATGGGCAGTAAGGGCAATAGGTATTGGTTTATCAGGATATTTTTCACGGATATATTTGATTAAATCTATACCATTTTCGTTTCCCGTTAATGAAAGGTCAATAATTGCTACAGAAAATTCAGATTTTAGTAATGCTTCTTTCGATTCATCAACTGTCGCAACTATTTCGAGCTCATAGCTGTCTTCAAGAATGATTTCATAGTATTGTTGTGAGGAAAGATCATCCTCTACAATCAGTATTTTTGATCTATCGTTTGCCACTGTTCTGCCTCTTATATTTTTGAAAATCTTAAAGTAAAAGTTGAACCAACATCTTGTTTACTCTCAAATTCAAGCTCAACATCATTAAGTCCAAGGTATTCTTTTGTGAGTGCTAATCCCAGGCCAATCCCCTGGTAGTTCTTCGTAAAACCCGAGCTCTCCTGGGTATAGGGTTGAAACATCTGCTTCTGGTATTCTTCTGAGATGCCGATCCCAGTATCGGTGATTGATAGAAACACCTGATCATCTCTATGGCCGAGTTTTATTTCAATTGAGCCTTCTCGGGTATACTTGATAGCGTTATCGGTCAAATTGAGAATTGATTGATGAATACAGTATTCATCAGCGAATATTATTTGTGGCCTTTTGGGGGATGTAAAATTTAAATCAAGATGCTTGTCTTGCGCGCTTAGTTTTAGTTGTTCAACTACTTGTGTGCTAATCGAACCCAGATCGAGCTCTTGCTTTTGGATACTTATGGTACCAGCCTTCATCAACGACAGGTTCAAAATGGAATCAACTGTATGCATCAATCGATCACCTGCTACAGTAATGTATCCAAAAATACTACGATCCTTTTCGGGAATGATCTCACGATACCGCTGTCTCAATAGATCAGTAAAGCCAAGGAGACTATTTAGTGGTGTACGAACCTCATGGGATATGTTAGCAATAAAATTATCCTGTAAGTCTTCAGAACATTTGGGGCTAATTTAGCTCAAAGTTAAGAGAGATATTCTGGGTTTCCAACTCATTGTGCAGGCACCTCTTGGTGCTGCGACTTCAGGTTAATTCGCTTCCTCTGTAGAAGCGTTTTTTGTTTAATGATCTGTCTCTGTGTTAAGATTTTCTCCTTTCTTCCATAATATATGTCATTCGGGGTCACATTTTCCAGTGACTCATGTAACCTCTCGTTGTTATAATATTCTACCCATTTGGCGATCTCTAGCTCTAGGTCCCCAGGCAGGTAATAGTTATCCAGTTTGATCACATTCTTCATGCTACGATGATAACGCTCGATCTTCCCTTGAGTCTGAGGATGATAGGGAGCTCCACGAGTATGATCCATGTCTTGGGTTTTGAGATACTCCTTCAGCTCACCAGAGATATAGCAGGGGCCGTTATCTGAGAGTAGACGAGGCTTATGCTTCACAATGACCTGATCTGTCCCAGTCTCAGCGATAGCCATATCCAAGGTCTCCTGTACATCAGAGGCATTCATCGTGGTAAATACCTTCCAGGATAGAATACGCCTGGAGTAATCATCCAGTACCGTAGATAAGAAGAACCAGCCCCAACCGATCACCTTGAAATAGGTGAAGTCTGTCTGCCACATCTCATTGATCCGTCTTGTGGGGTTCTTGAACTTATCTGATGCCGCCATGACGATGTAATGTGGGCTGGTAATCAGGTCATAGTCCCGTAAAATCCTGTACACACTGGACTCAGAGATATAGTAACCTTCTGTATCAGTGATATGCCAGGCTAGCTCTCTGGGAGACTTCTCTGACTGCTCCAGGGCAATATCTTTGATACGCTCTCGTTCCTCATCGGGAATACGATTCCAGAACTGTTTAGCACATGGCTTTGCATCAACAAGACCATCATAGCCGTTTTCATTGTAGCGACCATACCAGCCATAGAATGTGCTTACTGGAACATCCAGCTCTCTGAGTGTTTGTTTGGCTGGTAGCTGAGATTCTTCCACGGTTCGGATAATTTCATACTTCTCAGCCTGGTTGTATCTCATATACCGCTCACTTCGATACCCTGACCAACGCAGCTTTTTTTTAACACGTCTGCTCTCATAGCCAGGCTGGCATATAGTTGTTTCAAGTGGTTGTTTTCATTTCGGAGGTCATCAACTTCTGTGTTATTGGCTTCACGTACTATATCTCCTGATAGGCGCTTCTTACCGGCTTCCAGAAAGTCTTTGCTCCACTTATAGTACAGGTCTCTCTTTTCGGCAGATAGAGGCGATGGTCTCTTCACCTCTCAATCCTTCCAGGATTATTCTGATCTTTTCTCCTGCTGAGTATTTCTTGCGGGTGTTTCAACGTATATTTTTAACACACTTTTCTCCATTTGATGTTGGGCTCATTTTTATATCCTTTTTTTGCTTTCAGGATAACCCAAAAGTATCTCCTAAAATATCATGCTAATTGCTCCAACTTGTTCTGACAGGATACACAATATTGAATTGAGACTTATATAGGGGAATCGAGCAATTATCTTATTCTGAAATGCAATTACAAAAAAGTATATCAAATAAAGGAATCAAAAAACGATGAGCCCTAATTATAAAAAACCAGCACTGAAAAATGTGTACTACGTTGATGTTGCCAAAAATTTGCCCTCACTGAAAGGCAAGACTGTGGCTATAACAGGAACCACCTCTGGCACAGGCAGTGTAGCTGCCAAAACAATGGCTGACAGAGGTGCTCGAGTCATTCTACTGAACCGAGCCTCCGCCAAGGCGGACACGGCCCTTGAAGAGCTGAAAACAAGCCTCCCCACAGCTGAGTTCATCCCCGTAGAATGCGATCTACAAAGTTTCGCCTCCGTTCGCAATGCAGCAGCGAAGGTGAAAGCGCTTTGCCCCGAGGGATTGGATGTCCTCTGCAATAATGCAGGCGTCATGGCCCTGGAAGATATGGCAACCTCTGATGGTTTTGATGTCCAGATGCAGACCAACCATCTCTCCCATTTTTTACTCACTAAAGAACTCTTTCCCGCCCTTGAGAAAGCTGCGGAAATGAGCAGCGAAGCACGCATTGTTAATCATTCCAGTATTGCTCGATTTGGTAAAAAATTAGATGCTAAATATCTGGAGAAAAATGGCGGCAAGCTGGGAGGCAATGGCTCAAGTATGTTTTTCGGTGGAGCTCGCTGGGTAAGATATCAACAAACCAAACTGGTCAATGCTGCCTTTACCGCCTGTCTGCATGAAAAGCTTCAAAAATTCAATCCAAAAATCAAGGCTATGGTTGCCCATCCAGGTCTCGCCACAACCTCCCTCCATGACACAACAGTTGGAGATGG
>CAZDVD010000078.1:0-6974 GCA_964508765.1 uncultured Lentisphaeria bacterium
TAAACTGGAGATTCCAGAAGCCATTCTTAGCAAAATCCGAGAAACTGAAGAAAAATCTGCCGAGGTAGCTAAAAAAGCTGAGAAGAAGCCAGCCAAGAAAAAAGCTGCTCCTAAAAAGAAAGAAAAAGTCGAGGAAGTAGTAGAGGTTAAGGCAGCTCCAGAAGTTGTTGAAGTTCCTCAAAAAGTAGAAGAGGCCCCTGAAAAAGTAGAAGAGGCCCCTGAAAAAGAAGAAGAGGCTCCTGCAGAAGTAGAAGAGGCTCCTGAAGTCCCTGAAGCTGAAACAGCTGATTCAGATGAGGGAGACAAGGAGTAATACACTCCTGATCTCATCTCATCGGGATAGTTTAACTACCCCGATTTGAAATATAAAGGCGATGTTTATCTTATTTTTCGGGTACATCGCCTTTTCTTTTTTACTCAAAATGATGCTTTGAAATCAAGAGGACAAAAAGCGTTGAAGGCTTTGTGCCTGATGGCTTTAAATTTATATTAACCGGATGCTGAAAAAAATATTCACAACTGATATTCAGATAAAGTTGGGGGCCGTGATCCTGGCCATACTGCTCTGGTTCTTTGTTGTCACTGATATAGAGTATTATTATGATCTGGATATTCCGCTCCGAATAGATGGTCTTTCTGAAGACAAAGCCTTCAATAATGAAATCCCCGAGCTTATTACTGCAAGGTTCCGAGGGAAAGGTCATACGCTCCTTTGGGCAAATATGACCATGCCTTTGTCAGAGACTGGCCTGGTACTGGATTTGTCAAAAACAAAAAACACTCAAGTTTATTATCTAAATCAATATTATACTGAACATCCTGACAAATTCATCATGCCCAGAGATTACAAATTGGACCTATTGCATATTGTTGAACCTGAATCCATCTGGGTAAGTGTTGAACGTATGGCTCATAAGGAACTCAATGTAAATGTTCAAGCTGACATTGAGCCGGCGTTGGGATATATGCTGGTTGGTGATATCAGGGTAGAGCCCAGCAAGGTGATGGTACATGGTCCTGTCTCATTGCTAAATGAGCTTACCAGTATCACCGTGCCACCATATCAAGTGTCTGAAGTTGATGCTGATGTATCAATTTCACTTCCCATTTCACTTGAACCTTCCCAATTGTTTAGCCTGGATACTTCTGCGATTACCCTGAGTGCTGATATTCAAAGTATTGGAGCGGTTGAATATTTTAATATTCCCATAAGACTGGATAATATCCCTCGAAACGTGGAAATCTCCGTGATCCCTCAGTTCATCGGATTGGAGGCAGAAGGTGGTTTGGATCGTCTCCTGGAACTTAAGCCAGAAGATTTTATTGTGAGTTTTGACTACCGAGCTCATTGGAATCAGAATGAGCAAATGTATGTGCCTGAAGCCATCTTACCCATGGGTGTGAAGCGAATAAATAGATTTATCCCCAGCAAAATAGAGATTGTTCAGAAATAAATGCAAGACACTGTTATTCTTGGGATTGAAACATCCTGTGATGAAACCGCAGCAGCTCTTTTTCGCGGACCTGAGATGATTCACCATATTACGGCAACTCAATTGGTACATACCAGCTATGGAGGTGTGGTTCCAGAATATGCTTCTCGTGAGCATAATAAATTGCTGGGACCTGTTATCCGTGGTGTTCTCGAGCAGGCTGAAATGTCACTATCTGATGTTGAGGGGATCGCTGTTACCCAGGGACCTGGTCTGGCTGGTTCGCTCCTTGTTGGATTGAGTTATGCCAAGGGTCTTGCTCTGGGGATGAATATCCCTCTCTACGGCATCAATCATATTGAAGGTCATATTTTTGCAAATTTTATTGGGCATAAGACGTTGCCCACACCCTTCTTATGCCTGTTAGTTTCAGGTGGTCACACTCAACTGATTCATGTTGAGAATGCCAGAGACTACAAATTAATTGGGCAGACGCGAGATGATGCTGCTGGAGAAGCCTTTGACAAGGTAGCCAGATTACTTGGTATTGGTTATCCTGGTGGCCCCCTTATCGATAAGATGAGTGAGACCGGAAATTCGAATTTCCATCATTTTCCCAGAAGCTCCTTTAAGGATAGTTATGATTTTTCTTTTTCAGGGTTAAAAACAAATGTGCTTCAATACATATCCAAGCAGGATTCTGAGTTTATCAAACTCCATTTAACTGATATTGCGGCCAGCTTCCAGGAGGCTGTAGTTGATGTTCTCTCCAGGCAAACTATGCAGGCAGCACAGGATTTAGGTCATGAGCGCATTGTGTTAGCCGGAGGTGTAGCAGCCAACTCCCGATTACGGGAGAGAATGTTAGAGTTAGCTGAGAATGATGGTAAAATGCTTTTTCAACCTGATATGCGCTATTGTACAGATAATGCTGCTATGATTGCCTATATGGGTTATTGGAAAGCCAGCAATCAAGGTCCTGATTCGCTTGATATCGCTGCAGTTCCCAATTTGAAACTCAGCTTTGGCAGCTAGATGAAACTGCCATTTGGGTTCTCAATCGAAACCGACTTCGGCGGTGACGAATTCCTCTTTCTTGCTCTGCTCACTCTAGGAATCCTTTATATTTTCCTAATGAACAAACCTGGGAGGGGTAGTCAAACCCGTCTGGACTCTTGGCTGAATTGGGTTATTCCTCTTGCGCGAAGTGCAGCATTGATACTATTGCTCATGCTCCTTTTTGCCCCACAAGTATCCCTGAAGAGACAATACACGACACCCAAAAGATTAGCGGTTATCGTTGATCAATCCAGTAGTATGGGAAAAGCCTGGGAGGGGAGTTCGGAAGCGCTTCCAAACTCTATCTCCAACATTATTGGGGTCCTGGGGGAAAATTATTCTGTTGATGTATGGTCAATGGAAGGGCAGGAGATAGCCCCTCAGAATTTCATTTTTGACAAGAATTCAAGTGCTTTTGAATGGAACCCATTGATGGTTAATGAACAGGATGAAGGAGATATATACAGCGCAGTTTTTCTACTCTCAGATGGTCACTTGAATGGGGGTAGATCGCCACTCGATTTGGAGTGGTCAAAATCGCTTGCTGTGAATGTAGTCTACCCACTTAAACCAAAATCAAATAGATTTCTAAAGTTAATTGATTTGAGTTATGCGGTCAGCGAGGAGAATAATGATGAAATTCTGATTCAGGGAAAACTGCATCAGGAGGGACTTTTAGGAAAACAAGCTGGAGTACAGGTTCTCACAGAGTTGGATCAGCTCCTCGGTGAAAAGAATTTTCAGCTAAATCAGAGCTTTCAGGATATCCGTTTGCCAATCCACATACTCAACGATGGCAAAGTAAAAGTGAAATGGTTCTTGAAAGACGGCAAATTTCTCACAGAGCAATTTCTGGATATAAAGATTGTTAAAGCAAAGCAGAAAATTCTGATTGTGAGTGAGAGAGTCAACGAGTTGCATAAATTTTTGGTCCAAAGTTTTTCAGATTCTTCTTACCAGGTTCATACTATTCAAGGAACAAAGCGTGTAGGAGTCTCCACTCATGGCGACAACATTCCCCATGACCTGGATTTAGTTGTTCTTAATTCTCCCGGTGAACAGGTGCTTGAAGAATTTTCGCAGTTCACTTTTGATCTTAAGTCACTCTCAAAAACTCCCACAATCCTCTTTTATGATGGCAATGAGAGATTGCATAGCAAGTGGATTGAAATACTAGGGATTAGAGGAGTTCAGGCGAATAAATCTGCCAGTCCCCAGACAAGTTTTTGGAGCGAAACTTCAAAAGGTCATGCTGTTTATCTGGGGTTGTTGGGGCGTGGGTATGTCCCCGGTGATATGATGAATTATGCCCCAATTTTTGGCCCAAGCTTTAATTTGCAAACAAGGGAAGTTGACCTGCTTATCTCTGGTTTAGGGGCTACGGTGGAATCCGTGTTGAGTCTAAGTGATCAACCACCACAAGCAATCTTTTCCGGAAGCGGGTTTTGGAGGTGGTTTTTTCACCCTCAGTCAAAGTCCTCTTTTACAGAATTATGGAATTACCTGCTCATTTATTTAGAAGAAATAGATTCATTCACTCCAGTCAAGATCGATATAGCTGTAGAAAGCGCCCCAACAGGCTCACATATTACAGCTGATGTGACAATAAAGGATCTTGATAATCGCAATATTAAAGTGGCTGAATTAAGGACCTGGCAAGAAGACGATAGGGGTGCAAAAGTACCACTCAATCTTTCACGGAATCAGCATGGAATTTACCAGACACAAATTGATACCAAGCATCCAGGAGAGATACTCATCATTGCTGAAGCCTATCGATTTGGGGAACTATGGGGTAGAGATACGAGTAGGATTAAGTTGATGAGCTTTTATGGAGAAGATCAGAGTCGCGGGGTTGATGAGGTATTTCTTTCTCGCCTGGCATCACGTAGTGGGGGGCAAGTAATCCAATTTCAAGAAGATGATTTACCCAATATTCCTCTCGAAACAATTACGAGAGAGGACTCTTATTACTTCAGAGGCGTCAGGTCACCGCTCCTATTTGCCATACTGTTGATCTTATTGAGCTTTGAATGGATTTGGAGACGGAGAAGCGGACTCCTCTAAGGAATTAATCTTTCTGTCAACTCGCATGCCGTCTATATTGCTGCGCTTTTTTAAGAGTTAAGAATTATTTAGGAATTGAATGAGAAATATTTGTGTTATCGGAACAGGATATGTGGGTCTCGTCAGCGGTGCTGGCATGGCTGATTTTGGCAACTCTGTAATCTGTGCAGATATCGATAAAAGTAAGATCGATATGTTACAGGATGGCGGAATTCCCATCTATGAACCAGGCCTTAAAGAGCTGGTAGAACGCAATGTTAATGCCAGTCGACTTACCTTCAGTGCTGATGTTGCATCCTCTGTCAAAGATGCTGAGGTCATTTTCATCGCTGTGGGTACCCCCATGGGTGACAATGGAGAAGCAGATCTCAAGATGGTGGAAGCCGTAGCAACCACTATCGCCAAGAATCTGAACAGCTATAAGATTGTTTGCACAAAATCCACAGTTCCTGTGGGTACGGGTGCTCGCCTGGAAGCTTTGATCGAACAGGGAAAAGAATCTGACTTTGAATTTGACGTGGTTTCCAATCCTGAGTTCTTGAGAGAAGGCTCTGCAGTTAAAGATTTTCTACTCCCTGATCGAGTTGTTTTGGGAGTGAATAGTGAACGAGCAGCCAATGTGATGAGGGAAGTCTATCGATCTCTCTTTATCAATGAAACCCCTATAGTGATTACGAACGTCCCTACAGCTGAGATGATCAAGTATGCCTCAAATGCCTTTCTGGCAGTAAAAATATCATTTATCAATGAAATGGCCAACCTGTCTGACAAAGTGGGTGCTGATGTGCATACCATTGCCCGAGCCATGGGTTTGGATGGTCGTATCAGCTCTAAGTTTCTCCATCCTGGTCCAGGATATGGAGGGAGTTGTTTCCCCAAGGATACGGAAGCTCTTGTATACACTGGAGAACAACATGGTGTTGACTTTCAGGTTGTGAAGGCAGCTATTGCAGCAAACAAGAGTCAAAGAGATGTCATCCTAGCCAAGGCCAAAGAACTTGTCCCTGATTTGAAGGGCAAGACAGTAGCTATCCTGGGGCTGGCTTTTAAGGCGAATACGGATGATGTCCGTGATACGCCTGCTTTGGAGATTATTCAAGGACTTGAAGCAGTTGGTGCCATTGTGAAGGCTTATGACCCCATTGCCTCAGATAATATGAAGAAGTTTTTTCTCCCTAATCTTGATACACGTGACTCAGTAGTTGATACAGTGACAGATGCTGACCTGGTCATCATCCTGACACCGTGGAATGAACTCCGCGGGCTAGGATTAAAGGATTTAAAGGGATATCTCAATGCGCCAAACATTGTGGATGCACGCAATGTGTTGAGCGTTGACCAGTTAAAGGAATATGGCTACAACTATCGCAATGTAGGTCGTAGTAAGATATAGCAATTTATAAGTTGAATTAATTCGGGTGGAATAGATAGTGGAAAAATTATTAAAGCGAATAGAGAACAAAGATATCACAGTAGGTATTGTAGGACTTGGGTATGTAGGATTGCCACTGGCTGTTGAGTTTGGGAATGCAGGTATCCGTACCATTGGTATCGATGTGAATCAGTCCCGTGTAGATCAGCTCAATGCTGGTGATAACTACATCCAGGATGTGGATGATGCTGAGCTGAAAGCCCTGGTTGATGCAGGTACCTTCACAGCTACCACTGATTTCTCGAGCATCAAGCACATCGATGCTATCTGCATTGCCGTCCCCACACCCCTAAGCAAAACCAAAGATCCCGATATCACCTTTATTCTGGCTGTCAATGAAGAGCTGGAAAAATATGTCCATAAAGATCTGGTTGTGATTTTAGAAAGCACGACCTATCCCGGTACGACGCGCGAACTTATACTGCCATCTCTGGAAGCATCTGGACTGAAAGTAGGAACCGATGTATTTCTGCTTTTTTCACCAGAGCGTGTGGATCCCGGTAATCCTGTATACCATACTACCAATACACCCAAGGTTATTGGTGGTGTCACAGAGAACTGTCTGAAGCTGGGTACTGCAGTCTATAACCATATTATGGACAAGCTGATTCCCGTTTCTTCTCCTGAAGCTGCAGAATTAACCAAGCTACTGGAAAACACCTTTCGGAGTATCAATATTGGTCTGGCCAATGAGATGGCCATCATGTGTGCCAAGCTAGGCGTGAATGTCTGGGAAGTGATAGACGCAGCTGCAACCAAGCCCTTTGGTTTTATGAAGTTTACTCCAGGTCCTGGACTGGGTGGCCACTGTATTCCTATTGACCCTCATTACCTCTCCTGGAAGATGAGAACCCTTGACTACAAGGCCCGCTTTATTGAATTGGCCAGTGAGATTAACGCCAGCATGCCTGAGTATGTGGTTGATCTGGTGGCAGATGGACTAAACAAAATGTCTAAGAGTATCAATGGTTCCAATATCCTGC
>CAZDVD010000079.1:0-6771 GCA_964508765.1 uncultured Lentisphaeria bacterium
CTCCTGTGCATGCTTCCTGTCTTCTTCGCTTTTGTCGGGATATATGTTAACCCTCCTGGGCATCTGGGGTTTGATATGGCTATGCTGATCATTATTGGATTTTTCATCTATCCACCTGTAATGTTGCTTGGTGTTAGTGGAATAGATCTGACATCAAAAAAGGCAGTTGGCACGGCTGCAGGGTTTATCGGGCTTTTTGGTTACATCGGTCGTTCAGTACAAGCTAAGGGTTTTGGCTGGATGGTGGATCACTATGGTGGGCTCTACGGTCTCGAGACTGGATGGAATGTTGTCATTTTCAGTATTTTAGCTGCTACTGTTATGGGAATCATTCTCCTGGCTTTTACCTGGAATATCAAGCCACGCGCATAGGTTAAGTTCTTAAAAAAAACACGAAAGCGATCAAATTTTCTAGCCTGAAAACTGATCGCTTTATACAGATTAAAGGAAATCATCATGTCATCAGAAGTACTCGATCTTAAACGCATCGCTAACACCATTCGCGGACTCTCTATGGACGGTATTCAAGCAGCCAATTCCGGTCACCCCGGTTTACCCCTGGGCATGGCAGATGTTGCCTCTGTACTCTGGACGAAATATCTAAAACACAATCCTCAGAATCCTGAATGGGCCGATCGAGATCGATTTGTTCTTTCTGCTGGCCACGGTTCAATGCTACTATACAGTTTGCTGCACCTTGCCGGCTATGATCTCTCCATGGATGAAATTAAACAGTTTCGGCAATGGGGTAGCAAAACGCCTGGTCATCCTGAATATGGACATACACCTGGAGTGGAAGTAACGACTGGTCCCCTGGGTCAAGGTTGTGGCAATGCTGTGGGTATGGCGCTGGCAGAAAAAATGCTGGCAGCACGTTTCAATACCCCTGATCACAATATCGTTGATCATTTCACCTATGTTATTGCTTCTGAGGGCGAATTCATGGAAGGTATCTCACATGAGACCTTCTCCCTCGCAGGTAATCACCAACTGGGAAAATTGATCGTTTTCTATGATGAGAATTATATCAGTATTGAAGGTAATACGCGTATGACCTACAGCGATGATGTAGAAAAACGCATGGAAGCCTATGGCTGGCAGGTACAGCGCATCAATGGTCATGATTATGATGATATTAGCTCCGCCATTCAAGTGGCACAGGGAGAGCATAACAAGCCTTCAGTGATTATTTGCCAGACAACAATCGCGTTTGGGTCTCCCAATAAAGCGGGTTCTCATGAAGCACATGGTGCACCACTGGGTGAAGAGGAGATAAAGCTCACTAAAGCAGCTCTGGGTATGCCTCAGGATAAGTTCTTCGTACCTGAAGAGGTGAGTGCTGTTTTTGACGAAAAATTAGTACAAAATGCCCAACTTGAGAATGATTGGAATGCCCTGCTGACTTCCTTTCGATCAGCCCAACCAGAAAAGGCTCAGGAATGGGATAACTGCCAGCGAGGGGAGCTTCCCTCTGATTTGGCCAACAGGATCGACGATTTTGAAGCTGGTGGTGCCATAGCCACACGCTCAGCTTCGGGAAAAATCCTTCAAGACCTGGCTCAGGCTATCCCTTATCTTGTAGGTGGATCAGCTGATCTGGCCCCTTCAAACAACACATATCTCAAAGGCTTAGGCGATATTGGTAAGGGGTCTTTTAAGGGTCGCAACCTTCATTTCGGCGTACGTGAAATCGGAATGGGAGCCATTATGAATGGCATGCAGCTACATGGTGGTTTTCGGGTTTACGGAGCCACCTTCCTGGTCTTTGCTGACTATGTGCGTCCAACGACCAGAATGGCAGCATTGATGAATCTACCTGTTATCTATGTTTATACACATGACAGTTTTTACGTCGGTGAAGATGGACCTACCCATCAGCCCATTGAAACCCTGATGAGTCTACGCATCACGCCTAATGTCACCGTCATACGTCCCTCAGATGCCACTGAAACCAAGGAGGCCTGGGTTGCTGCTCTGGAAAATAATTCTGGACCAACAGCTTTACTCCTGACGCGGCAAAATCTCCCAATCTTTGATCGTACAGAATTGGCTTCTGCCACAAATCTCAAGAGGGGTGCCTATACAATTTGGGAAAATGCAGCGACCTGTCATGATATCATTATCATGGCGAGTGGTTCGGAAGTGTGGATATCCATCGAAGCGGGTAAAAAACTTGCCGAAGAAGGTACAAAGGTCCGCGTCGTCAGCTTCCCTTCCTGGGAGCTGTTTGAACAACAGGATGATGCCTATAAGGCTTCTGTCTTTCCAGCAATATGCCGTGCACGCCTTGCCGTTGAGGCTGGCTGGCCAACGGGTTGGGAAAAATATGTAGGGCTCAATGGTAAGATTATCGGTATTGATCATTTTGGAGCTTCAGCTCCAGGAGCGGTTCTGGCTGAAAAATTTGGCATTACAGCTAAAAATATTTACGACCAAGCCAAGGCGTTGATCGCATGGTGTTCGCCTGGATATTGATCGAGTAAACATCCTCCAGATCAGCCATTATGTAGATTTTGTATAGCAATCCCTGAGGATCTCTATAAAATAGAAATCTAATCAGCATCACTTATCTTTTCCTGGAATTAACCATATATTGACAGCTGCTTTGCTACTGCTGATCTGGGGAGTAGTTTGTGAATAGAATTTGAAGGGGTGTGGATCTATATGAAAAGATTTCTAACACAATTCGGCCTCTTCTTAATCATCCTCTGTCAGGCATTCCCACAGGAAACTCAAATTCGTCCCAAAGTTGGTCTGGTTCTATCTGGGGGAGGGGCCAGGGGATTTGGACATATTGGCACCTTGCACCTCATTGATTCGCTGAACATTCCAATCGACTATATCGCTGGCACCAGCATGGGAGGTGTTATTGGCGCTTTCTATTCAATTGGCTATGATGCCGTTGAAATAGAACGACTCATTGGAGATATGGAATGGGACCATTTTTTCTCCGATGATCCACCCCGGGAAATGGTACCCTACTACGAGCGTAAGAATGATGGTCGTTTTCAGATTGAATTTGAAATTAAAAATGGGCGTCCTGTTGCTCCAAATGGACTCGTTAGTGGTCAAAATATTCTTTTGGCTCTTTCAGAATACACCTATGCTTATGAAAATGTAGAACACTTCGATGATCTTCCCATCCCATTTCGCTGTGTCACCGTTGATCTTATTACTGGAAATGAAGTCGTCCTTGAATCAGGGTCGCTTGCCAAGGCAATCCGTGCAACCATGTCAATTCCCACACTCTTTGATCCCGTTGAATGGGGTGACTCCTTGCTCATCGACGGTGGACTCCTGAATAATATTCCTGTGGATGTTGTCAAAGATATGGGCGCTGATATTGTCATTACCAGCAATGTGGGGAGATCCATGCGCAGCCAGGATGAATTGAATACTCTGGTGGAAATTCTTGAACAATCACTATTTATTTCTGAATACAAAAGGGAAGCTGTGAACCTGAAACTCTCCGACCTGACCATTTCACCAAGGCTTAGCCATTTGAATGCGGCCGATTTCAGCAGGAAAAATATAGGTGATATCATCGAGGAGGGGGTTCTCGCTGCCAACCAGCAACGTGAGAATCTGGAAAAGCTGGTCAAGGATAATCAATTGGCAACCCCTCGGAGCGAATTCGCCAGCAAGGAAACCTTAAGCAGGCTGTATGGTCTTCAGGTGGCGGGGAATACCACCTTACCCTTTAATTTTTTGTATGAGCTTTCAGGTTTGGTGCCTGGAGATTCAATTGATGCAAGACTGATTGAAGAAAAGTTGCGTGGTATGAGAAAATCGGAGCGGGTAAGGGATGTCAGCTATTCTGCCTATCTCAACACATCAGATGATGTGAGTATCAAACTTCATATCGAGGAAAATAAATATCCAGAAATCGCTGGTCTTATGATCAGGGGCAATCAAAGATTACCCTACTCATACATTTACCAGAAACTCGACATCCACAAGGGGGATGACTTCAATCCAGAGTTGATAGCTGAGCGAATAACTTTGCTCTATGGGTTAGGTGTTTTTAAAAATATTCACTATGAAATTGAGCCCATTGATTCGAGGCGTTTAACACTCACTTTGGTCGTTGAGGAACAGGCGCTGGATGTTCTTAGACTGGGTGTGCGATATGATGATTATTTCAATCTGGTGGGTGTTATAGGGGTTGTCCATGAACATCTCTTTTTCCCCGGACTTCGCTTTGAGGGAGAATATCAATTTGCCGGGTTGAACAGGTTTGAAGCCAGACTTCTTTATCCCCTGAGCCTGGATGGATTCATGGTTTATCCGCTATTACGGTGGTGCCTGCAGAATGAGCCTCACTCCATCTATTCGATTTCTGGAGAACATCTGGCTATTTATAAAGATGAGCGTAACCAGGTGGGCTTTGGGTTCGGTATGTATCCCCGTCACAATATGGTGATTGAAGCAGCCCTCACGGTTGAGGAAACCAATGTTTCCCCCGAAGTGGGTCAGGCTGGGTTACCCAGTTGGCAGGATGATCTGGGGTATTTGAATGTTTATCTCAGTGTTGATGATCTGGATGAGGTGCTTATCCCAAATTCTGGCCGACGGATTGAAGTCAAATACGAGGGGAGTACCTCACTGCTCCCTGGAGATGAAAATTTTTCCCGTTTTGAAGTGTCTGCTGACATCTATGAAGCAAATTCTAACCGTGACAATGTCAGATTCCGCACGAGGTGGGGTTTCCTCAGAGGGGGAGATGATATGATGTACAAAGGATTCTACACCCTGGGTCCCGATGATTTTGTGGGTTTGGATTATTATGAGTTATCATGGAAAAGAATGTTCTTAATGCGGTTTGATTACCGTAGAAGAATTGCTCCTGATTGGTATGCAAAGTTTATTTATAATATGGCGCCAAATCCCAAGATAGGGGAAGAGAAGATCTATCCTCTTGATGTCAATGTTCTAAATGGAATTGGGATGTCATTACTCTATGATTCAATTCTTGGTCCCATCGAATTCACTATTGGGAGGGGAGAAAGGGTCAATTCGGATGGTGATAAATCCTGGCAAAATAGAACCTACTTTACAGCGGGCTTCAAATTTTGAATCTTTACTGAGAGAGAGACGTATTGCTTCTCCAGTTACTCATCAAGGGTATGTTGCTTGCCACCTGAAAACAACCTCTGTATCTTTTCCTCAATTTGTTCGAATGATTTTGGCACCCCTCACAATTCTTACCGCAATTTCCCATAGCTGGGAACTGAAACACGATGAGAGACAATCGCAGAATTATAAATGCTTGATTTTCGGGGCAGGTATGATTATCTGCCCCGAATGTTTTTAGAACAACAATTCCATATTTACCCAATCGTTTTCGGACATTGATAAAAATGAAACCCATATTGCCCATTCGTAGACACTATCTGCTGCTGGTCTCTGGAATCATGTGGAGTAGTGTGGGACTCCTGCTGATCTCATTGGCAACCCGATGGTTGGGTGCTTTGGATTTTAAACATCCCGGTTTAATCATTGTCATAGGAGTGATTCCTGGTCTTCTAGTTTCAATATTTGGATTTGCCCGTATTGTGAAAAAAAACATTCAACGCATTGAGGCTATGACACCCAGGGCCTCGCTTTTTGCTTTCCAGGCCTGGCGCAGCTATTTCCTGATTGTGATCATGATGTCAATGGGAGTTTTTATTAGACATTCTGGTCTGATTCCAATGATCCTGAAAACCCCGGGCTATTTCACTATTGGAACAGCCCTATCCTTTAGCAGCATTACTTACTATAAAGCATTTTTCCGGTTAACCCCATGAATTTCCGCATGGTTTCGGACTAAAAAGCGGGGAGAATATCTCCTTGTTACTCAGGCAAGTTTTGTTTTCTCTTGGACTATTGGTGAAATACAATTTTGACCCTAAGAGAATGATTGTTATCTAGCAAATATCCTCTAGATTAACATCCAAATTTGTATCATTATGAGTAGAGGGGAAAATGGAAGCCTGTCGAAACACATCAGTTGTTTGTCCAAAATGTGAATCTGAATATGTTATTCAAATCCATCGATCACGTGTTGAAAAATGGGTTACCAAAAAATGTAAGTATCAGTGCACAGATTGTAACAAACAGTTTTACATGCAAAAATTGAAAGTTATTCCATTGGTTCAGACGGCATCGCCACCTAGTGAAAGTTTCTTCCACTTTTTTAGATCCTAAACTACTACCAGCGACCTGAAATCAGTATGTGGCCATTTTCGATGATGACCTTTTCTCTTTTGGGAGTTCTCCAAATTATTTCAAGTATAACATTTTAACCGTTTTTGCCTGCTCACCTGATTGCAGTCTGCCAAGGTATAATCCAGTAGCCACCTGTTGATTCTCATCATCATCCCCATTCCAGACCATCTCATACCAGCCTACATCTAATTCGTTGGAGACGAGTGTTTTTATTGTCTGCCCTCGAAGATTATGGATAACTAGACTAACATTTGCACCTTCAGGAATTCCGAATCGCAAGGTTGTCCTGGGATTAAAAGGATTGGGAAAATTTTGCATGAGCTCAAATTGTTCAGGGAGTACTCCTCCGGATTCATAAGTGATGCTGGGAGCAATAAGAAGATATCCCAAAACCTCACTCATGACTGCACCCAGCGAATCAGCAGGGTATATCGTTTCAAATGGGAATCCAAAGTAGACCAGTTTCCCAGGCTGAGCTCCACCTGGAAATACTCCCTCAAAACTGACTCCACCAATATCATGGGTACTCACATTCAAATAGCGAACAATACTTTCGCTCCC
>CAZDVD010000080.1:0-6446 GCA_964508765.1 uncultured Lentisphaeria bacterium
TTCTTTTTGAATGGGTTCAAGATATTCACCCATACGAGGGTCAATTTCTATGGCATGGAGCTGTTTCACTCGAGGAGCGAATAGTCGGGTAAGCGCTCCTGATCCAGGTCCAATTTCAACCATCACATCATTAGACAGGGGGTTCACAGTCCGCACGAGTTTATCCAACATGGATGGATCAGTAATGAAGTTTTGACCCCACTTTTTCAGGGCAAACAGATCAGGTCTTAGACCCATGATGGGAACCTCAAGTTGTTATGCAGGAAAGCAGGGGCCGCATTGCAATGCGCCTTTACAACAGACAGTAAAAAAATGGGATTATTGGAGATCATCAAACCCAAAAAAGAGTTCGGCATTTTTGGTTGTTCTTTTTGCCAGATCAATAGGACTGATTCCCCGCAAGTCGGCAATTTTCTCAGCAATATGTGGGATATATTTTGGTTCGTTGGGACGTTTACCGCGATGGGGGACTGGCGTAAGAAAGGGACTGTCGGTTTCCAGCATGAGACGCTCCAGGGGCATCCGTGCAGCCACATCCTGAACGGCTTCATTTTTCTTAAAAGTAACGGTTCCAGTAAAAGAGATATGATAGCCCTTATCCAGGAGTGGTTTAGCAATTTCCCAGGGTGAGGGCCAGCAGTGAAAAACCCCTCGGGTATTCCCGTGTTCAAGGATTTGCTGGATAATATCCTGATCTGCTTCACGGTTATGAATAATGGCTGGCTTACCTGTTGCCATAGCCAGATCGAGATGATCGCGAAAGAATATTTTTTGCAGGTCAGGAGGGGAGTCATCCCAGTAGTAGTCCAGACCCGTTTCACCTACAGCCACCACTTTTGGATGGGTGAGCATATCAACGATTTCCTTCTCCCAGTTTTCAGGGGCTTTGGAGCAATCGTTGGGGTGGATTCCGGCAGCAGCAAAAATTTGAGGATGATCTTCAGCAAGACGAATAGCAATTTCTGAGGTGGGAAGGTCAATTCCTACAACAACCATTTTGTGGATACCCTGTTCAGCAGCAGCGTCCAGGATTTCGCTCGTCCTATCCAGTAGAGGCTCAATGTTCAGATGACAATGGGTATCAATATAATTCATAAATATTCGTACTTTTTTTACAACGAACTTGACGAAGTGAACGAATGGTAAAAACCATTAATACAAGTTCGTGTTGTTCGTTCAATTCGTTGTAAAAATCTAGCAATCCAGTTATCTGACTTTGGACCCTGGATCTACAGCCTTTAAAGGAATCAATGGGGAAATGACCTTTCCGTCATCAGCAGCCAGGATCATCCCTTGGGAAAGTTCACCACGAATTTTTGCTGGTTTCAGATTAGCCACAATAGAAACAGATTTGCCGATTAAATCCTCAGGAGCATAGTGCTCTGCGATGCCGGCAATCACCTGACGCTGTTCTGCACCTAGATCTACTTGCAGTTTTAAAAGTTTATCGGCGTTGGGATGTTTCTCGGCTTTTATAATTTTTGCAACCCGAATATCCATTTTCATAAAATCATCAAAGGTGACCTCGTCTTTGAGATCCAACTTTTCCACTTCTTCTTCAGGGACTTCCTTGACCTCAATGCGGGGAAAGAGACCGTCGGTTTTACCTAGTTTGGTACCTGGTTTATTGTGTCCCCACTCAAACCAACCATCTTCGCTAAGACGGGCCTGGGTAGAAGTGCCCATGACTTCAAGCAACTGAGAAATTTTATCCGGAATAACGGGATAAAGATGGACGGCACTGAGGCGCAGTGCTTCAGCAGCATTGTATAAAACGGCACCGGCACGCTCTTTGTCGGTTTTCATTAATTTCCAGGGGGCCGTTTCTTCCAGATAGCGATTGATTTCTCGCAGTACATCGAAAACATGAATGATAGCATAATTCACACGCATTTGATCCAGCTCAGTGCTGACCTTTTCACTCAATGCAGCCACATGCTGCGCCAGATCTGAATCCTCAGGCAAGGTCTCACCGGGTTCAGGAAGAATAAAATCAAAATTACGCCCCAGAAGCTTGGTAATACGATTCACCATATTACCGAGATCATTCGCCAGGTCAGAATTATAGCGGCTGATAAAGGCATCCATAGTGAAACTGGCATCCTGACCAGGAGTCATTTCCCGCATGAGGAAATATCTTAAGGCATCAACACCATACTCATTGGCCAGATCCAGGGGTCTGACAACATTGCCCAGTGATTTAGACATTTTGGTATCGCCCATCAACCACCAGCCGTGGGCAAAGATGGTCTTTGGAAGAGGTAGCTCAGCAGCCATGAGCATGGTTGGCCAGTAGACTGCGTGGGTGGTCAGGATATCTTTACCAATAAGATGATAATCAACGGGCCACCATTTCTTGAAATTCTCTTCCTCATGGGGATAACCAATAGCAGAGATATAGTTGGTCAAAGCATCGAACCAAACATAGGTGACATACTCGTCATCAAAGGGTAATTCAATTCCCCAGTTGAGTCTGGCTTTGGGACGGGAGATACATAGATCCCCCAATTCTTGTCGCAGAAAACCCAGGACTTCATTTTTACGGAAGGCAGGTTGAATAAAATCGGGGTTATCGTGGATATAATTAATCAAATCTTCCTGATAGGCGGACATCTTGAACCAGTAATTAGATTCAGAGAGACGTTTCACATCTCGCCACTCACCTTCTTCGTATTCTTTATCTGTGAGAAATCGTTCTTCCGCTACAGAATACCAACCTTCATAGGTGTCTTTGTAAATCAGACCTTTATCCCACAACTTCTGGAGTAAAAAGCGAACGACGGATTTGTGATTATCCTGAGTAGTACGAATAAATTGATCATACTGAATGTTAAGAGCATCCCACTTTTCCTGAAAGCGAACAACGTATTCATCTACATGTTGTTGTGAAGTCACACCTCTTTTTTCGGCGGCTTGCTGGACTTTTTGACCATGTTCATCTGTGCCAGTTAAGAAATACGTTTCGTCTCCGAGAGCGCGATGAAAGCGGGCCACTACATCTGCCAGAATCGTCGTATAAGCATGGCCGATGTGAGGTTCATCATTTACATAATAAATAGGGGTTGTTACGTAAAATCGCGACATGGGGTCTTAGTTCTTTCTCTCTTTATTATCAGCATCCATATGCATGAGTGCTTTTTTAATGGTCTCAAGGTCATGCACCTCGATACCACCTTGCTCATATGAAACCGTACAGCGTCCATTGAGGACATCGTTTGAAATGATGGTTCCAAGTCCTTCTTTCGTCTCCAGGGGGAGTCCCACAGAAGGGAAGTCCTTCATGGATTCATGGTAAAAATCCCATTCAAAACGAAGACAGCATTTCAGCTTGCCACAGGCACCACTGAGTTTGCTGGGATTAATGGGCAAATTCTGGTCTTTGGCATATTGGGTTGTGACAGGCTCAAAGCCATCCATAAAACGGGAACAACAAATCTGTTGGCCACAGGGACCTTGTCCGTCCAGGCGTCGGGCATAATCGCGGACACCAATTTGGCGCATCTCAATGCGGGTTCTAAACTCATAGGCCAGATCCTTAACGAGCTGTCTGAAATCCACTCGCTCTTCGGCAGTATAGAAGAAGGTCATCTTGCGACGATCCAATTGATACTCAACATCCACCAGCTTCATTTTTAGACCATTTTTCCCAATGAGTTCCAGACCTCGATTAAAAGCTGCGGGTTCATCACGGCGATTATTGTGGTGAGTACTGATTTCCTTATCGCTGGCATTACGCAAGAGTTTATGGATTGACTCGCCATTTTTGCGATTGTTAAACTCTGGCTCAGTACTGGGGTAACGGTTACATCCCTCAACCTTATTGCAGACGGGCGTAACCTTACCGATATCTTCACCGAGTTCAGTTTCGACCACGACATAGTTGCCAGATTTCAGGGCGAGATTTCCGGAGTTGGTGAAAGTTTCGCGACGATTGCCTTTGAAACTGACCTTTATCAATCCGGGAGGTTTGGGTTCACCTTCCTCAGAAGGCATGGGGTTGTGCTGTGCATAGTGTGTCATGTATTTATATCCTGGCCTTTGGTCCTGAGACCGCCGGTTCTATTCTTTTACGTTCGATCCTGCGTTGCTTGTCCCCGCAGGTGTTTTCGTAGTTCGAAAAATAAGGAAGTAATTGCGAGCTGCAAATGAACTTTACGTGTTAAGGCATCCTTTGTGCGTTCGATCGCTTTGATAGCTCCGTGGCTATCACAATCAGGAAAGAGCTTTTGCATTTGTTGTACTTGAGTCACCCATAAAGCGGTTTCACCGGGTTTAATATCAAGAGCCACATCCCTGAAGAAGAGGATCAGCAGGGATAGAAATTGTTGTCTCGACTCATCATTCTCTAAATCATTGTCTTTAAGTAGCAGGGATTGCTTGTGAACAGAAACAAAATCTTCTCTGGCTAGCGTGTTCAATGTGGCACGGATACGGTCCAGCCAAAACGTGTTGTCCTGTTCAGCGAATGTATGGGCAGCAGCCAGGTCACCCATGGCCATTCGAGCACTGATTTCCGCCTGAACGGCATCAACGCCCTTTTTCTCGACCAGATCATCCCGGATAAGCATCCAACTCAAATCTGGTACATGATGCATGGCACAGCGGGAGCGAATGGTGTCAGGTAGCCGATCTGGAAATTCTGTCGTCAGCAGAAACACGGTACCTTCTGGTGGTTCTTCAAGAACCTTTAGAAGTGCATTGGCTGCTTCCACATTCATTCTATGGGCGCGGAGAATAATGACCACACGGGTACTGCCTGTATCATGAGCAAGATATATATCTTTCCTTAATTTCCGAATAGCGGCAATTCTAATATCATTGGCTCCATCAATCTGAAGATGATAGTAAGGCCATTTGATCTTTTTTGCCAGATCCTCATTTATCAAATCCATTTCCCCTTCTTTGATACCGGCGAAGGGGTCGGTTTGGCTGGCCGAACGTCGAGGCATGGCAAAAATCAGATGGAGTGAGGGGTGCTCAAGATTTTTAATTTGTCGACACGCCGGACATTCTCCACAGGGTTTGACACGAGCTGATTTGCAATTAAGAATTGAAGCGATGGTAAACGCCAGAGCATCTTTACCTACACCGGAGTGTCCGCTGAGAATGTGAGCATGACCAAAACGACCGGAACGGATGAGTGAATCCCAATACTGGCGAGTCTGTTCTTGTCCTATAATATTAAATGGATTTAGCGCTTCAGCCACTTCAGGGGATCTACTTTCTCTTTTCCGAGCCAGACTTCAAAATGCAAACGAGCCCCATCAAGGCTGCCCGTATCACTCACCTTTGCTATGACCTGATCCCGTAGTACATGTTCATTCATATTAACCTGAATATTGTCGATATGGGCATATACTGTATAGTAACTGGCACCATGCCCTACAATAATTGTGTTCCCATAGCCTGGAATCCATGTTAAGGCTATGACTTTACCAGGCATTACAGCCTTAACGTTTTCCCCTTTTGGGGCTTTAATATCAATCCCGGGACTGTTTGTCACGGTTCCAAGTTTCTCATTTTTGTGAGGACCAAAACGACCAACCAGGCTTCCCTGAACGGGCCAGGATAGCTTGCCCTTGTTTTTCTTGAACTCCTGGGCTGCCTGCTCTGGAGTCATCCCCCAGCGGAGCGCCAACTCTCTCAGTATTTCCTGTTTTTGCTTCTCAAAGTCATCGATCATACCCAGTATCTTTTTAGCAGCAGCTTCTTGGGTCTTGACCTCTTGTTGCATACTTTTACGCGTGCGCTTCAATGATTTGAGTTGGGATTCTTTTTTCTTCTGCTGAGAAGTTATTTGCCGGCTAGCCTGTTCTTCCTCCCGAATGTTACGTTTAACCTCACCCAATCGCCGAGCCAGATTATTTTGATCACTCCGGTTGTTTCTGATCATGCCCTGAAGTTTATTCATCGTAATTTCCTCAGCTTCGCTAATGGCAGAGAGGTATGTTGAACGCCGTAAGGCCTGGTGGATATCTCCAGATGTCAGCAATAAATCAATATCGCGATTTCGGCCGAGTTTATAGGCCCGCACGGCCCGCTTGGCGGCTCGATCCTTCATCACGTGTATTTTTTGATCGGTGGTTTGTATGGTTTCACTCAGAAGGTTGATCTGGCTTTCTTTGAGGCGTCGCTCTTTTTGCAGTTCTTTTTTCAGTTGAGTCACCATAGCAATTTGTTTATCCAAATTCCGGATTTGCTTCTGGGTCGCTTTCTCATCTTTTTGAGTTTTGTTGATCCGTGAATTCAGACGATCAATTTCTTTCCGAATCTCTTTGAGCTTTTTCGATTGTGTATTGATGCTTTTATCAAGCGCTTTGGTAGCGTCCTCCGACTGTCCATAGGACATGCTCAACGCAATGAGTAAGGTGAGTAGTATATAAGCCGCTTTTTGAATCATCGTTTAAAGTAAATGAAATCAACTCAAAGCAATAGGGCAAAAACAG
>CAZDVD010000081.1:0-6363 GCA_964508765.1 uncultured Lentisphaeria bacterium
AAATCCACATCGCCGTTGACCATGAATTCGACGGCTTCGGAGCGGAATTCCCATTTGGCGGTGCGAGGAGGTTCTATACCAGAAGGGAAGGAGCTAATCCCGTCCACAGCGTTCTTGATTTCCTGCAGGACCAGATCAGGGTCACCACCACTAATGAGTTCAATGGTGACATTCCCAACATTCTCCATGGAGGTGGAGGTGATTTTCTTTATGCCACTGATGCCTTGAATATTTTCCTCGATTTTGAGGACAACCCCCTGCTCAACCTCCTCAGGGGAGGCACCAGGATAGACAGTTGTGATGTTGATGACACCCAGGTCGATCTGAGGCATAAGGGTGGAACGCAGAGAAGCAAAGCCCAGGAGTCCCAGGAATACCAGCAGCAGGATGATGACATTTCCCGCGGTGGAGTATTTGATAAAATATTGAATAAGGGATTTCATGATGCTTCCTTACCCAGCTACATCTGCAGAAGTAGGGTTATTTTTGGCATCTTCCATGACCCGGACAACCGTACCATTTTGCAGATTCTGAGTTTTTAATGAGATCTGTGTTCCATTGGGAAGACCTGTGATAACGGCTTGTTCCCCCCGGGTTGAAACCACATTTACGGTGAGGCGATTGATTTTACCCTCCCTGACCTCCAGGACCGTATTATTTGATTCCAGAAGTTTACGAGGTAGCACCACGCCCTCTAGTGAGGAAGTTGTCAAGATGTCACCCTTGAGATACATCCCTTCCCGCAATTCAGGTCCAGAAACAGTAATAAAAACTTTAACCATTTGGCTATTAACATCGAGACCATCGCTGATGCGGCTTACCGTGCCCCTCCAGCTGGCTTTTGAATTGCTGCTGCTCAGTTTTACCTGATCACCAACAGAGATATGTTTGATTTCATTGATCCCCACGGTGGCTTCCAGATCGTAATTATTTGGATTTAGAAAGACGCCCAGAGTCTGACCACTGCGAACCAGATTACCTGGTTTGATGTAGCTTTCAGTTACACTGCCATCAAAGGGTGCTCTGATGGTGTACTTGGCCAGACGGGTTTCTAGAGCTTTAATATCGTAATAGGTTCTGGCAATGCCCTTATTGGCTACAAAATAGCTCTCACGATCGTTGAGGGGCTCAGGGAGGGCTTTGGTATCTCCATTAATGTCAAAGTCCTGCAAATAGCCTTCCCAGCTAACATAGCTCTGAGGATAATCGAATTTCAATTCTGGTAGGAGGGCGGCAACAGCTGTCATAAGATTACTACGTTGGGCTTTCAGATTTAATTCTGACTCTTCACTGTTTATCCGCAGCATGACATCGCCTTTGTTAAATTGATAGCCGGCGAGAAACTCGTTTTCAGATTGGAGCAGGATGCCGGATACTTCAGCGAAGAGGGTAATCTTTTCCCTTGCACTGATTTTTCCCATAACTGGCACGGTAATTTGGATATCTGAGTTTTTTATTTCTTGCGTGGCCACGACAACTCTGGTGTCCTCCTGCGCCTTACGCTCTGGGGTACTTTTCATACTCATAAGTAGAAACATTATGGCGATTGATCCAGCTAGCACAGCAACCAGGCTCATTATGTTTTTAATAGAAAATTTCATTATTTGCTTCTCCGTTTGTTGGTCTTCTTTCTCATTGCGGGGCGAACCTAGAGTAATATCGAGCTCATGTATGTTGATATTCGATGAATACGGTTTTTATACGACCAATTCAGTATAGGACACGATATCCATCTTTCTCAATGTTTATCGTGGAAATGGTGTCGTTGGTCGTGTGAAGTGCTGGAGACCTCGAAAGTTCGGGCTGATGTGGGGTGTAAAATCTATATTCGGGCCATGATAAAACGAATGAAACTACAGGACAATCGCTTTGCACTCCACCTCATGTTCTGGGGTGCTTATTTTATTTTCTTATTCTTGATAAGTTTATTGAGATCCGAAGTGGGTCGAAATGTGAGTTTTCACCTTCCTTTTGAATTTCTTCAAGTCGTGGTGTCCATCGCCGTTGTCTATATAAATCTCCGGGTGCTCATTCCTCGTTTCTTTGAGACAGGAAAATTCCATATCTATGGTTTAGTTTTGGTGGCAGTCGTTTCATTCAATGGAATATTCCTGGTATCAATAGTAAGACTCGTTCCCGAATTTCGACCCCATTTTATGTTGCATGAAGTACCTTCTTTCAAGTTTGTCATACCGATGGTATTTATTCAATTATTTCTAGTTGCCATCACTTCAGCTCTGCATTTTATGCGTGAAAATCTACGATTGCAGAAGGAGGCCTTATCGGTAAAAGATCTTGAAAGCCGTCAATTGAAGGCTGAGCTTGATTCCCTAAAATCCCAGGTTAATCCTCATTTTCTTTTCAATTCACTAAACAATATCTATTCACATAGCCTGCTGGAATCTCCCAAGACACCTGAACTCATCCTTAAACTTTCAGGTCTTCTGAATCATATTATTTACGAGTGCCAGGACGAACAGGTTCGCCTTGAAAAAGAAATGGAATTTTTAACCAATTATATTGCTCTCGAACAAGTCCGTATTGATGAATCAGTGCAAGTTGATTTGAAGATGGATGTAGTTGATACCACCATAATGATTGCTCCCTTGTTATTTGTACCACTGATTGAGAATGCCTTCAAACACGGGGTGAATATTTCAAGCGGCAAACCCTTTATTGATGTCCAACTCAAACAGGAAAATGGCCAACTCAAATTTACCTGCACAAATCTCCGTGATAATTTTGAAGATGAAGAAAAGAGCAGCGGTGGTATTGGGCTGGAGAATGTCCGCAAGCGACTTGAGCTTCTCTATCCTGGTAAGCATCATTTTGTCATCAAGGACGATGGTCATCAGTTTTGTGTTGATCTGAGTATCACAGTGGAAGCAGGGACAAAATGAGTTCGCAAACCAACATTCGTTGTCTCATTGTGGATGATGAAGCCCCAGCACGTGCTGTGATTAAGAAATATCTGTCAGATATGCCTGGTTTTGAGGTCCTCAGGGAGTGTAAGAACGCTTTTGAAGCCAATGAAGCCATACTCACCCTGAATCCTGACCTCATCTTTCTGGATATCAATATGCCCAAGTTTACGGGATTGAAATTATTGGAAAGTCTCCGACGTCCACCCCTGGCCATTATCACTACGGCCTATCGCGAGTATGCTCTGGAAAGTTTTGAGTTGGATGTGGTGGATTACCTCCATAAACCTTTTTCGCTTGAACGCTTTGTCCAGGCCTTGAATAAAGCTCGGGATCGAATGGTCACCTCAAGTGATCAGATGGCTAGAGGTGATGTTCCTGCATCTGGGGACGGAGCAAGCCAGACTGGCAAAGAATTCATCTTTCTCAAGGAGGAGGGGCAGGTCAATCGTATAGACTTGCGCAATATTCTCTTTGTTGAGGCTGTGGGGGACTATCTCAGTGTGACCACCAGCCAGGGTAAGCACCTTTCCTATATGTCTATGAAAAAGATGGTAGATCTCTTGCCTGCAGATCGCTTCTGCAGAATCCATAAATCATTTATTGTGAGTCTATCCAAGGTGAACACCATTGATAAGGGCAGAGTGTACATAGGCCAAGAGAGTTTCCCCATTGGTGCCACGTATCGCCCTGTTTTCATGGATCTCATTAAAACCCACATGGGATAATCCCAGTTCCTTAATTTGTATCCTGATCCCCTCGCTATTTGGGGTTCATTCGTTTCAATTCCATCGTCTTTGAGGGTTGAATACATATCTTTTGCAAAACATGTTATTGGTGATATATTACAAATAAGCATGTAAAATGAGGAGATTTTTACCATGGCAGACAATGAGGCGGGATGTGCCCGTCCTACAGGTGCGCAGGTAGGTGAGGTTCCATCTGAACCGGCTGAAGCACCTTCAAAAATTCAGGAGAAAATCAAAATGATTGCAAAAGTTGGAGCCAAGGCTCCGGATTTTACAGCACCAGCCTATTACAAAGGTGAATTTACTACGGTAAAATTATCTGATTATCTGGGCAAGTGGGTGCTCCTATGTTTTTATCCAGGCGATTTCACCTTCGTCTGAGCGACTGAAGTATCAGCGGTCGCTGATAAGTATCAAGATCTGCAAGACCTGGGAGTTGAAGTACTTTCCGTCAGTGTAGATAGTCAATTTGTCCACAAGATGTGGAATGATCACGAATTATCCAAAATGGTAGACGGCGGAGTACCATTTCATATGGTTTCCGATGGCCAGGGCGGTGTAGGCACGATCTATGGTGTCTACGATGAAAATGCCGGTGTTGAACTACGCGGTCGTTTTATCATCGATCCTGATGGTGTCATCCAAGCTATGGAAGTCATGACACCTCCAGTCGGTCGTATGCTAAGCGAAACCATCCGCCAGGTGCAGGCCTTCCAGCATGTACGTGCAACCAAGGGTGCAGAAGCCTGTCCTGCCGGTTGGATGCCTGGGAAGAAAACACTCAAACCAGGGCCAGCTCTGGTTGGCAAGGTCTGGGAACAGTGGAATCCCCAAAAAGACCATTAACTCCTCATGCTCAAGCCCTCAGTTCTACTGGGGGCTTTTTACTTTTATGTCACGGTAGTAATTTAGACTAAGTTTACATTTAATATTTTCACCGTCAATTTATCAAAATCTTTCTTTCAGCGCTTTTATTCTGAGAATCCATGTTCTATTTTAATATTTGTCATACAAATTATTTACTATCATATTTTGACAAACTTGAAAAAAGGATGCCACCCATGTCAAAGATTATTGCACTTCTAAGTCTCTCTCTTCTATTTATTTCCTGCTCCACAGAGACCGGAAATATTATTCTGGTACAAGATTATGCTGAATTGACTGAGGCCATTGCCAAAGCCCAGCCAGGGGATGAGATTGTCCTGAAGAATGGCGTGTGGGAAAATGTTGTAATCGAATTTGAAGCCCACGGTACGCCAGACGCTTCCATCACATTGAGAGCTGAAACTGCCGGAGAAGTATTTATCGAGGGACAGTCATCCCTGGAACTCTCAGGTGAGTATCTCATTGTTGATGGTCTCTATTTTCGTAATGGATTCACCCCTTCCAATTGCGTCATTGATTTCAGAATAGACAAAGAGCGGATTGCCAATCATTCCAGCGTAGTCAATTGCGTGATTGATGGATATACGCAGAAGAATCGCTTGACCACTGATCATTGGGTTGAGTTCTGGGGGAGGCACAACGCCCTTGAATCCTGCAGCATCACCGGGAAAGCCAATGATGGACCAACTGTTATTGTCAATCTTAAGGGCAATGAAAATATTCTCAATTTTCATCGGATCGTGAATAACTACTTTGGTCCCAGACCCCGAAAAGGTGGTCCCCACGGTGAAACCTTGCAGATTGGCGATAGCGGAACTTCAATGTCACCCTCACATGTGTTGGTAGAGAACAACCTCTTCGATCGCTGCAACGGTGAGGTGGAGGTGATCTCAAGCAAATCGAACTTCAATGAATTTCGGAACAATGTCTTTTATCACTGTGAAGGATCTCTGGTCATGAGACATGGTAATTACTGCATCATCGATGGAAACTATTTCATTGGAGATGAGAATTCAGACTTCAATGGGGGACTGAGAATCATCAACACAGGTCATTGGGTGACCAACAATTACTTCTATCGCATCACCGGGATTGAATTCCGTAGCCCCCTCGCCATTATGAATGGCATTCCAAAATCTCCTCTCAATCGATACAATCAGGTTACTGATGTGGTTGTAGCCTACAATACCTGGATTGACTGTAAAGCACCCTGGCAATTGGGTGTAGGCGCCAATATGGATATGAAGGATGTGCTCCCCAAAAGTGAGATCCGTTCAGCCCGACCCATCCGCACCGTCATGGCTAACAATATTATCTACAATAGCATCCCCGATCCAAATCCGATTCAGTCCTATGACAAGGTGGATGGCATTCTCTTTAGAAATAACTATCTGGATAACGCTGGGGGCGTTGATGCTGGATACGAGGGGATTGCTACCGCTGATTTGGGCATGAAACAAATCTCAGATTGGCTATTGGTTCCAGAAATGGAACAGACCACAGATTTTACTCAGACCTATTCAGGATTTGAGTTTGAAAGAATCTCAGCTGATATAGCTGGAAACCTCAGGAACGTGAAAGACCATGTAGGCGCCTCATTACCAGGTGGAAAATCAGGAATGAGCAGCATTGATGCTTCAAAATATGGGGCCAGCTGGTTCTCCTTAACAAAAACTATCGTTCCGACTATTTATGAGTTTGATCCCGATGAACAATCTCTGGGCGAGTTGTTGGACAAGGTGGCTTCCGGCGATATTGTTTATCTTCCGGCAGGTGAGATCATTCTGTCAGAGCCTGTTCAATTGAAT
>CAZDVD010000082.1:0-5772 GCA_964508765.1 uncultured Lentisphaeria bacterium
ATTCCTAGTATGATTGACAGTATGCTTCAACAGTATCAGCCTGATCAATATAGAAGTGCGTATGAAAATTTTGTTAGCAAAAGATTGACAACTCCTAATCAATACGTCACCCTTAAATCAATTTTAACAAAGATATCCACCTATGTCTCACCCATGGAAGGTGCTTGGTGCGATTCTATTTTGGAGTCTCTGAATATTGAGATAGCGAGAGCAAAGAAAATTGATGAGGAAAATATTCAAAGAGCTAAAGTTCTTGATGAGCAGCTCCATAAAGCAGAAAACGAACTTGCAGCTTTACAGGAAGAATATGAACGGCTAAAGAACTTTGATGAAGAAACAAACTCTCTTGAGAAGAAAGTACAATCACTAAAGCATGAAGTAAATCAAGCGTACCGTGGCGAAAATAGGATGAGTCGGTTAAATGGTAGTATTATTGGGCTATCTTCACAGACAGGTTATAGCAATATCTATGAGTGCTCTGACAATCAAGGATATCATTTTTTGCTTGAAACTTTCTACACAAGTTTCAACTCTCAGGGCTCGTTTTCAGTTTACGCCGAGAAACAGCCTGATGTTGCAATTACAACGGTAAATGGATTTCAACAGGATTGGGCAAAATGGGCTGAGGTGACCGAGGAAGATTATTATGAATACAGGCACGATAGTAAAGCTTTAAAAGAAGAGCTCGCCGATGCCAAGCAACTACTTGACCAGAGACAAACTAAAAAACCTGCTAACATTGATAAGACAATAAAGAACCTCAAACGCCAAATTACTGAGAAGAGTCTTTCTGTATTAAACCAAAAAGAAGCTCTTGGTTCACTCCCGATTACTACAAAACCTACTCTGAAAAACTCAGTAACAGACATTGATGGCAATATCTAGGGAACAGTGGTCATTGGCGACCAAGTGTGGATGACAGAGAATTTAAAGGTGACCCATTACCGAGATGGCACGGCAATTCCAAATCTGACCTCAAAGGAAGATAGGACGAGAACAAATAGAGGCGCTTATATTTTTTATGACAATAATAGTAGTAATGGAGACACCTATGGAGCCTTGTATAACTGGTATGCAGTCGCGTATCGCAGAAATATAGCTCCTGCGGGCTGGCATGTTCCTACAGATGCTGAATGGAAAGAGTTAGAACAAACACTAGGGATGAGCCAATCAGAGGCAGATGATACGGGCTGGCGAGGGGCGAATGAGGGTAGTAAACTGGCCGGCGATGCAGGTTTATGGAATAGTGGAAGCTTGGAGAATAACTCAGGGTTTGGCACTCGCAGTTTTACTACGCTGCCTAGTGGTTATCGCCATTATAGCAATGGTAGTTACACCAACATGGGCAGCAACGGTTACTTTTGGTCCGCTACTGAGCTCCATAGTAGCACCGCATGGTACCGTGAACTGAGTTACTACAGTTCAGATGTCGCCCGGGACCTCTACAATAAGAAAAACGGTTTCTCTGTTCGTTGCGTGAAAGACCAAAATTGATTACTAATCTCCCAGGAAGAAAAACATGAACTATCCAGGTCTAGAACAATTTTGGGCTGTACAATCAGAAAGAATCGAAACCAGAGCAAAACTAAATGGTTTACAATGGATAATTATCATTATTCTAACAATTGTTGCTTCGCTTTATGTAACACCGATAGGGGGGAGTTTCGTCGCATATGCTTCTTATCGAATAATTCTTCATTGGGTTGTCAAAGCGAATAAATCCATAAAAACGAAAGGTGAGTATTTTACGCTGACCAAGGAAGCGGGGATGGATGTTGCATGGTTAATATCCATGTCCCTTGAAGATTTGAATCTAATGGATATTAGCAGCTTACCGAGAGCTACCAAAGCTAGAGATGCTTTGAGGAAAATCTTAGAACAACGGCAAAAGGACATATTAGAGTTAGAAGAATTAGATCCCCTGAATCAGGATGTTATTGACACTAAAAAAAGCTATATGGGTTGCTTCCAGGAGTTGGAGCAGATAAATAAAGTCCTTGACCCCAGACTGGAAGATCTGCAGAAATCGGAGCGAGAAAATCTCGAGCAGCTAAAAAGTCAGGAAAAGCAGAACAAATTAGAAGCTGCTGATAAGAAAGAGGAACTTAAGCAGCAGCTTGAAGCACTTGAAAAAGCTTACAATGTTGGGATACTCTCAAAGAGTGAGTACGATAGTAAAAAGTCATCTATTAATTCAAGCATGAAAGATATCTAACGAAATGGTTCTCGTTTCAAATGGTAATATTTTTAAAGTTTAATCTTTAGACCTATTGTTAATCAGTCGTTTTATGGCTTCTCTCCGAAATAATTAGCCAAGTGAAAAAATGAACAATCCATTAGTCGGGACTATTCTTATTCAACCCCGCAAAAGTGCCATGGAATACATGGAGCTAGACTAGGTCTTTTTACTACAGAAAAACCCCTGCTTTCTACACCCCAAAAACAGTGTCAGAAACCACTCAAGGTACTCGAAAACACTGATTTCTGGCAGACACCCCGTTCGAACTACCTCCATATTGTACACATATCGCGCTAAACAAAAATAACACTCTAAATCACCTCGTTGTATTTATTGCACTTACAGCTACAACATCCTGTGAGCTAGACATTCTTACCATCGGTGCTCGCGGAATTTTTTGGGGTAATGGAGCTTACTTCTATGGGACTCAAAATCATTTCCGCAAAAAATGGCTAAATAGTGCGATATGTAGTATGGAAAGCGGTAAGGTTCGAGCCCTAACAATGTGTTAAGTATTTATTCAAAAAATAGGAAGAATTAATGACAGTTAAACCATGATTCATACCTGTTGACCATGGCTGGTTTCGTCTCACTGATTGGCGCTGTTTATGTTGGTACTAAGTCAGCTGTTGAAATAATAGCCGCGAAAGTGGTGGGACCGAGTTAATAGAACAGGTCTCATCACCCCGGAAGAATGACAATTTATTTTAGGAGGGGTATCAAATGGCAATATTAAAACCAATGAATTATAGCTGCAAAGAATGTGGCTGGAGTGCTGTGAAGATGGAGGGCGATCTTAAGCTTACAAGCCCCGGACCCAGGATCTGCCCTTCATGTGGTGGTAAGCTAGAAGAAAAACTAGGGAGTGTTTTTGATCTGCTTAATCCGGTTAAACGGATACGAGGGCTACGATTAGATTTTCAACAGAGCAGGAAGTCCTGAAAGAAAACAAATCACCTTCAGGAATTTCTCCATGGATTTTGAAATATGACTGCTATATTTACTTACCCCCTAAGCCCTCGTTGAACATCTTCGTTCAGCGGGGGCTTTTTATTTGCTAAATAGCACATATTCACTACATTCATGCTAGCTTAATTCATCATGTGGGGGTGATTCTGAGTACTACATCAAAGTGTATATGTCATTCCTGTGGATATTCCGCAGATGTTTGGGATACTCCAGATAAAGCACCTATTGCTACGGTAGACACTCGTCACTGTTTGGGATGCAAATCGCTAGTCGAAGTCCCGATAGAATTCCATGGTGGGGGTCTTATCGAAGACCCCGATGTTGTCCCTAGTTTTCTGAATCGCTGTCCTGATTGTAATTCTCCGAATGTTCAGCCATGGGATGCTAAGCATCCATGTCCCAAGTGTGGTGAGCATATGACCCAAGCACTGTGATTGGTGATGCTGAGAAGATGGGCGTTAGGTATAGGTGTTGAGTTCTGAGATGTAAGGCAACGCAGAAGGATGTAATTCCAGTGTTTGTTGAGAAGTTTGGGTGGATGTTTGGCTGGGAGTGGCCATTAGTTAAAAAATCCAGTTAGACAGATATGCTTCCTAAAATATTAACTAGATAATGATCTTATTGAAAGGGCAACCAAAATGTTTTTAAAGCGTCATTCAATTCCAATGTTGTTTGCGAGATTTACGATTTTTATTAGCACCGTTATCTATGCACAAGAATGGGTAGTATATGATTCATTGAACAGTGGCTTACCGGGCAATACAGTGCTTTGCTTGACAGTAGATCAAAATGATACGAAATGGGTAGGTACTGGAAGCACAGGCATTGCTCAACTAAGCAATAGTGAATGGAACGTTTTTAATACCGATAATTCGTCATTACTGGACGATCGTATCCATGGAATAGCTACAGACAATGCCGGAGAAATATGGGCTGGATCTACTGGAGGAGGAGGATTATCCAATTATGATGGTGCTTGGACCATATACACCACGAGTAATTCAGATTTACCACATAATATGGTGATGTTCATTGTGGTTGATGAAAACAATAAATGGATTGGAACTAATGGTGGGGGACTTGCCAAATATGATGGTAATGATTGGTTGATTTACGATTGGACGAACTCGGAAATTATGGATAACTATCTCCATTCAATGGTAATTGATAATTCTGGAAATTTATGGGTTGGAACAGGCGGTTATGGCGTAGTGAAGTTTGATGGAACATCATGGACAAATTTTAACGCGAGTAACTCCGGAATTCCCCAAAATACTGTCCGCGCGTTGTGTATAGACCAAATTGGAAACATAATCGCAGGTACAGATGGCGGGTTAGCAATTTTTAACGGAAGCGCTTGGCTTAGTTATACAACTCAAAACTCGGGCTTATTCGAGAATAGGATATATGCACTGACTATTGATGAGGCCAATTCAATCTGGATTGGGACAAGAGGAGGTGGTTTGGTAAAATATGATGGAGCAGTCTGGCAACAGTATAATCAGGCAAATTCACCATTGCCAAATGACTATATCCGAGCACTTAATTTTGATTCTGGAAACAATTTATGGATTGGTACAGCCACGGGTGGATTAGCCTGTATGCTTCGTACTCAAGTATCGGAGGGGCTTGTTGCCTACTACCCCTTCAACGGCAATGCCGATGATGAGAGTGGGAATGGGCATGATGGATCTGAGTATGGTGTCTCTCCGACAGAAGATCGTTTTGGGAATATGAACTCAGCATATAGTTTTGACGGAGTAGATGACTACATTCATATTCCAATTACAAAAAACGAACATGAAGAGTTTACAATGAATATTTGGGCTGAGGGATATGGTACAATTATATGCCCTAAGACTTCAGAGTATGAAAGCTACTTTGGACTAAATATTGATGATACACTTTTCTATCACCTTGGGTGGTTTGTAGATGGGTATCCTTTTATTAACAAAGTTTATCCTTCTGGCACATATGATATGTATACAATCAAAGGATATGCCGTAAATGATACATCTTATGGGGTTCAGGCATATTTTAATGGTCAATATTTAGACTCTAGAGAATATCCGTATAGAATTCCATCATGGCAATTTATTGAAATCGGGAGAAATCCTGTTGAAGAAAATAATCTATATAGTGGAAATATAGATGATATCTCCATTTATAACCGTACCCTTTCAGCCACCGAGATAGAATCTCTCTACCATGAAAGTGGTTGGCCATTGCTGAACAATAATATAGTGCTGAATCCTGGATTTGAGGAGGGATTAATCGCTTGGAGCCCTTACCAGAATCCGTCTGGATGGAACACATCTACCACCGAACCACACAGTGGGAACAGTTGTCTTGTTTTTACTTTTCCTTCAGGTAGCGGTTATTACGATGCCGGGATCAAACAAGAGGGTGATCATCTTTATATAGAAGCCGGTGTGCCATACTACTTTTCGTATTGGCGAAAAGATATTAACACGCATGATACGCATACAATGACAGAGACCATATTAGATACAGTGTGCGGTGTCAGACCAATTCGGTTCATTTGATCTAAATAAATAAGAGAT
>CAZDVD010000083.1:0-5504 GCA_964508765.1 uncultured Lentisphaeria bacterium
GTAGCAACTGCATTCAGAGCAATGTCGTCATGAGTCTGCATGAGGATCAACACCAAAATTTGTGGATTGGAACTCGGGGAGGTGGACTGAATAGGCTTGATTCCTCTCGACAAAATTTTTCCACCCTGAACCTGGGAAGTGAAAATATTGATATCACGGTGGCAGGTATCGAAGAGGATGATCACGGTTTCCTGTGGCTCTCAACCACTGATGGCATCATTAAGGCTGATCCGGAAACTGGCTTTTTAAATCGCTATACAACCAGAGACGGGCTGCAGAGCAACGAATTTTACTACAACTCCAGTTTACATGATTCAAGGGGATACATGTACTTCGGTGGTCCCAATGGATTTAATCGCTTCCATCCAGATTCCATTGTAAACAACCCACATATCCCCCCCGTCGTGATTACTGAATTATTCATTAACTATTCCAAGGTTCCCCTTGGAGAAATGCCTGATGGAAGAACCATATTAACTAAATCTATCGCCAATACCGATGCTATCACCCTCAGTCATCGTGACAGAGTGGTTTCATTTTCATATTCTGCGTTGGATTTTACTGATCCATCCAGGAATCGATTCGCTTATAAGCTGGAAAACTTTGATGAGGATTGGGTTAATGCAGGATCCAGTCATAAGGCAACCTATACAAGTCTTGAACCAGGTGAATACATCTTTCGGGTCAAGGGCAGCAACAATGATGGGGTGTGGAATGAGGAAGGCGTTGCTCTTAGTATCACCGTAAAACCACCCTTCTGGAAAACCCTGTGGTTCAAGGCGGGCATGTCTTTACTCCTCATCTTCATGATCTTTATCTACATCAGACTTCGGCTCAGAAGAGTCCAGGCTGAAAAAAGGAAATTGGAAGCTCTGGTAATTGAACGCACCGATGAACTCCGCATAGAGATTGAGGAGCGCCAGCGGGTTGAAACTGAGAAAATGGAGCTCAAGGTTGAGCATCTTAAACGGGAGCTTGTGAGCAAATCCGTCTGTGCCACTCAGAAACAGGAAATCATGAATAACTTGTTTACCGAGCTCAAGGATATTCAAAAAATGGATGCCAACGAGATGCGCACCAGGTTCAACCGGCTTATAAAGTATTTCAAGGATATGTTCAGCTCAGATCAGAGCTGGGAGGAATTTGAATTGTGGTTTACAGAGGTTCATACAGACTTTTTCACTCATCTCCGTGCTGAACACCCCGAGCTGTCGCAACGAGAAGTCAAAGTATGTGCGCTGTTGAAGTTGAATCTGTTATCAAAGGATATTGCTAATCTGATGAATATTCAGGTGAATACAGTGGATATTTATCGACACCGTATCCGGAAAAAGGTAGGTTTACAAACGGATGAAAATCTGAATCAGTTCTTCGACCAGTTCTAGTTACTTTTCAGGTGAATTGATAAAAATAATTGGGATGTATTATTCGATACCGATAAGGGTACCATCGTATTTCAATGTGAGATCTTCAAAAAGGATGCTCGTGTTTTTATCTACGCTGATTTCCCATTTGATACCATCCGTGTAAATGTACTTATATGATGAGTCAGAAAAGTTAGTCCCATCCATCTCTCCCACGAGGATGTTATTCCAATCAGCGCCAATGACATAATCTGCTTCCTCTACAACGGGAAAAGATCCATTTTCAATATAGTAATATTTAAGTTCCGATCTTATGCTACCCATAGCTGCTATGGCTTCAGTTCTTTTTGCCGAATAGGTTTGGCTGAAGTAAATGGAAAGCCCAATGGCTGCCAATATACCGATAATCACGATTACGATCATCAGTTCAACCAGTGAAAATCCCTGCCCCCCCTCTGCTACGATAAGAATCCAATCTAAACTCCTTGCAGTGGCTATTACCTCCAATGCAAGAAATGCGCCCAACCCCACATCATTATCTATCATCATTATTATTAGATATTTAAGATACTGCACTTGAGCAACTATTTGGTCTGATTATCACATATATGCGACAATTCCCCTGAAACTGTCATTTATAAATGGTTTATACTTCCTAGTCCATACCCCTATCCGATCCGTCTAAGGGTGCAGAATACGACATGACCCATATCATTTCGATATAACTATATATCAGAATATGGTTCATAATCAGAGATATGACTTATTGGCATGCATTCTTATCTTATTATTTATTTTATAGTTACCTATGGTCTAACTCGTATGGCATACGGTTTGAGATAGTTGCTGGCATGAACGAATTAATTAAAACCAACAGGGAGTCAATCATGATCAAATCAAAACTTTTTTTTAGCGCGCTTTTACTCATCGTCAGCACAGCTAGTTTAATGGCTGTTCCTATTTCAACCAGCTACACTGCTGAACCAGAACCTGTCCACGGACTACAGGACCTGGAAAACAGAACCACCTACCCTGACTTTGAACAGGAACTAGGTAACGATGGATACGTCGTTTTAAATTTCCATGTTGACGTAGTAGGAAATGTCTCAAATATCGTTGTGGCCAGAAGTGGCGGCGCCTTGTTCGATCAGTCCGCCATCGAAGCTGTTATGAGCACCAACTGGAATCCAGCCATGCAGAATGGTACCGCCATTCCTGTGACCTTCCAATTGCCCTTTGAGTTTTATGCAAATTAAGTGGTACACCTAAGCGTTATTTGACAGATCGTCCCTTTGATATAAAAAAAAGCCCATCACGTAGAGTGGTGGGCTTTTTTGTTTTGTGCAGTAGAAGCAATTAGTTCATCCACACAAAATTTTTATTCTTCTCGCCCTGGTAAGATTCGAGGAGCCTGCATGAGAAAGATGGAAATCCAGACACAGATCGTAAAATACGTTGAATGCCAGAGCAAAAATCCGAATCCCCAATCACTATATGCTTTAGATTCATTTACAATTATGAAGGCGTCTACGACTGCCCCCCATCCGGTTTGAATCAGAGGGAGTCCAGTTGCTATTTGATTTAATGCACTGGGCCAATTCTCCAGGGGTAAATGATAGAATATGCCATAACTGCAATAGATCACACACCAGGCCAGGTTGAGTTTGACAAATTTACGCAGCAAGCGAAGCCGATAAACCATTTCCTCATCCTTGACAGCCATAACTCGACGATACTGCATGATGGCCAGGGGCAGCACAGATACAAATCCAACAGACCACAGTGTTTCCTCAATGGCAAACAATGTCTTGCTCTTGAATATTAAACCACCTGTGGCAAAGAATTGGGCGAGGAAAATGCTTGTTAAGAGAATGTATGGACTCTTCGTCATCATGAATAATACGAATTTGTTCTGGCCACCCTTTTGGGCTCGTGGAAAATCTTGATTAAGCCGCAGCATGGCAAAAGCGATGAGTCCGGCAAAGGACAACTCTGCTGCAATGGCGAAGCATCGTATCAAAAGAGAGCTATTCCCCAGGCTATCAAACCAGGCCATTTGAGTGAAATATCTGGAGACAAAGACTGAGCGATAGGCTCCCACGAGTGTAAAGATCACACCCATTATTCTCATACGGTTGCGGTAGGTGGTATCTGTGCCATCATCTGAACTCAGAGATCGCCTGTAAACCATGGCGCAGAGGCTCACATTCACTAGATTGATAATCACCATCACCGTCCACCAGGGCCAGGCCCAGGCTGTGTAAGCACTATTCATTGCTTCTCCTCGACTTTTATTGAAATAGAATCTAATTTTGCCCCTTCGATGGAATCAGGAGGTAGGTAGGCCATAAGATCTTCATATGTTGATTCACCGGACAATAACCATGGGCTGATTGCTTGATGTATTTTTCGATAAACAGCGATTCGGGTCAAAGCATCTCGCCAGACTTGCACCTGCAACTCTTTATCTTTTTTTGTCTGAAATCCAATATACCATGGCTCAGAAAATGGTTTCCCACTCAGTTGAATATCTGCGACATGAAAATACAGGGTTCTTTCCAGGTGTTTTTCCAGCATCTTCATATCTCCTTAATTAAAGGATTCCAACTCCCACAAATCCATAGAAGCACTCATCACACCGCTTGACATAAACCGATAAAGATATCCCCTAATATACCCATGTCGAAGCCCTTGAATGTAAATGACGGCACAGATCATGATGAAAATGAGGAGTAAAAAGAGTATTTGAATTTCTTGGCTTTGAATTTTCTATAAAAGCTGATATTTGCATCTTTAAACGATGATATCCACTTTGCTAATAAGATTTGATCAGCCATAGAATGATTACCCCCTTTATGTCCAAATATGAAGCAATATAGCTTTCAGAAAGAATTTCTCCAAATTGGAAGGAGTATGGGTGGAGCGAAGGTAGACTCTAAAGGCAAATAGCATAGTATTTCTACTGCGATTAGGCAAGTATTGGTCATCAAAGATTTGGCAGGATGAGTGACCAATACCAGCTGGCTGAATGGAGGGGAGCTATCGGATTAACCGTGTTCCATGGTTGGTTGCTAATAAGCGTTTACCAGGAGATGGATCCACCAATTTTAATGGCATACTCCTCCCGGAACGCATTGGTGAGCACAACTGATACCCGCAGTTTGTCTCCAGAACGGATATTCAAACCTGCATTGAAATCAAAGCGATCATCAAAATCCTTGATGTCAGGATATACGTACCCATCAACATAGTCGCTATCCACATCATCACGAGTGGTCACGCCATCCTCGATCTCGGTATAGTGGTATTCTTCTACAATCACATCATAGGCTTCGGTGATGCGTGTACGTTGAAAGACCTTCGTTAAACCAAGCTGAAGTCCGATGGCTGGCAGTACTTGATACTCAAGACCCAGAGGTGCTGCGAGCGTCGTCCGCCACTGATGCTGTTCCCATGCAAAGGTTTTCACATCACTTTGTAGGGCTTCATACTCCTCATAGTCGTATCCGTAGCCCTGGGTGGAGGTAAAGGCCTGCTTTGTACCAGTAAACGGCTCTTGCGCTTCCTGAAGTCGATCGTAATGCTCAAGATATAGACCCCCGTAAAAATTCAAGGTGGGCTGGAGTTGCCATTCTACGCCACCACTTATTTGGTAAAACTCAGAGCGATAGGAACCACTCCCCTGCCGTTCCAAATCGACCATGGAACGAGATGAATAGCGTCGCCATACATTATCCCAACTTGCATAATACTGATTAAAGTAATTGCTCCGACGAAGCATACTCTCTGATTCCGTGAGGTCCGCAGATCTCCATTCAGCTAAGCCGCCAAATCTAAACATCAAATTCTCGTTTTCGGGGAGTTCTGCTAAAAAGCGCATATAGTATCCATTGCCATCATATTGCCATTCCTTCTCATCTACATAGTAGGAAGTTGACCTGTAGATATTGCTGTCGATGGTCGCGATATTGTCATCGGGGTTCAGCGTGATGGAGTGATATCGGCTGGTATCAGATTCGGTGAAGTTACGCTCCAGACGGCCACTGGTAATCCCTCCATTGAGGGCAAATCGTTGATGCTGAGCAGTGGTATAGGCCATTCCCAGATTGATGTCATTCATCTTCTGGGATTGGATTCGTT
>CAZDVD010000084.1:0-5320 GCA_964508765.1 uncultured Lentisphaeria bacterium
CCACCACCCAGCTTACAGCAGGCACCGCAGCCGGTACATTCAAAATGTAGCCCTCTCGCATAGAAGCGTTCTTTTGGGGCCGATTTTGACACTCTAGAATAATCCTTTTACCAGACCGCCATCTACCACGATGGATTGCCCCGTGATATAGCTTGCTCTGGTGGAAGCAAGAAAAGTGATCACAGCAGCCAGTTCCTCTGGTTGACCCAGGCGTTTCATGGGAATGTCCTTGGCAATGAGGGCTGGATCAGCCAGATCAGCATGCAATTCTTTTACTCTTTGCGTATCATGGATACCAGGTAAAACCATATTCACAGTAATGCCATATTCAGCAACCTGAGTTGAAAGCGTTTTGGCGTAGCCAGTTAAACCAGCACGAGCTGTGTTAGAGAGAATAAGGGAGTCAATGGGCTGCTTTACAGAAACTGAGGTGATGAAAACGATGCGACCCCAACTATTTTTGCGCATACCACTAAGTACCTCTTCGGCTGAATCCTTCATGGCTATTAAATTTCCCTGGAGGGCTTGACTCCACTGGTCGTCGCTGAGACTATCGTAGAATCCTGCAGAAGGTCCGCCGTTATTGGCAACCAGTATATCAATTGAGCCCCAGTTACCTTGAATCTCATCCAGCATCTTGCGTCGAGCTTTTGCATCAATTAGATCGCAGACAAAGCCCTGCACCGTAGCGCCAGTTATTTTGCTGATTGATTCTGCAGCGCTTTGAATCCGTGTCTCATCTCTTGAGCAAATAGCCAGGCGACAACCTTCTCTGGCCAACTCCAGAGCAGCGGCATAGCCCAGACCTGAAGAGGCTCCCTGAACGAGAGCCACCTTGTTTTTTATTCCAAAATCCATTGCATCCTCCTACCCTGAAACTAATCCTAATTCGTTTTCATACAACCATACCACTGACCTCTATCCAAATCTCCCGGGGAACATTTGCATCGCTAATCCTGTTCACTTCCCATGAGCGCTGTCTATATTAAGTGCTATAAAAAAATGAAAAAAGGAACAACTACATAAATGGATTTTTACTCACTCCTCCTCGCTGTCCCCGCTATCCTGATTGCTTTAACATTTCATGAGTTTGCTCATGGTTATGTGGCGTATCGCTTTGGTGATCCCACGGCAAAAAATCATGGTCGACTGACACTTAACCCCTTGGCTCATCTCGATCCCTTGGGGACCATCATGATATTTTTGATTCACTTTGGGTGGGCAAAACCCGTCCCGGTAGATCCTCGTTATCTGGGGAATCCCAAACGGGATATGATGTGGATAGCAGCTGCTGGACCGCTCATGAATATGGCTCTAGCTCTCATTACAGGCATTGTAATTCGTGTTTTTATCGGACTTGGTCTTGCCAGCAATCAAGCCGGTGAGATGGCTACCATGGTTTTCCAGATGCTCTATTTTTCACTTTACATCAATCTGGCATTGGCGTTTTTTAACCTCTTGCCCATTCCACCCCTGGATGGTTCAAGGATACTGGCTGGATTGCTTCCTCATAAATATGCACCAACGCTATACCTTATTGAGTCTAAAGGACCTATGGTCTTATTCGGAATCATCATGTTTGGGTGGATCACAGGATTTCATGTCCTGGGTGTCGTTATCGGACCGTTTATCCATATTTTTTCTAGCTTATTTGCAGGGATATAATGCCAGAATTGAAGTATGCAAAAACCCGTCGCTTAAGGCGTTTTGAAACTGCTAAGTCAGATGATAGACGGATTCATTTTCGACGCATGACCTCTTCCTATCCGAAGCGTAGCTTTGCAGGTCTCCTGGTCATGGCCGGGATTATAGCATACCTATTTTATTACCTATCAAAAGTTTAAAGGTTTGACAGATGCAGAAAATTGTAGAATGTGTACCAAATTTTAGTGAAGGTCATGACCTGGCTCTCATCGAGCAGATCACCTCATCAATTGCTCAAGTAGAAGGTGTTACCCTTCTGGATGTTGATCCAGGTGCGGATACGAATCGCACCGTTGTCACCTTCGTGGGCACACCCGAAGCCACTGTAGAGGCTGCCTTCCAGGGAATCAAACGCGCCTCAGAACTCATTGATATGCGTAATCACACAGGAGCCCATGCCCGCATGGGTGCCACTGATGTTTGCCCATTTATCCCAGTCAGCAATATGACCATGGAAGAATGTGCCGAGCTGTCCCGTATTCTGGGTAAACGTGTTGGTGATGAATTAAATATTCCAGTCTATCTCTATGAATATTCTGCTGCTTCTCCAGAGCGTGAAAATCTCGCCAATATCAGAGCCGGTGAATACGAGGGTCTCTCAGAAAAATTGAAGGATTCACACTGGAAACCGGATTTTGGCAAAGCTGAATTTAATCCTACTGCAGGCGCCACAGTCATGGGTGCTCGCAAATTTTTGATTGCCTACAATGTGAACCTGAACACCCGCGATCAGAAAAAAGCCACAGATATTGCCCTGGAAATTCGTGAAGCCGGTCGCAACGCCAGAGATCCCAAGACCAATAAGTTTATCCGCGATGAGAATGGCACACCCGTCAAATGTCCCGGAACCCTCAAGGCTGTCAAAGCGGTAGGCTGGTATATCGATGAATACAATATGGCCCAGATCTCCATGAACCTGGTGGATATAGAGGTTACCCCTTTCCATATCGCCTTTGATGAAGTGGTCAAACAGGCTGATCTAAGGGGTTTACGAGTTTCTGGAAGTGAGCTTGTGGGACTCATTCCACTCACAGCCATGCTGGATGCAGGTAAATATTATCTCAAGAAGCAGAACTCCAGCACAGCTGTTTCCAATGCTGAATTGATTCGCATTGCCATCCAAAGTATGGGATTGAATGAAATCTCACCCTTCAAGCCACAGGAACGCATCATTGAGTACCAGTTAGGCTCAAAGGACGAGAAGAATCTGGTCGACATGGGAGTCACAGGGTTTGTAGATGAATTAGCCTCGGATTCACCAGCACCAGGTGGTGGCTCGGTCTCAGCTCTGGCTTCTGCCATGGCAGCAGGACTTACCAATATGGTGGGAGTCTTGACCTTTGGGAAAAAAGGCTACAAAGAGAATTGGGAAGAAATTGAAATTATAAGCAATCAGGCTCAAGCTCTGAAAGATACCTTCCTGTTTCTGGTGGATGAAGATACCAGGTCATTTAACAATGTCATGGCAGCGATGCGCTTGCCAAAAAAGAGTGAGGAGCAACAAGCCACTCGTCTCCAGGTACTCCAGGAAGCCACGATTTATTCTGCTGAAGTACCCCTGAAAGTCATGCGACATTCACTTGATATTATGAAATTGGCTGCGCGGATGGCTGATATTGGCAATCAGAATTCATTGTCTGATGCTGGTGTGGCTGTACTTCAGGCACGAGCTGGTTTAGAAGGTGCCGCGCTGAATGTCCTCATTAATATTCCTGGTATTGATGATAAAAAGATCGTCTCAGAATTTGAAAAAGAGGTGGAATTGCTCAAATCGGAATCCACCATACTGGCTGAGCAGGTTCTATCCGCCATGAATACCAAACTGAAAGCTTAAGTCAAAACCCTATGTCTCGAATTCACATCCTCCCTGATATTCTGTGTAACAAAATCGCGGCTGGTGAAGTGGTTCAACGACCTGCTTCGGTAGTCAAGGAGCTGGTGGAGAACGCCATCGATGCAGAGTCCACTCGAATTGAAGTGACCATCAACAATGGTGGTCGTGATCTCATTCAGGTGATTGATGATGGTGTTGGCCTGGATAAGGAAGAACTTGAATTAGCTATAGAGCGCCATGCTACCAGCAAGATTGCAGAAATTGAAGATCTCTTTAGAATTAAAACCATGGGTTTTCGAGGCGAAGCCCTCCCCAGTATTGCTTCCGTTTCCATGATGGAATTGGTCTCCCGTGCCCGTGATAGTGAAGGTGCATTTTCTTTGGAAGTTCAGGCGGGGAAAGCTGGAAGTGTCCATCCCATCGCCTGGGAGATAGGTACACGCATCACGGTAAAGAATTTATTTTTCAATATACCAGCCCGGCTCAAATTCCTCAAAGCCAAACGGACTGAACTCAATCACATCATTGATCGCGTGAAACCACTGGCACTTATCTACCCACACGTTGCCTTCAAACTGGTTGCTGATAAGAAGGTCATCTTTGATCTACGAGTAGGCTCTGCAGAAGAACGGGTAGCCGCTGTATTTGGTAGCGAGTATGGTGATAAGATTATTCCTGTTGAAGAAAGTAGAGGGAATATCAAGGTTTCTGGATTTATTGGCAATCTTGATCTTGTCCGAGTTGCTCGCGGGGAGCAGTATCTATCCATTAATCAGCGCCCCATCTCCGATCGCCTGATAAATAATGCAGTTTATCAAGCCTATAAATCCCTGATACAGCGTGGGGAATTTCCGTTCTACACCTTGAATATCTCAGTGCCTCTCAATGAAGTGGATGTCAATGTCCATCCTACCAAAACCGAAGTAAAATTTAATGATGAGTGGCGGGTTTACCATGTGGTCAAGGAAACCGTGGAAAATGGATTGCGTCAGACTTTGAAGGTGATGCCAGGGTTCCAGAATCGACCCGAGGTAGCCCCCTTATTTGCTCCCACAGATACACATTCTTCTCAAACCAGTTTTGTAGCCCGACCTGAAGGATATAACTCAGATACTCAGCCACGGAGTCCGGAAGAGAGTGAAATATTACAAAAGGCCCGACAATTCAGTCAGGTATTAGATCGGGATCCTGTAGAGATTAAACCCCAGCGGCAACATGGTGGTTTTATCTGGCAGGTTCACAATAAGTATATACTCAGTCAGATCAACAATGGGATCGCCATCATCGATCAGCATGTCGCGCATGAACGGATTCTGTATGAAGAAGCCCTACGTGATATGGATGAGAATAAAGGGACCTCCCAGCAGCTGCTTTTTCCAGCGACTCAGGAATTTTCAGCAGATGACTATAATGTCCTGGTTGACATCATTCCTGACCTTAATAACTTGGGATTTCGCCTCAGAGAATTTGGACCACAAACGGTTCTGGTGGAAGCGGTTCCATCGGGAATGCGGGGTGGGAGTGAAAGTGCCATCCTGAAAGAAATCATCGACTATTACAGAGAAAATCGGGTCTTTGATTATTCTCCTACAAAACGCTTGGCAGCTTCATATTCTTGCAAAGCAGCAGTCAAAGCTGGAGATCCTCTCACAGAAGAAGAAATGCGGGTCCTGGTAGATCGGCTTTTTGCTACAGAGAACCCCTTCTATTGTCCCCATGGTCGCCCTATCATCATTAACCTGAGTATTGATGAATTGGATAAACGCTTTGAACGGCACTAGA
>CAZDVD010000085.1:0-5005 GCA_964508765.1 uncultured Lentisphaeria bacterium
GAACCTTCACACCTAAGATTCAAGAAAATGTGTCCAAGGCATGGGGTCCACTTCTTAGATAGTCATATTGAAATGAAGTAGCAACCGGAAATACCTTACTGTTATGATCCGCTTCACTACTATGCAAAGTTGATAAATATAAATATTGATATGCTTCGGCAGGTAAATGCCACTCTAAATTTCCTGTACCAGCTGCCATATCCCAGATTCTATACTTTCCACTTTGATACCATTTTTCACCGAGGACTGAATCAAAATATTTGACAGCTTTTTTCCCAAATCTTAATGGTGTATAAAACTCCCCCTCAAATCTCCTGATATTGTCATCAGACAGACGATCGATCTTCATATGGATGCCATTGATAGCTTCGGGATCACGAACATACTCATATAGATTCCAAAAATATTCATAGTCTTTCATTAATATTTTTTGAGTCTTAGAGATATTGTCTTCGAATGTAAAAACAACCCTGCTTGTTTCTTTTTCTAGAATTATTCGATCTTTTTGCAGATTCGCTAAAAAATAGCTACTTAATTTATACCCATTATTGATATGTTGTCCAATGACATCAGCCCAATGATCGTAAACAGCTTCAAAATTATCTTCATTTATCACCTTCTTTTCCATGAAGTTGAATCCCAATTGAGGATCCATTGCTTTTGTAAGAAGTTTTGAAAATATTTCATGTTCTGCTTTTGATACAATACTGTATACATGCAGTGATCCTAACTTTGGCTCTTTAACTAGATGATCTACTAGTTTTGGATCGGGTTTGCTAGGAGCTCTGTTCCAATCATAAGAATCTGAAGTATAATAGGTATGCCATAAAACGGTAGTTACGAGAAGTGCCTCATTCTTATCCGCTATACATATGTAAGGAGGAATTACTTTGTTGCTGCCCTCATATTTAAGTCTGCGAACATAATACATAACTTGGGCTAATACTGTTGCTAGTGCTTTAAGGTTCTTCAGATTTTTATCATATTTGAATTCATACAGAACTTCAGGAGTGTATAAATCGTGCTTATCACTTGTATCGTAAACAAGACCATAGTAATTGGCATAAATGGATTTTACCATCTCTTCAGTAGTCGATTTCAACAATCCATTTTTAAAATCCAGGTAATTCATCTAGTCATTTCCTTGGGTAAACCCCACATTAAAATAAATATAACGCTCTAGGCTTGAGCTGCTTCCAAAAACAGACTCGCTTTGTACGATAGTTGTATCCATCCACATCATTTTCCCTCTAGCACTTCTTTGCTTGTGGGTTCGCTCTAAGCCATTGTTAACTACCATTTTCAGTTTCATCAAAATCTGAGAATAGGGCGTCTCGGTAATTTTTTACTATGTCTAGAATCCCATTGATATCTTCAATATTTACAGGAGTAATTGCGATTCCAGTACCATCGAATGCTTTTGAATATCTACTTAGTAATGTTTTCGAGAGATCTTTGATGCTATCTAGATCATTCCATGTTACAGGCGCATCAATATCAAGCTTATCTCTGTCAAAAAAATACTTGCTGTCAAAATGAGCATGAAACTTATCTCGTTGGATTTTAATGTTCGCAATTGCGTGGTTTGACCTAATCATTTGGCGGTGAGATTCGATTTTGTCTATAGTTAAGGGTTTCCAGCTATTATTACGAAAAAGAAAATGATTTTCATCTGTTCTAGATCGTTCTTTGAATGAGGTCTTGCTAAACATTCCAAGATTGCCCTCAACAAAATTCAGAAGGTTACAGAAGCCTCTTTCAGAATTTTCATCATACAGTTTATAAGACCAGAGGACGATCGATGAATAAAGAGAATTTAAAACAGATCGAAAAAAGGCTGGAGCCATATTCATGGCATCTAATCTATCATTTCTCCTTTCGTGAAGAGTGCGGAACACCGAAATAAAGCCAGAAAGCTTTATCACTTCATCTGAGAGGTGTTTTCGGTATTTGTTGAAATGCTTATCATTCATAAGATTTAAATGTGTACCTAACTGTGTTTATGCTGTCCGTATAAGAAGAATGATTTATGATGCTTCCCACCAAACTTTTGAGTGTTGCTGGAATCTAGGCTTTTCGAATATTAAAGCAAAGACTCAAGCGTTTTTTGTCCCAGATACCATGTCTGCAGCGTTTAGAACAAAACCAAATTTCAAGTTTCACATTTCCAAGTCCCTACTAAATTGATTTTCATGCCATACGATGCTCTCATAAGCAGCCTGAAAGGGGTGGGATCCCGAAAAGTCGAAGCCTTGAATGAAGCCGGCCTGTTTTCGGTGAATGATCTTCTTGAACATTTTCCTCGACGCTATCTCGACCGCTCCACGGTCTCCTATACTACCGAGCTTCAAAAAGACAAACAGGCCACCGTGGTGGGAAAAGTCACGGGGGCACAAATGCGCCGTGGTCGTAAACGTTCCTACTTTGAAATGGTAGTCGCTGATGAACGCGGTTTTCTCAAGTGCCGCTGGTTTAATGGAGCGAACTGGATACAGAAGCGCTTTAAAAAAGGCGATGTGGTGGCTGTCAGTGGCAAAATAGACTTCTATGGTGGCTTCCAGATGGTTCACCCTGACTTTGACATCCTCAACGAAGAAGGCACCAACCCCATCAATACCGGTATCGTGGTGCCCCTCTATCCTTCGGGTCAAAAACTGCAGTCCGTCGGTCTGGATAGTCGCGGATTCAGGCGTCTCCTGCGCCCCCTGGTTGACGGGATAGAATCTAAGATTAAAGATTTCATCCCTGGCGAAATGCTCAAAGAAAATGAACTCATGGATCTGGGGGATGCCATCAGGGATATTCATTTCCCGGAGGATATGGAGAGTCTCAAAAAAGCCCAACACCGACTCAAATTTAACGAGCTGTTTCTCATGCAGCTGCTCCTGGCCATTCGTCGCCAGAGCATCGTAGACAAGGTGAAAGAGAATCGCTTCTCAGGCTTTGGTGACTATCTGAAAACCCAGTACAAGAAATTGCCCTATGAACTAACAGGCGCCCAGAAGCGGGTTATGACTGAAATATGGAAAGACCTGAAATCATCCCATCCCATGAATCGACTCCTTCAGGGAGATGTGGGTTCGGGAAAAACAGTAATTAGTTTACTGGCAGCAGCCATTGCCGCCGGGAACGGCTATCAGTCCGCCATCATGGCACCTACAGAAATTCTGGCTGAGCAGCATTACAAAAATGCAGTGAGCTTTTTTGAAGGGACGCCAATTCGGGTAGTTCTACTCACAGGCTCTCAAACTGCGGCCCAAAAACGGGATTTGCGCAAGGCTTTGAAAGAGGGTTACTACCATGTGGCCATTGGAACCCACGCCCTCATCCAGGGTAAGGTTCATTTTAAAAACCTGCAGCTCGTGGTTATTGATGAACAGCACCGTTTTGGTGTACTCCAGCGTGGAGAACTCCTGGAAAAAGCGGCTGAAGCCGATGTGTTGGTGATGACAGCCACGCCCATCCCCCGCACCCTGTCCATGACCCTCTTTGGTGATCTGGCGGTGTCCATTATTGATGAATTACCTGCAGGTAGGCAGAAAATAATTACCCGCAAAGTGGATATCCATGCCCTGCCCAAAGTCTATGGCTTTATTGAGGACGAACTCAAGGCGGGACGTCAGGCTTTTGTAGTTTATCCCCTCATTGAGGAGTCTGAAAAGATTGATTTGGAAGCTGCCACAGAAGGCTTTGAGAAACTCCAACATCGCTTCAAAGGGTTTAAGGTTGCCCTGCTCCATGGTCGTATGAAAGCCGAGGAGAAAGACAGTATCATGCAGGCCTTCTCCCAAAATGACATCCAGCTCCTGGTCAGCACCACGGTGATTGAAGTGGGAATTGATATCCCCAATGCTACCGTGATGATGATCGAGAATGCCGAGCGCTTTGGTCTGGCCCAGTTGCATCAGTTAAGAGGTCGTATTGGTCGTGGTGAACACCGCGGGGTGTGTGTCCTGGTGCATCGCAATATGAATGCAGATTCTCTGGATCGACTGGCCATTATGGTGGAGACAACAGATGGATTTAGAATTGCCGAAGAAGATTTACGTCTCCGCGGGGCCGGTGATATTTTTGGAACCAGACAATCCGGGTTACCGGCGCTTAAAATTGCCAATATTCTTTATGATGGGGACATTCTTAAACAGGCCCGTAAGGCTGCCTTTTCACTGATCAATGATGATCCCCACCTGAGAAAAGGTCCCCATGATGATCTCCGGCAGATTGTACTGGACAGATACAGCGAGTTCTCAGAGATGGCAGGGATTGGGTAGCTTCAAATAGAGCCGGTCACTGGCCAGTTACTGAAGAGAGATGTTGTCTGTCACCCCGAGCGGAGTCGAGGGGTCCTTAAATTCACTTAAATAACGTATCCCTTGCACTTCGACTCCGCTCAGCGTGACGGTTCGGGATGACATGCCTGGTACTCCGGCGGCTGAGGTTCTCGAAGCCAAAGGTTGTTCTCCACAGGACAGGACATTTCGATCAGTCGACGTTCTGCGAACTATGACCTGACAGGCAAACTCAATGTCCAGGGTTCGCACCCCTGCAATCTCCGAATCCCTGGGTGATGGATGGATCATGATCGTATCGTCCTTCGACAGGCTCAGGATGACACTAGCTCGGTATTTATGTGGTAACTCCCGATGGGTCATTGCGATCCCGACAGGTATGTCGGGAGTGGCAATCTCCGAATCCCTGGGTGATGGATGGATCGAGATCGTGTCGTCCTTCGACAGGCTCAGGATGACACTAGCTCGGTATTTCTGTGGTAATTCTCGATGGGTCATTGCGAAGACCGGTTAGGGCAAAGTCCTCATGTAACATAGGCTACGCGGTGGTGGGATTTTTGGCTGACAGGGTTATCTTTTTTGGAATTGAAGCAGAAAAGGGATTGAAATGTTTGAGTGGACCGGGCTACAATTCCAGTCCAGTGGTGAATATATTATTCCTGGTGCCTTGTCACCTGTTAAGATTGATATTGAAAATGATTGTGGCGTATATATTG
>CAZDVD010000086.1:0-4984 GCA_964508765.1 uncultured Lentisphaeria bacterium
TAAGCCTCCAACAATTAATCCGCTATTGGAAGCCCGTTTTCACACAGCCTCTTAAGTCGGGTGCTATTGTATGTATGCTGTGTTATCCTTGTCGCTACATGATTAATACTTGATATTGGAAGCCATGAGAGACCCCATGTTCATCAGCGCCCTGGATCTGTTCAAAATCGGGATCGGCCCCTCCAGTTCCCACACTGTAGGTCCCATGCTGGCCGCCCGCACCTTTTTAGAAAAAATTCGGAAGATGAATTTACAATCATCAAAAAAAACAAACATTCGCTGTATTCTCAAGGGCTCTCTGGCCTATACCGGCAAAGGGCACGCTACCGACCGCGCAGTCACGCTCGGGCTGAATGGTTACAGACCTCAGGATATCACCGAAACAGATATTGATGCACTCGTCGCTGAACTAAATGTCCAAAGCCACCTCAAAGCCCCTGAAGGTTGTCGCTTCAATCCAGAAACTGACATCATTTTTGATCGCCAAGAAACGCTGTCTCAGCATCCCAACGGAATGGTCTTTGAATATTTGAATGAAACGGGCGAAACACTCCTCGCAGAAACCTATTTTTCCATTGGTGGCGGCTTTATCCGTGACCTGAGCGACATTGATGATCTCGTGGCGCCCCTACAGATGGAATCTGCCCTGGCTTGTCCCTTTTCATTCGGATCTGGACACAATATGCTGGCGATGTCCATCAATAGCGGTAAATCCATGGCCTCCATGAAACGCATCAACGAGCGTGAATATCTTTCAAAACACGATCTCGACCAGGGTCTGGACAATATCTGGGATGCCATGCAAACCTGCGTGGAAAACGGACTCAAAACAGAAGGTGCCCTACCTGGCAGTCTCAACCTTTCACGTCGAGCGAAAAAACTCCACGATCAGCTCGTTGCCAACCCAGAAGACGCCAACGTTACAGACTGGCTCTGTGCCTACGCCATGGCTGTCAGTGAAGAAAATGCTGCAGGTCATATGGTGGTTACTGCACCCACAAATGGAGCCGCAGGAGTTATCCCTGCCATTCTGTATTATCTCGTGGTGCATCAGGGCGGAACACAGGAACAGATTAGAGAATTTTTACTGGTAGCCAGTGCTATTGGGGGCATCATCAAAATGAGATCCTCCATCTCCGGTGCTGAAGTGGGTTGCCAGGGAGAAGTGGGTTCCGCCTCGTCTATGGCGGCGGCAGGACTCTGTTCCGTTCGCGGGGGGACCACAGAACAGATTGAAAATGCCGCTGAGATCGCTCTGGAACATCATCTCGGCATGACTTGCGACCCCGTCCAGGGATTGGTACAGGTACCCTGTGTGGAGCGGAATGGATTTGGTGCAATTAAGGCTTATACGGCTGCCTCATTGGCTAAACGGGGAACCGGACAGCATTTTATGTCCCTGGATAACTGTCTTGCAGCTATGAAGCAGACCGGTCTTGAAATGTCACATAAGTTTAAGGAAACCTCGCTGGGAGGTCTAGCCGTTAGCAATACGGAGTGTTAGTAGGAATGGACCCCAAGCATGACTATTAAGGTCGAGGTGCTCTATTCTGAGGGTTGTCTACGCACACATCTCACTATTGCACGAATTCAGGAAGTCTCAGATAAAATGGGGGTCGAAATTGATCTATCAACCATGGAGATCGATACCTTTGATAAGATTATGGAGTGGAATTTTATCGGGAGCCCCACCGTCAGGATTAATGGGGTTGATATAAACCCTGCTGCTGGTGATTCCTTTCGGGGTTTTACCTGAAGAAGTTATGGGGCATCGGGCATGCCCTCGGAACAGATGGTCCAGGATGCACTGGAAATGGCAAGAACCCATGTAGGACAAAAATGAGATTCCTCACTATCATTCTGCTTTCACTAACTGGCCTAATGTCTGAGAGCTATGCCCAAAGTTCAAATTATAACCCCATGCTTAATGTGAAGGAATTGAGAAGTATTGAGGCAGGTGAAATCGTCATGCGTGAAATTGATTCAAAGCATGAAAAGGGGCAAAATATAGAGACCATTGGTCTTATCAATGCTTCAGGGGAAACCTTGCTCAACATATTGACAGATTATACGGCATATCCTGAATTTATGTCTGCCGTAGATCGAGTTGAAATCGTTGATCAGAATGGGGACGAATCAACCATCAGTTATATTTTGGTACCCATGCTGGGCTTGACCAAAAAATACCGCATCAAAATCATGCCCATAAAACTTGAAGAGCAGGTCTGGAAAATTGAATGGCATCTGGTGGAGTGGCCGGGACTAACCCCCACGGAAACCATTGGGGACACCCAGGGCTACTGGCTCATCATTGAGCAAAACCCGAATAGATCTCTCGTTCAATATTATGTCTACTCTGACCCTGGTCCTGTGCCGTTTGGTCTGGGAGGGATTGTTGATGCTCTGGGCAAGAACAGCATTGAAGATGTGTTTCTTGAGACCCGTGCCGAGGCTGAAAAATTGGTCCCTCAGGCTGATCCATAATCCATTTTGAAGGTCTTTGCGATCCCGACAGGCTTGTCGGGAGAAGCAATCTCCGACTCATTGCCTGGCGGACAGCCCGAGATCGCGTCGCTCTGCTCGCGAAGACCAGGTAGGATCAGCCCGTAGTGTCATTTGGAGCCTGCCCGCCGTACTGTGTACTTGCAGGGAGGCGAGTTTTTTTGTGTCATTGCGAGGTCGTGTAACGACCGTGGCCTGTCAAGCCGTAGCTAATTGGCGTAGGCTGGCAATCTCCGAATTCTTGGATAGCAGAGGGATGGAGATCGCCATGTCCCCCGCATGCTGCGGGGTTCTCGCGAAGACAGCGTAGGGTTTGTCTCGTATGGTCATTGCGAGCTAGTCCGCCGAAGCTAAGCCCCGCCAACAGCGGTGGGTGAAGCGCAGGAGGACAATCTCCGTTCTCTTGGATAAAGGATGGACCGAGATCGCGAACGAAACCGAACACTGAGCCTGTCGAAGTGTTCATCCTGAGGGAGAATCTCACATGATCCAGGACATTTCGACAAGCTCAATGTCCAAATACCCCCGTAGGGAGGAAAAACCATGGACATAGAATCACCAATAGTAATCACTCTCATCGTTGCCGGCAGTATCGTGGTGGTGGCAGGTATTATCATGTTTGTCCGTTATTACGAAAAAAAGCGCACAGAGGCCCTGCGGGCTGCAGCACAGGACATGGTTTTGGAGTTTTCCCGTCTACCAAACCCTCAACTCTTGCCGTCTTTGCGTGCCTTCCCCCTGTTTTCTCAGGGTTATTCCAAAAAGGCTCTTAATGTCATGACCGGCATGGCTGATGAGATCGAGGTTACCATGTTTGATTATCGCTATACCACCGGGGGTGGAAAAAACCAGCACACCCACAATCAGACCGTGGTGTTACTCAAATCAGACGTTCTGGATGTGCCACCCTTTAGCCTGAAGCCCCAGAATGTATTCCACAAGATTGGGAAGGCTTTTGGGTATCAGGATATTGATTTTGATAGCAACCCCGTATTCTCTGAAAAGTACCTCCTTCGCTCAACCGATGAGCAGGTCGTTCGTGAGATATTTACAGATGATATCCTGAAATATTACGAAGCCCGACCTGGCCTCAGCACAGAGGCTGGCGCTGACCGACTAATCTTCTTCCGGGCCTCCAAAAAGGTCAAACCGGAAAACCTGCCCGACTTTCTCAAGGATGGGTTTCATATCTATACCCTTTTTAAAAGGATTAGGTAAGAAGGTAGAATGGGGTATCGAGGTATAACGTTGGGGGTATTTTCCCCTTACTGAGGGTGTCTTCTGTCAAGTCATTGCGAGGGAGTGTCACGACGAAGCCAGTCCGCCGATGCTAAGCCCCGCCAACAGCGGTGGGTGAAGCGCAGGAGGACAATCTCCGATTCCCTGGAGAACGGATAGAGCCAGATAGCCCTATACCCCACTTTCCACCTAACCCCCAAACCTCCAAACTTACAAACTTCCCAACTTCATACTTGTTTGCCAAAATACAACATTTGCCATAAAACACTGCTTTTATAACAGGCAGTATCGTCTACATTTACCCGAATTTGTGACAATATTTGGGGCATTATCTACGTAAAAACAAGGTTATCGAAGCAAGGGTCTATACGGAATCGTATAACTACATGTTAGATAGAATTAAACCTTACACTGGTACAAATTATTGAGGATTTGAGAAAGGTCAAAGAATGCAATTTGGAACTGGGGAAATACAAGCAAGCTCAAATTTTGAGATTAATAGCGAATGGACAATAGTACTAAAACCAGAAATTAAGCGATGGCAACTATTCGCCTTTCCTATTGCAATTATAAACGTAATTACGATTGCGCTGATGTGGATATTGTTCACACCCGCTGGAGATCACCTCGATTCCATCCCGTTCCCACTTCCAATTCCTGGATTTCTAGTTAGTCTCATTCTAGTGCTAATAGTCCACGAGTTTGTGCACACCCTAGCTCATCCAGGGAGTGGTTTCTACAAAGAATCAGTTGTTGGCTTTTGGCCCCAAAAGGTACTTTTGTATGCAATCTTCAATGGTGAGTTATCACGAAAGCGATTCATCCTAGTTCTACTGATGCCTTTCGTGATGTTAAGTATAATACCAATTGTGATTTCATTTTTAGGAGATAGTTACTTTTTCTGGCTTGCATACATGACGATTCTAAATGCCTTTGTAAGCTCTGGCGATATTCTTGAGGTTATCACAATTCTTCGACAGGTGCCTAAGAATGCTCGCATACGGCGTAATGGCTGGAACTATTATTGGAAAATAATGGATTAGAATCTATTTAACAAAGAGCGGACTCATCCCGACACTTCGTGTTCCCCTTCGGCGGGATCTACGACACGCAATGGAGTGACTGACGAAAATGATGTGGATGGATACAGTGATTATACTAAGCGATGCTTTCTCGCGAAGCAGCCTGCTGAAGTTGCTACATTTTGGTGGACAGTGCGAGAAGACTTACATTGTCGGTGGAG
>CAZDVD010000087.1:0-4878 GCA_964508765.1 uncultured Lentisphaeria bacterium
GATTCTTCAATTGGGATATAAGCGCCGTTGATGTATCGATGTACACTTTCATGAAAAGGACTGATTGGTATGACTGCTTCGGTATTCTATTTACATTGAATCTTCGAGAAACGGAAAAGTAGATAACACGCCTAATAATTGAACTATTCTGTCTCCTCAAAGCCTTGCAAATAGAAATAACCGCTCTATACCAACAAGACTGAGAAGAGTTACGTTTCGTATTGAATATTTCATTAGTTTATGATATATATTAAGAGCACAACGAATACTAATTATTATAATGAACTTAAGTGAGTGTTTTGAGAGAATAAAATGGCAAATGCTGATCAAATAAAATCCCTAATCCGATCTCATTTTGACAGTGGGAGTGAGCAATTTTATACTATTGCTTTACAAATTGCGGCCACTGAAGCAAACAAGGGGCATTCTGCGCTGGCTCAGGATATTAGAAAAATAGTTGATAGTGCTCGCACGAAGAGCAGAGGTGCCGCTACATTGCTTCCTCAAGAGCTACTAGGGTTAGTTTTTTCTGAGAAGCCGGATAATCCTAGATCCTCACTAGTACTTCCTCCAAATCTAATGGATAGATTTGAGCGTATAATTCTGGAGTATAGACAGCAACACAAATTAAAAATTCATGGACTACATAATCGACGAAAATTGATGCTAATTGGACCTCCTGGAACGGGAAAAACAGTTACAGCGAGAGTATTGGCACATGAATTAAGACTGCAATTATATACAGTGCAAATGGATCGGTTGGTTACGAAATTCATGGGTGAGACTAGTGCAAAACTTCGTCAAATCTTTGATTTTATGATTCAACATGAGGGTATATATCTATTTGATGAATTTGATGCAATTGGAGGAGAAAGATCGCGTGAAAATGATGTAGGTGAAATGCGTCGTGTTTTAAGTTCTTTTCTACAATTTATTGAAAGTGATCATTCAGATAGTATTATAATAACAACAACCAATAGCCCAGATTTACTAGACCGAGCACTGTTCCGACGATTTGATGATGTTTTGTACTATAACTTGCCAGATGAGGTGGATAGGAAAACACTCATTCAGAATGTCTCCGGGTCTTTCCTTACCGCAAGATTTTCTTGGAATGAAGTCATCAAGAAGAGTGCTGCATATAGCCACAGCGAAATAGAACAAGCATGCCGTGATGCTATTAAACATGCCATATTATCAAATAAAAATATGTTCAACGCCGATATTTTGTTAGCCATGTTTGAAGACCGAATGCTGACTCATAAGAAAAACATAAAATAATTATACATGGCGGGGGAGTTCTACAAACATATATTTTTATCTGGACCTTCATACACGACGGGGTTTACAAACCCGCAACGTGGAAGCTCAGATCCAAGATTCCCTACCAGAGAACATGCTGCTCATGCAGCAAATATTACGAAACAACTAGAGGAAGCCTGGAATCAAAATATTGAAAAGCAGGTCAATCTTCACGTTGAGCGTGAGGGTGTATATCTAGATTTTATTAGTGAACCAGATTTTGAGCTACAATTAACTAGCTTGGAGACTATACGATCTGGTGTCAGACTTCTAAACGTTCGAAATGTAGAGACCCAAGATGGCTTGTCAGAGACAATTGCCACAGTATTCATCCCTCATAGTAAACGTGGTCACTTCCTACGAAAAATCAATGCATATGGCGAAGAACCTGATGAGGGAAATGAGCCCAAAAATAGAGCTCTAGTCACAAAAATTGCTGGTATCCACGCATCCATTTTTGAGTCTTTCTGGCAAGATAGTATTGAATTGATACCGAGTGAGGAAGAAGCTTGGGTGGAAATATGGCTCAACAATAGGAGTGATTCAGTTGAGGATAGTTTTGATCAATATCTCATGGATTCTGAAATACAAGCTTTAGTCGGTAAACTTAAATTTCCTGAAAGGACAATCGGATTAATACATGCAAATAAAAGTCAACTAATTCAATTAATCGAACACTCAGATGATATTGCCGAGATTCGAGCAGCAAAAGAGGTTGCTACATATTTCACGGAATTAGAGAACAAAGAGCAGCTCGATTTGGTGAGGGATTTACTCAGCCGAACCAATACAGATTCTGGAGGACAAGAGGTTTTTGTTTGCATTTTGGATACGGGAGTAAATAGTGGTCATTTACTAATAAGACCATTCCTTGATACTTCGAATTTACATACTGTGGACTCTGGATGGGGTGTCCACGATGATACTGGGCATGGTACTTTAATGGCCGGAACCGTTGCATATGGTGACTTAATAGAGGTCTTGAATAGTGGACAATCTTTTACTGTTAATCACAAACTAGAGTCATCGAAAATTCTACCACCTTCTCCTGGGTCAAATCCAAGTGCTTTATGGGGGTACATGACTTCTCAAGGTGTAAGTCTTGCAGAAATCAATAATCCTGAAAGCAAGCGTATTTTTTGTATGGCTATAACTTCTATTGATGATCGTGATATGGGTCGCCCCTCATCATGGTCTGCTATGGTGGACAGTTTGGCATCAGGTTATCTCGATGATAAAAAGCGACTAATGATACTTAGTGCAGGAAATGTTTATGGTTCAGGGAGTTGGCAAAATTATCCGATAGATAATTTGACAAACGAGATTCATGATCCAGGTCAGGCTTGGAATGCCCTGACAGTAGGAGCCTTTACAGAGAAAATAGCAATCTCTGATTCTACAATGGTCGGTTTCCATCCCTTAGCACCTGAAGGTGGACTTTCACCATATAGTACCACATCATATGCATGGAATAGGCAAAGGTGGCCAATAAAACCAGATGTCGTTTTTGAAGGCGGAAATGTGGCCGCTGGACCTAATAATTCCTTCCTAGATCATGACGACCTACAACTACTTTCAACCTATCATGATACAACCGTGGCACAATTTGCTAGTTTTAATGCAACCAGCGCAGCCTCAGCGCTAGCAGCAAGAATGGGAGCGGTTGTTCAATCAAAGTATCCCGATCTTTGGCCAGAGACAGTTAGAGCGTTGATTATTCATTCTGCACACTGGACTAAAGCAATGTTAAATCACTGTGTTGCTAGCTCTAATCCAACTAAGAAGGAATATTCTAATTTATTACGCATTTATGGCTACGGGGTCCCAAACCTGGAGGATGCTATTCAAAGTGCCTCAAACTCGTTAACAATGATATCTGAATCTTCCCTCCAGCCATTTGACTATCAAAAATCCCGATATGTCACTCGTGACATGCATTTATACAATTTGCCATGGCCGACTGACATTTTACAGGATCTTGGTAATACACAAGTCAAAATGAGAATAACTTTATCATATTTTATTGAACCAAGTCCGGGTGAAGTTGGCTGGTATAGTCGATATCGCTATTCCTCACACGCTTTAAGATTTGCAGTGAATGGTCCGGGGGAATCTGAGACAAATTTTGTCAAGCGCATCAATGATCAAGCACGTGATGATAACGGGCATCCAGGAACAAGTGGACCGAGTGATAAATGGGTGATTGGTGAAGCGACTAGGAACGTTGGATCTATTCACTCTGATATATGGGAAGGATTAGCAGCGGAGTTAGCAGCTTCGAACAGGATTGCAATATATCCCACCGTTGGATGGTGGAGGGAACGACAACATTTGGGTCGATGGAATAAGCAATGTCGATATTCATTGATTGTTTCAATACATACTCCTGAGCAATCTGATGATATCTATATTCCAGTCGCACAACAAATTGGCCTCACAATTCCAATAGAGATCTAAAGTTTTTTCTGTATTGAAAGCGTAACAAACAGAAGAAATGATATACCTCAATTTTCAATCTTTCATATAATTTGCAAAAAACTTTCATTTAAAATGCACGTCGATAAGTGACTTCTTGTACTCTTCATTGGGCTTGAAACCTACGCTTTTACATTCTGGACATTTCATGATTTTGCTAGCGCCCTCATTCCACTGATCACCTTGCTGGCCTCATTTAGAAATAGATCCTGGACAGACTTCCTGGTGTGTGTTTGACGAAAGAATAAATCACGTATCCAGCCAGCATCTTGTCCCAAGATCTTGTATGCGATCCGGTAGATCTCACCCTGCTGCTTTTCTGTGAGATCGAATTCAAGTTTTACATCCCCCTTTAATCTATTTCTGATGATGATCAGTTCGCTTTTCTCCAGGTGGGCCCATGAAACAACTTCAAACTCCGGGCAACAGGAAGCCGAAAGTGCTGAATGATCCATCCCCAACTTATGAGCTAAAGCATGGCACTCTCTGTTGAATCAGTTCCATGCTGGCTGTGAGTCCGCACTAGAAAACCTCCGCTTTGACATATTCCTTGAACGGCACTTCCATCAGTCTTGGGTAATTCATACTAATAAGTCTGATTTTCAATTTGCACTCACCATCAATCGCATTAACATGTGGTGAGTTTGCAATGAACTCTTCAGCCCGGTGATCATCTCCCCCCCAGATATTGCCGGGTTTCTTTATTATTTGTTTCTGCTCTACCTCAGTGTTTGTATATAAACAAGCTTCAAAAAGGGATAGTGAATCCTTATTTTCTGGAGGCTGATGATTTAATAATCAGCCATCCTATGTTCGACACTTTGATTGAAATTCACATCGATAGTAGCTCACAAAGACCAATAGCCAAGTCTAGATCTTCTCATACTTGATACCCCAAGCTAGATATTGAAGACCAGCATGCTATAGATCAGCCTTAAACCAGATGGTTCTTTCCCTCAATTTACTACAACATTGTGGGGTATCGTGTGGGGTATTCGAATTATGAAAACAAATAAGGGGTTGATGAATATCATCTAACCCCTTATTATTACTGGGTGGGCCCACAGGGACTTGAACCCCGAACCGACGGATTATGAGTCC
>CAZDVD010000088.1:0-4866 GCA_964508765.1 uncultured Lentisphaeria bacterium
GGGTGTCAAAATATTGTGTGGTATCGGTAATATCAAGAATACGTTTCATGCTGTAACGTTTCCTCGAAGTAACAATCGCCAGTTTTTTGCCCTTCTGTTTCAGGGATTGCAAGGTTCGCAACACACCGGGGAAAGGTCTAATGTTGTCTTCGAGAATTTGCATCTGGTAGCTGATAAAATCCTCCAGCACCTGGTCAATATCCAGATCGTCACCCAACTGCTTGATGAGTTGTCCTTTCAGCGGCAATCCGTAGCCGGACAGGATAGTATCCCTTGTCAGGGAAATGGATGCATGCTTTTGGGCAACATATTGAAAACAGTTACAGACAAGATCCGCAGTGTCGAACAGAGTTCCATCGGCATCAAAGAGGTAAGTGTTATAGCTTTTCATGAAGTCATAAACTCAAAAGGGGTTAACCAGTGCCAATCTCAGGTATGATCTTGCCAGAAAGTCCTCGTTGCCTAGATCATCGCTTCCAGCCCAATAGGCTGCATCGCCACCCCACCCCCAGGCTAATGTAACCAGAGGCATTTCTTTAAGAGTTAAGTCAAACTTAAACTCCCCACCCCAGGTTGCTAATTCCGTTTCTGTTTCAGGGATATAGCCAAAATCATAAAAGAGCGCAGCTGTGACATTTTTCAAGCCAAACATGAGAATTTCAAGAGGGATATTTTCCATCACCGGGAAACGCAGCTCAGCAACAGAATACACCAGCTCATCGCCCCTGTGTTGCCCAACCTGACCTCGTAGGCTATAGGATTCTGGGACAGAAAATACACCTGTGCTTCTCAGAATCTGCATATACTGGGTGGAAAAATATATCGGTGAATATTCAGAAAATCCCAATTTATCCTGAACCAGGACCTCTCCTGTCTGTCCCACATATTTTACACGTCCATATAGAACTGCTGGAAGTCTGGGAATATCATAGTTGAAGAATCCTTCCAGCCAATACTGGGAATAGTCATTCTCGCCCCAGACACTCGACACCGCCTTTTCTGCATGAGCTAAAACTCCGGCCCCATCTCTTGGCAGGGAATAGGTGTCTGCATGCGGCCTCTGAGATTTCCAGGTATAGGTCATTCCTACCTTGAATTCCTTCGGTGGGGATATGGTTGATACAGCAACTTCATCCATGACAATGACATTTCGATTTGCGAATTGAAATTGTGTCTGGAGTGAATGATTCGAGGAGAGCGACTCTCCAAAATTCATGGGAAGGGTAAGAACCATATCAAGTTCATCTCGCTGCTCAAGAAAGGTATGAGAAGGGGTTCTGGTATAATGTAGTGCTACATCCTTCATCCCGATGATATGAATTGCTGGTAGATACTCAAGATTCAGGTAGCTAAAATATGCACCAGAAGTCGAACCATCCCATGGCAGTGCGGCTCCACCCTGGATGATATGTTTTCCCAACGCATCTTCGGCGGCACCCAGCAGGAATAACCCATTGTCAAAAGGAAAGATCAGCTTGAACAGTGGTCTGAAGGTCTTATGTGCCTGATATGGGTGAGTGGTTTCAACGGCTGGCTTGAGGGAATAGTCAATTTGAGGGACTTGAGTATCTGGAGATTTGGTTCTCCAAGCGTTGAATGGTTCACGAATCTGGAGCCCAAGTTCTGGAGCCACCCGATCTATCTCAACAGCCCGAATTCTAACCGTGTCAACATCAGCAAGGGTGGAAGCGATAATTCTATTCGTATTCGGCAATCGCTGTTTTGAGTAGATACCCTCTGCCACATCAGTCATCTGGGTCACATCAAGACTATCCAGATTAACCCTGAAGAGATTGGGCGTTGAATTCCGATAGGATGTATAAATAATAGCTAAACCATCTGCAGTCCAGACAGGAAAGACATCCTCCTCCGGATCATTGGTGACTTTCTGAAAACCAGAGCCGTCAATATTTATGGTGCCAATATCAACGGCACCGTCAATATCTTGAATCATAAAGGCCAACTTTTTACCATCAGGCGATAAATCAAGATTCTGTATCTGTACATCACCCTCAAACTGACTCAACTGAATCTGCTTTCCTGAATTAATATCCTGATAGAATATCTGGGTGGTTTCTGTGGGATGGGCGACAAAAAAGACACCTTTTCCCTCAAGAGAAAAAATGGGATGAAGGGCTCTTAAATTTTGGGTAATCCAACGTTTATTTTGGGTCTCAACATCCACAAGGCGAAGATCATTCAGAAGAGAACCATGGCTGCCCCTGTGATATTCAGCCAGAATAATTTGTTTAGAATCTGGAGACCAGGAAGGGTTGCCATTAAAGCGTCCGAAATGGATTTCTTTGACTTGATGTGTTGAATCTGTACCCTGAATGTAAAGGCCGTAATCCCGCATTTTAGAATGGCGACGACCGACCACTGCAATTGATGAAGAATCTGGTGATATCGATGCGCTTAGAACTCTGGCGAAACCCGTGAGTGGGAGCGATTCGCCCACTTCTTCGATGGTCTCCTTCTGGGCCTTATAGCCATAATAATAGGTGTTCATGGCTCGTCGCCACTCTTCATCGAACTCAGTTAATGACTGCCCTGTGGCATCCTTAAAGGCAGTTTTAAAGTCATACCAGTAGGGATATTTATCCTTCATCAAATAGAGGCGATGATTAGAAATATTGACCAAAGTGGAATCGCCGTATTTCCAGGCCAGATAAAGTACTTTTGCATAACCATCATCATGAGCATCCAGCTGATTCATGGTGTTGCGATAGGTGTGAATTTTCATTCTTGAATCACTGCGACCAACGCGCCAGACCTCCGTCATGTACTCAGCCATACCTTCAAGCCACCAGGCAGGAAGGGTTATACCGCCCAAAATACCAGCCCACGTGCGATGTGCCTGAAACTGAACAACATGCTGAAATTCATGGGTAAGCACCATTTTCAGCCACTTATCTGAACCCCCAAAGTGACCGGCCACATCATTCTGACTGACCCAGATAAATATCTGATTGCTGGGCATGGCGAAGCCGTTCATAATCTCATCCTCAGCCGAAAAAATGATATCAGTCTTACCAAAATCTTCAACCTGGAGCTGGTCCAGAATGGGCTGGTAAGTCTGCTCGGCAATGACAGCCCCTTTTTGGGCGATGTTTTCGATTCCCTCATGATAGTGAATATTGAAATGCTCTGTTTCCAGGGTTTGCCATTTTAGCTCGGGGTGGGTGCGCTGATTCCATATCCACATATTCTGGGCTGAAACACTTTGGGTGTATAGCAGAATAGTAAGGATCACTGCCCACTGAATGATCATACAGGGAGAGAAGTATGGTCTAATTGTCTTTGTGAAGGAACGAAGTGTCCGAAAAGAATTGGGCGAACTCGAACGGGAGCAATCCTCAGGTAAACTTACCTCGCAGTGACAACGTGGAAATGTCGACCAAAATCTAAAGTTCAAATCAGAATCCCTCTTACGCAATTATTAATCCTCGTCATCCCGAGCGGAGTCGAGGGATTCATTCTTGTAGTTAATCTTCCGAAATCTTTTACTAATGATTCTCATGACTTCTGTGAATACTTTTTACTGCTCCATTTGATAAATATCCCTCGACAAAGTTTATGCTGAGCATGTCGAAGTGCTCGGGATGACAATACAGAGTGCATTGATATTAGAATAACTTCTTGATGATCTCATCAACTGAAATGCCATCAGCCTCTGCATTGAAATTGGTAAGAACGCGATGTCGCAGAACGGGAAGTGCCACTGCTTTGACATCCTCGATGGATGGTGTGGGATTGCCCATCATGGCTGCTCTGGTTTTGGCACCTAGAATGAGGTATTGTGATGCTCTTGGACCAGCACCCCAGCCAACCCATTTCTGAATATAATCCGGTGCACTTTCAGAGTCAGGCCGAGTTTTGCCTACAAGATCAACAGCATAGTCTATCACATTGTCTGCCACTGGCACCCTGCGGATGAGATCCTGATACTCCATAATGGCCTGTCTATCTAGAATTTTTTTCAATTGTACAGTAGCACCCGAGGTGGTTTGATCCACAATTTGGCGTTCTTCATCCCGACTTGGGTATTCCACCCGCAGATTGAACATGAATCGATCTAGCTGGGCTTCAGGTAAGGGATAGGTGCCTTCCTGCTCAATGGGATTCTGCGTTGCCAATACGAAGAAGGGTTCATCAAGAACATAGCTTTCAACACCAGCAGTGACTCGATGCTCCTGCATGGCTTCCAAAAGAGCCGCCTGGGTCTTGGGAGGGGTTCTATTAATTTCATCAGCCAGAACGATATTTGCAAAGACGGGTCCTTTTACAAAGCGGAACTCACGTTTACCTGTGGTGTGATCTTCTTCGATAATATCTGTACCGGTAATATCAGAGGGCATCAAATCCGGTGTGAATTGGATTCGTGAGAAGGAAAGATCCAGTACTTCAGCAAGACTCTTAATGAGGAGAGTTTTTGCTAAACCAGGCACACCAACCAGTAGGGCATGTCCTCTTGAGAGCATGGCGATGACCAACTGTTCAATAACCCTATCCTGTCCAATAATGGCCTTTGATAATTCTTTTTTCAAGCGCTCGAAAGCAGCAACCATTTCATTTAATTTCTTAACATCATCAGTCATATCTATCTCACATCCTCTGGGAATATTTCACAAGCATTTCTATCTCACGCCTAACAATTAGCATACGCACCTCGACTCCGCTCGGTGTGACGGACTAGAGAGCACATTTTTGTGGTGTGTCATGCTGCTTGTCATGTCGTAGCCCTTAGGGCGTAGTCTGGAGCGTGTCGAAGCATAGCACTTTCGGGTTTCCATGACATATAACCACAAGGCTAATAATCACTGGGAAGTTATTTGTTCATAAGTTCAATAAAATAAAAATCCCCCG
>CAZDVD010000089.1:0-4796 GCA_964508765.1 uncultured Lentisphaeria bacterium
ATCGTTAGGTTTTAAGAAAACCATGAGTTTCTTCTCAACATCACCAAATTCCTTGGTGAACTGTTTGATCTCACGCACCCTCTGATCCCCACGAGAATTTTCTAGAATCATGCTAAGATTGGCTTCTAAAGTTTTACTGGTGGGACGATTATAGGTTTTCTCGATGATTTCCAGTCCACTCGGTTGTTGCCCAAAAAGTGTCCCACTCAGGATCAGAATCGTGCTGATAAGTCTCACGTTTTTCATTTTGTACCTCCATCTTTTTGATTGAATAAGTCGGATTTGACAATGAGAAGAACCATGACAGTCAAGGTCCCTACAAAACTGATAAACATATTTAAGGATACCAGAGCACCCAGCGCACGATTGGGTGGAAAGACTGAGGCGAGCAGTACCAGAAAACCGGCAATAACGACAACAGCATTGAAAACAATGGCTCGACCGGAGTGGTCCATGGTTTCTGCCAGTGCAACTTCCATCTTCAAGCCAGATTCTCTATTCAAGCGATATCGATCCAGAAAGTGAACAGCGTAATCAATGCCAATACCTATGGTAATACTTGACAGTAGAGCTGTCGTGGTACTCAATGGTATATTAAAGATTCCCAAAACACCAAAGCCAATAAGTGCTGTAATGACAATTGGGAAACTCCCTACCAGGCCCACTTTAATGCTCTTAAACATGAAACCTAGCAATGCCACAATGATCACCAGTGACAGAACCAGACTTTTGATCTGGCCTTCCAGAATCAAATCGGTAAAGATGAGCGCCTTGTATCCTGAACCAGCATAGTTCAACTCAATACCCATATCACTCAATGGTTGGCGATATGCTTCAATGCGATCCAACACCTCGTTGATCACCTTGGAGTTATCACTTTTGACCTGAAATGTGACGTTTAAGCGTCTGTAGTCGTAATCCGTGACCTTCCATAGATTCTCAGGATCCCCTGACATTTCATAAAGGAGTAAGTATTGTGCGTTGAGTTCTTCCGTGCCAGGGATGGTATTGAAAGTTTCATCATCCGCGTTCATAACCTTATTCATACGTTTGAGGTAATCAGTAAGTGTGAATGAATTCCCCACCTTGTCATAGGCTTCTACATCGTCCTGCATTTTATCAACCAACTCTAGCGTACCGGGCTGTTTAAAAGTGCCATCTACTTCGGTTTCCAGAATAACGTTAATTGTTGAGGTCCCACCAAACTTCTCGTTGATAAAGGCATCAGTTTGGACGATATCTGAATCTGATTCAAATTTATCCAGGAAACTGGAATTGATCCAAACCTTGTTAATTCCCCATATCGAAATGATGACCAAGCCAAGCGTCACCAGCCAGGTTAGCTTTCTTTGGGAAAGGAGAACGCTTGAGAACTTGTGGGCGATACCAGCATCGTGAGATTTTGCATTTTCTTTAGGCATGCGTTGTTTGGGAAGATTGAAAGCCATAATTCCAGCAGGAATGAGCACCAGCGTAAGAAACATAGCCACCAAAACCCCAAAAGCGGTAAACAAACCAAAATATTTGATTGGATATACTTGGGAGCTTAAAAGTGATACAAATCCAACTGCCGTAGTAACTGAGGTCATGACCACCGGTTTCCACATCCCCTGAACCATATCTTTGACAGCTTCAAGTTTGTCTGCGCCTGGATTTTTCTTGAGAAATATTCCAAGATGACTATAAAAGTGGATCCCGTCAGCAACTCCAATGGCAATCAGCATAACCGGAATCATGGTGGAAACGGCATATACTGGAATCCCAACCCAGGCCATAAGACCGAACGTCCAGACAGAACTAATGGCGACAACTAAAAAAGTAAACAGTGTGCTTTTGATACTTCTCAGGACGCCGAGTAATACAATTAAAATGATGAGGATTACCACTGGTACCATACGCTTCATATCAGCGGGTCCAAGTAGAGCCATGGTTCCTTCAACAATTGGGCTGCCAGCTACGTATACTTTTTCGGGACCTTCGAAACTCTCACCAAGTTCGATAATTGCTTTGTAAAAATCTTGAGTAAATACATCATCATCAATACGGGCAATGACCACACCGACGGTTTCATCATCTGATACCAGGCGACCTGATACCATTTCATTGTTAGCAACCCCCTGTTTCATCGACTCAAGTTTATCAGCCTTGGGAACTCTTTTGTAGAATGCCTTAACATCCATACCATCTTCTGTTCCCACGATATTGTCAGCAGTATAGAGTGAGGTGACATCTTTTTTGTGAATCTCCTCCATTTTCTGAAGACCTTTGGTGATATCTTTGATTTTCTGAAGTGTTCCACTATTGTAAATAGATTGGGGATGCTCAATGGCGATGATGATACCATCTTTGATATCAAACATCTCTTCAGCTTCATCGCTATAAACAAAAGCCGGGTGATTTTGTGGCATATACTTATCCAGGTCTGTTTCCATACGACCTTTGTTCTTGATCTGCATGAAGAAAAAGATCGTAAACAGGAGAATCAGTCCCATTATGATGTAGGGATGTCTTAAAATGCCATTTCGAATTGTTTTCATATTTTCTCCGTTAGTTTGTAATCACATACTTGAAATATTAAAAAATTTTAGTTGACTATAAACAGCTCTCTCGCATCATGAAAAAGGGTTATCGCTCTTTCATTCAGGTCAAAATTATGTCCAAACAGACGCCATTGCGTTACCAAAAACCGAAAAGCGCCTATTATAAATAATGCGATCTGCTCGGCCTTGATATCCTTGCGGATGCTTCCATCTTCCTGAGCGGCATGAATAACTCTGACGAATCTTTCCTGGGTTACTTGCATCAAACTATTGATCTGCTGTGATAGGTCATTGTCGCCAGAGAAGATCTCTTCAGAAAAAATGATTGCTGCCAAACTGGGGTAGTTTATGAATTTTTCAATCCGTCCCTGCATGATGAACTCAATCAGGTCCCAGCCCGTCTTCTCAGTTTCAATTGGTACTTGCCCATTTTGGCTGAGGAGATTAATAACTCCATGAAGAATCTCCTTTTTGCTCTTGAAATGTCTGTAAAGCGCTGGTTCGGTAACATTGATTTCTGATGCAATGCGATTCATCGTCAATGATGACATCCCCCCTTTGGCAATTAGATCCACCGCGGAGTGAATTATCTGCAGCTGTCTTTTGGTGTATTTTGAGGTCATGTGTCATCTCCATGTTTGTTATCGATCACTAACCTAATAATTACTTCTCTAAAACCTACTCTATTTTTACTTTTTCCCTCCGCTATCCAACCTATCCTCTGTTTTAATGCATCATGTTGATTCGGCCCTTTACTACATCCCATAATGTCACCATTCTTGCACATACCTCATCACTTGATTGCGTGACACGCTGATACTTCGTTATTTACTAGATCTAATAAGTGGGCTAAAATTCTCCGTGCTTGCCTTGCCGAAGCTGAGCCCCGCCAACGGCGGCGGGCGGAGCGTAGGCAGGTCAACTATTCAATTCTATCGTGTGGGATCAGGCATTGAAAGAGGTTGTGCCGCGATAGGGAGCTGGAGTTTGCAATCACTCAGTGGGAAGAATTTGATCTTTCCCACAAAGTATTCCCACATTCAATCCAATGCATTGTATCTATGTCAGGGAAATTGTGATTGTCCTAAAATAGGGTGATATTCGAGCATACCGATACCTTGATTCTAAAACTGGTTTTGAGACTCAATCTCTTGGAAAATATGTGGCCACTTTTTTTCGAAATATTAGTCTCGCAAACCTCCGATATATAGACCGCGGGAGCTCGAAACGCAGTCCTAGCTCAATATCTATATACCTACTACCCCTACATGACAAATGGAATTTCCATTCCTATATAGACAAATCGTCTCAAATACGTATCAGAATCAAATGGGGTTGTGAAAGAGTCTCATAAACCCAGGTTATTGAGGCCATTAAGCCATGTGGTCTATATTGCACATTGAACCTTTTTTCAGGCCTTATATATCCCATCTATTAACATTTCAAACAATACACGTCGTCATTATTGCATTTCTGCGACACATACTGATAACGTGTCGTCGGCAACGACATGTTATGATTACATGTCGTTATTTTTAGATATCTGCGACACGTTTTAGTGATGTGTCGTTGATAGCGACATGTTAGCGAGTGAGAAGATTATAAAGCTTTGTATTTAAATAGAGCACTTCTTTACCAACCTGCTGACTTTTGAGGATTCCTACCGATTCAAGTGCCTTAAGGTAGCGACTAGCAGCTTGTCGTTGAACGATACCTTTGTCAACTATATGCTGGGCTTTAGTGTATGGCCGTTCGAAGATAACTTCAATAAGTTCCTTCGAGTATGTTGTAGTCGGAAGCTCTGCTCGGGCTTTTTCAGTTGTTTCATCCATCAGTGCTTTGATGGCCAGGATCTTATTTTTTGTAAATACCGCTGTTTCCTCTATACCATTGAGAATATACTCAACCCAAGATTCCCAAGATTGATCCGAGGTTACACCGCGTAATAGCCTATAATAGTCGTTTTTGTTCTCGATTATGTATTTACTGAGATACAGTACTGGGTATTCTAGAAGCCCATGCAGAGTGAGAAACAGTAGATTGATTATTCGACCTGTCCGGCCATTCCCATCTGAGAATGGATGAATCGCTTCGAACTGATAGTGAATCAGTGCCAGCTTCACAAGGGGGTCAACACCGTCATCTGAGTGGATATACTTTTCTAATGAACCAAGCATATCCCTCCAATTGCTACAATAAGTGTGTGAAGCATAATGTACTTCATCGAGACAATATTTCAGCAGAGTTAATTTGGTA
>CAZDVD010000090.1:0-4683 GCA_964508765.1 uncultured Lentisphaeria bacterium
GGGGGCGTCGGCTATACTTTTTTCCCAGACGAAACCCTTGTGGCTGTGGATGATCAAGAAAGAAACATCCGTCCTGACCAGTTGGCCCTGCATCAGAATTTTCCCAATCCCTTTAATCCCTCAACCACTGTGAGCTTTTCACTGCCGTCCAACACTCATATCAGGCTGGGTCTTTATGATCTCACTGGTAGACAGGTCGCCGAGTTGATCAATGGTAACCTACCGGCCGAAAACCACCAACTTGTCTGGAATGCTGAAAATCAAGCCAGCGGGGTGTATCTCATTAGATTGGAATCTGGATCTGAAACGCAGATGAAGCGCATGACCCTGCTGAAGTAATTTCTGCCCCGTTTTTAAAAAGGCCAGAATATTGGCACCATAACAGACGCAATCACCCAGAAAATCAGATTCAGGGGTGCACCTGCTTTTACGTAATCCATAAACTTATATTTACCTGGACCATAGACCATCAGGTTGGTTTGATACCCTATGGGAGTCATAAAGCTGGCAGAGGCAGCATAACAGATCGTGAAGATCAAGGGACGGGAATCAATGCCCATATTATTTGCAGCGGCGATGGCTATAGGGGTTAACACAATGGCTGCAGCATTATTGGAAACCACAGCGGTAATGATGGCCGTAATTAAGTAGAGACTGGATAGCAACACATAAGGCGCCAGGTCTGCTGAAAAAATACTGGCCATGGAGGTCACACTTTCACCAATCAGGTGGGCTGCGCCACTGGTTTCCATAGCGGTTCCAAAGGGGATAAAGGCAGCAATAAAAATAATCACCGGCCAATTGATAGCCGTGTAGGCTTCCCGCGTTGAGATGTGTTTGGTGACCAGTAACAGGAAGGCGCCTGCCAGCGCGGCAGCCAGGATATCCATAAAGCCGGTTGCGGCGGATAGCATAATGACGGGAATAATAATGACCGCCAGCCAGCGTATTCTCTTCTTACGCATATTGATTTCATGATGCTGAAGAATGATTAAATCGGGATCATTACGCATTTCTGATATCTGATCGGCCGGCATCAGCATGAGGAGCGTATCAGCAAAACGGAGGCGTATATGGGCTATCTTTTGTTTAATGGTGATGCCTCGGCGACCAATTGCCAGCACAAAAGCCTTGTATTTCTTCCGAAAATTCAGATCACTCAGTGATTTACCATAGAGCGATGATTCCGGTCCGATGAGCCCTTCAACCAGGACATTGTCACTGGCCTGTAGTTCTTTTTCGCCCAGCTTGATATCTGAAAGCGCCAGGACTTTTTCCCGTTGATGAAACTTTAAGAAGTTCTCGATGGCTCCCCTCGTGAGCAGGATATCTCCCTGAACCAGGATGAGTTCGCCCACATTACTTGCCAGATGAACTCCATCTCGAATAACATCCAATACGGTGATATCGTAGCGTTTACTCACCTGTCTATCCCGACAATTTGATCCAATAAGAGGGGAATCTTGATCAATTCTAAATTCGGTGAGATAGGTAGACATGTGGTATTTGCCCACCAAGGTGCTTACTGGAGCTCGGGAAGGGAGTAATCGGGGTAAAACCACCAGGCTATAGATGGATCCCACCACCAGAAAGATGATCCCCATAGGCAAGAACTCAAACATTCCCAAGGCCTGGAGGCCATGAGCCTCACCTACAGAACTGACCAATAGGTTGGTTGAAGTCCCGATGAGCGTAATGGTGCCCCCATAGATAGCTGCATAAGAGAGAGGTAAAAGTAATTTTGATGGTGAAATTCTAAATTTTGAAGCCATATGCATGGCAACCGGGATAAAAATGGCCACCGCAGCGACATTGTTAATAAATCCGGAAAATAGACTGACGGTGACGAGGAAAAGTCCTATGCCCAACCATTTTACTTTCTTTTCCATGTCGATGAAATATTGGGCGAAGTTTTCGAGAATACCGGTTTTCACCAGGGCATGACTGAGCACAAACATCACGGCTACAGTAAGAACCGCTTTGTTACTAAACCCTGCAATAGCTTGGTCGCTATCGACATATCCGGTAAACCAGAGCACCAGCAGGAGACCCAGCCCCAGGACATCAATGGGAATAACCTCGAGAACCAGAAGGACCAGCAAGAGAATCATCAGGATTAGTATTCCCGCTATCTCAAAACCCATATTTCTCCTTTCTGCTGGTGTTAACTCTCTGCGATTTGCTCCTTCTAGAAACATCGCCTGTAGCATTGTTTGTGCTAGCTGTTTCAATATTAAACAAAAGTTATTGTGTTTAAATAACTTGGGCAAGCTAAAAACATTTCGGGGTGTTTGATTTGTTTGGGTAGAAATCAGCTGAAAACTAACCTGAAAAACCCACCCCCACTGAAAATGCCGACACCCAAATTCTGAACGAAAAGGCTTGGTGGGCTTGGCCCGTTTGTTAAATTCCGCACTGATATCAAAAGGATATAAATCCATACAGAATGAGGAAATACACATGAAAAAATTTGTTACTCTATTAATCTTTGCACTGGTTCTGGTCGGTGGAGTATACGCCGATAAGGTCGCTGTGATCTCTAAGGTTCAAGGTGATGTCCTGATACAAAAGGCAGAAGATTTCGATTATGATACACCTGTTACCATGGGCATGATCCTGGACAACAATGATCAGATCAAAGTAAATGACGGTTTTGCCGTGATGTTGCTTCTAGATGATAAAAGCCAGGTAAAGCTTCGCGAGAACTCTGAGATTGCCATTACCTTGGTAGAAGACATCGGTGGACCTGGTTATCATGTTCGTCTCGAATATGGTCAAGCCCTAACAAAGTATGAGAAAGGTGCCGAATTCGGTTTCCAACTCCATACACCCACCTCAGTGGCTTCTATTAAAGGAACTGAGTTCTGGACTGTATCTGATCCAGAAACTGGTGATCAAATAATTGTTACTGAAGGCCAGGTTGATGTGATGAACACTCTCACGGGTATGATCAGCACGGCTGGTCCTGGTGAAACCGTAAGCTCAACCACAGACGGATATATCCAGACCGGTGAAACGGAAGAGGGAACAATCCCCGAAGATCCCGAGGATGAAACTATTGATGCTGAAGAAGGTTCAGGAGATGCCGCATCAGATTCGACTGAAACTGAAACTGCCCTCGTTGAAGAAGAACCTGAAACAGATACAACAACTGGCGATATGCCTCCACCACCCCCATCCACAGCAGGTGAAAGCGCTCCAGAGCCTGAAGATGAAGAGGCGGGTGAAGAAGAAGGCGGCGGACTTTTTGGTGATGCTCTCGCCATGGATGCTGCTCTCGGTGCTGTAACTATTGATGGTCAAATCTACAACCAGATTGCCCTGCGTCCAGATATCTCAATTGGAAAACTGGGAGTTGGTCTGGATGTGGTTCTCTATATGGACGAAAATGGAGATATTAGAAGCGAAGACTGGGATGACTATACCGATATTATCGACAAAATCATGTATGTCCGCTGGGGTCAACCCCAGGACCCACTTTACGTTAGAGTTGGAACTCTGGAGAATGTCGTTTTGGGTTATGGTCTATTTGTCAATGGCTATAACAACATGATGGAATATCCCACCGTTCGTAAAATTGGAACCCATGTTGGTTTTACTGTTGGAAACTTTGGTGTTGAAACCATGATTGCCAACGTGAAAGAGCTGGTTGGTCTGGCTTCATTACGTGGTACCTATAGCATGGGTAAATTGAAATTTGGTATGACGGTAGCTTCAGATGTCAACCAGTATCTGGGTTTTACAGATACTGATGATGATGGTCGTCCAGATCTTGTGGATGACTTCCCGGATAATGACAGCTATTGGTTGGATTCTGATGGTGACGGTTATGCCGATAGAGATCCTGAAGAATATGATATTGATGGTGACAACAAAACTGATAGTCATCCCAACTCTGTTTACAATTTTGATGATGCCATTGAAGGATTAAAAGCAGAGCCCTTTAACCTGGCTGACAATAAAGCCTCGTTGACAGGTGTCAGTGTTGATATTGGTTATCCTGTATTTAGTTCAGGTTTTCTGGATGTCATGCTCTTTGCTGAAGCGGGTAAATACATGGGCAACCATTACAACTATACTGATGGCGCTGCCGGGTTAGACTCTGTTGAAGTCACCCATGGCTGGGGTTTCACTGCTCCTGGTATCCGCATGACCATCATGAAATTCGTGAACGTCGGGCTGGAATATCGCATGACTGGTGAGAATTTTATCTTCTCCATGTTTGATCAGAACTATGACATTGATCGTGTAGGTATGCAATCCTTTCCAATGGCTGATGTGATGAAACCCATCACTCGCGATATGCGCCTCATGAACACAACCCCGATGAAGGGTGTGTTTGGAAGTGTCGGTGTTGATGTTTTGAGCCTGGTTACTGTCACCGGTGCTTATCAGCACATGATTCAGGAGGATGATGACCCGATAAAGGGTATCTATGGATCTATCAATCTGGCTGAAAATCTGATTCCAAAACTGGCTGGTGCCTCAGCATATATCAATCGTATGAACGTTGGTGATCCCTGGGATATTTATAGCGAGGGAACACTGCTGGGTTATAAAGCCGTCTTTGCCCTGGGTGGTGGGGCAACATTAACCTGGGATTTCCGTCAGACCTTCCGCGATCTGGATGGCGATGGCGAAATCAACATGGATAGTGGCTCAGATGAAGTGATTAAAACCACA
>CAZDVD010000091.1:0-4557 GCA_964508765.1 uncultured Lentisphaeria bacterium
GTAATCGTAGAAAATATTTATCATTATTAAAAATATCCCAATTTAGTTATGTTTAAGGAGCCTCAATTTGAAGCGCGAAACCGTCATCCTGTATCCTGGTGTTACTCATATGGGGCCCATATATCCGCCTGAAGGAGATTCCCCAGGGATAGTGGATATCCTGCTGCATCTACAAGATTTCAACTCCTTATAAGGCGTTTGGGTGAAGATGAGATTTGTAACCACAGCACAAAAGGTTACAACACGAGATGGAAATCTATGTAACAACAGGTTTCAACGTGCCAAGCCTGTTTATGGGTAGTCACTCAATTTCACCCACCTCTAGGCATCGTTCTGAGTTGGCATCAACATCATAAAAAGACCTGGACTGTGATAGCGATATGATAGAAGGGAATATTTGCTTCAGACTCTATCGCAGGGTGCTGTTTAAATAGGATGAATACTATAAAATCAAAAAATCGTAGCGAATTGAATGGTATTGAATAGTATTGAATACCAAATAGTAATAGATAACGAATGGTAAGAAAAATGGAATGAAGGGAGGGTGTTGCTAATTTCTGAGTGTGATGGTCCAGGCGACAGCAAGGGTATCTTCATCAGAGATTAAATTCATACTGATACTTAATATCTTATTAATATTCCCCACTCTCTCAGTAAAAAGAAGATCTGAAATCTCACTATCAACTGGGTTGTGAGTTACTGAGTCGTCTGTTACCCAGAGTAGCGTGTTGTTTGTAAGGTCAAGATGGTAAATGGTGGAGTCAGCATCAACAGCCCTGAGTATGGTTCCTGAGGTACTGGTCGTATTAGATGCTTCATCTGTGGCATCGGCATAGATGCGCATGGAATCACTCACTGTAGCGGTAAGCTTTGTTCTAACGTAGCGGTCGATAATCACTTGATCATAACCTAAACCGACACGAGTGTTCGTGTCAGACAATTGTTGTCGAGCCATAACGATAACGGATCCAAATCCAATCATTAAAATTGCACTGGCAACCATTGCTGCTGACAGTTCAACAAGGGAAAATCCTCGATTATTACGGGAGGTCATAAGAAATTAATAAGTCCAGCCGCGTTCTTCAGAGAAGCTGCAGCTAAGACTATCAGTGATGTTATCAGTTCTAAACCAAGCGAATTTAATTGTGACGTCGAAATAGTCGGGTTGAGAAGTGTCAGCGGGCCAATATCCATCAGAACTATCATCGATTGAGGTGATGATAGTAGTTCGGTATCCCTGTATGCCGTTAAGCAACAGGGATACCGACGTTTCAGGTAAACTATCTTGAAGCGAATCGTAACCAAGGTCAATGGCTTTCTCCATGCGGGAGGCCATGTTGGCCCAGGCAAGTTGAGCTCTGATTCCCTTCTCCACTTGCCAGCGACTCAAAGTGAAGTACTGCATCGTACCTAATACAATGATTGTCAGAAGTGTAGCTGAGATCATAACCTCAATAAGGGTATAACCTTGATTATTCCTCAATGTCAAATATCCTACCCTAAAAAAGCACTACTAGTTAGTACCGCCTGTTAAATTACCACTTTGGTCAAGTACGCGATCTTCTTCCATGATATCTCCCTTTGCACAGGTTATTTGGAAGGAATCACCTGCTGCATAACCATAATAGGTGTATGAAGCATCATTGAAGTACTTGCCGGTTAATTCGCCTTCATTAATGTCATTCCAAGTTGTAGCAACTGCAACGACAGCTGAACCAGAACCCGCAACTGGGTAGTCACCATTTTCGCCATAATAAACACGAAGTTGGGTTCTGATACTACCAAGAGCTGCATCAGCTTCACTCATTTTGGCTTTCATTACATTGTTACTATAGATTGGCACTGCAACAGCTGCCAACACACCGATGATCACAATCACGATCATCAGCTCGACTAGTGAAAAACCACTATTTCTTTTCATTTTTAATATCCTCCTCTAAGGACTTTTTTTTTACGTTTGTTCAGCGAATCGCATTTTTGTGTGTATTGGTAAATACAATCGCGTCATGATCTTATAGAACTTCAAAGGTTGTGCCAACATGAAGGTTGTGCTATAAGTGCATAAAAAACATGTACATATAAAATGTAACATAAATATGCTATTGGATAGTATGTAACAATTACAAAGAACGATTCCACTAAGATGTCTTAAAATTAGAACAGTAACACCCTTTTTCCAAGAGGTATTCCCTATATATGAATTAGGAAAAACCTTACAAGCCAAAGGCACAAGATTTATAAAATCATAATATACAGTAACATAAAAAGACTGTAATATTCTGCTAACAACATGTCCCTCAAACGTTATTTTGCCTTTTCTGAGTTATGAATTTACCAACCTCTTCGGGCTAAATGTAGCATTATTATGACGATTTAATCCATTGTAAATATATCTGCAAATCACCTCTATGATGACTACTCAGGACCATTCTTTAAGATTATCTCAACCATATATGAGCAAAAATAATCACAAAATGATAAGTATTTTACATAATATTTAAGTGGTATGGAATGTTCACGAATCGACAGGTTAATTGAGAAACCTGGATAATTACTAAGCTATTAAAAAAAATAGAGTAACAAGCTGTGTAGATCAGAAAAGCTTAGTGTATTGCTGAGCTCATCTGGAAGATAGGCAGGTAAAGCGTTACGATAACGATACTGATAATGAAGCCTAATCCACCCATAATAATCGGTTCAATTGTTTTGGACAGTTTATCAACAGCAGTGTTAAAATCAGCCTCATGAAATTCAGAAATCTTTTCGAGCATAATAGCAAGAGCACCTGATTTCTCTCCAACCGTTATCATGGAGCTAACCATGATGGGGAAGACATCAGTGTATTTTGCTAATTGTCCACCCATGGTGCGACCATGGGTAACCTGCAGGGCAACATGCTGAGTAATTTCCTTGATGTATTCATTGTCAGAAGTATTTCCGGCAATTTTTAACGCATTTACTATTGAAACTTCAGCTCGAATCAATACTGAAAGCGTTTTTGCGAACCTTGAAATCATTGACTTATGGATAATACTCCCTGCAACTGGGATTTTGAAAATATGTTTGTCAATGAAGTATTTTCCCTTTGGTGATGCTGCAAAAGCCTTGGAGCCTATCCAGAGTCCTCCAGCTAGAACTGCTTCGATAATGAGATTATTCCGGAGGAAAGTACTGATGTTTATCATTATCTGAGTGGAAAAGGGTAGCTCAGCGCCAAAACTCGCAAAAATTTCTGCGAATTTGGGCATGAGTCCAAACATCACTCCAATGAGAACCAACCCAAAAAACATTCCGATAAATTTGGGATAGCTTGTCGCTGAGCTAAGCCGTTTACGTACATCATCTTCTTTTTCAATATACACAGCAATCTGAGTCAGGATCTTATCCAAACCTCCACCCATTTCTGCTGCTGTGACCAATGAGATGACGAAGGGTGGAAAAATATGTTTATGTTCAGCAAGCGCATCAGAGAAAGGGTGACCTGATTTCACGAAGACGAGAATCTCACCAATCGCTTTTTGAAAGTATTTATCCTCAAATTGTAATTGAATAATTGAAATGGCGTCCACCAATTGAATTCCGGCATCGAGCAAAGTTGATAGTTCACGAAAAAAGACAACTTGTAATGATGGATCAATTTTTGGTGGGCTGAGGTTGATCTCACTCAGCTTCCATTCCCGCTTTTTCTTCCGAACTGGTTCTACACTTACAGGCTTAAGACCCATACGACGTAATTCAGCGCTAACTTCTTCACGCGTGAAACCACCCAGCGTACCTTCAGTTCGCTTGCCCTGGAGATCAACGGCGATGTATCTAAAATTACCCATCAGGCAACCCTAATGACTTCCTCTAACGTGGTCATGCCCTTTTGTGCTCGGATAATACCCTCATCAAAGATTGACATGGTTCCAGCCTCTTCAGCTGCCTGACGAATCTCCATCTCAGAAGCATCGTTGATTATCAGCTCTTTAATTGTTGGATTCATAAATAATATTTCATGAATCCCGAATCGGCCCCAAAAACCTGATCCGGAACACTGTTTACACCCCTTACCCTTATAGAAGGTAGATTGTGTTATGTCAACACCCTGACGCTCCATAAACATTTTAATATCAGTCGATGGTTCAACAGGCTCTTTACATCCCGTACATATCCGCCTGACCAATCTTTGAGCCACAATGACTGACACAGAAGATACGATCAAATACTTATCAATCCCCATATTAAGCAAACGAATGATGGTTGCAACGGCATTATTTGTATGCAGGGTACTTAATACCATGTGACCGGTAAGGGCTGCCTTGATGGCGATCTCAGCGGTTTCAAGATCTCGAATTTCACCAACCATAACAATATCCGGATCCTGTCGAAGAATTGATCTCAAGGCCGAAGCAAAAGTCAATCCCACATTTGGACGGGCTTGCACCTGGTTAATTCCTTCAAGTCTATATTCAACTGGATCTTCAACAGTAATAATATTCAACTGAGGACTATTTACATAATTAGAGGTTCCTCAACAAGTCTCATGCCGCTGCACCCCATAGCTCAGCATGACTT
>CAZDVD010000092.1:0-4498 GCA_964508765.1 uncultured Lentisphaeria bacterium
TCCCGTTCTCCATCTTTCGCTGAAACGATGATAACAGGAATGTCTCTAAACTGTTCATCAAACTTCAATAGACGACACACCTGATATCCATTCATCCCAGGGAGCATCAAATCCAGCATGATAATATCTGGTTTCACCTCGCGGGCTTTGGAAAGTCCGGAAATGCCATCCAGGGCTTCAAACACTTCATAATCCAGACTCTCTAGAAGTCGCTTGACTGGTTCAATAAAAAATTTCTCATCGTCAACTATCAGAATACGTTTTTTAGCCATAACTAGTCCTTATGCGATTCTTTGTCGTCATCCAGCAGATTGATTTCCTGGCTGGCTTCTCGTTGTTCAGTGGATGAAATCATTAATTTCAAGTCTGTAGGATGATCAGCAGAATCTATTGCTGTCATTTCACTGATTTTTTTGTCCTTATATAATTTATACAAAGCCTGATCAAAAAGCTGCATGTGCTCAGAGGCCCCTGACTTGATAGCCTGGGGAAGCAAATCAACGCTGCCTTTCTGAATCAAATCTTTTATGCGTGCTGTGGAGATCAAAATTTCAAGAGCTGCGGTCAATTTACCATTTTCCATGGGAATCAGTCTCTGGGCAATAATAGCCAAAAGATTTTGACTCAACTGCATTTGTGCCAGATCCTGTTCAGAACGATCGTAAAAACTGAGGATTCGATCAAGGGTCTGTGATGTGTTTGTCGCGTGCAAGGTACTGAATACCAGATGCCCCGTTTCCGAGAAATTCAAAGCGGATTGCATGGCTTCTCGATCACGAATTTCACCTACCAGCAATACAGATGGTGCTTCCCGAAGGGCAGATTTCAGGGCCTTATTATAGGAGTGTGTATCATGCCCCACTTCTCGCTGATTCACCAGGCTTTTCTTGTGGGGATGCAGGAATTCAATGGGATCCTCAAGCGTCAAAATGTGACCCGATTTATTGGCATTGCGATGATCAATCATGGCTGCCAGAGTTGTGGACTTACCCGACCCAGTCGAGCCAACCACCAATACCAGTCCTCTATCTTTTAAAGCGAGTTCACTGAGAATCAGGGGCAAGTCCAATTCGCTCAGACTCTTGATAGCGGACACAATCTGTCTTACTACAAAACTATCAGTACTGCGTTGCCGGAAAAAATTGACTCTGAAACGCCCTACTCCTGATAAACTCAAGGTGTAGTCTAATTCCTTCTGATCGAGATATTCAGCGAGTTGCTCTTCATTGAGCATCTCTTGTTTTAGACTCTCTAAATTCTCAATGGAAAGCTTTTCTTTTTCGATGGGATATACTTCACCGGAGATTTTCAACATGGGGAAGGCACCCACAGAGACGTACAGATCAGAAGCATCTGCTTCAGACATCACAGAGAGCAAATCTTGTAAGGAATACATAATCTAGCCCCCTACCAATTTCTCAACATCCTCTGGAAATGCTGCGACTTGTAAGGCTGCTTCAAGCTCTACCTGACCGTCTTTCACCAGAACTCCTAATGATTGCTCCAGGGTCATCATGCCCTGGGCGGCTCCCATCTGCAAAATGGAACGGAGCTGGAAGGTTTTGGCTTCGCGAATCAGATTCGCTACAGCTGGTGTTCCAGTGAGAACTTCAAAGGCGGCTATACGCCCACCCCCTTTTTTCTTCAAAAGCATTTGCGAGAGTATTGTCACAATGGTATCGCTGATCATAATTCGAATTTGATCCTGCTGATTCGCCGGGAATTGATCAATGATGCGATCCAGGGTTTTTGTCGTATTCACTGTATGGAGGGTCCCAAACACCAGATGACCTGTTTCAGCAGCAGTAACAGCCAAAGCCGTGGTCTCAGGATCACGCATCTCACCCACCACAATCACATCAGGATCTTCTCTGAGCGCACTGCGAAGAGCTTGAGCAAACCCATGTGTTGTGGTCCCAACTTCTCTTTGAGTAACCAAGGACATTTTGCTCTCATGGGTGAATTCGACTGGATCTTCAATGGTGATGATATGCTTTTTTTGGGTCCTATTTATATAATCAACAATGGTATTTAATGTGGTTGATTTTCCACTGCCAGTGGGACCTGTCACCAGAAAGAGACCCTTGTCCTGATGGGCCATGTCCTTGAGTCCTAAAGGTAAGCCCAGGTCTTCAAAGGAATATACTTTTTCATTGATAGCCCTTAGAACAGCAGAATCTCCATGAATACTCTTAAACACATTTACTCTAAATCGCCCAATACCCTTATAGTCAGCGGCAAAGTCCAATTCCATGTTTTCTTCAAAAGTTTTGCGCTGTACTTCAGTCATGATGCCATAAATGAGGATATGCAAATCCTCGGGGAGCATGGGCGGAATGTCTGTTTTCCTGATATCGCCATCAACCCGGACTATCGGTCTGGAAAATGGGTGTAGGTGAAGATCCGAGGCACCAGAGTCCCTCATGAAATTCAGCAGATCCAGTATTTCCAGTTCCATGGCAAATCTCTCTATTTGTTAATGATGTTTGGAGTAATAAAAATTAACAATTCTCTTTGCTCAGTCGACGTCCGTGTATGAGTAAAGAATCTTTTCAAAAAGGGTATGCTACCGATAATTGGTGGGGAAGTTGTAGACTCATTCACCTGGTCAAAGATTAATCCTCCAATAAGCAAGGTCTCGCCGTCCCCAACCATGACCCGGGTCGTAGTCGATCTATCTGAAACGATTGGACGGTCTGAATTTGGTCCAGCGAAACCAACCAGAGCCTGAACGGTAGCAGTGAGGTTTAAACTCACAAATTTTTCTTCGTTGATTCGCGGTGTCACACTCAGATCAACCCGTATATCTACATCCTCGAATTGATAGGTCTCCGCTCCAAAGGCGGTGGCATCAGAACCAGGAATAAGCACTGGATAGTTCGTACCAATGCCAATTTGAGCTGTTGTATTCTCAAAAGTTGTGACCTGGGGCTCCTGAAGCAATTTGGTATCAGCATCAGACCCCATCACTTCCATAATAGAGGAAAACATGGGGATACTCAGTGTAGCCAGCCTGAGTTGACTCCCACCACTTAATATGGTGGTGCCAAGCTCAATCAAATTTTCAACCGTCCCGGCATCATCCTGAATACTGGGTCCTGTCAAACTGGTTCGTAAATCCCAATTTATTCCGAGGCGTTCGTCAGATGTAAGTTTTGTCTCGATAAATTTTACAGCAATATTGATTTGTGGGATTTTTTTATCCAACTCCGCGATAATACTTTCGATGCGTTCAAAATTTTGGGCCAGGTCTGTGATCACGATATGGTCATAGGCCGGTCCACTAGAAGCTCCTCCTCCAGCACCACCGCCAGTTGTGCCACCGACACCACCTCCAGTAGCTCCACCACCCAGGGCACCCGCTGCAGCTGCTAATCCACCACCGCCGCCGCCTGCAGCAGCGCCACCACCTCCGGCAGCGCCCCCTGCTCCACCGGCGCTTCCAGCCATGACAGGTGAATAGAGTTGAACTTGACCTTTCTCACTTAATACACTTGAAAGTGCAGATGAAACAGCACTGGCATCCACATAATTCATCTTGAATACGCGGGTCTCCAACTCTCCAGCCATTTCTTCGTCAGTTGGCTTGACTACCACAATATTGCCCTGTTGAAACCAATCATACCCGTTCACTTTTAGAATAGCATCAAGTGAAGTCCAAAGATCGACATCCTTGAGTGATACGGTGACTTCACCCTCCACCTCAGGTCCGGTAATGATGTTGATCTGATGTTGAGCGGATAGAAGTCGCAGGATGTCAATCATATCTGCTTCTTTGAAATTCATACTGATTGTCCCTGGCAAATCGGCTCGTCGATCTCTACGTCGTGGGGCTTTCCTCTCCCTTACTTCTGGCCATGATACCAACAATAGATCGTCTCCTAACCACTGAGTTGTATATTGGGGAATCTTTGAGAAGAGCATTTCGACTATGACTTCATCATCATCGTGTGGATTTTTTTTAACCGACAAACGCATAAGCGGAGAGACATTGGTTGTGCGCGTAAAATTGTCCTGGGCCAAGCTGGTTTTTGGAAATGTCAGAGTGATTTTTGGTGGGGACTGGGCAACACTTTCCTGAAAATCAACCCGATTGGATAGCGAAATTTCGAGACCAGCCTCACCGTTTGCCACAAAGGTAGAAACCCAATTCAAGACTGTCTTAGGAGCAGCAGATAGGGTGAGTGCACTCAGCAGAAGACTGAGAAAAAGAAAATTTTGTGATTTACTATTCATTCATATTGACCTTTACAATACTGGTTCCTCGCCTGAGGATAATGTGGTCAAATGCGATTTTGGTGATCTGGTATCCGGCCACTCTATCCCCCTCTTCCAATATATCTCCATTAATCAATGCCATACCAACATTTCCAGCCCACGAAATACCAGTTAAATTGAGGCTTGGCACATCATCTCCATCCAGGTTACCAAATAATGAACCAAGAATACCACCACCGAGGGCATTGGTCGTTTCAGCTTCTGCATAAAAGAACGGATC
>CAZDVD010000093.1:0-4401 GCA_964508765.1 uncultured Lentisphaeria bacterium
ATATCTTTCAATATCCCTTGTGTCATCACATGATTTAAGGAATGTCTGGTCGAGGGATAACTACACATGCTCAATGCGATTGTTGATTATACCCCACTTGCTCATTAATCTACATCTTATAAAAATTTAACTGCCGACCTGTATCACTCCATTTTTCTCTGCAATTGAAACGGTGCGGACATCTGGATTCCCAAGTAAATATTTCGAAACCGGAGCGAGAATCTGCTGCCTCACAATTCGTTTGATAGGACGTGCACCATATTCAGGCTGGTACCCATTTTTATGCAAATACGAATTCACCGTTGGATCAATCACTAGCTCAATATCCTGACTTGCCAACATACTAATAGCAAGTGAGAGTTGGATGTCAACAATCCTACTTACAGCTTCATTCGATAGATCTTCAAAGGTCAATATCTCATCGATACGATTGATAAACTCTGGCCTTAGATATTGTCGAATTTCTTTGCTGGGGATGTTTGAAGTCATCACGATGATGGTGTTTTTGAAATTCACCATGCGACCTTTCGCATCTGTTAATCGCCCATCATCCAAGATCTGTAGCAGTATGTTCAGGACATTCGGGTGAGCTTTCTCGATTTCATCAAAAAGTATGACTGAATACGGACGTCGTCTGATCTTCTCAGTCAACTGTCCACCTTCATCGTAGCCCACATATCCAGGAGGGCTGCCAATGAATTTGGAGACTGCGTGTTGCTCCATGTATTCGCTCATATCAAATCTCACCAAGGCTCTTTCATCGTCAAAGAGCACCTCAGCCAAAGATTTCGCAAGCTCTGTTTTACCTACACCCGTATTACCCATAAAGAGAAAGGAACCCAGAGGTCTCATTATATCTGATAGACCCATTTTGGACATTCTTATGGTGTCAGCGACCTTTCTGACAGCCTCGTCCTGACCAACAACCCGTTTTTGAAGTAGTATTTCAAGTTGAAGGAGCTTTTCCTGTTCACCTGCGAGCATTTTACTAAGGGGAATCCCTGTCCATTTTGAGACTACCTCTGCTATGTCCTCTGTACTAACCTCAAGTTTTAGAAATTCACTCTCGCTCAACTCTTGATTGAGTTCCTCAATCTGCGTCTCTTGTTTGGGAATATCCTCATAACGAATTTTTGCTGAGGATTGATAGTCCCCTTCCCTCTGAGCTTGTTCCGCCTTGAGATTCAGTGTTTCCAAATTGCCTTTTATAGTCTGAATTTTTGTTACTGTAGCTTTCTCCTTTTCCCAAACAATGATCAACTTATTCAGTTTCTCTCTCAAGACCTTGATTTCCTCTTTGATAGGTTTCAATCTATCTTTTGAGCGCTGATCTTTTTCTCTTTTCAGCGCTTCATTTTCAACCTCTAGCTGGACAAGTTTTCTGCGGGCGTCATCAATGGCTTCTGGAGCAGAGTTCATTTCCATTCGGATCTTCGCTGCAGCCTCATCCATGAGATCAACGGCCTTGTCTGGAAGAAAGCGGCCGGTAATATACCGATCAGACAGCGTGGCTGCTGATATCAGAGCTGCATCCTTGATTTCTAAGCCGTGATGCAGTTCATATTTATCTTTTATTCCACGGAGAATGGTAATCGTGTCTTCAACGCTGGGTTCATTAATATAGACTTGCTGAAAGCGACGTTCCAGGGCAGCATCTTTCTCTATATATTTTTGATATTCATTCAAGGTAGTGGCTCCAATAACCTTCATACGCCCTCGGGCTAATTCCGGTTTGATCATGTTGGAAACATCCATCTGTCCTTCCACTGCTCCTGTACCAACAATCATATGCAATTCGTCAATAAAGACCATTATCTCTCCGTCACTATCAACAACCTCTTTGATGAAGTTTTTTAGACGTTCTTCGAATTGACCTCGATACATGGCTCCAGCGACCATGGCACTCAAATCAAGAGCAACGAGCTTCTTACCCTTAATATTTTCAGGGACATCTCCTTCGATAATTCTACGTGCCAATCCCTCAACCACAGTAGTTTTTCCCGTTCCTGGATCACCGATTAAAACAGGATTATTCTTCGTACGACGTGAAAGAATTTGAATAATTCTACGGATTTCATCTTCTCTACCAATGACAGGGTCAATTTTGCCAGCACGAGCCAGCTGAGTCAAATCAACTCCGTATTTTTCTACAGCATTAATGGATTCTTCAGGGTTTGCGTTTATTTGTTCATTCATAATATGCTCCTCTAGAGTGGACAATAGACTAATAGTATGCCATGCCTTAGAATCTGCCATATTGACATTTGATGTCAGAGAATCTTGATTTCATGTCGTACTTAACTGTCTTTCTGGCTTGAATCTTAGCTATTCATTTTAAAAGTCTGCCAATTAAGCGCACTTGTTGATTTGGCATTAGTTTTGAGTAATAGACATTTAAATAATGTAGAGTTCATTATTATTAGCGAAGGAGCTAAAATTAAAATGACAAAGCACATTGAATTTGATCAAGAAGCCCGGTCCAAACTGAAGACTGGTGTTGATGTTCTAGCAAATGCGGTCAAGGTGACACTGGGTCCTAAAGGTCGTAACGTAGTAATTAGTAAAAAGTTTGGTGCACCTACCATCACTAAAGATGGTGTTACAGTAGCCAAGGAAATTGAACTAGAGGATCCCCGTGAAAACATGGGTGCTCAGATGGTTCGTGAGGTTGCTTCAAAAACTTCTGACATAGCTGGTGATGGTACTACCACCGCCACGGTTCTGGCCCAGGCAATTGTTACCCAAGGTTTGAAGAACGTAACTGCAGGTGCCAACCCCATGGAGATCAAGCGAGGAATAGATGCCGGAGTTTTACAGGTCGTTGAATTTCTTAAGAATATGAGCAAAGATGTCCAGAGCAGCGAAGAAATTGCTCAGGTAGGAACCATCTCAGCAAACAACGACCAAGCCATTGGTGATTTAATCGCTGAAGCTATGGATAAAGTCGGTAAAGATGGAATAATCACTGTTGAAGAATCCAAGACCATGGATACTCACCTTGAAACTGTTGAAGGTATGCAGTTCGATCGTGGGTACCTCTCTCCGTACTTTGTGACCAACGCTGAGAACATGGAAGCTCTGCTTGAAGATGCTTTGGTTCTGGTTCATGATAAAAAGATCAGCACCATGAAGGATCTTCTGCCTATTCTTGAGAAATCTTCACAGACTGGTCGTCCCCTGCTCATTATCGCTGAAGATATCGATGGTGAAGCATTGGCAACTCTGGTTGTCAATAAACTTCGTGGGACTCTAAAGGTGGCTGCAGTAAAAGCTCCCGGTTTTGGAGATCGTCGCAAAGCCATGCTGGAGGATATTGCAGTTCTCACAGGTGCAACCGTTGTTTCAGAAGATCAGGGTTATAAACTTGAGAATTGCACACTTGAGAATTTAGGTCAGGCTAAGAGTGTCATCCTGAATAAAGATGATACAACTATCGTTGACGGTGCCGGAGATAAAGAAAAACTGACTGCTCGTATCAACGAGATTAAGGTTCAGATAGAAAATACTACATCGGATTATGATCGTGAAAAACTCCAGGAGCGTCTGGCGAAGCTAGCTGGTGGTGTTGCTGTACTGAATGTTGGCGCTGCCACTGAAGTTGAGATGAAAGAGAAGAAAGCTCGTGTTGAAGATGCCTTGCATGCAACTCGCGCTGCTGTCGCTGAGGGAATCATCCCTGGTGGCGGTGTTGCTCTTCTACGTGCCTCACAGGCGTTAGAATTGACCCTAGAGGGCGACCAGCAGTTGGGTATTGATATCCTGCGACGCGCTTTGGAAGAGCCTATCCGTCAGATCTCAAAGAATGCCGGTTGGGAAGACTCAATAGTTGTCCAGAAAGTAAAAGACGGCAAGGATGACTTTGGCTTTGATGCTCGCGCTGAAGAGTTCAAGCATCTGCTCAAAGCAGGAATCCTCGATCCAACCAAGGTAGCCCGTATTGCGCTGGAGAACGCGGCTTCCATTGCAGGTCTCTTACTGACCACGGAATGTGCCATTACTGACAAACCTGAACCTGCTGAATCTGGTTCAGGAATGGATCCAGGCATGGGTGGCATGAGCGGGATGTATTAAGTCCAATTGATAAATAATGAGACAAGCTAATTTTATAAAGGAAATAGAGATGAAAATACAACCGCTTGATGATCGTGTCCTGGTAGAACCCGCTGTTGAGGAGGAAAAAACCGCCTCAGGTCTAATTATTCCCGACACAGCAAAGGAAAAACCCCGCCGGGGTACAGTTGCCGCAGTTGGCAATGATAAAGAGTTGAAAGCACTGATTAAAAAGGGTGACATTATTCTTTACGGCAAATACACAGGAGATGAACTCCAGTATAATGGTAAAGACTTTCTCATCATCAGCCGAGGTGACATCCTGGCAAAACTCAATTAATAATATCTCAG
>CAZDVD010000094.1:0-4282 GCA_964508765.1 uncultured Lentisphaeria bacterium
ACCTGAAAGTAAGCTGGGTCAATTAGCTGATCAATAGAGGGGAGTTCAGTATCAATTTCCGGTACTAATTCTTCAGGCGCCTCAGCCGCGGCATCCTTTACATCATCCTGAGGTGTATCCATCAGATCGGCAGCGACTCCCTGGGCCACCGGCTCAGCCTCAAGTGGCTCTTTTCCGGCTGGTTCCTCAACAGGAGCAGGGGTTTTCTTTTTTGCTGCGAGGTTGCCCAGCTTTGCTCTGATCTCATCAGAGCTTACGGGAGTGGAGCCCGCTTCTTGAGGGGGGGCTTGGTCGACAATATCGTCTGGAACAATGCTTGAGCTAACGGATGGAGGAGTTGATTTTTGCTCTGAGATGGTTTCTGAACTTTCTGGAGGTGATTTTGTATCCAGAGTACCACTGGCATTTCCCTCAGTAGTGGATTTTCCTGTCTGTTGAGATCTTAAAAGATCCAGCAGTCGATTGGTCGCCGCGGAATCTTTTTCGTCAGCCGGCATAATTGTTATCGTCACTATTGATACGATTCAATACAGCAGCGCCATCCACAGACTTATTATTGTATACCAGCATGTCAACAATGAGGTGATGACACATATTTACAATTTTGCGAGGATAGCCACCGGTATGCTGATATATCATTTCCTTGGCTTCCTGTGAAAAGAGGGGTTCATCCCCCTCGTAGCCTGCTTGATTTATTCTATAATCTACGAAGGAAATAGTATCTTCCCGATCCAATGCAGGAATGGTAGCACCAAAGGCAATTCTATCTTTGAAATTTTCGTGGGATGCCACCACTTCTTTGAATTCTGGCTGGGCAAAGATAACGACTTGAATCAATTTGCGGCTATTGGTCTCAAAATTCAAGAGCGTGCGGATAACCTCGATCTGCTCCGTTCCCATTTTTTGGCCTTCATCGATAATAAGTACAATCTGCTTGCCCTTTTTAATCGCAGTATCAATGAGGAAATTTTCGAGCTGATTGAGCATCTCAGATTGGTAGAGCGAACTGCCCCTTAACCCGAACAAACGCTTCAAATAGACCAGAAACTCACGCGTGTTTTCCCAGGTTGGGTCCATGATGAGATAAAATTGAAAATCTTTTCCAAAATCAATAAATCGACTAAGCAGGAGTCGTGACAATGTCGTTTTTCCCGTGCCTATTCCACCCATGATAACCGAAAGGCCACGGTTCAATCTTAAGGCGATTTCCAGACGATTGAGAATTTCACCATGCGCTTTTGATTCGAAGAAAAATTCAGGATCAGGAGTCATTGAGAACGGCTCCCTCTTTAGCCCAATTAATTCATAATAGCGCATAGATTACGTTATCCATTCATCGCATCAATATTTCATTACAGCAAGCCAAGGTAGCTTATAATTTGACTTCACATTTATTATCGACAAATACTAATTAACTTAATCATAAAAATATCTCATTACCAGTATGATACTGGGGTTTACAAGACTTCTCTCACGTGGCTTCTGAGGAAAACTGCATACAAATGAGCCCCGATAAATCGGGGCTCAGGGAGGCTGCATGAGAGTCACACAATATTGATGCTAGGATGATTCAAATTGTGAGCGAATAAGTTAGAGGCTCCTTAATGATTTTGTTTTTTGGAGGACGGTTGGATAGCTGACCTCCAATTCCTCAGCTAGTTTCGTTTTCTGATAGCCCACCTGCTTGAACAGATATTCGATGATCTCTTTCTCGAATTGTGCATTGGCCTGGTTCCAGGGGAGTTCGGTAAGACCAGTCACATAGGCATTTATAGCCACCAAATCCTGGTTTTTCAACTTAATCGACATCTTGGCTGGTACAGCACCAAAGTCGAAGCCGTGCTGGCTTAAACGTCGTTTAATGGCATAATAGGTGCTGGTCTTTAATTCAAGCTTGGTGGGTAATTCTGAGATAGGCAAACCTGATTCCAAATGTTTTTGCAGCAAATGGAACTGAAAAACATCGTTAATCTGCTTCCATGATTGTCCCAATGCAAAGGCAAAAGGTTCGGAGCGTGGCCCCATGGATTCAGGTATGCTGTAACCCGTTTTTGCTCGGTTCTGAAAACGTTGTACTACTTCCTGCCGGTCACCCTTTAAGCTGAATCCATGTTCAGCCATCTTGAGAGCTACCAGAGCACCTATTTCATAGTAGTGGGTAGCTAATTCAGGATTCTGGAATTTGTCCCTCTGCATGTCACCCATAAACAAACACTCATCGGGTATTTGAGAAAGGATATCATATTTCTGACTATGCTCAATGGCTTCTTCGATGTACTTCGCAGCATCATCGTACTCACCTTCATCATAGTATGTCAGAGTCAGATTCTCCAAAACGGTGGCATATAAATACCGACTTTGCATTCCCCGAGTAAGCTCAGTAAATATCCTGCGTGCTTCCTCGATTTCACCCATACGGTAAATCAAATATCCATATGAATTGTTTATCTGATCAACCATGAAGGGATAGTCGAACGTCTTCGCCAAATGATTCCCCGTAGTAAGCAAATCTTTGGCCAGGGAATATTGATTTTTTATGCGATAGTATTTTGCCAATCTTCTTATTGAAACCAGATGCATTATTTGCATTTGATTATCATGAAAATATTGAATCCATTTCTTAGCTTCTTCTATGCTACTACCGGAGCCTGCCTGAAGTAGATGTGCTGATATTTGATAATCGAGTACCGAATTAAGCGTAATCGATTCAGCCAAGCGTTTAGCAGATCGGTACAGACTCAATCCAGAATGGTATTCTCCAAACTTTTCGAAAAACACACCCCGCTCGTAATTCACATAAGCCAGGACTTCATCTTTAACAGGATATCCACGTTCTGCATTACTCGTCTCAGAGAAAAGCTGGGCTTCATCCAGGGTCAACTTTGAGCCAATGAGGTTCCCCTCAAGACTGAGAGTTTTTCCACGGCCGGCAACGTAAAGAGCTCTTTGGCTCAAATCTGATATCTGCGAATAGTTACCTGATAGAAATACCTTGCGAGCATCGTCAATGTTCACCAACCCGAGGCGACTGATAAACTCAAGCCATTCATTGGTTTTTGGTATTTTTATAACAGATTTTTGCATTGTTCTCCCTAAATAAAGGAATTAATAGGATAAATTCAACAACTATTTAGCCTATTTCACCACCATCACCACCAATGGAAAATTCAGCAGTAGAAATCAAAGTTACAAAGCCATTAGATCCAGTTGAAATCTCAGTGGTGGTGATTACTCCACTACCTGAAAATAAGACTTTAGTCCCGTTTGCGGCAATATAAATCATATCCACAGCATCCAGGATGGTGACAGAAGTTAGATCTTCAAACTTAATGACTAAGTTTGAAGTGAGGCTAACTTTAACTGGATCTGCACTAATATTACCGACCCAGCTTTTCAGGGGCAGTATTTCCCCACCCTCAGCAGCATAAACGGTTTCATCATCCTTTAAGCCATAAACCGTACCATCAGACACTTTCTCATCGAGGATCAGGATTCCATCTGAATCCTTGGATAGACTATTCCCTTCGAGCAGGAAAGGGGCACGCTCGTTTTGAATAACCTGACCCTTGTATAGAGTCTGTTCGTTTGATAAATCCTGGGGGCTTTCGCAGCCGATAAATAGAAATAATGCCAACACAACAATTGCGGTGATTCTCATCTTTAACTCTCCTTTATTGAATGTTTCTTCCGACGCCAATATAATAAAATATTGTCTGTGTATAATATATTTTACAATATATAAATATTTTTATTGCCTGTGTAAGTCTACTCGAATACATTTCAGTTGCATATGAAGTCAACCCATTCAATTCAATTAAAGTCAAAACGTTCATAGTCCCGCGTCCCATCATTTATGCGCATCATTAATCCAGATAAGCAGGAATTACCCCTACAATCAACCTTCGGATTGGGACAGGAATTGCCAAAAATGAAGAAGCAGATAATCTCAGGTCTGGTTACCAGAATAGTTGATGGCAATACTTTTGAAATGAGCATCCATGCTGAAGATGACCATAAACGCAACGATAAATACACAGAAACAATCAGAATTCATGGGATGGATAAACCTTCAATATCAACGCTTTCAGGCATATTGGCGAAGCTGGAGCTCGAAAAAAAAATTGTTGGGCGCAAGGTTGAATGTGAAATTATTGAACGTGATGAATCCAATCAAATTATTGCCGTACTACCTAAAAGATACCTGCTGTCCTCATTCCCGTTTGATCCAAGCATCAACTACTAATCACGAATATTTTTCTATAAGTTAACTATTCTCGTTTTA
>CAZDVD010000095.1:0-4238 GCA_964508765.1 uncultured Lentisphaeria bacterium
CTTCCTTCTCGTAAAGCTCACCAGCCAGCAAAAGTTCCGCCCCCAACAATTCACCAATCCTGGTGGTTTGCGCATCTGTTAGAAGCCCTGAAAGCTGCAACTTTTGTTCTTCCAGAACCGCCTGGAGATCTTTGCGGGCAATGAGCATGAACTGACCGTTCTGTGCTACTGAGAGTTGAACCTGTTCCTGGAAATATTCCGCACTCAGCTCAGAATGTTCTGTCTTGGCGTGAATGGGCAGGACGCCCAATCTCCTGGAGTTCTCAATCTTCAGTGTCGAATAATCGACGAGGTTGGAAATGGCTTCCTTGAAGAGTTTTGAGAGGGTCTCTTCTCTGGATTCATGGTCTACCTTTTCTGCCTCAAAATATCCTTCATCAAGCTCTAGAGGGTCATCTGTAAAGTTGGAGATTTCCTCTTTGGCCAGACGCATGATAATGGCTTCCAGTTTATCCGTCTGATAGTTGGAGCCTGTGTGATGGCTGACACTCCCGGTCACACCGCCTGTGTTTTCACCCGTCTCTTTGCCGTAAGTTAAAAATAGATACTTCGCATAGGTAAGTTGGGAAATCTGCCGCAGTACATATTCGCCTCGTAACCCCAGACCCCCGGTTCCAACTGTGAACAATTTGATGCCCTTCTTTTTGGCTTCCAGCGCTGCTGAGATATAAGTATACCGCTGACCATAGTCCAGATGGGCTGAAGCATCGGTGATCACAAAGCCCAGACGCAAACCGTTCTCATTCCAATCCATATTCCGCACCGCTTTAAGTAAAGCTGCCTGTAAATCTTCTGGCGTATCACCGCCTCCACCGGCCCTCACCTTTTCCAGGGAAGCACGAAACTCATCAATGTCCACAGTGAGAGGAACCACCTTTGTGCGATATTTATCATCCTTATCTCGATAAAGCACCATCCCAAACCGAATCAGAGTCTGATTGGAAAGAGCACTCAAATTCATATGAATCAAATCGATGGTGGCAATAAGACGTTTGATTTCCTCACCCATACTGCCGGTGGTATCCAGAATAAAGACAATATCCACAGGTACACGTGGTAGTAATTCTCGTGATGTATCAGCCTGAATAGTGATGTTGCGTGGCCCTGTACGTTTTACAACAATCGTTTTGTAAACATCATTGAGGGTGTATCCGACGTAAAAGGTTTTATCCTTGGTAGCCACTTCAGATGGGTAAAAAAAATAAGAACCGTCCGCGAAGGTTTTGCCTTCATCCAGCAGGCGACTCTCCTTGCGGTCGAAAATCTTGACCTCAACATTGGGCAGGCTTTTACCATCCTTGTCTTCAAGCATCAAATGGATACGCTCGCTGATATCATAGCCATAGCTGTTGACTGACGATCTGTATTGGTTTAAAAAATTGAGAAAATAATTGAATTGCTGATTGTCATCGGCAAAACCCGCCTTTAACCCCCCGGATTTCGGAGGTGCGGGCCTTGCTTTGGATGGCCTGGGTTTCCCCTCTGAAGGCATGATCATAAATGGCACTATGTCCGGTTCGGGTGGTGGAGGAGCATCTGAATCAACAGCACCCGCTGAAGATGATGGAGGTGCAATGACTCCAGAGCTGGGAACAAGCATGGGAGCGGGGCTTGATTCATCACTTGAGTGCACAGACTCTTCACTTTCAGTGGGTCGTGATGGACGGGGTTTTGACAGGGTGCTGGACTCTGCTGGTGGATCATCTTCACGGGCTTTGGTTGAGGGCTTCTTGCCTGAGGATTTGCTGCCTTTCACTGTCACCGAAGACTCCTTGCCCTTCAAAGCAGTCCCGAATTTGTCAAGCGTAGGCCTTGATGCTGTTACGGTGACAGACTCCCCCTTCATTTTCTGGGTTTTCATTTTAAAATTGATGGTAACAGATTTGCCAGCCTTCACCTTCACGCCAGTCTTGGTTTCAGGGGCATATCCTATCATGGTGGCTTTGAGGGTGTAAACGCCAGGAGGGACATTGATAATCTTATATTTGCCCTTCCGGTCAGTAGACGCACCCAGGCTGGTCTTTTGTATGACCACATTCATACCCACCATTGCTTTACCGGTCTTGGCATCTGTCACCCGACCTTTAATGCTGCCTTTAGATGCTGACATCAGTGGTATTGCGGTAATCAGGAGTGCTAGAAGTAGACGTTTCATTGTAATCCCCCGTTTTGAGATTGATAAATCATCATTCTGACCATGGTTGGCATATTATACAATAAATGAGCTCTAATGTTTCTTCCCGGATTTACATACCCAGAGTTGAATGGTCCCTTTGCTGGTGATCTGGGATTCCACAACCTCCAGACCCACGGTTTCGAATAGAGGTGGCAACCCGCCGGCAGCCATAAAAGATCGAAAGCCTGCGTAATGTTCGCGACCAGCCATCCACTCAATAATGTTTGTCCCCATATTTTTCCAGGTCGATGGTTGGGGATAGATCCAGTCTGCGATGATGATGGTTTTTCCCAGACGTTTCATCTCACGCAGGACAGGTAGACGCGCTGATTCAGGCATTTCATGGATAACCATGCTGCTCATAGCGACATCGAAGTGCTGGTCCTCCAGATAATCCAGATGGGCAGCATCCAGTAACTCAAATGCGCAGTTTGTAATCTGTCTGAGGCGAGCCTGGTGCTGACTGCATCTGATCATTTCTCCAGACAGTTCTACCCCCAGACCCGATTCAATCTGAGGAGCCAGATACAGAAGTTGATCCCCGGTTCCGCACCCTACATCAAGAACCCGACTGCCCTCAGGGACCAGTTTTGAAATCCGTCGTCTGATACCTACGAGTGATGGATCAATAAAGTGACGGTAGAACCATCCATCATAGATGTGGTTTAGTGCTGGGGGCTTATTCATGTATTTGACTCCTCCAACCTCCTTTGCCATTCCCTGAGCTTGTCGAAGGGTAAGGCAGAATGTATCTGTGATAAAAGTTCATCCGTGGAGTAATGTTTCCACAAGCTCAATGTCTACCTCCACATATCCTGAAAAGATGAATAAAATAACATTTCTGAGCTACTTGCCCAACATTGAGATATTAAACTTAAATCATAATAATTTGTCACTTTAGCACCCTTTTTTTATCTAATTAATACTGCCTTATACCTTGACAGGTGTGGGGGTTAAAATTAATTTCGCTGGCTTTGTATCAATTGCGGTCAAAGCAGTAACGGAAGGAGCCTATGGCTAAGAAAGTTAAACGGATCGGTGGAGACACAAATCGCAGCCTCAGTAAGTATCTTGAGGAAATTGGTCAATATGAACCGCTGGATCCAAAAGATGAGATTTCCCTGGCCCAAAGGGTCAAACAGGGTGACCGTCTTGCGCTTAAGAAATTAACTGAAGCCAACCTCCGTTTTGTGGTCTCGGTGGCCAAAGATTATCAGGGTCAAGGCTTGCCTTTGACTGACCTCATCAACGAGGGTAATCTTGGTTTGATCAAGGCTGCTGAACGTTTTGATGAAACCCGTGGTTTCAAGTTCATTTCCTATGCTGTCTGGTGGATTCGTCAATCCATTCTCCAGGCGCTGGCTGAGCACTCACGAATAGTGCGTTTACCTCTAAACCGGGTTGGTACTATTTCCAAGATTTCCAAGACCTCTGATCGTCTGGAACAGAAACTGGAAAGAACGCCCACAGAGCGTGAAATCGCTGAGGAACTGTCCATGGCCCCTGAAGAAGTAGCTGATGCCATTCGTATCTCCAAACGCCATCACTCACTGGATGCACCATTTCAGGAAGAAGAAAAAAATTCACTCATGGATGTGATTGAGGATGAGCATCAAGACGCTCCTGATTTCGATCTCATGTCTGATTCATTAAAAAAAGAAATTCGATCTGCCCTGGACACTCTCAAAGACAGAGAGCGGGAAGTGATCCGCATGTACTTCGGTATTGATCGTGAATATGCATTAACCCTCAATGAAATTGGGGAAGAGTTTAACCTGACGCGGGAACGTGTTCGTCAGATCAAGGAGAAAGCCATCAAGCGTCTCCAGCACAAATCCCGTAGTCGCAAACTGCAGACCTATTTAGGTTAATTTAGAAGGAGGTGAGATCGCACTATGTCAGTAATGGTAACCGTAAAACGGGATGAGCCCTTTGAGAAAGCCTTAAGGCGTTTCAAAAAGAAATACGAGAAAGCCGGCATTTTAAAAGATGTTAAGAAGAACTCCTTCTATTTGAAGCCCTCAGAAGACCGTCGCTTACGCCGGGCAAAAGCAGCCAAGCG
>CAZDVD010000096.1:0-4226 GCA_964508765.1 uncultured Lentisphaeria bacterium
GTCAATTTGAGTGGGGTCAATCTCTTCAATACAGCCTGCATCACGACCCATCTGACAGGCATCCACAACAATCACATGGTCTCGTCCCTGGAAATATTCAATGATTCCCAGGGCATCACTTCCAGCATCCACCAACTCAATTTGAGAATGGGTCTGGTCTGAGAGTGCATCAATGAGCAAGGGGCCGATGGCATCATCACCACGTAATCGACTCCCCACACCTATGACTGTCAAAGCTGCCATTTGATTATTCTATGAAATCGACTTCCAGCATATGAACGGAGCAGGAAATACAGGGATCATAAGCCCTGACGAGCATTTCCAGATTTAAAGTGATCTCTTCTTTGCTCTTATCCACGATCTCCGGCACCAATTTCATCATATCATTATCGATGTTGGCGAGATTCTGACCCGTGGGAATGACACAGTTCGCTTGAAGGATATTACCCTTATTATCATAGGTATAATCATGAAACAGGATACCACGGGGAACTTCATTGGAGCCTATTCCTCGTCCATAACGGGTCGGTGTCTGATTGGGTTTCTCATTTTTGAGACCCATCTCAATCAACTTGTCAATGATGCGAACACTATCCAGAATGCAATGCACAGCTTCAACGACCTGGGCAATCGTATTCATATAGGGATTGTAGCAATTTGGTTTGAGACCCATGGCTTCAGCAGCAGCCAGAGCTTCTTCTCCAAGTTGGGCATGATTGTTATTCCAGCGGGCAAGAGCACCCACAAAATAGGAATTTCTATTGTACTTCGCATGTTTTGACGTACTATGGTTAACTACAAACTCGTTGGTTACATCCAGATAACTTGAAACGGGTATCGCTCCGCTATCAGATGAGAAAATATCTCCCTGATACAGGGCATACTCATCAGGATGTTTCAGGGAAACATATTCAGTCTCCCTCTCAAACTGAGGAATAGCACCAGCCAGTGCTTTCATGGTTTCAATCGTCTCCAGACCATCAGGAAGTCCTTCTTCCAAGAGCTTACGTTTAATTTCCAAAAGCTCGGCTTTCTCGGGAATTCTTGAGAATCCACCAGGAACCGGCGTAATGGGGTGCACGGCACGACCAGAAACAATATCAGCGATATCATTGGCGAGTCGTTTCATCCTTAAGGCTCTCAAGACCACATCTTTATGAGTGGCGATGAGCGGGAATACACTCCCAACATTCAGAAAATCAGGTGCTGCCAGAAAATACGCATGCAAAATATTTGACTGTAGAGTGGCTCCATGAACCAACAATTTTCTAAGAAGCACAGTCTGTTCTGAAACTTCCAATCCCAGGGCATCCTCAGTAGTAACCAGGGATGTCAATTGATGACCGAGAGAACAAATACCGCAAATTCTTGAAGTGATGATGGCTGCTTCGTGGAAACTGCGTCCTTTCAACATGGCCTCAAAAAATCGGGGAGGTTCCACGATACTGAGGTGGGCTTTTTCAAGTACCCCGTCTTTCATGTTTACGACTATATTTCCATGACCTTCCACACGGGTAAGGTGATGGACTTTGATGTCAAGATCACGACTCATAGTTGAACCTCGTTTGAATTATAGAGCTGCATACGTTTTTTGGCTTCATCCAGACTGATACCATGGCTGGTCATAATTTCCAACATTCCATCAATATTGGGATTATCCAGGATTCCCCGGCAACCCGTGCAAAATTGTCCAAAGCTGGGACAGATAGCATCACAGCCACCCCTGGTGATGGGGCCGAGACAAACCATACCACGATTGTAGAGACACTCGTTTTCTTTGAGCTTACATTCTACACACACTGGAGAATTATATTGTGGGGGTTGTTTGCCCAGTACAAGGGCAATGAGTAGCTTGAGGAAATCCTGCTGTGTCATGGGACAACCCCGAACTTCATAATCCACCTTTACCACAGATGAAACCGCCATAGCTGGCAAGGTGGCAAAAAGATATTTATCCTTTCCATATACCGTTTCGCGAACTTCATCGATAGGATGAAGGTTCTTCATAGCATTGATACCGCCATTCACAGCACAGGAACCCAGAGCTACAAGGACATCACTGCGACGACGGATATCGTGAATTCTTTCAACGCATGAAGGTGAGGTAATAGAGCCTTCAATAAAGGCGATATCGTAGTGATCGGCCTTATCATCCATAGCCTCGCGGAATTCAACAATATCTACATGTTTTAATATATCAAGAAGATCGTTCTCAAAATTGAGTTTATTGAGCTGACAACCTTCACAACTGGTAAAATCGAAAAATGCAATTTGTGGTTTCATTAGAGTGCCTCCTCCAATGGTTTGATATCAACATAGTTGAAAACGGGACCATCCTGGCAACAGTACACACCATTGATCTGGCAGTGGCCACATTTACCAACACCACATTTCATGCGACGTTCAAGCGACAGGTAAATCTGATCATCAGGAAGCTGCTTTGACTTGAGCGACATGACCACAAATTTGTACATAATGGGTGGGCCAGTAATGGCAGCAATGGTGGTGTTCAATTTTAGATCCAGAGATGGAATCAGCGTTGTGATAACGCCTGTATTTCCGGTCCAGGTCTCATCTGGTTGATCTACAGTCACGTGCAGTTCAACATCATCTCTGTCCTCCCACGCTTTCAGCTCATCTGTAAAAAGCAGTTCGGAGGGAGTTTTGGCGCCGTAAAGAATAATGAGACGGCCAAAATCTTTGCGGTTGTCCAGAACATAGTTGATCAGCGATCGAAGGGGTACCAGGCCAATTCCACCAGCAACAATCAGGATATCTTTACCAAAGAGTTTCTCCATGGGATAGCCATGGCCAAAAGGACCACGGATTCCGATGGTGTCACCAGGTTCATAATTCTTCAGAACATTGGTAAGCATTCCAACCTGTCGAATACACAATTCGAATTTACCATCCACTGAAGGAGAGCTGGAAACGGATATGGGTGCCTCACCAATTCCGAAAGCAGAGACTTCCACAAACTGACCGGGACTATGACCTAAGCTCTTGCCCTCTGGCATTTCAAGCTCATACCATTTTTCCATTTCGGTAATCTGTTTGGCTCCAGTCACCTTACACATCGTGGGGCAATAGAGATCCTCGGTTTCATGATGTTCTACATCTTGAAGACGTTTCATAATCGGTCTCCTCTATACCCGAACGGTTTTGTGATATTGGGATTTTTCATCTTCATGAATGAGATCATTCACAATATCCGGTAGTGAGATTCCAGCGGGGCAAAAAGCTGTACAACGCCCACAACCAACACACCAGGGCAGTCCCTCTTCATCAGTAATGTATTTAAATTTCCGATAAAGACGATGCCGGGTCCGATTAATTGTTTTCTCCCTGAAATTCTCTCCACCAGCAACTTCGGCGAAAGTACTTAGCATACAGCTATCCCAGCTACGTTGGCGCATACCGTCTTCAGCTGTAACCGTAACTTCATCCTGAACATCAAAACAGAAACAGGTCGGACAGGTCAGTGTACAGGCACCGCAACCGACACAGCGATCAGCTACTTCTGCCCAGACTTCAGAGTGATAAGCATTCTCGAATACATGTGGGAGTCGATTGTAATGATATCGAATTTTTTTCTGGAAGTGACGACCATCTACGATTTCAGGTGTCGTCAGTTTGATTTTATCAAAACCATCTAACAGTTCCTGGCCATGATCGGTGACAACATAAATTTGAAAATCACCATCAACTTCGTTGAGGAAGAGATCAAAGCCTTCCATTTCTTCTATAGTGATGCCCACACTTTCTGAGAAGTGAAATTCATCAGGCTCGAAGGATATTCCCACAAACCGGGAAAACTGACGGCGTTTAAAATAATTTGACTCTGCAGAACCGGATAGCATACTGTGATCCAGCCTGAGTATTGACTGCATCTCATAACTGTGAATGCCAAAAAATACCCTGGGGGCAATAGCCACCTCTACCTTTTTATAACTCGCCTCTTTCAGCGAGAAATCCATCAGTTTCTCAACAGGCGGCAGAAACATCTTCTTCAGTGGCAGTAGGGTCCGGTTATAATCCAGCACAACATCATTACTGTCACGAACAACTTCGAACGAGTACGAGACATCCCCTTTCCTATGGGGGGCAATTACCTCCCCAAAACCCCCGAGATGATTTATCAGGGTTGGGACATCAGACCGTAATAGAGAAAAACACTCCATAATGGCTTCCTTGTATAAGTGATCGGTTAACAAATTTTTTAACAT
>CAZDVD010000097.1:0-4150 GCA_964508765.1 uncultured Lentisphaeria bacterium
ATAAACTCTCATCGGTTCTCATCGCCCGTAATAGAGAAGGTAGCCGTTTTGAAAACCTGGGAAAAGCCAGTGTGAGCCTTATTGATATGCGCATTCTGGCTGAAGGACCCTTACCTGGTTCTGGTGAGGAAGGCTCCTGGCTATTGTCAGGTCGCCGGACCTACTACGATATGATCCTGGATCGGATGGCAGATATCCCCACAGGAACCGTATTTCCAAATTTCCGAGATATTCAGGCAAAGGTGGTGTATGATCTTTCTCCCGAGCAGAAGATTCGAATAAATTTTTCAGATTCCCGGGAAGAAATGATATTGACTGAGCTGGAAATCGATGGTGATGGTGAAGACCTAGACCTTTTCGAGGATGAAGAATTTTTCTCACTGAGCAATCATATTGATAGCCGTTTAGCCAGTGTGGGCTGGATGAATGCTTTTAGCGACGTTTCCCTTTCCAATCTGACCCTGTCCCGCTTCAACGATAATTGGACCATGGATTTCAAGGCAGGGGATTATCACTATACACCTGTGATTGATATGCAAAAAATGGAGATGAGAGAAGACCTCACACATATTCTTACTCCCAGACACACTCTGAAAACGGGTATCACAGTTTCCGATCTCATCACAGATATTGGCATCTCAATGACCATGGATTCCAGCACTTACTATGAGCAAAGCCCGGAGGATCGACGTGTGAATGATGGTGCCATCATTGACCGGGATATTCGACTCCAGAATGCCAGCTCTATGACGGGAATGTATATTCAGGATGAGTGGATTGTTCTGCCACCCGTTCTCACTGTCCTGGCTGGTTTTCGGGGAGACTATTCAACTTTTACCCAGGAATGGGTCTACTCCCCCCGTTTGTCAGCGACCTACAACTTAAATTATCAAACTTCTCTGCATATGGGGTGGGGTCATTATTATCAGGCCCCTAATTTTGTATCACTTTTTGAGCGATTCGAGCGATCCATCGAGTGGAATCTATTTGAGACCATTAGTCTTGAAACTGAAATGTCTGAGCACAGTTTGCTGGGCATTGAGTACCGTCCTTCTGAGAAATATGTGACCAAACTTGAGGGCTATTACAAAGATTTAAAGAATCTCGTCGTGCAAAGGGACTCCGCATACAACTACATCCCTGACAATTCAGGAGCAGGTTTTGCCTATGGGGGGGAACTATTCCTGCAGAAACTGGATATGCCAAATTCACGTTTGTCAGGCTGGCTCAGTTACTCCTACAGCATTTCGAAAGAAAAGGGAGAAAAGCCCTACTACTATTATCGTGAGTTTGATCAGCGTCATACTTTCTCCTTGGTGGGTCGTTATAATCTCTACAACAATATGTATCTGGATGTTCAATACAGCTATGGCAGTGGTTTTCCCTGGACACAACCCCAATATGATAGTCAGGGGCATGTTCTGCGCGATGCAGAGGGAGAAATTCGCTTCGAAGAGAAGAATACCGCGCGCTATCCAGCTTATGAGCGACTGGATCTGCGAATGTCCATGCGTGGAGAGCTGTTTGGTGATTCCAAAATTGAACTGTATCTGGAACTGATCAATGCCTTGCGGCATGAAAACATCTATGAGTACTACTGGTCCGAAGATTATCAAACCCGATTTACATCATATATGCTGCCCTTGTTACCCTTTTTTGGGGCGAGGGTTAGTTTTTGAGTTTAATGAGTTTAATGAGTTTAATGAGTTTAATGAGTTTAATGAGTTTCTGAGTTTCTGAGTTTATGAGTTTTTGAGTTTCTGAGTTTCTGAGTTTATGAGTTTTTGAGTTTCTGAGGTTGTCTTACCCTTGTCATCCCGAGCGGCCTGCGGGGCGAAGCTCTGAAAGAGCGTAGACCTGAGTCGAGGGATAATAGCTAATTTGCTATCGTAAGAAACTTAACACGATCAAACTGAAAAATACTTCGCCTTGGGGTGGTGGACAATAATGGCTGAAGTGCTTTGCTCCGGTACAATCTGATATTCCTCAGTCAGCGTCATCCCTTCTGATTCAGCATCCAATAATTCAAAGATCAGTTCCTGATCCTTCAACTCGGGACAGGCGGGGTAACCAAAGGAATAGCGACTGCCCTGATATTTCTGTCTGAAGAGTTCTTTTGTCAAGGCACCATCATCCTGGGCAATACCAAGTTCTTGACGGACTCGTTTATGCCAGTATTCTGCCAGAGCTTCAGCTGTCTCAACGGCAAAACCATGAAAGTATAGATAATCAGTGTAGGCATTCTCATTGTACAAACCCTGAGCATGTTCCGTTGCCTTTGATCCCACCGTAACCAGTTGGAAAGCCAATACATCGCGTTGGCCTGATTCCACGCTGGAGTAATAATCCGGGATGGCTCTACCAGGAGCTTCACTCTGTCGGGGGAAGTCGATATAGTGTTTGGGCTTTTCATCCTCGGGGTTGGCATATATCCAAAGTCTGTCACCCTCTGATTGGCAGGCGTAATACCCATATATGACTTTGGGAGATAGTAACTTCTCTGCAACCACCTGTTTAGATAACTTCTCAAAGGTAGGGAAGATGGTTCCCTGCTCTAGCTTTGCATATTCCTCAGTACTCACCTTACCACGCTTAAAACCCCATTGTCCCCGGAAGAGAGCGGACTGGTTGATATAGGGAAAGATGGTGTCTAGATCGATATCATTGACCACCTTGCGTCCCCAGAAAGGCGGTTCAGGAATGCGCTCCGCAGCTTGCAGAACTTCAATCTCTTTCCTTGCTGCTTTAGCCGTATTTTTCTTCTTGATTGAGGTTGCGGCGGCCAGATCCTGCTCCAGAGTCCCCGCTTCGATCTGCTGCATAAACTTTAAGCCATCAAACGCATCTCGGGCATATGCCAGTGACCCAGCGTAATCTTTTCTAAGATCTTGTTCCACATAGGCTCTTGTCAAAGCTGCTCCACCAAGAATAATGGGAGGCGTGACTCCATACTCTGAGAGGACTTCCAGGTTATCCTTCATAATGATGGTTGATTTTACAAGCAAACCACTCATTCCAATAGCGTCGGCCTGCTCATCCTGGAAACTCTTTAGCATGGCTTCTACTGATACCTTGATCCCCAGATTGACTACATCGAAGCCATTGTTACTGAGAATAATATCGACCAGGTTTTTACCAATATCATGGACATCACCTTTGACTGTAGCCAGGATGATCTTGCCCTTGGCTGAGGCGTCGGTCTTTTCCATATATGGCTCAAGATAGCTTACGGCTGCTTTCATGGTTTCGGCAGATTGGAGAACAAAGGGGAGTTGCATCTTACCGGCACCAAAGAGTTCACCGACTTCCTTCATGCCATTTAACAGAATGTTGTTGACGATATCCAGAGCTGAATACTCCTTGAGACCTTTTTCTAAATCAGACTCGAGTCCAGAGCGGTTTCCATCGATAATGCGGGCAATCAGACGTTCCTTGAGGGGTAAGGAGGAGAGGTCAACTTTGTTCTTAGCCGCAGCTACCAGGTCGGTGTGCAGCTCCAGAAGACTCACCAGGGGATCGTAACTGCCCTCTCTATTATCGAGGATGAGATCTTCGCAGATTTTCCGGTCCGTCTCTTTGATTTGATAGAAAGGTTGAATGCGACCAGCATGGAGAATGGCTGCATCCAGACCGGCTTCGATGGCCAAATTCAAAAATACTGAGTTAAGCAAATGTCGTGTAGCAGGTTTTAATCCAAAGGACACATTGGAAATTCCCAGGCTGGTAAACGCCTGTGGAAAAGCTTTTTTGATGAGCTTGATACCATCAAGGGTTGTCATGGCTGATTTGCGAAATTCTTCATCACCAGAAGCCAATGTGAAAGTCAGGGGGTCAAAAAAGAGGTCGCTCTCCCGCAATCCATATTTGGTGACTGCCAGATCATAGATGCGTTGGGCCACTTCAAGTTTTTTCTCAGCACTTTTAGCCATGCCATCTTCATCGATAGTTAGGCAAACCAGACCTGCACCAAATTCACGGCAAAGCTTGATAACTTCTTCTGCTTTCGCATCGCCATCTTCCAGATTTATGGAATTCACTATAGCGCGTCCTGTGATGCGCTCGAGAGCGGTTCGTATCGTAGGCACTTCAGTGGAATCAATCATGATGGGAATGGATATCTGACTATTAAGTCTATTGATATACTCATCCA
>CAZDVD010000098.1:0-4143 GCA_964508765.1 uncultured Lentisphaeria bacterium
AAAAAAACAGATTCTTTCCGTCAGGGGATATAGCAGGGAAGCGATCCCCACCAGTCTAAATGCTCAGGTCAACAGCGCCTATGATGTTTCCAATGATGTCTTCCGCTGGGGGAGTACCAGTGATTTTCTCAATCAAGCCATGGTGTTACTGTATGCCTATAAAGCCAGCGGTGAGAAGGCTTATAAAGATGCTGCACAATCAACTTTGATTGGGTTCTGGGTAAGAATCCCAATGGATACTCATATGTTACTGGTTACGGCGAGAAAACGTCCATGCATATTCATCATAGACCTTCAGAAGCAGATGATATTGTCGAGCCGCAACCTGGTTGGTTTGTGGGTGGACCGAACCCAGAAAACAGAGAGGATTGTGGGGCAGATGCCTATGTATCACCCTATCCTGCAAAAGCCTATATTGATGAACTATGCAGTTATGGTACCAATGAGATTGCCATCAATTGGAATGCTGTATTTGTATATGTATCAATCGCTTTGGACGCTGAGGGATAAGCTTTATTAAAATCTCATAACAACCTGTGTATCAGTAAGATAATAGAATTATATAATCTTCTGATTCGCGAATAAGATCAAACAATTATTCAAAAGTCTCGGGTGAAACTGGGACTTTTGTATTGAGTAGAATTCTCACACATCACCAGGTCATAAATTACCGCGTCGCAACCTGATGTAAACATCTCACCTTATATAGAATTGATATGTATTCCATATCGATATGAGTAATATTACCCCTTCTCCCAACCTTCCCTTATTCATAGAATACCATATATACACATAATAAACAACAGGATAGAAGTGTTGGTCCTGTCCTTGGCACATGACTTGTGATAACAGCAGACATGACATCTACTCGAACCCTGCATTCGAATCGAAAGGTAATTATTGAAAATTGTCTATTCGTGAAGATGCACATTTCATGGGGATACTATGGACCGTGTAATTGAGAAATCTAAATGGAAAACATATAGGCCCTTTGCTTTTGCGGCTCTTGCAGTCCTGTTCATCATCATATCGTTGGTCATCAGTGCACAGGGGGGAGACACCTTAAAAATTGACAATCGCCGTATTGGCATCAGTACCGTCGAAAAAGGGGATTTTCAAGAATTCATTCCCCTGAGTGGTGCTGTGGTACCAATTAAGACTTACTACCTCGATGCTATTGAAGGTGGCCGGGTTGAATCAAGATACATGGAAGCAGGGACATTTGTTACGAAGGGTGATAAAATCATTAGCCTTGCCAATACCAATCTCCTCCTTGATATCATGTACCGCGAGGCGGAATTATTTCAACAAAGCAATAACTTGCGAAACACCAAACTGGCTATGCAGCAAAATCGCTTGAATATTCAATCTCAGTTATTGGATCTGGACTATCAAATTCTTCAGTCGAAGCGTGTTTTTAAACGCAACGCCAAGCTTGCTGACAAAGAGATGATCTCCAGTGAAGAATTTGAATCCAGCCGTGACGACTTTCAATTCCTGCAGAAAAAACGCATCCTAACCCTACAGTCTTTTGAGCAGGATTCCATCTACCGTGAGGTCCAGGTTGAGCAGCTGGAAAGTGGCCTGCAACGCATGCAGGATAATATGGAAATAGTGAAGCAGAATCTGGATAATCTTGTCATTACTGCTCCAGTTTCAGGTCAACTCACATCCCTCAATGCAGAAATCGGTGAAGCAAAGGTCAGGGGAGAGCGGCTGGGCCAGATCGATATTCTGGATGGCTTTAAAGTCAGTACACCAGTTGATGAACATTTTATCACCCGCGTTCAGCTCGAACAATTTGCCCACTTCAGTATCGGCTCAAACAAGTATACCGTTCGTCTAACCAAAATTTATCCTGAAGTTGTCAACGGACAATTTCGTATAGAACTGGAATTCGATGAGGCCGAACCTGAGGATATCCGTCGAGGACAAACTTTACACATGCGGCTGGAGTTGGGAAACTCAGAACAGGCCATTCTTTTAACTCGTGGTGGCTTCTATCAGGAAACAGGTGGACAATGGGTCTACGTCCTGGATGAGGGCGGCGAAAGTGCCAGTAAACGCCAAGTCAAGCTTGGTCGTCAGAATCAAGACTATTATGAAGTCCTGGAAGGGCTGGAAGCAGGTGATAGGGTCATCACCTCCAGCTACAGGCAGTTTGGTGACTACGAACAATTATTATTTAAAAATGAATCCTAAAAGCAAGAACTCAAGGAGCTCAACATGATTAAAACGGAAAAACTTAATAAGATATTTCGATCTGAAGAGGTTGAAACCACTGCCTTGAATGAAATCGATCTCGAGATCAATGAAGGTGAATTTGTCTCCATCATGGGACCTTCCGGTTGCGGGAAATCAACCCTGATGAATGTCCTGGGGCTTTTAGACAACGCCAGCTCAGGCAAGTATCATTTCCTCGGTGAAGAAGTCAGCGGATATAATGAACGTCAAAGGGCTGATTTTCGTAAGGCCAACATCGGTTTTGTATTTCAGAGTTTCAATCTCATCGATGAGCTCAGCGTATACGAGAATGTTGAGTTACCCCTCCTTTATCTGGGTATGCCTGCTTCAGAACGTAAGGAACGTGTCCACGCCATGCTGGAAAAGATGGGTGTTGGCCATAGAGCCAAGCATTATCCCCAGCAGCTCTCTGGTGGTCAGCAACAGCGTGTTGCTGTGTCCAGAGCTTTGGTAACCAATCCAAAAATTGTTCTGGCTGATGAACCTACAGGTAATCTTGATTCTCATCATGGTGATGAGGTCATGAGCCTGTTGAAGGATTTGAATAAGCAAGGTACCACTATTGTCATGGTCACCCACTCCCCAGCCTATGCGGCTTATGGGAACAGGACAGTGAATCTATTTGATGGAAAAATCGCCGATGAAACCCTGAATGGAAATTTCCATGTCTAAACGTACTGGTATCAACCGAATAGGAGTTGTCTTATGTGGTTAAGCTATATCAAGGTGGCGTTTAGATCTTTAATCAAACAACGTCTATATGCCTTTATAAATATTGTTGGTCTGGCTATTGGGGTCACGACCTGTATCCTGATCCTTATGTTTGTCAATTACGAGCAGAGCTATGATACTTTTCATCCCAATGCCGAACAAATCTATCGACTAAATCTGGATGGCAAACTGGGTGATAATGAGTTCAAAATGACCTACTCAACTGCTCCAGCTGGTCCTACCATGCTGGAAGAATATCCCGAGGTTGTTAATTATGTACGCATCAGGAATACAGGTTTTCCTGTCTTACGCTATGAGGACAAAGTCTTTTCAGAAGAACAATGGTGGCAGGTTGATTCAACCATCTTTGATGTGTTCAACATCCCCATGGTCATGGGTGATCCAAGGACTGCTCTGACTCAGCCATTTTCAGTTGTTATCACTGAACGCATGGCTGACAAATATTTTGGTGATGAAGATCCCATGGGTAAAACACTCAACTCTGACAATCGTTTTGATTTTACCGTGACTGGTGTTGTTAAGGAATTGGCCCCCAATTCACATTGGCATTTTGATTTTCTAGCATCCATGGTGACATATGGTGATTCACGTAGCACAATGTGGCTGAACAATAACTATCAAACCTACCTGCAACTTGAAGAAGGGGCAGATGCAGCAGAGTTTGAGGCCAAGTTCCCAGACCTAATTCGCAAGTACGTAGGTCCCGAAGTTGAACAATTCCTGGGAGTTTCGTTTGATCAACTTCTGGAAAGGGGAGATGCCTATGCACTTAACCTGACCCCTATGTTGGATATCCATCTTTATTCCCACCTCAACGGGGAAATTGAAGTAAATGGTGATGGCAAGACGGTGACCATATTCATGTATATTGCCATCTTCATCCTCTTACTCGCCTGTATCAATTATATGAATTTATCTACAGCCAGATCGATGAGTCGGGCACGTGAAATCGGGATTCGAAAGACCCTGGGCGGCAAGCGAAGTCAGATCATTGTACAGTTTTTGGCAGAGTCAATCTTTGTCACATTTATCGCTTTTGCACTGGCCATTATTCTGGTTCAAACCCTGCTACCCTGGTTTTCACAATTGATTGACACGCCATTATCTCTAAAAATATCTGATATTCCGTTCATCTTACTCTGGGTCATACCTGTGGGTTTGATTGCG
>CAZDVD010000099.1:0-4100 GCA_964508765.1 uncultured Lentisphaeria bacterium
ATACAGGGATTTTTTCTGGTCAGGGAAAAACACCTGAGAAGTACCCGCACCAATCATCCCTATCTTCAGCTCGATCTGCAGGATAGCACAGGCACAATTGAAGCGAAAGTCTGGGAAAATGTACCGGCTTTCGAAAAATCTTTTAATGTAGGCGATGCAGTTGTGGTGAAGGGTCGTGTGAGCCTGTATCGCGAACAGCTCCAGCTTGAAGTTGAAGATATTGGCAAGGCCTCACCTGAGAAACATGCGGAGTATGGCTTCGATCTTTCCAAATTGATTCCCAGCACCAAGCACAATGTGAATCAGATGTGGCGTGAATTAGCCAAAATTATCAAGGAGATGCAGAACAAGCATCTGAAAGCTTTGATAAGCAGGATCTATAAAGAAAATGCAGACATCATTAAACAACATCCCGCCTCGATGAAATTGCATCACGCCTGGCTGGGTGGGTTTCTTGAGCACGTCCTATCAATGGCAAAAATCGGTGTTCAGCTCGGGAAACACTATGATATTGACCAGGATTTGCTTCTCACAGGAATTCTGCTCCATGATATTGGAAAAATTGTAGAATTGAATCCTGCCCAACAGCCTGGATATACCGATGCGGGGCAGCTATTGGGACATATTGTCCTGGGACGTGATCTGGCACGGGAGGCTATGGCAGAGATTGATGGATTTCCCCGAGAGCTTCAACTCAAGGTTGAACATATGATCCTCTCCCATCAGGGCAAATATGAATGGCAATCACCCAAACGCCCAAAATTCAAAGAAGCCTTGCTGCTTCACCATATCGATGAGCTGGATGCCAGGATGAATATGATGGAAGAAGTCCTGGACAAAGATGGTGAGCCAGGTGCCTGGACCAATCGTTTTAACTATTTCCGTATCCCTCTCTTAAAAGGTGAACTTGAGGACGATTTAAACGTCTAAGTGATTCATGGAACTTTCCCTTTTAGAATATCGACGATTTGCACTTATGTCCCTCTGGACCGGCCTCATTGTAACCGTGGGGATGGTTTTCGCGCTTATTCCAAATATTGAATTAATCATTTTATCCGCCTTCCTGGGTGGGGTTGCCATGGGACCTAGAAGGGGTCTCATTGTAGCCATGGTGGGAGAAGCTATTTTTTCAGCTTTAAATCCTATTGGCTCAGGATTGGGATTCCCCATTTTATATGCATTCCAGATATTCAGTGTTGGCTTGAGCGGCTTATCAGGCGGTATGCTATCTCGAATATTAAGAGCTCAACATAACTATTTAATAGTTTCGATTGGCATGGGAGCGCTTGGGTTTTTGCTAACGCTGATCTATGATACACTTACAGCGTTGAGTTTCCCGCTAAGCTCGGGTCTGACGGATGGGACAATTTGGGCAACCTTCAGCATCGGTCTGATCTTTTTTGTTATGCACCTCGTTTCCAACACGGTCTTATTTGGTCTTTTTGGTCCTGGTCTGGTGCAGTTGGTTCATCGACAACTCGAAATGCATGGGTTGACGGGAGATCAGCGTGCGATCTAGAAATTTCATCCTCATGCTTAGCCTGGTAGGCCTCCCTTTATTGTCTTTCGCCCAAATCGATCATTTTTCTGTTGTCAGTAATACTTATCCCGACTTTGGAGCAGTAAACGGAACCTGGGGACATCTTCAATTCTATCGTCCCTTTGGCGTCAAGGGCATCGTTGTGGATGACTGGAGAGATCTGACAGGAGTATCACCCCTCAGTGGTGAACCATTTAATACGGATCGGCAGGGGTGGATGCCCATGGAGAGGGGAGTGAGTCTCTGGCAACAAATGCATCCAGCCCTTACGGCACCAGCAGATACCGCTGCAGCATCAACCCTGGTGAATTACAGACAGGGGGATGGGGTTTTCAAGGATTTCACTCTGTGGTATCATAATAGTCTGGACGAAAGTACCCGGTATGGCTGGACCTCGAAACTGAGATCGCACCCTCGTGTACAGGCTGCTACAGTCTATGATGAACAAAGACATCGGTTTCAGACGAATAAGGTCATGGATGACCAGTATTTTCAGATTGAAGTAGGTTATGATCATCAGGTGAATCCACTTTATATGATTGCCCTGGATAGTACCTCATCATGGTATTATGATGATACTCCCCAGGTGCTTTCAGACCGCTGGGATGGAAGCTTTGAATGGAATAACATTGATTCGAACTCTACAGGGACTGAACTCTTTGCCTGGGTCCAGGGTGGTGTGTGGAACTGGTCTGGCGGTGAGAGAAAAGCACTCTCCTCGCTGGCCTCTCTCAGCCATAGATTTTACCTATTCGGTCTGAATCCTGCCGACATAAAAGTGGGTTGGGTATCTAAACAATTTGGTGGCAACAAAAGGGCCCAGCAGTTTGCTGAGTTCACATTGTCCGCATTGGAAGGCGAGAATTATCTCGTTGAGGTGGGTGTCAAGAGCCTGGGTAAGACTCCTCTATTCCCAAAGATAAATTTGCAGTATCAGCTTGGTGCGCTTCAAGTTGGTTTCCAAACCCATCAACTGATTGAAGAACGCATCTGGGATCCCAAAATTTCTGTTACTGGCATTCAAGAATTATCGGCTGCCCTTAACTGGTCCAACATCCGTTTGTCACTACGTAGTTGGGTAGGAGAAGATGATGGTTTTAACATCTCCGGTTATGCTGGTGCGGGTCACATCAAGTTCCCCTGGCGCATGGATGCTATGCTGGGTGGGGCCGTAGTGAATAAACCTCATGACTGGATATTCACTGAGAAGTACGTCAATTGGGAGTTAACTCAGAAGGTCAATCTTTTTGATGATGCCCTGCATAGTCAGTTGAAAATCTGGGGGAAGCACCTCTATGATACCCAGTTGGGCTGGTTGAATACGGATAATTTTCAGACCTCGGGTTCAATTTATCCTGGAGAGGAAATTCTACATCTGCTTAACTACACTATTTCTGGAGAAGTGAGCACGGTTATTGTCAGTTTCACCGATCAAAACTTACTCCACGACGATCTTTGGTCACAATATGGAACCGTCACCTGGAATACGGACTTTTCCATTATGGCCAACCAGATATCCAATTCCCGTTATCGTTATCTGTCAATTATCTGGACTTTTGACAACTAAATAGATTCAATTCCTTAACCTTTTGCCAATGCAGAGCATCTAAACCCCCAGCGATGATAAAGAATGCTGACATTGTGCTATTTGAAAAGGTTCAAAGCCGTGATTCCAGGGCTTTTGATAAGCTTATGCGTGAATACTCTCCAGAATTACATAGCTTTATACTACGGATTGTGTCCAATTCTGAAGACGCACAAGATATCCTACAAGACACCTTTGTTAGGGTGTGGGAAAAAAGCTATCAGTTCAAAGGGAACTCAAGCGTTAAAACCTGGATATTTAGAATTGCCATCAATCTGGCGTATACTCATTTGAAGAAAAGGAAGCGTTGGGGCTTTTCTATTCTGGATGAAATCAAGTCCCTGGTTTCCGGGTCTGACCCCGTTCAAGAAACTGAGCGACAGTACAATTCCATGCTTCTGGAAAAAAGTCTGGTATCTTTAACACCTCGACAGCACGCTGTGATTGTGGCACGCATATATCAGGATCTTCCTTTTGCGCAGATTGCAGAGGCAGTAGGTTGCTCGGAAAACTCGGCTAAAGTACATTTTCATGCAGGCAAAAAAAGAATCGAAACATACATAAATAAGCAGGTGGGTAAAGATGGATAAAACTGAACAATTCATCAGAGACGGACTATCAAATGGGACGGACAATTCCCAATTTGATATGGATGCAGTCATTGCTGGAACTCATTCCAGCATAAAGAAAAGGGCTACTCGCAGAAAAGCGATATATTCGAGTCCAGTAGCCATATTAGTGGTGCTCATAGGAATTGTTCTATTCCCGGAAAATAATGAAAGCTTAACCCCAGCAGGCGATGAACTGCTCATGGCTGGCCTGGTAGCTTCCTGGACGGAAACCCAGTATCTCGACCTGGAAGATGGCCAGGATGATATATTCTTTGACCAGACTGTGGATTATTTGATTGATTATAACTACTACACATACCTGGAAGATGCTGATGCGCTTCTGGATGAAATTGACCTGGAAGCT
>CAZDVD010000100.1:0-4067 GCA_964508765.1 uncultured Lentisphaeria bacterium
GTGGTATAGGCCATTCCCAGATTGATGTCATTCATCTTCTGGGATTGGATTCGTTTGACGTCATTGTCTCTGAGATTCTCGTATTCATCTGCCCATTCAGATTGATCGTAGAACTGATAGTCCCCATAGTTACCATCCACATCCGCCTGCACCAAACCCAGTCTGGCACCCAGAGTGAGATGGGAGGAAATGGCTTTGGAAAGAAAGAAATTTACCTGATGTTCTGTGCTGATACTTTCATCTTCCCCGGTCTCACGGAGTCGATAATCCTCATAGGCCTCAGTATTATCGTATTCTGCACCCATTGCATCGTAATTTCTGAAATAATCAAATGTGTAGGGTTGATAGAACTGGGTCTCATCGTATGATAGTGAATAGGACCCACCCAGGGTCAAAGCCCCAGGAGATTTACCCAGCCGGCTCAGGTAAAAGATCCGGAATGAAGGTTCAGGGATTTGTTCATGAGACAACTCCCGATAGGGACTCCAGAAAGCATAATCACCTGTGTAAGAGCGGCTTAAATCATTGTAGATCGGTGAAATGGAGGAGTTTGTTGCTCCATCCTCCCAGACAGTTTCGGCTCCCAAATCCATATAAAAGATATGCTGGATATCGCCCAGTGGATACGTGGGATCAATAAACCGGAAATCAGGTTGTACTTTGTAGATATAATTGAAGTATTCACCCATTCCCTGCAGTGCTGCGGAATGCATTTGAAGGGGACGCAGGAAATCATTACGAACAGGAAAATCAGTTGCCAGAACGCTATATTCAGGATACCAGGCCTGGAGCTGTGGTACCAACAGGGTGAGAATTAACAGTATGTTCGTCAGGGTGCTCATCTTTTTAATCATTATATACTCCTAAATGCGTGAGCACTTGATAGGTCAAATCATATGCCATCGATGACTCAAGTGCAAGGTGCCTGGTGTCGGAATGTATGGAATACAGGGCACAGCGGACAATTCGGGAGAGGTATCAGGTTTGAATTCTGAATATGCATCAATCTCATTATTTTTTTGTTTCAGAAAACTGTAACTACTTTCAGTTTTCTGAAACAATCTGAACCATCCACCTATCAAAAGGGCCAGCAATTGCCAGCCCTTTATAAGTGTTTAAAAACGATAAGAGCTATTGGAGATACACCATTTTGATCGTTTGGCTGAAGTTACCTGCTTCTAGTCGACAGAAATACACACCTGTACTCACCTGATTCCCTTGCTTATCAAGATCGTTCCAATGAACCTTATGGTAGCCTAAAGATTTCATACCATCTTGGAGAATCATAAACTTTTGTCATATTGTGTCATAATCTGACAACTTTTGCAGGTTTTGGATATGAAATTTAGTAAAGGTTCCATAAAACAAGAAAGCCTCTAACTCGTTATGAGTCAAAGGCTTTAATCCTTATCTATTTTTCGCCCGCTACAACCTCGGCAATGTTAAATGCATGATCCTTGATATGTCTATAAGCACTTAGCATATCCGTAAAGATCAGGCTCAACACGGGTGAGTGATTTTTTGTGCCCAATTTATTCAGGTGCATCGATCTAAACTGTTTGATCTTGCGATTAATAATTTTGCCGTCAATCATAGCTTTATCCAAAATGTACGCAGTCTCATCCCTGACCGAATTGCTAATCTTGGCAACATAATCGGTCACGACAACGTGCAAATCCAATATAAATCCTTTGTCCTCCTTGGACAATTTTACTCCGTTTTGATCCATTTTCTGACGCAATTTCAATATCACAACGAGGTAATCACTTATGGACTCATACTCGTCCGCCATTCTTGTCTGTTTTCTCACCTGGATCAAGGAATCTTTGCTCAGATTGTGGGTCATCAACTCGTTAATGTATTCCACAATTTCCTTTTGCATCGTATCGATCTCTTTTTCCTTGTGAACCAACTTTTTTCCCAATTTATCTCTATTCTCGTGCAGTGCTTCGCCTAGCCAGCCATGCATTGATTCCACGCCCTCTATAACTCGAAGCACACCTGCAAAAGATTGTTCTGCACCCAGAGCAGACGCGTCAAGTATTGGAATGTCCAGATAAGTCAACAGTGGACGTTCTTTTTTCTTATTGTCCTTGACCAACATTTCTAGCAATTTTGCTAATGGATCAATCAGCCAGATGAAAATGCTTACAATAATTATATTAAACCCTGTATGTGCGAAGGCTATGCGATTACCCATGGAGACTGTATCTGGAATGATAATTTTCAACAGGTCCAGGTAATAATAGAAAAATGGGATCATAATCATTACACCCAGGAACTTGATAATAATGTGAGCATAGGCGGTTCTCTTGGCAACTGTTGTTGAACCTAAGGAGGCCAGATATGCCGTGATGGTAGTCCCGATATTTTCACCAAGGACCAGAGCTACGGCCGTGTTGTAATCAATGAATCCGGTTTGAGCAAGGGTGATGGTGATGGCTACAGTTGCCGAAGAGGATTGGATAATTGCTGTTATAAAGGCTCCGGTAAAAACAACCTTGATTAAGCCCAGATAGCTTGTCGGTGAAAACCGGGCAATTAGAGAAATAAACTCCTGGTCGCTACGCAAAGTGTAAAAGCCTGACTTCATGATTTCCAGACCGAAAAATACCATTCCCAGCCCCAACGCCATCATGGCTATATTGCGGATGTAACTTTTTCGGGCAAACAGGTAAACAAAGGTTGCTATGCCTAACAAGGGCAGACCAAAGTCGGCAATATTCAAACTTATAATCCAGGCAGTAATGGTTGTACCAATATCCGCTCCCAGAATCACTCCAATACTTTGGCGCAGTGTTATGATGCCAGCGTTGGCCATACCGACAACCATCACCGTGGTGACGGAACTGGACTGAATCAACGCAGTAATGGAGGCGCCGATACCTGTGGCCATAAATCGATTATCAGTCACTTTATTGATCAGAGAACGCAGTTTATCCCCAGCGACAGATTGCATTCCTTCGGACATGTATTTCATGCCCAACAAGAATATCCCCAATCCACCGATTGCCTTGATCAACATCTGAAATATTAGGCTAAATTCCACAACTGCTCCCATTCCCTCTGTTCATGAATGTCTATTGAATTATGTTGATATTATTACGCTCGAGAAGATGTTGCTTGTCCAGCAACACCTGTTCTCAATGAATGAGTTCGAATCCACTTTTCGTGAGAATGTTACAATGACGTACAAGAATATGATTATTCCCACAAGTTGGTCAATCGTGCTGAAATGTAGTTGTTCAGTATATTATATCAAGGGATATGAAGATTGTAACTACAGCTATTTGAACAACACCTGAAATTTAGCCTGCCCAAACGTAGCCTGCTTGTCCATCGTAGCTTAAAAAGCGTAGACGGACGGAACGGTATTCCTGTCATATTGTGTCATACTATGGCATAGTTGGCAGGTAATTAGCGGTAAATATGGCAGACAGTATATAAAACAAGAAAGCCCCCAACTCGTTATGAGTCAGAGGCTTATCTAATGTCGAGGTGAGAGGATTCGAACCTCCGGCCCTCCCGACACCCGTGTCGGGATGCGCGATCTCTTCTACTTACACGAATTCGTTGGTCAATATGGTAAGCGAAAGCACAAAGACATTTTATTTTGGTATGATTCCATCGATAAAACAAAAAAGCCTCCCCATATTTGTGAGAAGGCTCTTGGTCGAGGTGAGAGGATTCGAACCTCCGGCCCCCTGCTCCCAAAACCCGTCTACAAAAATTACAAACGATTGTATTTATATTACTTAGCTCATTTATTTTCAGACGCTGCCTGCGGGATTGGTGCCTGCCCAAACTGTACTAATGCAACCAGTTGATTAAGAGTCAAATGGCTGTGTTGCGTATGTCGCTATGGGTCAGCGGGTTACAGGATAGTGAAACAAGCAGTATCCCCATTTGTATCCCCGATTTTGCGTATCAATCGCAGATAGACCATCTTGATCGTCTTGCTGTAATCCCCTGCTTGTATTCGACAGAAATACACACCCGTACTCACAGGATTACCCTGCTGATCCAATCCGTTCCTCACAGAAAAAATGCAATTTGTACGATCTGCT
>CAZDVD010000101.1:0-3861 GCA_964508765.1 uncultured Lentisphaeria bacterium
AGGCTCATATACCGGGTGGTTTCTTGCTAAAACCAGAGTTAGAAATTTGATTCACATTCTCTATCTCTTCAAGATCTGACTCTGAAAAACCCAATTTAGTAAGGATCGTTAACAAGAACTCGGATTTGCCTGCGACATAGGCGTCTATGTCCTGGGGATATTTCTTCGCCAAGGCGTACTTTAACTCTCCATATTTTATGGCAGATTCAGGATATTCCCGTAGATAATCTCTTATTCCCAGATGGTTTCGCAGCGCTTGGGCACCTTCCATACAGGCATAAAGATTATGTTCAGGAAAACCGGAAAGTCGAGTAAATGCTTCGCGACCCACGATGCCAAGATCACCACGATGCTGGACCCCAATTCTTGAAAGTCGGTTCACAACCTCTTCTAGGGCTTCATCATTTTTTACCACGATTGTCATATCAATAATCGGTTTTGCAGCCAGACCTGGAACCGATGTACTGCCAACGTGCTCAATCGATATGGCCACATCAGATACTTCAGACCAGATCACATCATGCAAAGATTGGAATTGATCCAGCCAATCGGGATTATATGGAGAGACTACAATATTCAAGCTAAACCTGCCCAGACAATTGTTGTACTGATAGTTCCATGTCCACCTGTTGTATCATGCTGGCCCCAACTCCCTTTCCTCTGGTGTTTCCTGATATCATTATCCATGAGACCTTACCTCGTTGGATCTTTGAATCAAAGCTGAAGCCAAAAGCTGCTACAATCTCATTATCATAAATTCCGACCTCATAGTGATCGCTTGAAGTTGACAGATAAATTTCATATTCCTTACGCTCGTTTGGCGCAAAGTATTCTGGGCAGTTCTGATCAAAGATTGATAGACACTTTTCAGAATCGCGTTTTTCGTACTTTCTAAATGTAAGATAATCGTTTCGCATCAATCACAAATATTCAATTATAATCCGGCAACTGGAAGTAATCATTTATTGGAGCCCCCAATTCAATACTATAATCAAACCATGTCAAATTGTTGATGACATTCCTGCTGGCACTCGTCACAGCAACTTTTTAGCAACCAAAACCCGCTAGCCCTTACTGTATAAGGGTCTGCATACTACTGAAAATCCCATGGAGTCCGGAGTGCCTAAGATTATCCGATTGATTATTCACAATCCAACTGGTTAAGCGCCTACGGTTCATTTGCTAGATGTCGTTTAAGGTTATAGCCTGACTTGATCGGGATAAACTTGGAGAATCTCGGCGAAATAGCCTTCTGCTGACAGGAATAGATGCAGCGCATGCACATCAAGCAGTTGAAGCTGAACGATGGCTTGTCTTTACTGCTTTGTTTGATATTTCCTTCAGGGCAATTTCGCCAGCAAGTTCCACAGGATATGCAGTCATCATTTGCATATAGTTCTAAACCAAAGAGTCTGGCGGCAGGGCTCTCAACTTTGCCAATGGCGCTCATCAGCTTAGCTTTGACAGGAACTACTTTTTCTGGTTCCTGAGCCCCTCCCAACCGTGTGGCGATGCCACCTAGTCGGGTTTCCATCTCATCAAGTTGATCGTGAATGACATCATCAGGGAAAGCCATGATAAAGGTGAGCGGCATGGCGATCACTTCATCTACAACAATAGTATAACCTTTTTTCTCAAGAGGTTGACGCAGAGCTAGCGAGGCTGCATCATTCAGCCACGTCGTAGTGCAGCCAACAGCCAGAAGACTCACTTTAGCGCTGTGGTCTTCAGGTAAAGCACGTGCCCAGCGGCGCACGGTCCGAGAAGCGTTGAAGCCATGAATAGGATACAGAATGACAAGATGATCAGGTGTGTTAAGTGTTAAAGGATCTTTGAATTCAAGAGGGAATATTTCCGTAACATTTCCCTTCAGGATATGGGCAAGTCGGTTAGCAACGTGTTTGGCGTTCCCTGTGGGACTGAAGTAAGCGATGGTATACATGTGGTTCCTGTTATGAGGATTCTAAGGGGTGGTCTTTGTGGCAAAAAGCGATCCCAGGGTTCTCAGGATAAGGTCCAGCTTCTGATTGTCCAATTCTCGTCCCTGCTCCTGTAGCACAAGCTGGGTATGAGTATTGAATACCAATATGTTAGTGGCATCTGGTTTAAGCATATATGCCTCGGTAAACAGGCCTTCCCAGTCCAGCAATACCATGGACTCGGGGTCACTAGGTAGCATTTTCATCACCAAACCCCGAACAAAGGAAGGTACTATCGCCAGATCAGCGACAGGCATGAATTGAAGTGAGCCAGAATCGATGTGTTCAGCCATAGCTTTCCCAATGGCGTCAGCCCATTCCTCGTTGTAGGTGCTGCCACCTTTATCTGCGGCGATCATCACTATAACTTTGCCAGCATAATGTGATGTGTGATGGATGTGGCCGAATTGATCTTCCAACGTGAATTCGATCAAGCTAGGTTCATTGGCTAGAAGGATAATACAGGGTAACAATACGAGTAAAAGTCTAAATAGTGATTTCATTAATAGCCTATGTTGGAAATTAGTTCCAAGGGTTCATCAAGCCATGGAGGAAAAGTTTGATAAGGGATTCGCGAAGTGCTTCGACCTCCTCGGGAGTGTCCCCGAACGATGCCACAAGGTTACTATTAATAGCCCCTGTGATAGAGAGAGCTAACATATCGGCAGGCATTGGCAATTTCCCTGCACCTATTTCGGATAGTTTTTGCCTCAGGCGGTCGCTCTGCCTACTTAGGAAGGCACCATGCTGATCCATCAAGTTTTCATCTGTGGCTGAAGCCAGTATGCTCTGTTCATTCACAAGGATTTGGAAGAAATCTCGATGATCGGCAAAGAATTCGATTTCTGCACCAACCAGAGCACGCAATAGAGCTTCAACGCTCAAGGCAGATTCAATGGCGTGTGTCATCTGAGATTCGTACAAAGCATATTTCTGTAATACGAGGGTAAAGAAGAGTTCCTCTTTACTTGTGAAGTGGGTGTACAGCGCTCCTTTGCTCCAGTCTGAAGCCTCGGCGATCATGTCCATCGTCGTTGCTGCGAATCCATGGCTTCCGAAGATGACTTCGGCTGTATCCAAGATGCTCTGCCTGGCTGCTTCCTTGCGTTTTTCTCTTTTGGTCATCGTTTCCATGCTATGCACCTGTTTGCTAACGTTTGCCGATCAATACTGACCGAATAGTTATATAATGACCGTCAAGTCATTTCCTAGGTTTAAATTACCTCCTCTCATGAGCAAGATTCACAGGCTCGCATTCATAATCCGCATCCATTATAGTTGCACACACAGTGCACATGATAAATCTGCAAGCACTGTATTTTCCTGCCAGGCAACTATGCTTTAGTCACTCTCACTAAAAAATTAAGACCCCCGAATGCAAAGCAGCAACTTTTTAGCAACCAATTCTAGCTAGCCCCTACTGTATAAGGGACTGCATACTACTGAAAATCCCCGTGTCGGCGGTTCAATTCCGTCCCTGGCCACCACATAAATCCCTTGTAATTCTTAGACTTACGAGGGTTTTTTGTTTTTAGCCAGTTTCCAAGTATTCTATCCAGTAATGGACAATAGTGGACAAATCGGCCATACAATAGCAACTTTTTTTGGGGCTGTGGATCAGACTCAATTGGATCGTTGTATCATCCAGGAAACCTCAGTTTAATTTGTTGTCATCAATCCGGATATATAAAAGACAGTTGAGGCCTTGGATTATGGAGGAGATTGAGCCCTTCGGGGCTCTTACCTGCTAAAGATATCGTTTCTGTAAGCTTTACTTCTTGAGTTGACGAGAAAAGCTGGACAACTTGGACATTTCTGACAGCTTTTCATATCTAAGCTAGCCAATTATAGTATTGAGACCCACCATGATGGTAAAAAGAAG
>CAZDVD010000102.1:0-3856 GCA_964508765.1 uncultured Lentisphaeria bacterium
TCTGGCAGGCAAGGATGAAGTTCGCGCTGAGGCAATCAATAAGATGTATAGTGATTCTGGAGTAGATGCTATTCTCACCTTTATTGTAGGATGGGGATGTGCCAGGCTAATTTGTATTGCATTATCGCATTGCAGGCGAGAACAATTTCCCAGTCATTTATCTCGGGGAAGACACCACCTATACAATTATAGGATTAACACCGAATACAAGATACCATATAGATATGACCCTTCGAGATAACGATGGGAATGGTAGAGACCCTGCCGAGCACGCATTGGGACCCCTTACACTAGCTGTTGAAGTTTATGACTTTATGGGTTGGATGGATAGTGCCGAATGGCAAATAGACATCATTGAATCAGCGAAGTGAGAGGTGACAAATGATCAGACACATTGTTTTAGCAGCCGTATTGGGGATGTTATTTAATTCATTTGCCCAAGACTCCATCCCTACAAAGGACCTCCCAAAAACACTTGGAAATAGCAAAGCCAGAATTGATGGTAAACAGATCATACTTGAACAAAACTATACAAGCAAGTTCAAGCAAGTGTCGGTAATGAATTTACCGGGTAGTTACGCGGGCACATTATCAACACCAAAAACAAAGACAAAAGCTAAAAAGGTAGTCTTAACTCAGGAAACGATTACTAATGGTAATGAAAGAACCTCTCGGTTCAAGAAACATACAGGAGAATACCTTTCACTTCCCGTCGCATCCCAAAAGGGTGATAAGTATTACAAGACTATAGATAAACGTCAAAAGGCTCTGGTGCTGCGTAACGGAAATGATCAAAAGATATTCAATGCCCAGGGTGAGTTGGTTGGGGAGTATTCAACAAACGGATTTGCACTGGGAGATGGTAGGCTTCTCAGATTCAACTGGAGGACAAGAACTTATGAAATGCTCAGCCCGAATTCCAAGCAGGCACAAGCCCTGGTGGGCGGTATTGACAGAGAACTTAATATAGGTGATCGCTGGTTCGGAAATAACATTTTTTACAATGATCAAACCGGCGATGTCATTGTAAATAGTGGTGTTGTGATTGATGGTCAAGAAATGGTCATGACCTATGTGGTTGATAAAAACAATCATGTCCTATGGCACAGAAATGTTGAAGTAAATCGGAAAAAAGATGTTCGGGTCTGGTATTCCCTGTCAGGAGATCTTTTTTCACTTTTCAAATCAAGCGGGTCTTTATTCGACGGAGATCTTGAGATTATTAATCGGCAGGGCGAGACTATACTGGAAATCGAGAACATCACGACATCATTTCGAGAAAATCAAATTATTGCATCAGATGGCAAGTATCTAGTCACCCTGCTTACGAACAGTGAGATTATTGCATACGATCTATCTGACGGACAGGCTGTTAAACATATCAAAGGATATTATGGACGCGGAAATATCATGAGACTTGATTATGCAGCCGATACTCAGGAGATATTTGCCCTTATGAGAAAACCTTTGTTGGAAACTACGGTTATGGAGCTGGTGGTATTCCCTGTGGTGGGTCCAAAGGAAGATGTAATTACCAAACATGAAGTTGTCACATTGCCTGGATTGAAAAGGACTCCTGGTTCAATTAGTGTTTCAGATGATGGGACCAATGTCACGGTGGGAATAAGAAACAGAATCTATGAACTTGAACGAATTAAAGATTAGAAGGGTGGTCGGGAATCCCTCCGGAGTCATCAATTGGCAGATCGATTGAATTGAATCAGCGAAGTGAGAGGTGACAAATGATCAGACACATTGTTTTAGCAGCCGTATTGGGGATGTTATTTAATTCATTTGCCCAAGACTCCATCCCTACAAAGGACCTCCCAAAAACACTTGGAAATAGCAAAGCCAGAATTGATGGTAAACAGATCATACTTGAACAAAACTATACAAGCAAGTTCAAGCAAGTGTCGGTAATGAATTTACCGGGTAGTTACGCGGGCACATTATCAACACCAAAAACAAAGACAAAAGCTAAAAAGGTAGTCTTAACTCAGGAAACGATTACTAATGGTAATGAAAGAACCTCTCGGTTCAAGAAACATACAGGAGAATACCTTTCACTTCCCGTCGCATCCCAAAAGGGTGATAAGTATTACAAGACTATAGATAAACGTCAAAAGGCTCTGGTGCTGCGTAACGGAAATGATCAAAAGATATTCAATGCCCAGGGTGAGTTGGTTGGGGAGTATTCAACAAACGGATTTGCACTGGGAGATGGTAGGCTTCTCAGATTCAACTGGAGGACAAGAACTTATGAAATGCTCAGCCCGAATTCCAAGCAGGCACAAGCCCTGGTGGGCGGTATTGACAGAGAACTTAATACGGGTGATCTCTGCTTTGGACATAGCATTTTTTACAATGACCAAACCGGCGATGTCATCGTGAATAGTGGTGTTATGATTGACAATAAAGAGACGGCCATGACCTATGTGGTTGACAAAAACAATCATGTCCTTTGGCACAGAAATACTGAAGTAAGCTATAATAAACAAGTCAGTGTATGGTATTCCCGGTCAGGTAACCTTTTTTCACTTTATAAATCAAAAGGAAATCTTGAGATCATCAATCGCAAGGGTGAGACTATACTAGAAATCGAGAATGCCACGTGTTCCGGCGAAGAAAATCTAATCATTGCATCTGATGGTAAGTATTTAGTGACCTTGCTTGCGAACAGTGAAATTATTGCATATGATCTATCTGACGGACAGGTTGTGAAACATATCAAAGGATATTATGGACGCGGAAATATCATGAGACTTGATTATGCAGCCGATACTCAGGAGATATTTGCCCTTATGAGAAAACCTTTGTTGGAAACTACGGTTATGGAGCTGGTGGTATTCCCTGTGGTGGGTCCAAAGGAAGATGTAATTACCAAACATGAAGTTGTCACATTGCCTGGATTGAAAAGGACTCCTGGTTCAATTAGTGTTTCAGATGATGGGACCAATGTCACGGTGGGAATAAGAAACAGAATCTATGAACTTGAACGAATTAAAGATTAGAAGGGTGGTCGGGAATCCCTCCGGAGTCATCAATTGGCAGATCGATTGAATTGAATCAGCGAAGTGAGAGGTAGGATTATGAAATTAAGACCTCTTTTATACCTAATAATCATGCTCAATGTTGTCTATGCTCAAAACAAAACAAAACAATATGAAATAGTGGACTCATTTCATCTTGAGATTCCATACAATCTATTGTGGACACCCAAGACGTCAACGGATGCTGGGAAAATTCGCCTAGCGGGAACAAAGTCCAGTCCCTCAAAAGTGTTGCATGATGGGTTTATCAATCCCATATCAAAAAAGACGATTAGCATAAATAGTACAAACAGTTTGAGTAAATCAAATTCTGATCAGCATGTTAGCAAGCCAAGAATTAAATCAAATATTAAGGCAATTATTCAAACCACAGAACAGGGGGATATTTATAGTAAAAGAATATACAACGCTGAAGGTGTCTTGGTTGGGAATTATACCATGTCATTGTCAGCCTATGAGGTAAATTCGGGATTTCCTGATGGTCGATTGTGGCGGTATAATATTAACAAGAATGCCTACGAAATTTTGACATCCAACACTGCTTCTCCAATTAAGATTACCGATGAATTTGACCGTCCATTGGGTATGGTGGACAAATGGTCTGGTTACAATTCATATTACAATGAAATCACTGGGGATATTTTTGTGAATACTGGAGTTTTGCATAATGGATCTCCTTCTGGATTAGTGTTTGTGGTCGACAAAAACAATCGAGTCCTCTGGCAACGATTCATGCCTACCAAATATGGCTATGTGCGGTGTCAGACCAATTCGGTTCATTTGATCTAAATAAATAAGAGATACTT
>CAZDVD010000103.1:0-3792 GCA_964508765.1 uncultured Lentisphaeria bacterium
AACACCATTGTATTGGTCTGATATCCATTGGGGGTCATAAAGGAGAGGGACGCTGCAAACATGATCGTCATGATAAAGGGCATGGGGTCCAGACCCAACAGACCTGCAGACTTAATAGCCAACGGCGTCATAATGATGGCTGTCGCAGTGTGTGAGAGGAATGAAGTCATGAGCATCGTGATGAAGAATAATATTCCGATGAGACCAATATCGCCGAATCGATTGCTTGCCATGGTAATGAGTCCACCAATTCTTTCAGAAAGATGGATGGTCTCCATGGCATCTCCCAGGGGGATGAGAGCAGCTATCAAGAATATTACTGTCCAATTGATTGATTTGTAGGCTTCCTGGGCAGGCACAATGCCCGTTGCCATTACCACTATAGCTCCCAGGAGTGATGCCTCCATAATGGACAGAATATTCAGAGCGGCTAAACCGACAACAATCGGTATAATAGTTACCGCAAGCCACCAATACTTAATCTTGTGAAGTTTTGTCTCTAATTCATCCAAAATGATAAAATCCGGGTCCGCATTTAAACCTGCCATTCTGGTTCGTGAGCCGAAAATAAGTAGCGTATCAAAGTGCTTTAATTTGACATGAGCCACCTTTGTTCGCATGAGTTCATGATATCGGCGTAGAGCGAGGACAAACAAACCATAACGACGTCGAAAGTCCACTTCCATAAGGGAGAAGCCAGCCAGGCTGGAATTGGGGGAGATCATGGCTTCCATGAGGATGTTTTCGTTATCAGCCAATTCATTGTCATTCATCTTAATATCTGTGAGGAGCAGGACTTTTTGCTCCGCGCGAAACGCTTGAAGCTTATCTACCGAGCATTGTACGAGAAGAATGTCATCTTCTTTAAGAATGATATTTCTCATATTGGTTGTGATAGGATTTCCGCGACGTATGATTTCCAATACGGTCAACTCATAGGTCTGTCCCAGGTTTAAATCCAAAAATTTTCGACCATTCAGAGGTGAACCCTGTGGAATCTTGACTTCAGTAAGATAAGTACCAAGATGATATTTATTGGTAAGTCCTGATACGGGCACTCTCGATGGCAGAATCCATTTCTGAGCAAAGAGAATATATGCGAGGGTAGCTGCAACCAGGATGACTCCTAATTTACTCAGTTCAAATACACCAATATGAAAACCCGCTTCATACGCGATATTATTCACAATGAGATTTGTGGAAGTTCCGATCACGGTACAAGTTCCTCCAACGATAGCTGCAAAGGAAAGCGGTATCATGATTTTGGAGGCACTGATTTTTAATCGATGAGATAGATCAGTAGCAACAGGGATGAGTATGGCCACAGTTGCTGTGTTATTTATAAAAGCTGAAAATATGCTTACCGAGAGCAGGAACAGCGTTGTAACCAACCAATTCCGGCCATGACCATTGTTTTCCAACCAGACGGTAAAAACACGAATAAATCCTGTCTTTGTGAAAGCGTGGCTTAAGATGAACATCGCCCCGATTGTGATAACCGCCTTATTTGAAAAACCAGCAATTGCCTGATGCTTATCAATGAGACCTGAGAGCAGCAATGCCGCCAGAACCAATAGGGATGTAACCTCGATAGGAAACCATTCCCGAATAAAGGCGATAATCGAAAGGATCAGGATCGTAAAGAATATGATCGATTGAGAGTCTGGCATGGTATCATTTTAGGGTTTCTGGGACTTAATGCAAACGGAAGCTTCCAATATTAATAAAATAATACTTCATCAGTTCTTGAGTATTGATTATCTGTCATATATGTATATTTTACGTCATTATGGCAGAATTTAAGCTAAAAACTGAATATTTACCGAGTGGAGATCAACCTGAAGCGATCGAAGAGCTCGTTTCTGGATTAAAGTCAGGTGCTCCCTTCCAAACATTACTCGGAGTTACGGGTAGTGGCAAGACTTATACGGTAGCTAACGTGATCCAAGCGGTCCAGAAACCCACACTTATTGTTTCTCACAACAAAACCCTGGCAGCTCAACTGTATGGGGAATTCAAATCATTCTTCCCTGACAACTCAGTCGAATATTTCATCTCATATTATGATTATTATCAGCCAGAAGCTTATTTACCCGTAACTGATACATTTATCGAAAAAGATATGTCGATGAATGAAGAGATCGACAAGTTGCGCTTAAAGGCAACCAGTGCCCTGCTTTCACGTAAGGATGTGATCGTAGTGGCCTCTGTCTCATGCATCTATGGGCTTGGTGATCCCCAGGAATACAAGAAATCACTCGTTATCATCAACAAAGGATCCAGTTATAACCAGCGGGATCTCATGCGCAAGTTGGTAGATATCTACTATGAGCGCAATGATGTAAATTTTATGCGTGGAAAATTCCGTGTTAGGGGAGATGTACTTGAAATATTTCCTGCATATAATGAAAATGCCATTCGTGTAGAGTTCTGGGGCAATCAGGTTACTGAAATCATGACCATTGATCCGCTTACGGGCGATGTGGTTTCAGAAGATGATGTGTGCGTGATCTATCCAGCGAGGCACTTTGTAACTACAGATGAACATATTGCCAAAGCACTCCATAAGATTGAAGAAGAACTAAAGGAGCAAGTACAGGAATTTCGCATAAATAACCAGCTCCTTGAAGCTCAGCGTATCGAACAACGTACAAAATTTGACATGGAAATGATGCGGGAGGTAGGTCATTGCTCTGGTATTGAAAATTACAGTCGGCACCTCACTGGTCGTAAACCTGGTGAGCGTCCATTTACATTGTTAGACTTCTTCCCGGAAGACTTCCTCATGATTATCGATGAGTCCCATGTAACTCTGGGTCAGTTCCGTGGGATGTACAAGGGGGACTATTCGCGAAAAAGAAACTTGGTAGATTATGGATTTCGACTTCCCTCAGCTTTAGATAACCGACCATTGAAGATAAATGAATTCGAAGATTCCATGAATCAGGTCATTTTTACGACAGCAACTCCAGCGGATTATGAATTGGAAAAATCTGATGGGGTCATAGTTGAGCAAGTTATCAGACCAACCGGTTTATTGGATCCAGTCATCGATTTACGGTCCAGTGAAGGTCAGATTGATGATCTCATGGAAGAAATCAACAAGCGTGTTGAGAAGAAGGAGCGTGTTCTCGTCGTCACACTCACAAAGCGCATGTCTGAGGACCTGACCGATTATCTCACCAACTATCATCTCAAAGTGCGGTACCTCCATTCTGAGATTGACAGCATCAAAAGGATTTCCATACTGCGTGATTTGCGGCTGGGTGAATTTGATGTTCTGGTAGGTATTAATCTCCTCCGTGAAGGGCTGGATCTCCCTGAAGTATCTCTCGTCGCCATTATCGATGCCGACAAAGAAGGCTTTTTGCGCAGCAAGACCTCATTGATGCAGATAGCCGGACGCGCTGCAAGACATGCCAGCGGAAAAGTCATTCTGTATGCCAATAAGGTCACTGCTAGTATGCAATATTTAATAGATACGACTCAAGAACGCCGGGCAAAACAGATGGCACACAATGAAGAACATGGGATTGTACCGATCACCATTTACAAAACCCCAGAAGAAATTATGGGCATTACCAGCGTTGCAGACGCCATGCATTCTAAGAATGAGGCCATCAAGGAAAGTCTCAAGAAATATGACACTGAGTATGTGACTGGCGAACTCCTTGATCTCATGCGACAGGATATGCTCAGAGCAGCTGAAGGATTGGACTTTGAAAAAGCGGCCATGATCAGAGATGAGATCAAAAAGGTCGAAAATGAAATGAAGCGGTAAAAGGGTATGGG
>CAZDVD010000104.1:0-3770 GCA_964508765.1 uncultured Lentisphaeria bacterium
AGTATTGTAAACAAATTGGGTTAACGAGTGTTCATATATTTATCCCCTATTGCTCCGGAGGAGAGATTTGAACTCCCGACCTGGTGATTAACAGTCACTCGCTCTACCGCTGAGCTACTCCGGATTTGTTAACTTTTTCTATCCGGGCTAACCAGAGTTTGCGATTCCTCAGGGAAATCTACGTGACTGGCCTGCCGCGACGAAGCTCATGAGAGCGTAGTCGGGCTACTCCGGAATTAGCTAAAAAGCTCGCGAATATAAACTTCGCCATATAGGCTGTCAACTGCTTAGGATGTGATTTTTTCAAAATGTGGCTTTAAGACGTCGTAGGACTCTTTCAAACCCTGTACTAAAACCTTGGCATGTCCCGTCACAGGCATAAAATTGGTATCCCCTGCCCAGCGCGGTACAATATGAAAATGAATGTGCTCTGCGATCCCGGCTCCGGCGATGGCGCCTTCATTCAATCCCAGGTTAAATCCTTCAGCTTTGAACTCGTTACGTAAGATCTTAATACATTCCTGACTGAGCTGCATGATTTCTGTCAGCGTTTCCACAGGCAGATTCTCCATCTCATGATTATGCTCATATGGAGCAATCATCAAATGACCATTATTATAAGGGTATAGATTCATCAGCACACAACAGGTCTTCCCCCGATACAGGAGCAAATTGTCTCGGTCCTTATCTTCTTCAGGTTTATCACAAAAGATACAGCCCTCCTGTTTGATGGAACGGATGTACTCCATACGCCAGGGTGCCCACATTTTCTCCATATAAACTCCAGAGTTGGAAAGAGCCGAATCGTCTCCATGTCTCAGGGACGCTCCGGCTCTCAGATATTCAATCGATCACACTTTTAGATCATGTGATCCGACAGTTTTATTCGTCTTCTTTTGCAGCTTCAAGAGCAGCAATCAACTTGGTTTCTTCTTCCTTGGGCAGCTCTGCATAATGAGAAAATTTCTGCTTATGCGAAGCTTTACCCTGTGTCAGGGAACGTAAGGTTGATGCGTATTTAAAGAGATTTGCATGGGGAATTTTAGCCTTAAGCACCTGATAATGTCCTTCGGCATCCATTCCAAGGATGCGACCACGCTTGGCAGTCAGATCACCCATAACGTCTCCCATGTAATCTTCAGGAACACGTACTTCAACATCAAAGATGGGCTCTAACAGCGTTGGTTTTGCCTGCTTACAGGCATCACGGAAAGCCCCTTTACCAGCAATCTGGAAAGCGATATCCTTGGAATCAACTGGATGCATTTTTCCATCATAGAAAGTTGCTTTCACATCCACAATTGGGAATCCAGCGATGAAGCCTTCATTTGAGGCAGCAGCAATACCTTTTTCCACAGACGGTACAAAGACACGGTCAACGTTCTGCCCAACCAGCGTCTCTTCAAAAACAATTCCTTCACCACGTGGTAATGGAGCAACTCTGAGCATCACCTCAGCGAACTGGCCTGCACCACCCGACTGTTTCTTATGACGATAGCGGGCCTCAGCAGTACCCTTGATGGTTTCACGATAAGCGATCTTTGGCTCAACCAGCTCAATCTGTACCTTGAAGCGCTCTTTGAGCTTTTCGAAAGCGACATTGATCTGCAATTCACCCTGTCCGGAAAGAACAGTCTGATGTAGTTCTGAATCTACTTCATAGAGGAGTGTTGGATCTTCTGCATGAAGTAGTGTGAGACCGGAGCTGATTTTGTCCTCTTCACCCTTCACCAGAGAAATCACAGCAAACTGAATGTTTGGTCCTGGGAATTCTGTAGCCTTCAAAGTCACAGGATGCTTAGGATGTGAAAGTGTATCACCCGTGTGGGATATTTTCAACTTCACTGTCGCACCGATATCTCCAGCATTGATGGCATGAACCTCATCCCTGTCATGGCCATTAATGGAATAGACGTGACCAAGACGCTCACTACCACTTCTATTGGGATTGGCTAAATCCATCCCTGAGGTGATCTGTCCGGCATATACACGGAAGAGACTTAATTCACCGACATGGGCTTCACTCATGGTCTTGAAGATCAATGCGCAAGTATCTTTGGGGTCATCAGCATGCAGTTCAGTACCGTCTTCTGCAATGGCAGCTGGCATGTCTGCTGGTGATGGGTAGTATTTCTGAATCAATTCCATTAAACGGGAGACACCCACATTTGGAATGGCTGCTGTACAGAATACAGGAAATATTTGCTTATGAATAATGGCTTCACGGAGACCATGACGTAAATCATCTTCTGACAATTCACCCTGATCAAAATATTTTTCCATTAAATCTTCATCGGATTCTGCGACCTGCTCAACAAGCTCGGTGTACATGCTTTCAACTTCATCAGCCATAGATGCTGGAAGATCTTCCATGGTGAAATTGCCACTTTCGTCAGCAAAAACCAGCGTCTTTTTGCGGATGATATCTACAATTTTATTAAATCCAATGCCCTCATTGACAGGTAATTGTAATGCAGTGACATGGTTGCCATAGTTTTCTTTAATGCGATCAAAAGCTTTGTGAAAATCAGAATGTTCTTTGTCCAGTCCAGTCACAACAAAGGTACGGGGAATGTGGTAATCGTGGCTATAATTCCACATATTTTCGGTTCCCATTTCAGGACCATGGGTTCCATCAACAACAATAAGACTGGTATCGGCAACCCTGACGGCACTCAAGGCGTCACCAATAAAATCTGTAAATCCTGGTGTATCTAAAAGATTTAATTTTGTATCCTGCCATTCAATAGCCATTAAAGATGTACCTACTGAACACTGACGTTCGATCTCTTCAGGTCGATAATCAGATTTTGTGTTTCCTTCTGCAATGGTCCCCATCCGTGTGGTTAGCCCTGCAGAATGTAGCATCGCTTCAGTCAAGGCGGTCTTACCTGACGAAGCGTGGCCGACAATGGCAACGTTTCGGATATCCTTTGTCAAATAGTCTTTCATTCTCAACTCCTCGTTATATTAAGCGTATATGATTAAATGATTCATACCATGAGAGATGGCATAAAATCTGGTTTTTTGTTGGTTGCTGAGAAGCATATATAATAATAATTCAAGCCAAATATTGAGCCTCCAAAAATCTCTATAAATCGAGGATTCGCAAGACATTTTTTGACTCTCAAAATTGGGTATCCCTAACGGATTGCGATAAGGTGAGCAGGGAGATCAAATTGCTAATTATTCAGATTCTCCAACCACATTCTCAGCCACTTCAGCAGGTATACCTGAATAGCGTCCCACGATAAAGGTGACATCATCTTCAAAAGAGGATTTACGATTGAATTTTTCAATTTTTTCCAGCAGATGGCTGGCAATGAGACTGACATCCTGAGTGAGGTGATCTTGAACAGCAGTAATCAAACCACTCTCATCCAACAATTGCCCGGCACTTCCAATCGTCTCAGTGACTCCATCAGTGTACATGAGCAACAGGTCACCGCTCTGAAGTCTGACCTCCCCCATCTCATAGGTAAACTCTGGATCAAATCCCAGCAGGGGCCCTCCACTCTCAAGGCGATCGAGACTTCCGTCACTGTGAAAGATGATCGGTGCAGGATGACCCGCGTTCACATAGCGAATAATACCTTCATCCACATCCATTTTTGAAAAGAAAAAGGTAATTTGCTCATCAAGCTCTGTTTCATTGGTCAAATATTTGTTGAGGTTACTCATGAGAGTTGCCAAAGGCAGGTTCTTCTGCGTTTCATTGAGATAGGCTGCATAGAAATTTGACATGATAAGTGCTCCAGAAATTCCTTTGC
>CAZDVD010000105.1:0-3719 GCA_964508765.1 uncultured Lentisphaeria bacterium
CAGCTTACCCCTTTTGCAATATCTTTTGAGTTGCACTTACGAGTTGAATTCAAGTTTTAATGAAAACTCAAAAAATGGATTTATTACCTCACTATGACCTAAAGTTGTGAAGATAGAAATGATCTTTTCCTGTCTCAGCTCCACTTCAGTGACCGTATTCGTATCAAGTTTCAAATTCGGTACATCCCAGTCATTCAAATCATCGATTAAATCAGAACTATTCCTCATGGTCCCCCCCTTTGGGGTAACAATATTGATTAACCTGCCATCATATTTTTCCAACCAATGTGTGTAATTTTCAACCTGGCCATAGAGAGCATCAAACAGATAAACTTCTGATATATTCTCAGTCAAGCCCCCACGATTCAGGATAAAAGAAATGACACGATAAGCGCCACTATGATCAGCCAATATGATCTTCCCTGGAATGGCATTTTTCACTTTTTTTCATGTCTTAAGAATGCCAAGACGTCGCCAACCAGAGCTCCAAACATCTCTGGCTCTTCCAATCTTCCTCCAAATGAATCAGGAGCATCCTGTGGTCCCTCGGGGAAGACAAACACTGCATTTGTCTTGCTGGTTGAAAATTGTTTCAGAAGCTCAAATTTCTCAATTGATTCATGAATGCTATTTCCCCAGCCGTGGAAATAAAATACCAGATCCACTGTCTCATTGGGAACAAAATGATCGGGAATAAAAAGCCCCACTGAGGAATCGTTATAGTGCTCCTCGAAGCTATATAGACTATCATTGTATATATGCCCATTGGCTCTATCAGGATGTGGAAAAGGGCTATGCATACTGCTCTGGATGGTAAATTGACCACCAGAGACAGTGGTCCATTCAGCAGATTTGCACATGGAAAGACTGGTCATCATTAATACCACCAGGGGAATACCACTTTTTTCATGAGTCCCTCAAAATATTTATCGAAGTATTATCTACCTAAACGAACATGCACTTTCCTCAATTGCCACGTTTCAACATGGATTTTAATTCCCGCCTCTATGATTTCCGCTTAGATTTCGCCACGATCTAATCAAATCATATGAGGGGTCCTATCATGACATTAATCACTTTTACCCTGAATGGAAAAAAGCAATCTGTTGATATTGCTCCAGAGACACCTCTGCTATGGGTGTTACGAGACACTCTGAAGCTCACAGGAACCAAATACAGCTGTGGCAAAGGGCTCTGTGGGAGCTGTACCGTCCATGTCGATGGTAAACCACGCAAATCTTGTACCCTCCCCATCTCCAGGGTTGAGGGGAAAACGGTTCTGACCATTGAGGGTTTGGGAAAAAAGGGTCTCCATCCTGTCCAGGAAGCCTGGATTGCGGATGAGGTGGCTCAGTGTGGTTACTGCCAACCAGGTCAGATTATGACGGCCGTGAGTTTACTGGAAGAGAATCCACATCCCTCTGACGCAGAAATCGACAATGCCATGAAGGGAGTCCTGTGTCGATGCGGAACGTATCAGCGTATCAAGAAAGCCATCCATACGGCAGAAGAGGAGGCTTAAGATGAATTTATTTGATATTAACCGCCTCGATCGACGCCAATTTTTAAAGCTAAGCTCAGGTAGTACCGCAGCTCTTGTCCTTGGGTTTTGCTGGCCATTGAGCGGCAAAGATGCTGAATCAGGTGAGGAAATCATTTTTGCGCCCAATGCATATTTGGAAATTCATTCCAACGATACCATAAGTGTCATTATGCCCCGTAGCGAGATGGGTCAGAAGATCTATACAGCTCTACCCCAGATTGTCGCTGAAGAATTGGATGCGGATTGGAGCAAAATCAAAGTCATCCAGGGAGATCTGAATCAGATTTATGGTTCACAAACTACGGGCGGAAGTGCCAGTGTTCGGACCCAATATGATCGCCTGAGAAAGGCCGGTGCCACTGCCAAAGCCATGTTAATCCAGGCGGCAGCTACAACCATGAATGTACCCGTGTCTATGTGTCATGCTGAATCTGGCTATGTCATTCACTCTGGAAGTGACCGCAAATTGAGCTATGGATCTCTGGTGGCACTGGCAAATACACTTCCTGTCCCTGAAAATGTAATTTTGAAGGATCCCAAAACCTTTCGAATCATTGGCAAAGCGTACAAAAGTCTCGATGGTCTGGGAAAAGTGGATGGAAGCATCAAATTTGGCTATGATTTTGAACTTCCCGAAATGCTAACAGCAGTTGTGGCTCGCATCCCAAAATATGGAGGTCGCGTTGACTCTTTCGATGCAACCGAAGCCCTTAAAGTGCGAGGTGTTACAAAAGTAGCAGCCATCTCTACTGGCATAGTCATTCTCGCTGAAAATTCCTGGGCAGCACTTCAGGGACGCAAGAAACTTGTGGTGAAATGGAATGATGGACCCCATGCTGAATTGAATAGCCAGCAGATATCAGATGAGTTTCATGCTGCCCTGAAGCAAGAGGGAACCATTATCAAATCTGAAGGGGACGCAGCCAAAGTCCTTAAAACTGCGGCAAGACAAATTGCCCTGACCTTTGAATTTCCCTATCTGGATCATGCTCCCCAGGAGCCTAATAATTGTACGGCACATATCCATGATGGAATCTGTGAAATCTGGGCTCCTACCCAAAATCCTGGTGCAGCATGGTGGGCTGGAAAAAGTGTGACTCAGTTTGCTGATGAAAATATTAAAGTCCATACACTCCGCATGGGTGGAGCTTTTGGGCGAAAGTTACAGAGTGATTTTGTCCATGACGCCGTAGAATCTGCGCAACTTACAGACCTGCCTGTGAAAGTCATACGTACTCGTGATGAGGATTTAAAAAACGGCTTTTATCGTCCCAGTTCAGTGCATCGAGTCCGCGTGGGCTTAGACAAGCAAGATAATCTCATCACCTGGTCACATAAACTGTCTGGACCAAAGGATGGTTGGGCTCCAATTCTTACAGGGGGGGCTGATGAGTTAGCCTACGATATTCCAAATCAGAATGTTTCTTATGTAATGACTGAGCAGCCTATTCCCATTGGGGCTTGGCGATCTGTGGCACATACTCAAAATGCCTTCGTCCATGAATGTATGCTGGATGAAGTGGCCCTCAAGACGGGACAAGATCCTCTGGCATTGCGTCGGAAACTGCTCAAGAATAAACCGCGCCATCTTGGTGTATTAGACCTGGTTGAAAAACATTCCAATTGGGGTCAACCACCTGAAAAGAACCGGGGTCGTGGGCTGGCTGTTCACTATTCATATAATAGTTATGTCGCCATAGTCATTGAAGTATCGACTGCTAAAAGGGGTATAAACGTTGAGAGAGTGACTGCGGCGGTTGATTGTGGAACTGTCATCAACCCTGATGGTGTCAAAGCCCAGGTTGAAGGTGGTATTGTCATGGGTCTAACGGCAGCCTTGTATGGGGAAATAACCATAAATGATGGTGAAGTTGAACAGACCAACTTCCACAATTATCGGTTGCTTAAGATGGACAAAATGCCAGAGATTGATATCCATATTGTAGCAAGCTCGGAGCCTCCTACCGGGATTGGCGAACCACCCGTTCCACCAACTCCGCCAGCACTGATGAATGCCATCGCAGCTCTGACTGGAAAGCGAATATCCCGCTTGCCTTTAAAAAAACAAGTGGGCTGATCTGCTGGGAATTTAGGACTGATCAATAATGGGTTTAGCTGGGGAGGCGCAGGTAAAAAATATTCCCAGTCGGTTCGTTGGCTTCAACCCCAACATCAC
>CAZDVD010000106.1:0-3706 GCA_964508765.1 uncultured Lentisphaeria bacterium
ACACTCAGAGATCTGTATCCCGAGCATGTGTCAGAGCGGGTTGCCTTTTCATGGCAAAACAATGGGGAAGGCTATAGTCCGGGACGACTGGATTATTTTGTTTATACAGATAACGTTATCCATGTTAAAAATAACTTCATATTGAACACCCGCACCATGACGGATGAACAGCTACAGAAAAATGGATTACTTCGCTCAGATTCTAAAGTAGCCTCCGACCATCTGGCTCTGGTTGCTGATTTTAGTTTTGATGCTGAGATAGAGGAGCAACAGGAATCCTCAGGAGGCTTTATGAACTGGTTGAAATCTCTCTTTGGAGATGAATAATAACTTTTCAATATGAACCAAACTTTTTGTGTAAATGGGAGTCATAGATGAAGTCTTTTTTCATAACACTCGCTTTTTGTATCGGCGTGATTAGTGCGGTAGCAGCAGACTACAACCCAGTCGCTCATCCCGATGCAATTGTCATTTCAGGAAATGCCCGTTTTACAGTTTTAACATCAGGTGTTGTCCGTATGGAGTGGGCGGAAGACGGGGTCTTTGAAGATCATGCCTCTCTAGCATTTGTGAACCGAAATTTGCCGGTTCCGAAATTCAAGATTAGAACAAAGAAGGGATGGCTCGAAATCTCTGGCAGGGATTTCACCCTGAAATACAAAATTGACAGTGGCAAATTTGATGCAGATAACCTCAATATCAATTTCAAGCTTGACAGTAAGAAAAAGGAATGGAAGCCTGGACAGGAGAATAAGGGAAACCTCCTGGGAACCAGACGAACCCTGGATGGATTTGATGGTGAGATCATGCAGTGGTCCGGGAAGGTCCCGATTTCTTTACAACCTGGAATCCTTTCAACTGAAGGTTGGGTTCTTGTTGATGATTCTGAGCGTCCTCTATTTGACAACTCAGAGTGGGCCTGGGTCATGCCTCGACCTGAGAAAGACCAACAGGATTTCTACTTCTTCTGCTACGGACTGGACTACAAAGCAGCACTCAAGGACTTTACAGATATTGCAGGGAAAATTGCCCTTCCACCAAAATATGCCTTTGGAAACTGGTGGTCCAGATACTGGGAGTATACTGATCTGGAATATAGAGAATTGGTAAATGAATATGATATCCACGATGTTCCCCTTGATGTTCTGGTGGTGGATATGGACTGGCATCTTACTAGCAAACCGGAATGGTTTGATGAAAATGGAAAAAAGAAGAAAGATGGTGCTGGAGAGGACTTCGGGTGGACAGGTCTTACCTGGAATAAAAACTACTTTGGGAACCCTAAAAATTTCCTGGAATGGACAGCAGAAAAAGGGCTAACAGTTTGCATGAATTTGCACCCGGCATCTGGAATTCAACCGTTTGAAGAGAAATATCCAGAGATGGCCAGAGCCATGGGTGTCGACCCTGCGACAGAAGCATTTATTCCATTTGATATCGTGAATAAAGATTTTGCTAAAAATTTCATGGACATCATCCTGCACCCCATGCAAAAGGATGGCGTTGATTTTTGGTGGCTTGACTGGCAGCAGTGGAGCACCACCAGCATCCCCGGTGTGAACCCGACCTTTTATCTGAATTATGTATTTTTCAGTGATATGGAGCGTCAGGGAAAAGCTCGTCCCATGAATTTCCATCGCTACGGGGGTCTGGGCAACCATCGCTATCAGATCGGTTTTTCAGGTGACACCTACATCAACTGGAAATCGTTGGACTATCAACCCTATTTCACAGCCACCGCAGCCAATGTAGGTTTTGGTTTCTGGAGTCATGATATAGGTGGACATATGCGGGGAGAAAGCACGCCTGAGTTGTATACACGTTGGATCCAGTTTGGGATTTTCAGCCCTATTTTCCGTACACACGCTACGAAGGCGAATTATTCCAATGGAATTGAACGCAGGATATGGGCTTATCCTCTGGATGAATTTTACATCATGCGTGAGGCCTTTCACTTACGGAAAGCGATGTTGCCCTATATCTACTCTGCAGCCAGAGAAGCCCACGACACTGGAATTTCACTGTGCCGACCTATGTATCTGGAGTTTCCCGAAGCTGATAATGCCTATAATTTCAAAAACCAGTATATGTTCGGGAATGATATCATTGCTTCACCAGTTACCCAGCCTATACCCGAGAACAGTTTATTTGTTCAGAAGGACATCTGGCTCCCAGGTGGTGAGTGGATCGAAATGATGTCAGGTACTATTCTGGACGGGAATATGATCCATCAACGATCATTCGCGCTAAATGAAATCCCGCTGTATGTCAAAGCGGGGGCAATCATTCCAAATGCTTCCAGGGATAAAACTTCGGGTGAGTATGGTACGGACCCAATGATTCTAACTATTTATCCCGGCAAGTCAGGTTCTACCTCGATTTATGATGATCATGGCAATACCAATGAATACATAAATAAAGCATTCTCAACTACTCCTGTTGAATTTTCGCAGAAACGTCGCGATATGTCGATCAAAATTGGAGCTACTTCAGGTCATTTCGAGGGTATGAACACGACTCGGTCCTATATAGTCAAACTCGCCTTGACGCTCCCACCGGAGGAAGTTTTTATCAATGCCGAGAAGACGAGTTGGTCGTATGAGGGTCAAAGTCTTTGTACAGTAATTAAAACGGAGAGCTTTTCCGTCGACGAAGAGATCACAATAAAAGTGAAGCTACCAAAGTATGATGTGAAGCTACTCTCTGGTAAGCAGGGTCAATTCGATGAGATGATCAGATTCATCAAATTTCTGGCACGGCATAACTGGGATAAATCAGAATATTCTAATGATCTCATGGTCAGAGTTGCGCAAACGGGCCATCGGATAGATATGAATCCTTCGTCAGCCAGGGAAGAGCTTGTGAAATTTGATCAGGAATGGCCTCTGGTCCTGGACATGCTCAAAAGCGCAAGTGATGAAAATGATGTTTATTTGTCCTACTATGATTTATTGAATGCAGCCAATTAATTCAGTGTATGTCTTTAAATTTCTATCTCATTTATTTGCTGGTGCATTATTAATGGCAACTACAATACATGCAGAAACAACCATTGTGAATATCGCCACAGACACTTGTGATGTATACATCGGTAGGGGGATTGAGAAGTACGCTCACATGTTAACCGACAGTATTGAGTCTAGCGTTGAAGGATGGCTGGGGAATCCGCATCACATCGGATGGTGCAAAATCTGCAAGAAGACTCATGATCGAACTGATTGCATCCAACACTTCACCAAAGATTTTCTACATCGAATTGAAACAGATTCCCTGTTCAGAGAATCCGTCCTGGAGCTAAAGGGTAAAACTCTTGGCTGCTATTGCAAGCCTAAGGACTGTCATGGGGATGTCATTGTGGCCTGGTTAGATGGGGAATCTTGAGGGGACCGATTCATTAATCCATTTTGAATTTCGACCTTAGCCAGACAAACATTTTGTCATAGTGAGACTTTGGTTGCCAATGACCTGAGTATGTGTGAATCCTATATTCCTTGGGGCTGTTAATCAGGTTATAGGTGGCAAAGCTTGTTTTTGGGGGACAAATCGGATCTTGCAGACTCACGTTCATAATTACTGGGCAGTTGATGGATGCAGCCATATTTTTTGTATCGAAATAGCTCAAACTTCTTAACATGGAATTCCAGTTTTGATCTGGATGCTCCTTAAACCAGTCTCCAATTTCCGGCCAATGTGTCATGGCAAAATA
>CAZDVD010000107.1:0-3685 GCA_964508765.1 uncultured Lentisphaeria bacterium
ACTGAAAATCCGATTGAAGCAACAACTGCCCAACCCAGACCTTCTGCATACCTTGACCAGACGCTGACCTCGAAAGGACTTACTGCAAAGACTGAAGATGCCATAAGCAGCAAAGAACCCATAAATAGCATTGATTTCTTGAACATTCTATTCTCCTTTTTCATATTCCACTCAGTTTACTAATTTTATTCCATTCGCAGACAGTCCTGTGTAAAGACCTCTGCGCTCATTCTATTATTATACAACTTCTCACAACATGTACCATCAGCTCTGAGTACCATGGCTTTACGGTTACTGAATTCGACTTCAGCAATCACCACGATCTGGCTCATCGGTGATTTGGCATGTTGAGAAACAGCCCCTCCAACTAAAAATGCCTGGAGGAGATCATCTGAAAGTGTCGTATTGCGACTGACAATTCGAATGATAAACACTCGGCCCCATGATTCTTTGTTCTGCAAATCAAACGCTGAGCGTGACATGTTAATTCCCTTTTGTCGATACAAATCCTGGGCATACGATGCAAGTTCCGAGTTTTCGCTGATGGCTGGACGACCAGCCTGGAGCATGCCTGCCAGGACAAGTAAAAAGAACAATCGAGCTAATATTGATATCAATTTTGCTGTTTTCATCTGCTTAACTCAATTTCGATCAATTTTAAGTCAGGGGAAGGTGATATCAATATTTATTTCAAAAAGCTGAATGGATTGTTTAGGTATCATAGCCTGTGATATGATCATAATCAGGATGAGTAAATTCTTGCTCAAAAGCGTTGATGGCTTCTTTCATGTTAGCAACCAATTCGTCGCGTGAACATTTAACGGCCAGCTTAATGGCGTTGTCAATGGCTCGAGGAGTAGATTTACCATGGCATTTCAGAACTAATTTTTCGAGTCCCAAGATAGGAGCACCACCATATTCCTGATAGTCGCTAATTTTTTTGACTTTGCGAATTCCACCTGAGAGCATGATCATACCGATTTTCCAGATAAGTTTCTTCTGAAAGGCCATGCGTCCTAATCCCATGGCAGCTTCAGCCATTCCTTCCATGGTCTTTACAGCAATATTTCCTTTAAATCCTTCTGTAATCACCACGTCAACGACGCCCTTCATGAGGTCGCTGCCTTCAATATTACCATAGAAGTTGATCTGGGGGAGGGATTCCAGAATTCGGTTGACCTCAACGTATTTGGGACCGCCCTTATTATTCTCAGAGCCCATATTCAATAGTCCAACCAGCGGTCTTTCTATTCCAGTAACTTTCTGAGCATAAGCATTTCCCATGAGTGCGAAATGAATCATATGATCACGATCAACGGTTGTATTGGCTCCTACATCAAGGATGAGAGAAAAAATATCTTTGCGATTAAGTTGATTACTGGTGGGATACACAGCAGCCAGGGCAGTTCTGTGGACTGTTTTGATACGGGGAATCTTTTGAGCGCTTGCCAGAATGAGGGCACCCGTATTTCCAGCTGAGATGAGGGCATCAGCCTGACCAGTGGAAACAATTTCGGCAGCTTTGATCATGGAAGAATGGGGATACTTGTCAAATATTTCTTTTGGTTTGGCATCCATGGGAATGGATTGGCGAGCATCAACGATCTCGATGTATTTCCTGACCTTTGGAAAATGAGTTAATTCAGCTTCAAGAATTTTCTGATCACCAGCAAGTAGAATTTGAAGATCACCAGCTTCACAGGCCCTACAGACACCTCCGACAACAGCTTTGGGACCGTTGTCCCCACCCATACCGTCAACTGCTATACGATACGTTCTCAAAAGTTTATTTTTCCCAACTTCTAATTAATTCCATAATGAGCCGTACACCTGCTCCAGAAGGTCCGCCTGGGAGGTAGGGACGACCCTTTTTAAGCCATCCAGATCCAGCGATATCCACATGACACCAGGAAGTACCTTCTTTAACAAACTCTTTAAGGAAAGCGCCAGCTGTTATGGTTCCAGCTTCTCTTAGAACTCCCTGGTTTTTTATATCAGCAATCTTTGATTTAATATCTTCAGCGTATTCATCATCCAAAGGCAATTGCCAGACACGATCCTGAGTTTTATCACCAACCTTGATCAGCTGGTCAGCAAATTCCTGGTCGTTGGTCATTATGCCGCTGTAGCGGCGACCCAGTGCAACAACCACTGCACCGGTCAGCGTTGCGAAGTCCACCACACCATCCAGCTCATACTTATCAGTGATATATGCGAGGCCATCAGCCAGGATGAGGCGACCTTCTGCATCGGTATTCAAAATTTCAATTGTTTTGCCATTATAGGCTGTCAGGATATCACCAGGCTTATAAGCCTCGCCACCGTTCATGTTTTCGGTAGAGGGGACCACTGCAATGATATTCAAATTGGGTTTGGTTTCAGCAACAACTGACATAATTCCCAGGACGGCTGCGCCACCGAGCATATCAAATTTCATCTCATCCATTCCTGCAGATGGCTTGATTGAAATACCACCTGAATCGAAGGTGAGTCCTTTACCAACCAGTCCTAAAGTCTTAGCATCTTTACCACCACCCATATATTCCATAATGATGAATTTAGGTGGAACGTCTGAACCCTGTGCAACACCACTGATTCCACCAAAACCTAATTTTTCGAAATCTTCCCGGTTATAAATAGTGGTTTTCATACCACCTTTTTTGGCTATGGCTTCAGCTGTGTCAGCAAGATAGGTAGGCGTCGCAATGTTTGAAGGATGGTTGCCAAGATCTCTGGCTAGTGCAACACCGCCCGAAATTTTCATTCCATAGTCCAATGGACCTGAGATGCTAGCATGTGCAGTCGCGATGACTGATTGAATTCCAGCATAAGCATCATCAGCTTGTTTCTGATAATTCAAGAAACGGTAGCTTCCCATGACAAGTCCTTCAGCTAAGGCTTGTGCATCATCGTTATCCAAAATGTCTTCGCCCATAAACTCGATGGCAAATGTGCCCAGTTTGAGTTCGATACATTTTTTGGCAGCAGTCGCACTGGCCTGGCGGAGGAAGTCAGGAGTATATTTTGCTGTATCGCCGAGACCGATTGCGATGTAACGGGTGGCTGTTTCACAATCAGGGGAGTACATGACAATAACCTGATTTAGCTTACCCTCGAATTCACCATTCTCCATGGCAAGAGTTAACGTTTTTGAGAGCTTTGGATGGGCCTCTTTAAATTTTGACGTGACTCCAGAATCAGAAAAAATACCGAAAATGAAGGCCTCTTGACCCTCGGGAAGTTCGTTTATGCTTTTGTAGCTCAGGTTAAAAAGTGACATCGGTATTCGTTCCTCTCGTTAAATCATTTATCTCAATTATAATATACTATCAGTCTGATTTGATCAGGTCTACAATCTAGAGGTTAAGCTGGCAGTTCAAAACCGGAAAAGTGTGTACTTAATTGCTAATGGCAAGAAATAAAAATCTGCTATGGTGTCTCGGCTTTGTCTTCCAGAAATTCTTCCAGACCCTTAAAGGCAACCAATGCCAATGCATCAAGTCCTTCTTCTGAAAGCAAGAACATCTCCTCCTCAGGATTTGTCATAAAAGCTCCTTCAATAAGATATACCAGATACTCGGTTTGACGTGTGAGGTAGTAGTAATATCGAGCCACCTTGCCAGAGGTATCAATACCCATGTTATGGAGGTGAGGATATATATGATCACTCAGGGCTTTGGCGCTG
>CAZDVD010000108.1:0-3667 GCA_964508765.1 uncultured Lentisphaeria bacterium
CTTACTACCCTATAACTGACTGATACGTCAATACTTTCCTAAGGGTATGGACTTCTCTAACATTGATAGGTCTGATGAACGCTTTGTCATGGATAGATTAAATAATAGACCAAGGAAACGTCTTGGATTTAGAACTCCCAATGATGTATTCTTAGGAAACCAAAAAATTGCACTTACGAGTTGAATCTAGGTTTCGGTAAACAACTACTTTATAGACAAACACGAATTAGATTCATTGGACAATAAACCTTATGGGAATTGTTTCACCGCTATGCAATACATTATGAATGATGCATTATTTACTACTTGATGGGAAGTTAATGAGTATAAAAATTCTATATACACAGATGATGGACAAGTTGAAAAATCTTGATCCGGGGAATTGGCAAGACGTAGACCGGATACTTACAGACTTCCAACAAATTAATCCCCCGCAAACATCAACCACATACAATGATTTAATTCAAAGCTCGCACAAAGGCTTGGCATTTCTAACCTTTGATTATGGTATTGATGGTGTTTCAATAGAGATCGCCAAATATGCAGAATCTCTGAATGACCTGCTTTCTGAGAATGGAAAGCCCGATATTCACTTCATCGGAGGAGATTTTTCCCACCAGGCAGATTCAATTCTTAAACCAGATTGGAAGCGATTTCATATACAGGGTGCTAACGGTTGGTCTAAATGGGACCAGGGTAAGTGGTTTGCAAAACTCTTTTATGAAGATATGTCTGAAGACAATCAGGAACCCGACGAGTTGGTGGCTGAAATATGGAAACAAGCAGTTTCGCTATCAGAAAGATTGGGGAATTATCTTGCCGAAAATGGAATCACACTATTGATCCCGGTAAATATCTCTTCAAATCCCGGAAATCTGGCCCTTGGACTAGCTGTTGTTCTGGTTAGTGAGGCAATGGGAACTTATGTATTAAACTCCAATCACGATTTTTACTGGGAAAGCGGCAAACCTGCTTTTGAGAGAAAACCCGGTGAAGCTCCCGGTCCCAGGGATCACTTTTTTAGAAATATATATCATCAGTCTTTCTTTTCACTTTTTGGAAGGATATATCCCTGGAACGGGAGGAGATGGATTCAAGTCAACATCAATCGCCTGCAATCCGAGAAGCTGATTGAGGAATACAGCTTTTTAAAGGACAGGGTTTGTGAAATTTCCACCTCCCTCAGTGATAAATTCTTTCATATATACACCAGTGCTGATGTAAAATCAGTTCGTAGGCGTATGGCCTACATTCTTTCGGATGGTCAGCCGATTATCCATCCCATTCCCATCCAGCAGCATTATGACAATTTAAATGTATGGATGTCTGATCAAAAACCACTGGTATGTGGTGCCCGGGAGGGTTTGAATCTGGACTTAAGCTCAAACCAACTTATCTATTATCTACAGCCAACCAGGGTTATTTCTCGCAAACGGATAGAAAAGGATTGTCAGTTAATCGGCTCACTGTTGCACTACCCGGCTTTTAGAGAGGAGTTTGAAAAAGACACTCAACGCCAGATTGTACTCCATATTACCGGACCTGTCCCTATCGAGCATCAAGCTGACCTTGAGACTGTAATTAGAGCATTTATAGATGTAATCAATAGCGTTCCTCCAGCCATCGCTGAGCGATTGTTCCTGGCATTTTCGGTGGGGACCGAAAATCATCCCAGCTTTGCTGAAAATGGATTTGATCCACTTTGCATAGAGGATATATACCGACTTGCCGATGCTGTTCTTTTTCCCAGTGAAACTGAAGGGAGGGGATTACCAATTGGCGAGGCCAGCGCCAGCGAGATCCCCATTATTTGCAGCTGCTATTTTCCCGAAGAAGTTTTTGCTGATGCAGTAGGAGAGGACTTAACCGCGGAAAAGCAAATTCAGTACACTCTTTTTCCTGAGGAAGAAATGTCGGATACCTTCCTGGATGAAGTAACTCGAGTTTCACTATTCCCGGAAAAAATCAAGGATCGCATTGCTCATAACCGGAATGCTGCTCATCTGAGATATGGGAAAGAGATTATGGGAGAAATCTTTAAGAAAATACTAACAGAATTGTTTAATAATAAGTAGGGGAAATTTATGAATATTGGGTTTATTGAAGACACACATTTTCGCGGTGGTACTCAAATATGGGTTACAGAGGCAAATCGTTATTTCTTAGGACAAGGTGAAACTGTTACAATACTGGCTCCAGAGGGAAGTTGGGTAGCTGATGAATGCCGTAATGACGGTGCCAATGTTATTACTTATGATTATGACCAGGTTGTTTCCAAAGACAAGCTAAGCAAAAGTATTTGGAATGAAGCCCTGAGCGTCTGTGATGTGGCAGTTTGCACAGTTCACCCACCACGGGATTCATTTCACTGTTCGGTATTCGCCGGAGAAGTCATCAAGGAATACGGTTTGGATACGGTTCTCATACCTAAGACGGGAACCATTGTACCGGATTATCTGCGCGAATTCTACTTACCGGATGAAACCATTAACTCCAAAGTGATTACCATTACAGATTTTACCCGCAAGTATTTGATAAACGATTATAAAATTCCAGCTGATCTGGTAGAATTGATTTATCAGGGTACTGAAGTTGATCTTTTTACTCCGGATCCTGCCAGAAAACCGGAAGCTCTGAAACGCTATCCAATGCCTGCGGAAGCGTCGCCTATTTTGGGCTGTATAGGTACTTTTGAAGAAAGAAAGGGACAACCGGTGCTTTTGGATGCAATTTCCAAACTGGTGCAAGGATCACTCCCAAATGTGCATTTAATGCTGGTAGGTGAGGGACCGGATGAGCAGATGCTAAAAGACAAAGTAAAAACGATGGGTTTGGAAAAACATGTGACAATTTTCCCATTTACTCGTGAGCCTATCTATGTCTTTGAACGCATTAATGCTCTGGTTCTCTCCAGTTTGTTCAAAGAAGGTTTGCCCAATGTGCTGCTGGAAGCCATGTCCATGAAAATTCCTGTTGTATCATCAAAGATGGCCGGTGTGCCGGAAATTGTTGAGAATGGTAAAACCGGTTATATGGTAGAACCGGGAGACAATCAGCAGCTTGCTGATGCGATTACTGAATTGTGGATTGATAAGGAAGCTTTTGCTGAAATGTGTGAGAATGGGCGCAAGTTGATGTTGGAAAAATTTGATAAACAGACCCAGCTTGCAGCATTTTTAAACTATTTCAGAAAAGTAAGTCAATAACGATGTCTTTATACGTATCTCTAATTCAGGTACTGTACTTGGTCACAAAACCAGGGCGGGTCAGCTCGAGTACTGAATCCTGGTAAAGGTAGTAGTATTGACGAATCGTGCTTGTCGCGGCGTAGTCCAAAGGGTGAAGACGGAATACGCCCATACAGGCGTGCAGTGAAGATGTTTCCTACAGAAAACGCTGCACTAGCTCAGCAACCAGTAAACCCAGAAAACAGCTACAGCCGGACCGAGGCAGGCTCAGTCAAACTGGCAGTCTTCAATATTCGGGGTCAAGAAATCATGATACTCCAAGATACAGACAAACCCCCTGGTAAATATGAGGTGCAATGGAACGGATTGGATCAGCAGGAAATCCAGTGAGTACGGGAGTGTATTTCTGTAGACTACAAACAGAGACATTCAGCCAAACTATTAAGATGGTATACTTGCGCTGATCTGAATGCACAATC
>CAZDVD010000109.1:0-3652 GCA_964508765.1 uncultured Lentisphaeria bacterium
AAAAAAGGCTATGCGGACGAAAGTATAGCTCAGTTTAATTCATTTCGTTTCTTAGGGATTTTATTTTTTGCCTTCCCCCTAGGCATTTTTATTAAAGGGAAGGCTCTCAAACCCTTCTTTCTTACAGCGAGTCTTCTGGTTCCTCTTTTTAGTCTGTTCCTACTTCTCTCCATTGAGGGAGGTAATGAGGCCAGAATCACATTAGGTTTCGTTCTATGGGGCATCTCGTTCATGATTCTCAATGTCTGTGGCTTACCATATATTATGCGTTCTGCACCTGAGGAGGTAGTGTCAGAGGCGATCTCCTTGAATTTTTCGACCTGGTCTCTGGCCACAATCGTCTCGGGCTCATTGATTAATCTTCTCTCTCGCATGAATGCCATTGTAATTGGAGGGGTGACCATCCCCCTGGATGAATTTCATATCATGCTGGTGATCATTGCAATCAGCTCACTATCGTTTCTACTGGTGATACAAATGAAAGAGGCCAAGCCTCGTTCGATTTCAAGTAGTTTTTTCAACAATTTAAAAGTGCTGAGGTCAGACTACGATTGGAAATTGATAGGTCGGGTGCTCTTCCCAAATTTCTTGATAGCCGTTGGCGCCGGGTTAACGATTCCTTTCGTCAATTTATTTTTCAATAGTGTTTTTAAAGTGGATTCAGACACTTTCAGTCTCATTGGCGCTGGAACTGCATTGATTGTATTTCTATCGACGCTATTCATCCCCATTATTCGCCGCAAGTTTGGCTTCAGGGTTGCGATCCTGATTCCTCAATCCCTGGCTATTCTTTTTCTCGTGATTCTGGCTATGACACAACTCGCTCAGGCATATTCTTGGGCTTTTTATGTTGCTATTGCTGCCTTCATGATGCGTCAACCCTTCATGAATATGGCAGGTCCAATGACCAGCGAGCTGGGAATGAAATATGTTGGTCCACGAAATCAGGAATTGATTTCAGCCATGAGCTCAAGCATCTGGAGCGCATCCTGGTTCATCAGTGCGAAAATTTTTCAGATGCTTAGACATCTCGAGTTAGAATATTATCAAATTTTTCTTATTACTGCAGCTATGTATGCTGTGGGTGTAAGTTTCTACCACCTATTAATTAATGACTTTTTGCGGAGATCACCGGAAAAGACTCAAGGACCTGTTGTGCCCAATATGCCAATTCGAGGGTAAGCAGGGGATAAGGAATAAAATGGAAGCACTTAGCTCAAAACAAAAAAAATACTTAAAATCAAAAGCTCACCCTCTGAAGGCTGTGATTCAAATAGGGAAGGCTGGTGTTACTACACAATCAATTCAGAGTATTGAGACAGCCTTGAATAGCCATGAGATGGTGAAGGTGAAGTTCATCGCCTTTAAAGAGGAAAAGGAAAAATTCCTTGATGAAATCCAGGAAGGATCTCATGCGCAATTTGTGAGTCTCATCGGTCATGTTCTCACACTCTATCGGGAACACGAAGAAGTCGATAAGCGAAAGTATGATTTGCCCAAATAAATTTTTGCCATGATCAATCTTCACAATATCACCAAAACCTATCCTGACAAGACCTTGTTCAAGGCTCTGGATCTGGTGATTAAAAGAGGTTCCAGAGTAGGCCTGGTAGGAGCCAATGGCTCGGGAAAAACCACCCTGCTCAGGATGATTGTAGGTGAAGAAGATACAGACAAGGGACAGATACAGGTAGATCGAAAAGTCACTATTGGATATTTACCTCAGGAAATCACCGCTTCTTCTGAAGAGACCATTCTGCATGAGGTTTTGAACGAGATACCTGAAGTCGGTGAGTTGGAAGTTAAGATTGAAGAATTATCCCTGCAGATTGCCCAGGAACCTGACAATGAACAGCTTTTAAACAAATTGGGCCGAGTACAGGCTGAATTTGAGCGGCTCAATGGCTGGAGTCTGGAATCGGAGGCCAAAAAGGTTCTGGGAGGCCTTGGATTCACTCCTGAGCAGATGAAGGTTCCTCTCGATCAATTCAGTGGTGGATGGAGAATGCGAGTTGCACTGGCGAAACTTCTATTTAAACATCCCGATATCCTGCTACTGGATGAACCCACAAACCACCTTGACCTGGCATCCCTGATCTGGTTGGAAACCTTTTTAAAAGAATGGTCGGGAGCCCTGGTCTTGATCAGCCATGATCGAACTTTCCTGGATAAGACCATCAATCAAATATTTGAAATCGATCACATGTCCATTCAGATATATGCTGGTAATTACAGCAAATATGTCGAGGAGAAAAAGCTCAGGATTGATCAACAACTCGCAGCTTATCGGAATCAACAGAAAATGATAGCTGAGACGCAACAATTCATTGAAAGATTCAGATATAAGGATTCTAAGGCGAGTCAGGTTCAAAGCAGGGTTAAAAAGCTTGAGAAATTGGAGCGAATACTGCCACCTGAAGGTGAACAGAGCCGTATTTCAGTTCGCATTCCTCAACCCGGTAGATCCGCCAGAATAGTGGCTGAATTTAAGGGGGCAGCCAAATCATATGGAAAGCTCGAGGTTTTCAATCAATTGAACCTCACGCTTGAGCGGGGGCAGAAAATTGGTCTTGTGGGGCCCAATGGTGCTGGCAAATCAACCCTTCTGAAAATGTTGGCACATGTAGAACCCCTAAGTGAGGGAAACCTGGTCTGGGGAGAGGGTGTAGAAAGTGCCTACTTTGCTCAACACCAGTTCGAATCCTTACCCATGGAAGACTCCATCTACGATTTAATTTCCAATGAGAATCCCAAATGGATAGTCACAGAGGTGCGAACTTACTTGGGAAGCTTTCTTTTTTCAGGTGAAACAGTGGATAAAAAAATTAAAATCCTCAGTGGCGGGGAAGTATCCCGGTTAGCTCTGGCCAAAATGCTTTCAACTCCTTCGGATCTCATTCTTCTGGATGAACCGACCAATCACCTTGATATGCGATCAAGAGATGTGGTTCAGGAAGCTATTGCCAGCTTCACCGGGACCATGGTATGTATTTCTCACGATAGACACTTCCTGAATGCAGTGACCAATACCATTATTGAAGTGGATCAGGGGCGCATCCGCATTTTTCCAGGAAATTATGAATATTATCTGTGGCGTAAAAATCAAGATCAGATAGAAGTGTCTACAGAACCATCGAGAGCCCCAAAAGAGACATCCTCAAAACCTGGTAATACAGACTATCACTCCAGGAAGAAGTTGACCAATAGGCTAAAGAAACTCCCTCAGCTCATTGAGGAATGTGAATTAGCTATTGCTCATCAAGATAATATCCTGGTTGATCCCGCACTCGCCAGTGAATATGAAAAAATTCAAACCGCCATGGATGAGAAGGCGGTTCTGGAAGAAAAGTATTTAGAGTTGCTGGAAGAACTTGAGTCCCTTCAAGAAGAACTAGCATAAAAAAAGGCTGGGGATAAACCCAGCCTTTTTTCAATCTCTTGGAAATGGTTTAGATAACTTTGTGTACCAAAATTCCAATCATAACGATCATGGCAACAAAAATCATAGCAACTGACCAATTGCCATTTTTGATCTCTTTCCATTCTTCAATATCTGATGAGAACCAATCGAAAACCTTCAGGGCGATGGCAACACCCACTGAAAATCCGATTGAAGCAACAACTGCCCAACCCAGACCTTCTGCATACCTTG
>CAZDVD010000110.1:0-3532 GCA_964508765.1 uncultured Lentisphaeria bacterium
GAAAGCGCTTCGGTTAAAATGGTATCAACTTTGTCCAGGAGTGATTCAAGGGTTGAGTAGTCTTCAGCCTTTATTTTGTTGCAGATATCAGCACCAATTTCACTGAGGTTCTCAAAACCGTAGCTGGTTCCTGTTCCCTTTATATTATGGCCAAACTTATATACATCTTTGTATAGTTGGTCATTGAGGTTGCTGCGCACCCCAGGTAGCAACGTATTTAAGTAGTTCAGGTATTCTTTTATAAGTGCCTGAAATTCAGGTGACTCCATGAAATCATCGATCATTTCTCTATATCCCTTCTTGTCATTTTTTCGGGTTTAATATACATTTCTCCAATCCAACGAAGTAATTTTTTTTACTCCCTCCAAAAAATGGTGCCAGAGGTAAATTACCGCTCATGTAACAGCGGGGTTAATGTGATTCTGGGAGTAGATTTTCTGATATCCAGACCTGTCTTTGTGCTTGGCATGAGAGGGTTTTTATATGTTATTACCTTGATGCTGAAATTGGAACTAAAGGAATAGGTATGCTGAAGCAATCAACCCCGGAAACAGTGGACAATCAGAGTACTTCCAGCTATCCAAACCTGGAGTTTCATCTTCGCCAAGCCCTGGATCAAGCCTACGATCTGAACCTGCCCATGTTTGCCCTCGAAAATGGCAAATTCAAAATCGATTACCACGAGTTACAAAACCTCACCCATAAGCTGGGAGAACTTGAGCCAGAGCATGGGTTTATGGCTAGCGAACTGCATGGAATGGGTCTGCTTTCTCTTCTTGCATATAAAGTTATCCGTCTATACCGTAACCAAATAAACCCTGGCTATATCAAAGACCTCACCCTTTTTCTTGAAGATGAGCTGAGTCCAGCAGGTCTGGATGAATTTCTGACCAACTACCTGGAAGCCTTGCCCTCTGATAGCTATAAATCATCCTCGAAGACAGTGGGAGATTATCTTAAAGGAGCTACGGATTCGGTTCCTAATTCTCAGGTCGTCGTTGAGGAATTGCTGGTTCACATTCTGGCTTTAAATAATCCAGCTTTTGAAAAATATAATGTTGTATTCAAAGAAGATTTTCACAAAGCCATCAGGACCTCTGATAAACTTTTAAAGCGCATCCAAAAATGGTCTGCTGATGCAGATGGTTTTGGAAGTGAAGCTAAGAATGTGATTGATCTGCTGATGGAACCCATTCTTGCTGCACCTGATTCGATTGAAGGACAACTCTCCTATATCCGCCAGAACTGGAGCAATTATTTAGGTTATCACCTCATGGATCTCCTCCGAGGACTGGATCACTTCGAAGAAGAAAACCGTTTTAGAGGTTTTGGTCCCGGAGAAATTCAAGCACCCAATTATTCTGGCGACCTCCAGGAAGGTGAATATTACAGCGAAGATAGCGATTGGATGCCCCGCGTCGTCATGATTGCCCGCAATTCCCTGGTCTGGCTGGATCAACTATCCAAGAAATATGAACGTGATATCAAAACCTTGCGGGACATTCCTGATCAGGAGTTAGATCTCCTGGCACAACAGGGATTTACGGTTCTGTGGTTGATTGGCCTCTGGAATCGAAGCAGCATTTCCAAAAAGATCAAACACTGGTGTGGAAACCCAGATGCTGAATCATCTGCATATTCACTAAAAGAATACCAGATCGATCCCAGTATCGGTGGTCCTGATGCCCTTGAAAATCTAAAGGTTCGTGCCTGGGAAAGAGGAATACGCCTGGCCAGTGATATGGTACCAAACCATACTGGCCTTGACGCAGATTGGTTGAAACAACATCCCGAATGGTATATCAGCACCGACAATTCACCTTTCCCATCCTACAGTTTTGAGGGTGGTGACCTTTCAGATGATCCAGATCTCAGTATTCATCTGGAAGACCATTATTATGATCGCAGTGATGCAGCTGTCGTTTTCAAGGCTCACGATCATCGCAATGGCAATACCCGCTATATCTATCACGGAAACGATGGCACCTCCATGCCCTGGAACGACACGGCTCAACTGAATTATCTCAACCCTGAATTGAGAGAAGCTATTATCCAGGTTATCCTCGATGTAGCACGGCAATTTAAAGTTATACGTTTTGATGCTGCCATGACGTTGGCGAAAAGACACGTCCAACGCTTATGGTTTCCAGAACCTGGGTCCGGTGGGGATATCCCCTCCAGAGCAGGATTTAGTATGAGTGGTGCTGATTTTGAAGCGGCTATTCCTGCAGAATTCTGGCGTGAAGTTGTTGATCGGGTAGCCAAAGAGGTCCCAGATACGCTTCTTCTGGCAGAAGCCTTCTGGATGATGGAAAGCTATTTTGTCCGTACACTGGGTATGCACCGAGTTTATAACAGCGCTTTTATGAATATGCTCAAGATGGAAGAGAATAGTAAATTCTTCGATATGATATCCAAGACCCTGGAATTCGATCCACGTATTTTACAGCGTTTTGTGAATTTCTTGAGTAATCCTGATGAAGATACAGCCATTGCTCAATTCGGGAAGGGTGACAAATATTTTGGAGCCACCATACTCATGGTGACGCTACCGGGTCTACCCATGTTTGCCCATGCACAGATTGAAGGTTTTGAAGAGAAGTATGGCATGGAATATCGTCGGGCCTATTGGGATGAAACCCCAGATGAAGATCTCATCAACAGGCACAAAGAAATGATATTCCCACTCATGAAGAAGCGCTATCTCTTTGCCGGGTCAGGCAACTTCAGACTATTTCCATTCATGAATGCTGAAGGTCATCAAGTGGACAGCGTGTTTGCCTATACAAATCACTCCGGGACAGAACGCTCATTGGTTTTGGTGAACAACTCATATAATAGTCAGTCTGGCTGGATCAAGACATCAACCCACTTTAATACTGATCCCACATCTGATCAGCCGCAACTGGTTTCTGAGGATCTGATTTATGCGCTATCCTTTGATGTTGAAAATAGCTATTACATCATTTTCCAGGAGCAGGTATCTGGACTCTGGTATATCAGGACCATCCAAGAGATACGCGATCAGGGACTCTTTCTTGAGTTATCCGGCTACGAATCACAGGTTTACCTGGGTTTTCAACTGGTCAGCGATTCTGAGTCTGTTCCCTGGTGGAACATTCACCAGGATCTCGCTGGTCAGGGTATCAAAGATTTTGCTCCACTTTTTAGATACATTGAGTTGGAGCCAGTGCACCGACTTTTCTGCAATATGCTGACTTTCATCATAAGCAAAGATACTGCACTAGATAGCAAAACTTTGTTTATGAAATTTGCACCCCTCCTGGAAGCCATGTTGGAGATAGAAAATATTTCACTCATGATGAAGGATGTTGAAGACTTTGCTAAAAATTTCGATGCCCTGCTGAGAAAATCACACCAGCGTTTAGCCACCCTGGAAGAAAAGGACAGGGACAAACATCTCTTTGTCGGAGCCTGCATTTATTTTGCACGTCAGATTCACGCTGCCAACCCTGAATCTACTGAGAGTATGGTAGATACCTATGAGTTGGAGGAACAGATAATTAAATTT
>CAZDVD010000111.1:0-3511 GCA_964508765.1 uncultured Lentisphaeria bacterium
TAATTAAGTACTGAATAGAGTGTCGTTGTTTTTCCAGACCCCGTCGGTCCTGTAACCAGGATCATACCATTGGCAGCGTTGGCCTTTTCCTTCAGAAGCATAAGTTTTTCTTCCTCAAAACCTAAATCATCTAGGATCAAGGAGGTAGACCCTTGATCAAGGATACGCATAACGATCTTTTCACCGTATATCCCAGGAATGGTGGAACACCGAACATCAACACTACGACCCATGATCTTGAATTTGACTCGACCATCCTGTGGAATACGCCGCTCCGCAATATCCAGATCGGCCAGGATCTTAATTCTCGCAATTACGGCAGATTGGAGCCTTCTATTGGCTGGGGGGAACTCACGCAACATTCCATCAATTCTTAATCGAATTCGGAGGTTATTTTCTTGGGGTTCAATATGAATATCACTGGCGCGCTCTTGAATGGACTGAACCAATAATGAGTTGACAAACACAACTGCAGGGGCATCTGTTGCCTGCGTCCGAAGAATATCAATACTATCTTCATCAATTTGTTCTTCCTCATCAAGATCATCCTCAACCTCAACCAGATCCTGGAGGGTGTCCTCGAAAGTATTCTTATCGGAAAAAATGGATCCGATGGCGAACTCAATCTCATCAGAGTCAGCCCAGACTGTAGCAACATCCTGCTTAATCTTTGCCCGGATGATCTGGACAGCAACCATATCCAGTGGATCTGCCATGGCAATAACAACAGTACCATCATCCTTAACATCAATGGGAACAATTTGATGGAACTGGCAAACTTCTTCTGATATTTTGAGAGCCATACTGGTAGCAAAAGAGGCGATACCTTTTAGGCTGGTCATTTTCAGACCAAAGGTACCATAGATTTCTGAAATCCCTTCAGCCTGGATTGCGCCCAGGCTTGGGGAGGTTTCTTCTTTAACTAATTCCATCTACTTTCTCAGTTGCTTCGCTTGCAATTAATTAATCTTAAGCTACGTAATGTAAACAACATTGAGCGAATGTAAAAAGGGGAATATCTCGTTAGTTTGTTACAGCTTGTAGGGTAATCGTGGTTGATATCAGTTCTGGATTCTCAGCTTCTTCAACTTCAAGTGCAGATGTTGACGACTTAAACCTGCAGATTGAGCTGCTTTGCTGATATTCAATTCAGATTGCTGTAAAAGGGCTTGAAAATATATCCTTTCAAACTCTTCCTTTGCATCAGCATAATTGTCAACCTGATTGTTCTGGTTGAGAACCATGGTACTACCGCCGCTTAATAGATGTGTGGGTAAATCCGAAACGGAAATGGAATCACCTTTACACATTATCATCGCATTCTCTAACACATTCACCAATTCACGGATATTACCTGGCCAATCGTGGGTGTTGAATACTTGAAATGCCTTGGGAGCAATTCGAGTAACATTTTTACCCATAGCACTGGATAAGCGTTTTAAGTGATACTCAATGATCACGGGTAGGTCTTCTCTTCGATCTCGCAGTGGGGGTATCTCAATATGAAAGACATTCAGGCGAAAGTATAAGTCTTCGCGGAATCGTCCCATTTTAACCAACTCTGCAATGTTTTGATTGGTTGCTGCAACCACTCGCAAATTGAGTGGTATTTCAGTGTTTCCTCCAACGCGACGAATCGCACTCGATTCAAGTACACGCAGCAATTGTATTTGAAATTCTGGTGTGGTTTCAGTTATCTCATCCAGGAAAATAGTACCATTGTCAGATTCCTCAAAAACACCCTTTTTTCGTTCATTTGCTCCAGTGAAGGAACCCTTCTCATGGCCAAAGAGTGTGCTTTCCAAAAGTGTACCAGGTATACTTCCACAGTTAATAGGAATGAAAGAGCCACTTTTCCTACTTTGCTGATGAATCTGGCGGGCAGCAACTTCTTTACCTGTACCTGACTCACCTGTGAGTAGAACTGTCGTATTGTAATCTGCAACAGTATTAATTTTTTCCAGAATACGCTGCATGACGGCAGAGTGTGCTTCAATCTCAAGAAAATCAGTGTGCCGCTTAAGTTCCTTCTTTAATGCAATATTCTCACTACGGATACGCTTTTCAGACAAGCCGCGCGAGATTCGAATCTGTAATTGGTTTAAATCAATGATGGGTTTAGCAAGATAATCGTAAGCTCCATGCTGGATACATTTGACAACAATGTCTGTATCCTGGATAGCGCTTACCATAATAACAATAAGCTGAGGACTTGTTTGTTTGAATTGCTCCAGCAATTTTAAACCGCTAATCCGCGGCATGTTGATATCCAGGACAGCTACATCAAAATCTTCTTTCTCGAAAAGTTCTATCGCCTCCTCAGGCTCAGTGGCTGTGAATATGTCATATCCAAGATCACCTAAGAAGTTTTCGAAAAGATGGGTGATGTCTGGCTCATCATCTACGATGAGTACTTTGGCTTGATTTTTTTGCTTACTGTTCATAGTCGCTTCTTACTTGTGCAGATTTTTAAGTCACTTTTTCAAATATTCCCAATATTTATCATATGGAAGGATTTAATATAGACTAAATATGTCAATTGTGTAGCATAAATACGACAATTGTAATATTTTATTTCCAGGGTGAGATTTGTCACATTTTGGGGGGCAGTTCAACACTGCTGGGAAGGGATAGTATTAATAAATATTAAGTTGACTGTTTTGATAAGAGTGGGTTTGCTGTCAAACAAGTCTCCCACCAACCCAATCCATTGGGGTCCATGAGGTGTTTTAAGGTGGTCTGACTGAGTACATGATCCAATACAGACTGGATAGCACACCAGAAAGATCTGATTGTACAATGATCAAAATGAGCACATACATCCCCGGTTCCAGCATAGTGATCACAGAAGCCTTCACCAAATAGTTTGCCACCGAGTACCTCAAAAACGTCGCTGAGCAAGATATCTTCAGGTGGCTTGGCCAGGGTGTAGCCACCATCTTTTCCCCGGCTGCTTTCCACAAAGCCATTCATACGTAGGATGCGAACTAATTTTGCCGTATTACTGGGCGTAATTTTTTCAGCCTTACTTATAGCTGATATGCTGCTGCCACCTACCTCATTCATACGACCAATATGAAGCAAACAGCGGATACCATATTCTTCTTGAGCGCTAAGTTTCATTTTAGAGTAAACCGAGCTGGAGTAAACCAGCCTCACTTATCATATCTTTGTGCCATTGGGGTTCCCAGACCACCTCGACATCAGCGAATTCCAATTCCTGGACTTCCTGGAGGATTTGCTGCTTAACCGAAACTGGCAATGAACCAGCTACTGGACAATTCGGCGCCGTCAAGGTCATCTTCACATAAGCCTCCAGTTCTTCGGTTACTTTTATATCATAGATTAAACCTAAATCATAGATGTTGATGGGTATCTCAGGATCGTAGATAGTCTTGATCGTGGAGACGATCTTGTCCTTAATTTCTTTTAGATCAATTTCTGGCATATTATCATTCATAGACCGTTGCGAATGCATTACTCACTGGAAAGGCCAGTAAAGCAATACAGA
>CAZDVD010000112.1:0-3297 GCA_964508765.1 uncultured Lentisphaeria bacterium
AGAGGCGTGGGTCGGATTCGAACCGGCGAATGATGGTTTTGCAAACCACTCCCTTAGACCAACTTGGGCACCACGCCATATAAATATTCAGAGCAAAGCACAACAATCAAATATCCGTCTTCGCTCCACCCGCCGCTCTTGGCGGGTTTAGCTTCGCCGCGATTATCCGCCTGACGTCAAATCGCGCCGTAGCATTCTTTAAAAAATCTCCTCCTTCGATACAATCATTCATGCGAAGACGGATAAAAGCGAGCCAATATAGTTTAGCACGTACAAGAGGTCAATAATAGTGAAGAGGAATTAAAGCATATTATTACTGTGAATATTCAATCGAAATTTTACTACCATTTTTTCCCATGGCATTCATAACATGATACATCGGTGCTACCACCTCGAAGATCTTCTCCGTGACAAGATGTGCAATTGCTCTCAGCACTATTCAGACCAGTCTTATGCATGATACCATCTTTACTGATGGTGTGATCATTTGGAGGACTGTAATCAGATTCCATATTCGATTCGCAGCTAATAAGAGCTAGGCCGATAATTATTAAAACAATCCAGATGGTATATTTCCAATGTCTCATAGTATTTTCCTTTTAATTAAGAGAACGAATATTGTCTGGGATGAACATTTCGACCAGCCTACGCCTCACCCGCCGCCGTTGGCGGGGTTCAGGCTTCGGCTTGGCAAGCAAGCTCAAAGTATACAATATATCCCAATAAAAAAGGCCAGTCAAATAACCGGCCTTTTTGTGGAGCATTTATCTGGGTTGGCTTAGTACATGCCACCCATGCCGCCCATGCCACCCATGCCTGGATCCATTGGAGGACCGGCAGGACCAGCAGGTTCTGGCTTATCAGTAATGGCACATTCCGTAGTCAGCAGGAGACCTGCAATGGAAGCAGCATTCTCTAAGGCTATACGGGCCACCTTGGTTGGATCAAGGATACCGGCTTCAAGCAGATTCTTAAAATCCTCAGCACGGGCATCAAAACCAAAGTCATCTTTGCCTTCTTTGACCTTTTGAACAACAATTGAATCTTCCCATCCAGAATTCTTGGAGATCTGACGGATAGGCTCTTCCAAGGCGCGGCGCAGGATATCAATACCCAACTGCTGATCATCCTCAAGAGTGAGATTTAAGGCTTCTGCAGCGCGCAATAAGGCTACTCCACCACCAGGGATGATTCCCTCGGCAATAGCAGCACGTGTGGCATGCAGTGCATCTTCAACACGGGCTTTTTTCTCTTTCATCTCAACTTCAGTAGCAGCGCCAACATTGAGTACAGCAACACCACCAGCCAGCTTGGCCAGACGCTCCTGGAGTTTTTCACGATCATAATCAGAAGTCGTGTTATCAACCTGGACCTTGATTTCATTGATCCGTGCTGTCAATTTGTCTTTTTCACCTGCACCATCAACAATTGTTGTATTGTCTTTGTCAATGATGATTGTTTTGGCAGTACCGAGATACTCAAGAGTAGCATTCTCTAACTTGTAACCCTGGTCTTCAGACACAACCGTTGCACCAGTGAGAACTGCAATATCCTCGAGCATGGCTTTACGACGGTCACCAAAACCTGGTGCTTTAACAGCAGCAACCTTAAGTGTACCACGGAGACGGTTTACAACCAGTGTGGCCAGTGCTTCACCATCAACATCTTCAGCGATGATGAGGAGCGGACGACCAGTTTGAGATGATTTCTCAAGAATGGGCAGTAAATCTTTCATGGTGCTGATCTTTTTATCATAAATCAGGATCAAGGCATCTTCTAGGAGTGTTTCCATGTTCTCGGCATTGGTCACAAAATAAGGGGAGAGGTAACCGCGGTCGAACTGCATTCCCTCAACGGTCTCAAGATGAGTATCCATGGTTTTGGATTCTTCCACTGTGATAACACCATCTTTACCAACTTTGTCCATGGCTTCAGCGATCAAATCACCAATAGCTTTGTCATTATTGGCTGAAATGGTTCCAACCTGGGCAATCTCATTGCTGCTCTGAACATCTTTACTCAAATTTTGAAGGAATTCAACAACCTGCTTAACACCAGCATCGATACCACGCTTGATTTCCATTGGGTTGGCACCAGCAGTCACATTCTTCAAGCCCTGAGTAACGATAGCCTGAGCAAGTACAGTTGCTGTAGTGGTTCCATCACCAGCAATATCAGAAGTCTTTGAAGCAACTTCACGAACCATCTGGGCACCCATGTTCTCACGGGGATCATCAAGTTCAATCTCTTTTGCTACAGTCACACCATCTTTGGTAATCGTTGGTGCGCCAAATTTTTTGTCAATAACCACATTACGACCCTTGGGTCCTAAAGTTACTTTTACAGCGTTTGCCAGAACATCAACACCCGTTTTCAGCTTGGAGCGTGCATCCTGATCAAATTCGATGTATTTTGCCATTTTTTCTTTTTCCTCTCGTTTCTTTTAAAGGATTGTCAGTTGCAACTGACTTATAGTATTCAAATAATAGGCTCTATTAGCACTCACACCTTTAGAGCGCCAAATTATATTCAGGTTACAAGCTGACTCCAAGAAATATTCAGTGGGTTGACCAGAGTATATGTAGACCATAAACTAAATAAATACAGCTATGTAAAGTGAATACATATGTTTTTCACGACCAATAAATTCATGAAAGCAATTGGAAATAAATTGTCCGAGTTGAAGCGAGTGGGGGATTCAGTTCTGCCAGCGATTTATTTGAAGATTAAAAAGCTAGTTTCCCGTGCTCCCAAATCCACCTGTCCCACGGGTTGTCTCGCTGAGAGTTTCTACGAGTTCAAAGGTGATAGGGGAACCATCCATGGCCACTAACTGGAAGAGTCGATCTCCGGCTTTAACGGAATAATCTTCAGTCTTTATGTTGTCCACCATACCGATAATCTCACCACGATATCCGCCATCTATTAAACCAATGGAATTTGACATCCGTAGGGGGGTCTTGGAGATGCTTGAACGGGGCATGAGATAGTAGGGCTGACCTGAGGAGGTTTCGCAGGATATTTGCAGTTTCAGCGGTACAGTCTCGCCCGCTTTGATGATCTGATCTACCATAATGAATAAATCAAGACCGGCATCACCAGCATGGTAGTGGCCATGCTGCTCGTACTGCTTGCGGGATGGTGGGTTGTGTGGTCTAATCTTTATATGCATGTGTTCTCCTGATTAATTTTATAATAGTCATTGCGAGGAGCGTAGCGACGCGGCAATCTCCGGATTCGAGATTGGACTTGCTACAAAAAAGTGGACACATAAAGAAGCCTAAGCTGCCCATTTAA
>CAZDVD010000113.1:0-3159 GCA_964508765.1 uncultured Lentisphaeria bacterium
GTGACATACGCACTTCTTCATCAGGAGTGCTTGCTGCTATCCCCTTAGCCAACTTGGCCCACAACGCAGGTTGATCAATAAAAGCATGCATAAAGTCTTCTACTTTGTCAGTGCTTGATTTTTTCTCAGTGCCTCGCATCTGTTTCGTATTGTTATATATTTTATATGCAAGAATTATAAACAAGCCGATTGAAACTACTGCTACAAATATGTTTACTATATCCATGCTTTCCTCTCAAGCAAAATAGGTTTTATATATTCAATATAGAGTCTTTATCCCAAAGCATAAATTAAAACTCATAGACCGGAACTAACTTGTAAATAAATCCAGAATATTACCAAGTGCACTTGTCTCGGATTTATAAATCTCTGTGTACTTGCAGTTCATACAGGTCACTGTTGTAAATTTTTTATTTTGGACATCAAATATTTTTGAAAAGCCACCACCTGTAGCAGCAAACTGACCCGTTTCGTATTCGTTGTTTTTACATTTAGGGCACTGCCAATTGCTATGCTGCATCAAGCCATCCTCATTGTTGTTTTCAAATTGACGAACACTCATCTTCTAAAAAATTGAACCGTCTTTCGGAATCGTAATTATGTGGATGAATGTAGTTAATAGAACTCCTATGCACAATACTCATGCTTGTCCTGGCTTACTCACTCAATTTCTGTCTTGCTGCGCTTGAGCTGAACCAGTGTGGCCCCCAATGCAGCAATCCCCATGCCTATTCCTGCCTGAGTCGTTATCTTTTCATCGAGGAAAAACCAGGCAAGAATGGCAATTTGGATCAACATGGTGCCATTGATGATGCTGGACTCCATGGCGCTGATGGACCGCAGAGTATGGTTCCATAGGGTAAAGGCGAAGGCTGTATTAACCACTGCCAGCCAGATCAAATATATCCAGTTTTGAGTGCCGATTGTCGGAATTCCCGTATATAAGACACCCGTTACCAGCAATATGATAGAACCCACACCCATACTGATGAAAGTGATCACAACAGGGCTGATATTTCGCTGACGATTGATATCCCGCCCAAGAATTCCTGCGCCAGAGTTCGCCAGGACACCAAAGGCCATGACCATCAATCCCAGTCCCTGATTACCTTCAAATGAAATGGGGAAGAAATAGAATATGATCCCGATGATAAACATGGCAGTCCCGAACCATTGTAATCGACTGGGGACTTCATTGATAAATGCAACACCCATGATGGCTACTATGATGGGTGTAAAGTTTAACATGAGGCTTACACTCACTGCTGGCAAAAGTGATAAACCTAAAAACTGAGTCCCCTGCGTCAGGGTATAAAAAATAAATCCCAGAAGCACCAGCTTGCCCCACTGCTGATTGGAAAGGTTCTTTATTTCCTCAACATATTTCTTTTTGAAGATGAAGGGCAGAAAGCACAGAAAAGCCAGGAAATATCTCAATCCTGCAAAGGTGATGGGGGGAATATCCGCCAGACCCCATTTGATAATAATAAACGAGGTGGACCACAGGAAAGTGACGAGAAGCGCCTGGAGAACAGCAAACACATGGTGCAGTCGATGATCTCTCATGCTTCTCATGGTTTCCCCGGTTTCAAATCAGGTTGACTCATATACTTCCCCAAAGGACATCAAAAATGGTTTTGTGTGATAATTTATTTATCATTTGTTTTTAAAGCGTGCAGAACTTCTTGAAGTTCAGGCAATGTGTCAGCGTTTTTAAACTCTGAGAGTCGCTTATAGATATCTGCAGCCGCAAGATGAAATCCTTCTGGTAATCCTGCTGATTTAAAAGTGGTTGCGATTTCTTCCATTTCTCCCGAAAACCGCCAGGCTTTAGTTGTAACTCGGCGGAGACGATTTTGAGTGCGTTCGGCAAAATCGGAGCCACCACGGGCCCATTGTTTTTCAAGGTCCTCCCGCACTCCCATCTCATCAGCAGCTGCCATAATAGCGCAGAGCAGGGCGGTAGATCCTTTGGTATAAGCTGCAAAACTCATTTTAATGGCTGAGGCTCTGCCGATTTCAGGTCCCATGAGCTCAGTTTCAAGTAGTCCTCCGTGAAAGCAGGTCGCAACCTCAGCTGCCTTCTGACCGGCCAGATATAACCAGGTACTCTCTGCCTCCCAGGCAGGTCCTCCGATGATGCCGCCATCCACAAACTCAATATCCTTTAAATTCATTAATTGGTGAATGGATTTCGTCTTTTCAGGAGAGATGGCATTGACATCAGCATAGATGCCCCTGAAGGAACAGTCCAGGATTTGATGCGCAACCTCAACGGCTGAATGAGGGGGACAAACCGAGATGATGATATCCGATATATCACACAAATCCGCCAGGGTATTTGATTCTGAAAGATTGTGAGAAGTTGCTCGTTCCCGAGTTTCCTTACTACGACCATCGGGTACCCAAAAGGCCTGGTGACCCGTTGCCTGAGCTGAGACTGCCAGGGATATTCCCATGGCGCCAGGGTGCAGGAAACCAATGTTCATATTAGGCAGCCTTTAATTGAATACTAAATACCCAGGGCTTCATCTGACTGCGGTTTATCTGGTTCCATTTCTAAAACCATCTCAGGATTTTCGACCAAGTTTTTTAATAATTCTAGAGCCTTTATACTGTAGAACCCATCATTAATTCGTTCATCAAAACTATATTTAATGGTCATCATATCTTTTACGGCGGGTCGACCGCGCTCATCAAGAGTCATACGTGGCTCGTTGGCACCCAGAGCCATAAAAATAGGAATCGTTCCCCATTCATATAAATGGTGATAGGCCGGCTGTAAACCAATGCTCCCCAGGTTTGCCACAAAAAGACTTCCATATAATTCGTCTCCATCAATCATGAATCGAGGTAGCAAACCGAAATGATTGAGGGTTTTCACCAACCAGGTAAAAAAGCTAACCATGAACATGGGCATCATAAAAACCAGATCCATCTCCTTGTCAGAAGTTGATTTAGAGCCTTCACGTCCCTTTTTGATACCCCCCTGGATTTGCCTGACCGTCTCTTCAAAAGTCCAGTCCGGGTCAATTTTTTTCTTGACCACAACAATGGGGGCATCATCATTCATCTCTTTTTTCATGGAAAAGCTGATCCAGATTCCATCATGCTGCCAGATACGTCTTCCGGCCACGAAACGATTTAAATTGGGTCGTT
>CAZDVD010000114.1:0-3104 GCA_964508765.1 uncultured Lentisphaeria bacterium
TTCATATGTCCAGGCATTCTACCCGCTACGGGGTGAATGGCGTATTTGACATCGATTCCACGAGCAGTAAGAATCTCTGCCATTTCATGTAAAACATGCTGGGCTTGAGCAACAGCAAGACCATAGCCCGGTACAATAATAACAGACTGAACCGTATCTATAATCATGGCTGCGTCTTCAGCAGTATAGCGGGTAACCGTCTTTTGTTCGCCACCGCCGGTACCTGTATCACCTGTGCTGTCATCCGTACCTACAGCACCAAAAAGTACATTAAACAGGTTACGGTTCATGGCATCGCACATAAGCTGTGTAAGGATTAATCCAGAAGCACCAACCAGGGCACCTGCTATGATCAGCACATTATTTGACAGCACAAAACCTGTTGCTGAAGCAGCTAGCCCCGAATAAGAATTCAAGAGCGCGATAACTACAGGCATATCTGCACCACCAATCGGGATCACGAAAGTGATACCAAAAATAGCCGCGACCAGAATGATGAGAAGTGGCCACATCGGTACATCGGGAGCCAGGACGTACATGACCCCAAAAACCACAACACCGATCATCAATAGAAAATTGAGTATCTGATGCATGGGTAGTAGAATGGGACGACCTGGCAAAATACCTTGCAGTTTAGCAAAGGCGATTAAGGAGCCGGTCAAAGTGACCGTACCAATAAACAAACTCAAAATAAGAGTGATATTCACATCCAAAGTCACTGGAACAGTAGTGGGCTCAAGATATTCGGAATAGGCAACCAGAGTTGAGGCTATACCACCAAAACCATTAAACAGTGCCACCATTTGGGGCATTGAGGTCATTTCGATGTTTTTGGCAACGACACCACCAATGAGTCCACCAACAACCATACCGACAATGATTTGAACAGGACCGGCAATACCTGACACTACCAATGTAATCACAATGGCAATAGCCATGGCAACCATGGCATATTGATTACCCTTACGAGCAGTTTTGGCTGAACCAAGATATTTCAATCCGATAATAAAAAGTGCGGAGGCTAGGAGATAGGTGAATTGTTCTAAATAGATCATCATCAGGCTCCTTTCTCAGTCTTTTTATCTTTTTTAAACATACCCAGCATACGGTCTGTTACCATAAATCCACCAATCACATTGATCATGGCAAAAGCGATGGCCAGAACTCCGAGAATGGTGCTGACTTTCCAATTATTGGCATTGGCAGCCAATAGTGCTCCGACGACGGTAATACCTGAAATGGCATTTGATCCAGACATGAGAGGGGTGTGCAACAATGGTGGAACTTTTGTAATCAACTCAAAACCGATAAATACGGCGAGAGTGAAAACATAGATGGATACAATTAGACTTTCCATTATGCATTCCCTCCTGATATAGATTTTTTAACAAGATCATTCTGAATTTCTCCAGCATAAGTGATACATGCTCCAGCAGTAACTTCTTCCTCGAAATCGAGGGAGTTATCTTCATTCTGGAAAAGATTTTTAAACAGATTGAGAAGGTTCTTTGAGAACATTCCGCTTCCGTTGATTGACAATGTGGCGGGCAGGTTAAGTGTCCCTACAATTGTGACACCATGTTTGACAACAGTTTTGCCAGCTTCTGAGAGCTCACAATTTCCGCCACCTTCAATAGCCAGGTCAACAATAACAGAACCGGGACGCATCATTTTAACCATCTCTTCAGTAATTAGGATGGGTGCCGCCTTTCCGAAAATCTGGGCAGTGGTGATGATGATATCGACCTTAGGCAAACGGGCGCCAATCGCTTCCTGCTCAGCAATGAGGAAAGCATCGGACTGTTGTTTTGCATATCCGCCTGTTGTCTCTACATTTTCTTCAGGTACTTCCATGTGTACAAAAGTAGCCCCGAGACTCTTCACCTGCTCTTCTACGGCAGGACGTGGATCAAAGGCTTCTACTCTGGAACCCAGACGTTTTGCTGTGGCAATAGCCTGTAAACCAGCAACGCCAGCCCCAAGTACAAAGGTGGTTGCCGGCGGAATAGATCCGGCTGCAGTCATGAGCAGAGGAAAGATTTTGGCAAGGTGGTTGGCAGAAATAAGGACTGCTTTGTAACCAGCCAGTGTAGCCATGGAGCTCAAGGTGTCCATGCTCTGAGCACGGGAAATTCTAGGAATGAACTCAGTCGCAAAACTGGTAATCTTTTTTGCGTTCATTGCCTTGAGGGTTTCATGATTTGCCAATGGAGCGAGATAGCCCATGTAGATGGCTCCATCTTTCATCATGTTTACTTCATCAGCACGGGGTGGCTGAACTTTAAAGATGACATCTGCTCCGGCAAAAAGTGTTTTAGCTTCATCTACAATATGGGCTCCGGCTTTTTCAAATTCTTCATCTGAAATAAATGAGCCAGCTCCGGCATTCTTTTGGATGAAAACTTCATGCTCCAAGCGAGTAAATGCAGTCACCATTCCGGGGACCATCGCAACGCGGGTCTCTCCAGAAGTTGTCTCGACGGGTATACCGATCTTCACTGGGTCTCTCCTGTGTTGGTTAATATTACAATATTAGTATTATTTTTCATGGCGCCAAGATATCTGAACACATACCTCTGGCAAGAGGAGTTTTTTTATCTTCTTTATGTTGTATATGAACCGCTCCAAAAGCGGGCAGGTGAAAAATTATGTTTTGGCGTTGCCAATCATGTGCTGAATGGCGCGTAAAATGTCACGCCGGCTGATCTGGCCAATGACCACACCATCCTCTACGACAGGAATTCTACGGTATACGTTGTTCAAAAAGAGGTCAGCCACCGTGAAAATATCCATATCCGGACCAATGCTCATCACGGCTTCGGTCATGTATTCGCTGACGGGACCGGCTGGTGCATCATGAAAGGCACCATTTGCCAGGGTGCGCAAACAATCCTTCTGAGAAATGATGCCAACGAGGCGACCTTCACCATCTACAATAGGTGCTCCTGATATTTCAGATTTCACCAATTCGTCTATAGCCGCGTAGATATCCGTTTCAGGAGTAAAGACAACCAGCTCTTTTGCCATAAAATCACGAACGCTAATCTTATCCATTGAAGTCTCTCGCCTCCTTTTTAGTCAATTGACAGGTTTTCTTTTCGAGC
>CAZDVD010000115.1:0-2873 GCA_964508765.1 uncultured Lentisphaeria bacterium
GCTATCAGCGGGACGAACTCCCTTCCATCAATTTCTTGAAAGCTTCCCCACCTTTATAAGATTTTATTTGCTTCTCACGGGATTCCGCTAACTTTCGAGTTTCATATTGCTCTACATGAACAACATCTAGAGGTCTCCTAAATCGCAAGGACTTAGTCTTGCCAGAATTATGCTCGTGAAGTCGACGGTTCAGATCAGAAGTTGATCCTATATAAAAGCGACCATCCTTCTTACTCCGAAGGATATAAGTAAAATATGACATGGATGCGGAGGTGGAGAGACTCGAACTCCCAAGTCCTTACGGACGGCGGTTTTCAAAACCGCTGACTTACCAATTAGCCTACACCTCCAGTGTAGCAGTGCATCATTTTTCCTACATGAAAAGTGGAAAAAATGCGGAGACGGTAGGATTCGAACCTACGGTACGCCAAAACGTACAACGGCTTAGCAAGCCGCCGCCTTAAGCCACTCGGCCACGTCTCCGTATTGAAAAAGCGCGCAAATATAAACGTACCTATTCCCAGGACAAATGAAAAGTGATGTACAGTTATTTCAATTCGTGCTTTGGGCTAAATCTTATACTAAAATAGATAAATGGAGTATCAATAAAAGCGACGATGAGTTTTAGAATATAAGTGGTCAGTACGATCTCCCAGACCACAGACATAGGTAAGACGCTATCAGGGTCAAGCAGTAACCTTGGGAAAACAGCAAAAGCGAGGATAGCAAATGTGATTGAGTCAATCAATTGACTGGAAGCTGTAGACAGATTGTTTCTCACCCAGAGAAACTTCCCTTCAAATTTTGCCTTCCAGAAGTGAAATGCCCACACATCATGAAGTTGGGACACAAGGTATGCTATCACGCTGGCCAAAACGATACCTGGTGCAAAACTGAAGATAGTATCCATTCCCCCTGAGGCACCCCAGTCATTTGGACTCGCTTCATAGGTAATCATGAATTGGGACATGACCAGATAGAACAAGGTGGCTCCCAGTCCAATGAACACACCTTTTCTTGCCGCAGCTTTTCCATAATACTCGGAAAGAATATCCGTACTGAGAAAGATAGCTCCATATAAAACATTTCCACCCGTTGCTTCAAACCCAAAGAGTGTAATGGTTTTGGTAACAAATATGTTGGCCAGAACATAATTGACAGCAATCAAAGCATAGAGCCAGTTCTTCCCCATGCGAAATGCAAACAGGACCATGCCCAAACCAATAATTGTCTGGATAAAAAATAGTAATTCGTTACTCATTCCCGGTTTTCCATTTTTCTTCCAGAACGCGCCTCAATGAATCTGGCATTCGTGTTGGTTTGCCGTTTATCTTTACAAAGGCATGGATAGTTTTTCCGCGATTTAAAACTTTTTCTGGTTCATCATCCAAAATGAGTGTGTATTGGATTTCCATCCGGCTCTTTGGGCATTCAATAACTTCAGTAATACATGTGAGATGGTCATCAAATTCAGGACCTTTGAAATAATCCGATTCACTATACACGACAGGCATCATAATGCCCTCCGCTTCCAAAGCTTTATAAGTCAGCCCCATTTTGCGCATCATGTCCGTTCTAGCAGCTTCAAAATATTCGTAATACCGGGAGTAGTACATGACTCCCATCTGGTCAATATCTTTATACCGAACTTTAAAGTGGTAGTCGTAACGGATCATTCGCCTTCCCAGGCACCTATATTGTCAATTTTCTCAATCCGTTTTGCGATCATATCCTCACTTGATATGTCGGACATATTGCCCAACTCTTCGAGGATGACATCCTTCAATATTTTCGCAGTTCCCTTGTAATCGCGGTGGGCACCGCCCAGGGGTTCCTCAATAATTCTATCAGCAATCCCCATCTCCAGGAGATCTGCCGCCGTCACACGCATGGCTTCAGCTGCTTTTTTCTTTTGTGTGGCATCTCTATATAGAATAGATGCACAACCCTCAGGTGAGATGACTGAATACCAAGTGTTCTCCAGCATGATGAGTCTATCCCCTACACCAATTCCCAAGGCACCGCCAGAAGCTCCTTCACCAATTACAATCACAATGATGGGCACCGACAAATGACTCATCTCAAAAAGATTTCTCGCAATGGCTTCAGCCTGTCCGCGTTCTTCAGCTTCCAAACCGGGATAGGCACCAATGGTGTCAACCAGGGTGACCACCGGCAAGCCATACTTTTCAGCCAATTTCATATGGCGTAGCGCCTTCCGGTAGCCCTCTGGATAAGGCATTCCAAAATTTCGATAAAGGTTGTCTTTTGTTGAGCGACCTTTTTGCTGACCGATAATAATCAATCGTCTATCATCAATACGAGCAATGCCACTCACAATAGCTTTATCATCGCCAAAAAGGCGGTCTCCGTGTAATTCAACCCATGAATCACACATCAGGTCAATAAGGTCTAGTGCATGAGGTCTATCTGCATGTCGGGCCAATTCCACCCGCTGCCAGCGCGTAAGGTTGCTATTTATCTTTTTTGATTGTTCAACAAGTTTTTTGCGGAGTCTTTTAATCTCCTTTTTCATATCCACATTTGAATCGCCAGACATGATTTCCATTTCAATGATCTTTTGTTCCAAATCGTGAATTGGTTTTTCGAACTCTAAAACTGTTTTACCCATATTACTTTCCTAAGAAGGCTTTTATAATAATTTCGAAATCAAGGAGGACGGAGTGATTGTGAAGATAATAATTCAACAATGAATATCTCTCATCCTCACTGAGTTGAGATCCCCCTCGCACGGATTCAAGACTGAAAATGCCACGTTTTATATCCCATCCTTTATCCATCAGATCAATTGGGGATCCGACAAGGCTCAACTTTCCCCGAATCACAAGGGGAAGCAAGCTTAAATTGCTCCA
>CAZDVD010000116.1:0-2836 GCA_964508765.1 uncultured Lentisphaeria bacterium
TTGTATTGTTTTGATCCAGACACGGAAGTGATATAGACCGTTCCCTTCTGTCTCTTTTTCACGACTTTCCCCGCTTTGAGAGGATAGGTGCGACCAAAGGTGTGATCGTGACCCTGGAGAACCAGGTCCACCTCATGTTTGTCTATGACCGAGAGAAAAGCCTCTCGCCGTTTGGACCCGTCTCTCCCCTTTCCAGTAGCATAAAGAGGCTGATGTATACTGAGAATGATCCATTTACTTTTTTCCCTGGTCAGGATATCATCCAGCCATATCGCCTGCTCAGTCAGTTGCTCGTTCCCATTCAACACGACGAATAGCAAGCCTTGATAGTGAAAGTAGTAATTTGTCTCGGGGAGTGTCTCAAGACCATTTTCTGGCAAGGTAAAATGGGGTCGCCAGTAGGGAGAGAAGTGCTGTAGCCATTTTCCATCAATATAATAGGCATGGTTACCCATGATCGGCACCTGTGGAACCTGACCAAAGATCCAACCGCCGGCATGAAATAGATCTTCCCACATTTGATCTTTGCCTGGTATTGATACCAAATCTCCAGCCATGGTAATGAAAGCGGCATCAGGTGCTTCACTATAACCCGCTCTGATGGCCCTGGAAACATGGCTAAGCAAGCCATTCTGGGGATCTCCAAAATAGAGGAATCGAAAAGGGTCATCACTCTGTTTTGCCGTTTTGAAAACAAACCACTCACTCCATTTATTTATTGATCCCACTCGATAGGCATAGGAGGTTTCAGGCTCGAGACCGCCCAGCCTCGCAGAATACGCATATACCGTCGAGCTGTCGCTGAGCACCACCGTTTCGCTCTGGGCATCAATATCACGGTGCTCTTTATGAAACTTTGCCAGCGGCTTGTTTAGAGCAAGTTGGACCATGGGAGTGTCAAGCATAGTTGCATTTCTCCAGGACACATTCATCTGATGCTGGGGATCCTCAGAGATACACAATGCAACACGCCAGTCTTCAGGACCAGCAATGAGGCTAGATGTAAATAGCATGATTATTAATTGTACTAAGTATACGGAGTGGCGAAAATTGTGCATTCTATTCCTCTTATTGATATTAACACTCTTTGAATTTGAGGATAGAAAAGCGGAATAGCAATGCCCCAAGTTTTAGACAGAAAATATTTTCTCAAACCTTATTCCCCTGATAATTATATATCCTGTTTTTGATTATTATCGCCATAATGTGGTGAAAAATCTTGACTTGCTGGCTTAGCAAGCTTGGTTTATCTTTTCCCATTCGAGTGGGGACAATGCGAATAACAAGCTGATGTTGAGACATCAACGGGGTTGACGCATCATTCCCCTCATTTTTCCTCCTCAACCCACTTGTTGAATAGCCACAAAAATGATGAATGATGACGAAGCGAACAATCAATGAGTAAGTATATCCGAGAAGAACATCAATATTTTGATTTTCTCCCTGGTGCTTTAATTGAGGTAGACCTCGCCAGTCGCAGAATCATCTATATGAACCGGATTGCCCTCAGTCTTTTTGAGCATACACAGGCTGATATCGAGGCTGGTTTGCTCCTGAGAGAAATATTTCAGAATGATAGTGAATATGAACGCTCCATAAAAGTAGCCGAAAAGTTTGGTCTGGAAGATTATCAGAACCGCACGGCTTATTCCCGCTATGAGAAACAGGACCTCTATGACTTCATGATGATGAAGAAAAGTGGAGAAGGATTTCTGGGGGAATGCCAGGGTTCTTTCGTCTTAGATGATGCCCAAATTCCAATTGGAGCCCGCATCGATGTGAGAGACTTATCTGAACAGCGAGAGATGGAAGCTGCACATATTGTGAATGAGGCAAAATATCGAACCCTCCTGGAATATTCGTCCGACATCATTTTCCTGATAGATAGCGAGGGAGTAGTTCAATCTGTCAATCGTGCTGCTACAAAATACCTGGGACGAGATATAAGCGAGATTGAAGGCAAAAGCGTTACTGATTTGTTTCCACCCCAAACTGTTGAGACTTTTAAGGGCTATTTGAACAAAACGTTTATCAGCGGAGAGAGTGTCACCTACGAAACACCCATGCCCACCACCAAACAGACTGTCTGGGTGAGTACCTCTATCAGTCCAGTAAAAGATCAGTCAGGGAATGTCACGGCAGTCTTGGGAGTCAGTCGCAATATTACGGAGTGGAAGCGGGCTGAAGAGAGTCTGGAGCAGGCGCTCATCGAAGCGCGGAATGCCAACAAAGTAAAAGATCAGTTCATTGCAAATATCACTCACGAAATCCGTACTCCCCTCACTACCATTACTGGTTTTGCAGGTCGACTAAAAGAAAGTCTTGGTGAACATCTCAAACAGGCTGATGAAGATTACTTCAAGTTTATCAATAATAGCAGTGAGCGTCTCCTTAGAACCCTTGATTCAATCATTAACATATCCCAATTAGAAGCTGGAACATTGCAACTTGATTTAAAACTGCATCGGCTGGGACAACTCATTCAACTTCTGTGTGAAAAATTAGCTCCCGATGCCCATGTGAAGGGTCTCAACCTGGACTGGAGCATCCTCACCGATGAAGATGAAGCCCTATTTGACCAATCCTCTATTTACCATTCTATCCATAACATTCTTCAAAACGCCATTAAATATACAGATGCCGGTAGCATTTTAATGCAACTCGACCGTGTAAATGGAGCGCTCCAGCTCACCTGTACTGATACTGGCATTGGTATTTCTGATGAATATCGGCAACGCATGTTCCAGATCTTCTCTCAGGAAAGCGAAGGCCTGGCTAAAGACTATCAGGGCATTGGTCTGGGTTTAGCACTTACGAAACGCTATCTCGACATGAA
>CAZDVD010000117.1:0-2833 GCA_964508765.1 uncultured Lentisphaeria bacterium
TTAAATGGGCAGCTTAGGCTTCTTTATGTGTCCACTTTTTTGTAGCAAGTCCAGACCGAGATTGCCCACCTACGCTTTCAGTTTCGGCGTGGCAGGCTTCGTCGGTTTTCGACCTTCTCGCAATGACGGAGTGGTTGTGATGTCGATGGTCGTTCTTGACATTGAGCTTGCCCGACGAGGCGTAGCTGAAAGCGGAGACTGGTCGAAATGTCCATTGTCCTGATCAGAACTACCTTTGGCTTCGAGCAGCCTTCTTTTTAAAGCTTTGGTTTACCAGGCAGGCTCAGCCGCTGGTTCCCCAAACTTTCCCTTGCGGAACAATAGCACGAGAGTTATCATTACATTTATTGTCACCTTTTAACTGTGTCTGGAAAAGGAAAACCATCATTCGCCTTCGCATCATAATTGTTTTACTCTTAATAATGAGCTCTCATCTGTTTGGGGCTGATCAGAATATGGTTACCGTTGAAGTCATTCCACTCACTCATGAGGTCTTGGCTGGTGAGAGTTTCGAGATCGCAGCTGTTTTTTCTATGAAACCGGAATGGCATATCTACTGGGATAATCCCGGTGAGGCAGGAATTCCCACTTCTTTTGAGTGGAAACTGCCACCTGGTTTTACAATTGTAGCTAGCTATGAGCCCGTTCCATCCCGTCATGTGGATGGGGGTATTACTACTTTTATACACGAGAATGAGGCGATCTATCTATTTCGTGTCCTGGCTCCAGGATCCATCCCTGACACCAGCACATTCTCAGTTCAGATCGATTGGTTGGAGTGTAAATCAGTATGTCAAGCTGGAGCGAGTCAACATCATTTTTCCCTGCCCCAGAAAGTCGCAGCTCCAACCCTGGAGAATCTGAAGTCAAGAGCGATGTCCAATTATCCACAAGCCATGCCTGCAGGGTCCTGGAAAGCTCAGTTAAAACGAGATCGTGTTGAGCTCAGGAATCAAATATCCCAGGAAAAAGGGACGGAGCTGATAAAAGTTGACTTTTTCCCATACACTGAGATGGTCTATAATACAGGAACCGCTGTTCGCATAAAAAGCCGTTTCCGTCATGATACCATTCTCATCGATTTGTTGAAGACACGGGATAAAGATCCAGAATCACTCCATGGCGTGCTGGTACAACACTATGCCTCGCCTGAGGGAGTGACTATTGTTAACAGCATTATCAATGAAAACATTATACCCTAAAGGAGTCATATATGCGTTTAAAACATATTTTGTTCACTGTCTTAACTCTTGCCCTCTTTGTGAATATTGGTCTTTCAAAAGAAATTAAAATCGGTAAGAAAGCACCCCAGTTCACCTTAAAAAATGTCAATGGGGTGGTTCATAATTTAAAGGACTATCGTGGGAAATATGTCGTGCTGGAATGGACAAATTTTGATTGTCCCTTTGTCAAAAAACACTACAACAGCGGCAACATGCAAATGCTGCAAAAAAAATATACTGACCAGGATGTGGTCTGGTTATCCATTAACTCCTCAGCTCCGGGTAAACAGGGGAATTTCAGTCCTGATGAAATCCTGAAAAGAGCCACAGACCATTCCGCCGCTTTCTCTGCTTATCTCATCGATGCAGATGGCAAGGTTGGCAAGTGGTATGGCGCTAAAACGACACCCCATATGTTCATCATAGATCCCAAGGGCAAAATCGCATACGCTGGGGCCATCGATGACATCAAGTCTACCAATGTGAAGGATATTGCAAAGGCTTCAAATTATGTTGCTACAGCCTTAGATGCTGCTCTGGCAGGGAGGCCCATCGAAACCACCATAACCAAACCATATGGGTGTTCGGTTAAGTATTAAAAGAGGTCAGAGCCCGGACATTGAGCAAGCCTGTACTGAGCACTTCGACTCTGCTCAGTATTAACTCCGTCGAAGTATCGAAATGTCCATTATCTTCAATAGAATCAGCCTATGGTTTCGACAAGCTCAACCGCCGGCTTTAGGATTAAAAAAGGGGTAGCGTTTGCCACCCCTTTTTATTTTTTAAACATTACTTCTTACTTAATGATGGTGTCCACCAGCGCCATGAACATGTCCATGCTCAAGCTCTTCTTTGGTGGATTCGCGGACGTCCATGATTTCCACATCAAAATGCAGGGTTTCATCAGCGAGAGGATGGTTCATGTCAACGGTAGCTGATTTATCACCAATTGCTGTGATGGTGGCAATATGGGTATGGTCGCCATTCTCTACCTGGAACTGGGCGCCCATTTTGACTTCATTGGCATCATGAAAATTCTCCAGGGGGATTTCCTGAACCAATTCTTCTGTACGAACTCCATAAGCCTGATCCGGGGCAATAATGGCTACCAGCTTGTCGCCTTTAACCTTGCCTTCAAGTTCTTTTTCAAGACCAGGAATGAGCCCGCCGTTGCCATGTAAATAGGCGAGAGGCTCACGACCTGAGCTACTATCTAAAACCTCACCCTTGTCATTGGTCAGGGTATAGTCAATACTGACAACTCTTTCTTTTTCGATGTTCATTTCTAGCTCTTTCTTTTTTTACAACGAAGGCGACGAAATAAACGAAGCTTGGTATTTGGTTTTATCTATTTCGCTGTGATTATTATTCAAATTATGCGTTTTCTACTCTTCTAATATCAGACTAAAAGCCGTGGTCAGCTTTAATACGTTTTTGCTCTCGCGTTCCAGATTGTTGGCCAGTTTTCGGGCAATATTTTCCATGACATGCAAACCGATGGAGGGATGCTTCATATTTGCATCCTGAAAGGGTTGTTTCTCCATAATGACCATTTCACAATCTGAAGAGGCAATAACTGAAGCTGTCCTGATGGATCCATCCATGAGCAT
>CAZDVD010000118.1:0-2796 GCA_964508765.1 uncultured Lentisphaeria bacterium
CCACAATTATGGCATAAGAGACAGCCACCTTCATGGGAAATGGTTAATCCACATTCTGGACAGGTTGCCATGGTTTTTGTGGTTGCGCCATTTGAGGGTTCAACCATTCCGAAGTGTGCGCCACTCTCTTCTTCAGCGTTATCATCAGCTTCAGCCATGCCAAAGGTCTGTTCGGTATTGGCCTGGTTCTGTTCAAACTCTTCCATATGCTGTTCCAGGGCTTTACCAATAGCATCTGGTGTAGAGAGAATCAACTGACCATTTTCCCAGACAGGATTTGGACCACTAATACCCTTGAGCTGCTTGATAATTTCAGAGACATCCATGCCACTTCTTAGTGAGAGGGAGATCAGTCGACTGATTGCTTCTGCCTGAGCAGCAGCATTTCCACCTGCTTTACCGATGGTTGTGAAAATCTCGCATAAACCATTTTCATCATGGTTGATCGTGATATAGAGCGTGCCCTCACCCGTACGAATCCGATGGGTCACGCCAAAAGTATCTTTGGGACGCAGACGGGGACGCAGTGAAGGTGGATGCAAAGCCAGTTCTGGATCGGCAAGAGGTGCAACTTCAGCTGCTGCAACGGTCTTTTCCTCTTTTTTGTCAGAAATCAGGATACCATCACGACTGCCTTCCCGGTAAACCGTGATACCTTTAAGACCTGCTTTGTAAGCTGCCTGATAAATATTTGCAACGGTTTGCACGTCGACATCTTCTGGAAGATTCACAGTAGAGCTGATCGAGGCATCAATATAGCGTTGGATGGTTCCCTGCATCTTGACTCTGAAATAGGGATCAATGTCGTGGGCGGTAATGACTGAATCTGGAAGATTCTCATCACTACCATACTTCTTCAAAATGTTGGGATGAACAACCTTGAACTCATCAAATTCTTCACCAAAACCACTGTTCTTTTTCACACGACGTTTATAGCTGACGTTAAAAATGGGTTCCACACCTGAACTCACCTGAGCAACAATAGCTCCTGAGCCAGTGGGTGCAACGGTAAGAATAGTAGCATTTCTAATGCCGTGGGTTTTGATCTCTTTCTGGATATCTTCAGGTAAATTTTTGATGAACTGGCTCTTCTTGTATCCATTCCACTGGTAATTGGGGAAGGAACCCTTCTCCTTGGCCAGTTCAATGGATGTTTTGTAAGCCGTTCCTGAAAGCATCTGCATCACTTCTTCAACTGCTTCCAGCGCTTCATCAGTATCATATTTGATACCGCGTAGCATGAGCATATCTGCCAGGCCGAGGATTCCAAGACCAACACGTCTGTCGCCCAGAGCATTCTTTTTCTGATCTTCCAGCGCATGACGATCAACGTTGTAGTCAATCACATTGTCCAGATAACGTACACTGAGGCGAATAGTGTCATTGAATTCATCCCACAGGAAGTCACCCCCAGCATTGACAAAGCGAGCCAGGTTGATGGCTCCCAGGTTACAGGCTCCACCATCGGGGAGAGGCTGTTCGCCACAGGGGTTGGTAGATACGAGAGGACTGCAATATTCAGCGTTGTGATGGTCCACCATGGTATCCCAGAAAATGATGCCTGGTTCAGCACTGGCGTGAGCGGCATTAATAATTTTATCCCAGAGTCCGCGGGCACGAATGGTTTCATAAACCTTATCATTCCAGCGTAGTTCGAAATCTGTGTCCAGTTCAACTGCTTCCATGAACTCATGGGTGAGGAGGACAGAGATATTTGAATATTTAACTTTTGAGAGATCCATTTTAACATCAACAAATTCAGCAATGTCTGGGTGATCTACACGCAGGGTTTGCATGTTGGCGCCACGACGTCCATGCTGGGCAATGGTATTGGTGTTTTCGCTGAACAGGTTCATAAAACCAACTGGACCACAGGATTCACCACCGGTACCATCAATGGATGAGCCTTTAGGACGCAATACAGAGAGATCATGTCCGCAGCCACCACCATATTTGTAGGTCTTAGCCTCTTGAATAATGGCGTCGTAAATGGCATCGATGGAGTCTTTTTTGATGCCCACGACATAACAGTTATTGAGGGTGGTCTTGATATCTTCGCGACCAGCACCATGCATGATGCGCCCACCGGGTACAAAACGGAAATCATGGAGGATGGTGTAAAAACGATCTTCCCAAACTTCAGGTTTGTCCTCTAAGCCTGCCATAGCTTTGGCCAGCCTGTGCCATAGATCTTCAGGAGACTTTTCTTCAGGTGCTAAATATTTATTCTGTAATACACTTTTCCCAAGTTCATCGAGACCGTAGTATGTTTCAATATCAGATCCGCTTCTAACCGTGTCGGGATTAACGATTGCCTCAATCTGCAGTTCCGCATTTTGCAGAGAGGCTTTGCTGAGTTCGTTTTCGTTCGACTCAAAAGGGAATTGTATGGTTTCAGACATGTAGGTATGCTCCTCAGCAATTTATCAGTATGTTAGTGGTCTAACTCCTCAAATCAAAAACAGCGGAAAAATGACAGCGAGAAGTTCTTTACCCAATTGTTGGTTGACTGGTTAGCATGGTGTCCTGCACGTGATTCGGGTCACAATTACCCAGCGTGACGAATATAGAGGGGAGACAAATTATGACAAGAATCAATTTACATAAAACTACAAAATGTTGAGGGTGGTGTATCTAAAGCGCTACATCTTGTATCTGATAGTGAGCCCTTGTGTATCAAAGATTTAGCGAATTTTAATGAAAATTAGTTGCTGATAAAAAAGGAATTAGTCGGAGAATTTTTCAATTTAAAGCGAGCATGAGTTCTCAAGCGCCGTTGTTTGCACTCCTGATGAG
>CAZDVD010000119.1:0-2686 GCA_964508765.1 uncultured Lentisphaeria bacterium
TTCGTTGGAAATACCAAAAATATTAAGATCTGCCGCTGGTGCTTTCGGTAATACATCTTGAAAATTACCAACCAGAACCACAGCCTCAGTGGAAACAGGCAGTCTGGCTCGATCAAAGAGTCTTTCCTGGGCGGCTCTGGCACGCTCCACATCCTCTTCATTGATGACAGCTGTGATAAACCTGAGTTGACCGTTCCAGTTGCGGTTCAATTGAATCGCCATGAGAATCGCCAGATCCTTATTGGGGCTGGAGCGTCTCAACCAAACATTCAGGGTATTTTTATCTCCCAGTGCATTTTTGGCATGTTGAGAGTAGACAGCAATGCCCATTTTTTCCCGAACAGCCACGGCAATCATATCTTCAAGTCTGGCATCCTTAGAGCGATCATTACTCATACTCAAAAACATGATGTTAGGCGGGAAGTACATGCTCCGCATGACCTGGGCAGTGATACTGATGCCTTCCAGAAAATGACGACATTCAATAAGAGAGGTGGTTACCAACAAGTCTTCTGCTTTGAGCGGCTCAGCCAGCTCGAACAACTGCATCTCTTTGGCACTATGCTCTTCAGAATCTACTTTTACTTCTGGACCTTTTCTGAAGATCCTGTTGCTAAAAGATCGGATGATAGAGTTGACACTGTCTTCGGTGATTTTTACAGAGAACAAACGCAGGGTGCCTGCCGGGAATACAATATCCCTGAGAAATCCCATGCGATGTTTCCAGGTCAATGGGTCCTCTACTGGTACCATGATATTAGGTTTCCAGGTCTTGGGATGTGATCTCAATTTTTCAGATTGACGTGCCGACCATTCCGCCATGGCCATAAACATGCCAGAACGGACATCACCCCAGGGAGCTTGAAGCCCCCGCTTTACCTGGATCAGATAAGCCACAATGATGAGAATCCAGGCCACAGCCGCAAAAATGGGGTTAACCATAAACATGACCACAACAGCCCATAGAAATCCAATGATGGGAATACTGATATGCACTTTGAAAAGGGGCCTGAAAGAGGGAATACCTATGCCGATTTGCAGGGCCACAGCAATGTTAATCGTCGCATAAGTAATCAGGAAGAACATGGTAAGAAGGGGAGCAATGGTGTTGAGATCTCCCAGCAACAGGCTCACCAGAATGGCAGCTGCAGTGAAAATAATGGAGAAAACAGGTTCTCCTGCCTTGCTGCGCCTGGCAAATAGTCGAAAGAAGGGAATGACTTTGTCCGAGCCCATGGCCATCAGTGTGCGGGGGGCACCCACAACCGAACCCAGAGCTGAGGAGAGGGTGGCACCCAGGACGCCAGCAGCTACAGCCATTTTCCAACGGGAAATGTCCATCATGATGGTGTTATTGGCTATGAGAGTAGCTGAGTCCGTGAGGTGATCGAGGTAGTAAGCGACCACCACATAGATCACAAATGAGACAGCAATAGCTGAGAGCATTCCCAGAGGTAATGATTTTTTTGAATCCTTTAAATCCCCCGACATAGCTGCCCCTGCCTCAATGCCCGTGACCGCTGGAAAAAAGATGGCAAATACGACCCAGAAGGAAGCCTGGGGAAAATCACCCCAGACAACGATTTGAGGAGTGGCCTCACCTGAAGCGGCGAAAAAAGAAACCAAAGATATAACAATAACAAACATGATCAGGTATTGGGTACGCATGGCAAACTGGGCGCCTAGCAAACTGACTCCCAATACCAGCACGAGCACAGAAATCCCAATGATGATGGGATCATGGGCTGGGAATAGAGCAATCCAAGCTTCTGTGAAACCGGAGATATACATAGCGCCGCCGAGTGTCTGAGAAAGGTAAAGGGGAATACCTACGGCACTCCCGGCTTCCAGACCGAGAGATCGAGAAATGAGGGCATATGAACCACCTGCACCAACCCGAGTATTGGTGGCAATGGCTGCAATAGATAGTCCGGTGGTTATGGTTATCATTTTTGCCAGGATGATGATAAGCAGTGCGCCACCAAATCCTGCATTTCCCACAACCCAGCCCAGACGCAGATACATGATCACGCCAAGGATGGTTAAAATCGTGGGGGTGAACACACCAGCAAATGTCCCTAATTTTTTCATTTATTCAGACCTCTTAATGAGAAAAAGGATGTTATGTTAAGCAATATCATGGTTTCATATTAATGAATAAATATATAATCTCACTAAATATTCCATTGTTTATCCGCCTGTGCGTCTCAAATTTTCTCACCGTGAAAAAATCGTTGCTGATCATACCGCTGGCGTTGATGCTCATTTCCTTTACCCAGGTGTTGGCTGCCAGTGCAGGTACAGTTTCTGGCAGAATTATGGATTCAAAATCCCTGGAAGCATTGCCTGGTGTCAATGTGGTTATTGATGGTACCCGTCTGGGTGCAGCAGCCGATGCTGAGGGGTATTTTGTGATAAATGAGGTTCCCGTGGGGGAGTATCGTCTCCATTTCAGAATGGTCGGTTATAAGGTAAAAATTCTCAGACAAGTTCGCGTTGCAGCAGATCAGCTAACCGAGTTGCAGATTCAACTTGAAGCCATCTCCATTGAAATGGGTGCTGTTACAGTAACCCGTGGGAAGCGGGAAAGTGCTGGTGAGCGCTTGAATCCCAGTCAACGAGAATTAGAACCACGAGAAATCCTGACTCTGGCTGGCGGTGGTGAAGATATTTTTCGTGGCATCAC
>CAZDVD010000120.1:0-2611 GCA_964508765.1 uncultured Lentisphaeria bacterium
ACAAGTCTTTTAAGGAATATCTACCGCTCGTAACTACGGATGGCCCGGACACCCCACTTTAAGGGCAACCAAGTATACAGGGTTGTCAGTACAATCACAAAACCCACAATCAATTCAATAATCAAACCGGAACCATGATTCTGATAGAGGTTAATCACAAGCACCAGTGCCGTCACCGAGAAAGACACATATATCAAGCTCAGAACCACCGTGATGATACCACCATAGCCACTGCTGATTTTCATGGGGTTAGTTTCATTAAACTGAGCATACACAGCTCCCAGCCCAAGGGATAGACTGATCAGAGCCAGGCTGGTTAGCAGGAGAAAACCACTGGCTAGTATGGATATTCCCAGGGTCTGTCCAAGAAAGTAATTTGAAACCAGAGCCACAGCCTCTGTCATAGTAAAGAGCACAAAAAAGGCAAACCAGAACTTCTCTACAAAGACTCTTTTCATAGAGAAGGGTGCCATCTGGAGAATCCACAGACTATGACCCTCCATGCTGATCATGGGATATACAAAACGTGCTGTAAGGGCTGCCAGAATGAAGCCTGTAAAGCCAAAATTGAAGATGTAAATCGTGGTTCGCCAGAACGAGGATAACTCATCAAAGTGAAGGTGTCCCCGTGATAAATTGATCAAGTAAACTGCGATGAAAAAGCCCAGGAGTAAAAACTGAACCCACTGTTGAGGCGTCCGCAAGAACTGCACGAGATCCTTTGAGGCCATTGCTTTTACTGGAGGTCGGAGGCCGCCCCAATTAAAGTTGAATACCTTACTCAGGGGGGTGCGCGTGGTTTTCTGACCCTGACCTTCCATCACCTGATAAGTATGAAAATAGAAATGATCAGCAGTCCAGTTGATAATTTCCCAGCCGATGGCAGCACTGCTAAGAAATAGGGCTGAAAAGAAAAGACGCTCCATCAAAGCCACGATTTCACCACCCATAAAAAGACGACTCAACCAATAACTTGGAATAAATGGAAACGAGGTGTTGGATAGATTAGCTAAATAGCGACCCAGGGCTCGGAAATTACCCAGGTTACCGGTCAACATGGTGTCCTGTTGACTCACACTGAAATACAGGTAAAAAATGCCGCTAAAGATGACCCCGAGAAATATGAAGACAGTACGCATCTTAAAAAAGCGACTGAGAAAAACCAGTAGCATAAGCAATAGACTGGCAGAGACCGTGGCTATAAAGAGAAAGGGCAGGATACCTGTTAAAAAGACCAGGGCGTATTGCCAGACGGAGAGGCCTTGCAACGCTCCATATCCCAACGTCAAAGGGATTCCCAGAATCAGAATAGCCCATGAACTATAGACCAGATTCTCAATAAATTTCACTCTGAAGATTTGTTTGTTGTCAACTGGCAGGGTCATGAGAAAGGCCACTTCAGGAGAACGATAGAAGGTTGAAAATCCCGTTACCAGGTTAGATAAAATCAGTAAGTAAAATATAATGGACCAACCGAGATAAAACAATCGATCCAGAAAAACCTCACCCAGCTCACCCTGTCTCAACAGAAAATCACCACCCCTGATGAATAATTTATATCCGCCAAAAATCAGCCCGAAGACAATCAGGCTGGAAACAAATATTTCGAGCCGTTTCTGCTTGAATACACCTGAAAGGAAACCTTTCATGCTCTGACGCTTCACGCGGAACAGAAGTTGGGCTTGCTGGCTTACGATAAGACGATCTCCAATCTATAAACTTTGTATATTGCCTTAACTCGGCTGAGTTTCATCCAGATCCGGGTGACCCTCTGTGAGCTCTTCTTCTTCCACAATTCTCAAGAATCGTTCTTCCAGATTCTCCTGCACGCCTGAAACCGACTCAAAGGAACCAACCGCACCCAGACCCAGAAGTTTGCCCCTATTGATAATGCCGATTCGATCCGAGAGCTCTTCCGCCACATTTAAATTATGGGTTGAGATAAAGACGGTAACCCCGTTTTTGCTGCGCTCTTTGAGCATATCTTTGATGATGCGAGCCGTTTTGGGATCCAGGCCCACCATGGGCTCATCAATAATCAATATTTCAGGACTATGGAGAAATGCAGAAGTAAAAGCCAGGCGCTGTTTCATACCCTGTGAATAGCCCGAGATACGATGACCAATCCACTCTTTCATAAACAATCGTTCGCTGAGAGCTTCAATCTCCCTGGTGATGTCCTTATTGTCCATGGAGTAGAGCTGGCCAACCATCATTAGCAATTCCAGACCAGATAAATGCTGATATAGAAATGCAGCGTCTGGTACATAACCCGTGATAAATTTGGCCTTTTGAGGATCCTTCTCCACATTAAAACCACCCATTTGAATGGTGCCACTTGAAGGCGTCATTAAGCCCACCATCATCTTGATGGTGGTGGTTTTTCCGGCCCCATTGGGACCCAGAAAACTGAACAACTCCCCTTTTTCAATATGCAGATTCAGCTTGTTCACTGCCAAGGTGGTGGCAAACTGTTTTGAGAGGTTTTCTATTTTTATCATCTTATCAATATTCTCTTTTAATCGTTGTAATCGTGGACCAACCAAACATTGGCTTCAATATATACGCCACAATCATTTTCAATATCAATCTTAACAGGTGACAAGGCACC
>CAZDVD010000121.1:0-2519 GCA_964508765.1 uncultured Lentisphaeria bacterium
CTCTCTTCCGGGGACAATGGGGTTTTAAGCGTGGTAAGGTGAGTACTGAGGAATACGCAAAGCTGGAGCAAGAAACCATATTCCCCACTTTTGACATACTATCAAAACAGGTCGTTCAAGATAAATTGCTCACTCCAAAAGTCATTTATGGTTACTATGCCTGTCAGTCCGAAGGTGACAGACTCTGGATATACTCCAGACCTGAAGATGAAAAACCCAAACACTACATTGACTTCCCCCGACAGAGTGAAGCTCCCGGTAGAGCCATCCCAGATTACTACTCCAGTGTGGAATCAGGCCAGCGCGATGTATTGGCTTTCCAACTGGTCACGGTGGGATCAAAGGCAACGGAACATGCTCAGGGTTTGTACAATGAGAATGCCTACACTGATTATCTATACTTTCATGGTTTTGCCGTTGAGACAGCTGAAGCTCTGGCAGAATACTGGCATAAACGAGTCCGTCAAGAACTTGGTATTGCCCAGGATGATGGTGCCTTGACAAAAGAACTCTTCAGACAGAAATATCAGGGCAGTCGCTATTCCTTTGGTTACCCCGCCTGTCCCGAGTTGAAGGATCAGGAACTGATCTTTGAATTGCTGAATGCTGAATCAGAAGGAATTACCCTGACTGAGGAATATCAGATTGTGCCTGAGCAGAGCACTTCAGCCATTATTGTCCACCACCCCAAGGCCAAGTATTTTTCAGTCTGAGTGAATCTCGTAAAAGATGAAATATTTTGGATTGTTATCCCTCGACTCAGGTCTACGCTCTTTCAGAGCTTCGCCCCGCAGGCCGCTCGGGATGACGAGGGCAAGACGAACTCAGGACCTCAGGACCTCATTAAACTCATTAAACTCATTAAACTCATTAAACTCATTAAACTCATTAAACTCAAAAACTAACCCTCGCCCCAAAAAAGGGTAACAAGGGCAGCATATATGATGTAAATCGGGTTTGATAATCTTCGGACCAGTAGTACTCATAGATGTTTTCATGCCGCAAGGCATTGATCAGTTCCAGATACAGTTCAATTTTGGAATCACCAAACAGCTCTCCACGCATGGACATTCGCAGATCCAGTCGCTCATAAGCTGGATAGCGCGCGGTATTCTTCTCTTCGAAGCGAATTTCTCCCTCTGCATCGCGCAGAACATGCCCCTGACTATCATATTGGGGTTGTGTCCAGGGAAAACCACTGCCATAGCTGTATTGAACATCCAGATACATATTGTTGTAGAGATTATAACGACCCACCAAGGAGAAAGTATGACGCTGATCAAACTCACGATAATAGTAGTAGGGCTTTTCTCCCTTTTCTTTCGAAATGCTGTAGGAGTAACTGAGCCAGCCTGACAAACGTGAATTTGGCATATCCAGTTTCTGCAGGAATAGTTCCCCCCCATAGGCAAAACCTGCTCCTGAATTGTCAGGGATGTAGTTGTATGCGGAGTCCCTTTGCACGACGAGATTCTTTAAATCTTTGTAATAGCCCTCAAGTTTGGTCACATATTTCTCAGAAGGACGGTACTCAATGCCCAGCAAACTGTGCTCAGACATTTCAGTTTCAAGACTAATGGTCTCAAATAGATTCCACTCGATGGATCGCTCGAATCGCTCAAAAAGTGATACAAAATTAGGGGCCTGATAATAATGACCCCACCCCATATGCAGAGAAGTTTGATAATTTAAGTTGTAGGTCGCTGACAAACGGGGGGAGTAGACCCATTCCTGGGTAAAAGTTGAATAGTCTCCCCGAAAACCAGCCAGGACAGTGAGAACGGGTGGCAGAACAATCCACTCATCCTGAATATACATTCCCGTCATAGAGCTGGCATTCTGGAGTCGAATATCCCGGTCAATGATGGCACCATCATTCACACGTCGATCCTCCGGGCTTTGCTCATAGTAAGTGCTGGAATCCATGGTCATTGAGATGCCAATATCTGTGATGAGATCGGAAACTGTGATACCCGTTTTCAGAGTGTGTCTGGGAGTAAGAATATGTGTGAGATCTTCTCTCATCTCCATTTTTTGCATATCAATCACAGGTGTGTAGTGGTAATCCCCTGCCTTAAAATCCATGGTCCAATTATCGTTGAAGCGGGACAGGGTCAGATTGGAAAGAGAAACGTCGCTAAAGGCATTCATCCAGCCCACACTAACCAAACGGCTATCAATATGATTGCTCAGTGAGAAAAATTCTTCATCCTCGAAAAGGTCTAGGTCTTCACCATCACCATCGATTTCCAGCTCAGTCAATATCATTTCTTCCCGGGAATCTGAAAAATTTATTCGAATCTTCTGCTCGGGAGAAAGATCATACACCACCTTTGCCTGAATATCTCGGAAATTTGGAAATACGGTTCCTGTGGGGATATCTGCCATCCGATCCAGGATCATATCGTAGTAGGTCCGGCGACCTGACAATAGCCAGGAGCCTTCCTCACCAGAACCAGGTAAGGGTCCTTCAGCCAGAATGCGCATATCAATAAGACTCATGCTGGCTTTACCCAGGT
>CAZDVD010000122.1:0-2496 GCA_964508765.1 uncultured Lentisphaeria bacterium
CTGTGGTGGATGCCTATGTCAATCTGATTAATAAAAAGCGCGGTTCAAAGGTCCCCTCAAAAGTGGCAAAACCTGTCGATCATTTCGCTTTTTCCCAGGGCAAACCCTGGAAGGAGATCAAGGACATCTTTCATCATCAGTTGATCTGCTATCATCAAAATACCATACAGAATAGTAAAGCCCTTGCCAAGAAGTTAGCGATGCCAGCTTCCACCCTCTATTCCATTCAGGATCGTCTAAGAAAGAGAGGTTATGAGCTTCCAGATAAGAACTCGCCCAACGATACTGGTGATGGCAACCTTTTCAACTTTATTGAGGAACACGAGGATCTGACCTGGGAGGCTATCAACGGTATCTTTGAGCGGGAGATCATCCACTATCTCTATGAAAAATACGGCTATAACAAACTGCGCATGGCTCAAGTGCTAAAACTCAGCTACCCATCCATTATTACGAAAACCCGCGAATTGACCGAAGTGAATGAACACCTTCTCCCGAACTGAGAAAAATCAAACCAACACATCTACTTTTGCGGATCCTGAATTTGGTGAAATCAAATTTGTATCAATAAGAAATGCTAGATCTATAAGAATATTTGTACGCCCTTTTGAAGGGGTTATAGTAAAATTCCCCAGCGGTGTCTCCCCAAAAAAAGTCACCCGTTTTGTTGACAGCAAACGCTCATGGATTCGACAAGCTATGGAATCAGCCCAGATCACGGAGCAGAAATCAATAGCACACTTCTCAGCATCTGGTTCAACCAGTAAAACTGAAATTAGAAGATCATTGACTTCGAGACTAAATGATTTGGCTCAAATACACGATTTCCATTACAATAAAATTTCGCTTCGAGATCAAAAGAGCCGTTGGGGATCCTGCTCTGCCCAAAACAATATCAGTTTAAATCAGAAATTATATTTCCTACCCGATTCCTTACGAGATTATGTCCTTGTTCATGAATTAGCACACACACGGGAAAAGAATCACTCCTCCGCTTTCTGGGGAATTCTATTCGGAATCTTTGGAAAAAAGCAAACGCGGGAAATGCGTAGAGATATTAAAGCCTATGACTATTTATTCTATCCCCCACCCTCTACTTCTAAATAATCTGATGTCGGGTGCTTGAGGGTTATTTAAGAATACCCTTCAGAACAGATTCAATCTTTACCCCCAGGAAGTAAGCTTCAATTTGCAGCTCATGGGAAAGATCATCTAACTCATTGAGGAAATCTTGATTAAACCGGGTTGTATCAGAAGCACTCACCCGGTAACGAACCGTGATATCTTGTTTCTGAATAAGATTCCCAGTACGAATACTTGATGGTTCCCTCACTTCTAACGTCAGCGAAATGACCTGCTGTCCCAGAAAATTCTTTTTGCGTTCATAGCCAGTCAGCCAGACCGCCACATCTTCCTTCAGTTCTGAAACCATAGCCCAGTCTGATTTCATCAGATAAACTGTGGCTCCTGCTTGAGCTGGCGCCAAATCCGCAGTTTCTACAAGAGGTACTTTGAGATCGATGACAATTTTTTCACCGGCTACGAGAAAAATTGGCAAGAGCAAGCTGATTAGTAGGATGAAAGTCTTGTTGAGTGGTTTCATGTAGAATCCCCATTGATTTTAATAACAGGCCAAGATACGTTACCAGCACAAAATTCTATAGAAAAATGTATTCACCTTATTGGGAGATATGACACATGCAGGAAATCCGTTGGGGCAGCATTGGGTGCGGTAATGTTATGAAGATTAAAAGCAGACCGGCATTGCAAAATATTGAGCATTCAGAATTAGTGGGAGTTATGCGCCGTAAGGGTCAATTGGCGAAAGGTTTTGCTCAGCGACATGGCGTTCAGAAGTGGTTCGACAATGCTGAAAAACTTGTGAATGATCCCGATATAAATGCCATTTATATCGCTACGCCCCCTGACACACATCTCCATTACACTCGACTGGCTGCCCAGGCTGGGAAACCCATCTATGTCGAGAAACCCATGGCAAATAGTTATGCCCAGTGTCTCGAGATGGTAGATATTTGCAACCAGTTGGAGATTCCTCTTTTTGTAGCATACTACAGGCGAGCACTACCCCGGTTTTTGAAGGTAAAGCAAATAATTGATTCCGGGCAACTTGGAGAAATAAAAGAAGTCCAGGTTCAATTGCTACAACCTGCCAAGGAGAACGATATGGCTGGACAACCCAATTGGAGGGTTAATCCAAAAATTGCCGGTTGTGGCTATTTCTGTGACCTGGCATCCCATATCTTTGATCTACTGCAATTCTTGCTGGGAGATATTAAGCATGCTTCAGGAACTACAAAAAACATAGGTCAACACTATGAGGCTGAGGATTTTGTTCAAGCCGATTTCCAATTTAAAAACGGTGTCCACGGATCTGGTACATGGAATTTCAATCATGATAGCGATTGGGATAGAACCAAAATTATTGGGACCCGTGGAGAAGTAGAGTACACTCATTTTGCAGAAGCTGATGTGACG
>CAZDVD010000123.1:0-2426 GCA_964508765.1 uncultured Lentisphaeria bacterium
GGTGAATTGTTGGGGGCGGAACTTTTGCTGGCTGGTGAGCTTTACGAGAAGGAAGCGGGCTATGATCTCTTCCTGAAATTACTGAGGGTGCAAACAGCAGAAATTCTGGCTGTGACCAAAATTATTATTGATAAGGATTTAGGTTTATAAATCCAGTCAAACCTAAAACATACTATTAAATAAGATAGTCCCTTGAACTATCTCGCTCACCTCTTGATTTCCCCTGGGGACGATTTGTCTCGACTGGGAAATATCATGGCCGACTTCATGCGGGATGTTGATCAGGATTCATTACCTGAAAAAGTTTGGAAGGGTATTCAACTACATCGCTCAGTTGATGGCTTTACTGATTCCCATGAGGTAGTCAGGGATTTGCGCAGGTATTTCAGCCCGGAGAAACGTCGCTTCTCGGGAATCGTGCTGGATGTGGTTTTTGATCATTTTCTTATCAAGCATTGGGACAATTACTCATCTGAAAACTTCAACAGTTTTGTTGATGATTGTTACGCTGATCTCTGGACACACCGTGAACTGATGCCACCCCGCATGGAAATGGTCGTGGGCTGGATGGTCAAGCGGGATTGGATCAGATCCTATGCTGAGCTGGATCATGTGGGACGCGCATTAGACGGATTGGCAGGTCGCCTGAAACTGAAGCATGACTTTCACGGTTCCATTGAGGAGGTGCATGGGCACTATGACACCATTGAAGCGGGCTTCTTGAAGTTTTTTCCAGAATTGTTGAGACATGTCAAACGGAGAGAGTCTCAAAGTATAGTCTGAGTTCCCTTTTAAAGATGAAAAGTTATTAATTTTATCATCAAATAAACCGATGATATCGGAGTGGTTTTATTCTATAATCTCCCGGCTAAAAAATTTATTGAAAGGGAATAAAATGCGTTTCAAACTATTTGTATTAACAATGATGGCAGTGATAGTAATTGTTGCCTGTGATTCAAAGGAGCGAGTCAAGGCTCCTGAGCAAAATCCACAAGCTGTAGCTCCTCACCAGGCAATGGGTAGCGCCCATACTATTCTGGTTAAAGAAGTCATTCAGGCTGATAGCTATACCTATGTATATGCTGATGAGGGAGGCAAAGCATACTGGATTGCCACAGCCAAGCAGCCTCTCGAAGTGGGTATGACACTCCATTATGATCAGGGACTGGAGATGAAGGACTTCACCAGCAAGGAAATTGATAGAACTTTTGACAGCATCTTTTTTGTGAGTCAAATGCGCGGTACTTCCAGCGCAGCCGCCGGTGCCATGGGTGGAAAAAAAGCCGCGGTGCAATCAAAGGACATTTCAGTTGAGAAGGTTGCCGGCAGCATCAGCATAGAGGAACTTTATGCAAACAAAGCTGACTATGAAGGCAAGGTTGTCACTGTTCGTGGCCAGGTTACCAAGTTCAATGCGGGTATTATGGGCCGCAACTGGGTTCACCTCCAGGATGGTACAAAATCAGGCGATGCCTTTGATGTGACCGTTACCACTCAGGCTCTTGTGAGCAGAGATGATGTTGTCATTTTCAGCGGTAAAGTTGCTTTGAATAAGGACTTTGGTGCTGGCTATAAATATGATCTGATTATGGAAGAGGCCACGCTCTCTACTGAGAGTTAAGCACTCTGACAATTGATGTGATAAAAGGGCGAGGTTTTTTCCTCGTTTTTTTGTTTATAGTCCTTCCGGGACAAGGGCCTGATTGACTGAGTGTTGTGGAGCTTGAACTCAGGCCGTCACACTGAGCCCTTCGGCCAGGTTCAGGACAAGCTTCATCGAAGTGCGAAGTACTCTTTCGCCTTACTCCACCCTGCGGGTTCCGTTTCGTAATTTGTAAATCCTAATTAGATTCACCCCATGACAAAGCCATCCATGAAACCTAAGCGAATCTTTATCATCCATGGTCCTAACTTGAATCTGCTGGGAACCAGGGATCCTAAACAATATGGAACCCTCACTCTGGATAAGGTCAACACGGCGATTCGTAAGAAAGCTCGTGAATTGGAATTAGAGACACGGATTATTCAGACCAATCATGAAGGTCGCATAATCGACCTCCTCCATCGTCGTCGGAAATGGGCTGATGGCTTTATTCTCAATCCAGGCGCCTTTACGCATTACTCCTATGCTATCCGGGATGCCATTGAGGGTATCCAAACCCCTGTGGTTGAGGCTCATCTCTCTAACATTTACGAGCGGGAAGCTTTCCGCAGCATCTCTGTAACCAGGGATGTTTGTATTGCACAATTCTATGGCAAAAAAGTAGACTCCTATCTGGAAGCCCTTGAGTATTTAAGTAGCTACTTAATAGGTTAAAGACCTATAGACCGTCATCCCGAGCGGAGTCGAGGGATACAAATTTTAATGGTGTTCTGGACTTGCTACAAAAAAGTGGACACATAAAGAAGCCTAAGCTGCCCATTTA
>CAZDVD010000124.1:0-2424 GCA_964508765.1 uncultured Lentisphaeria bacterium
TCGGAAACCCAATGAAAAGTACAGCCATTCGAATCGTTGAAGAAGCAGGATCACCAATTATTGCCTATCTTAAGTTGCGGGAATATTTGCAGCATGTCATTCTAAGGGTGCTTTTTGAGCAAAAAGATCTACCAAATTTGATTTTTCATGGCGGAACTGCCCTCCGAATTATTCACGGGCTTAATCGTTTTTCTGAAGGCCTGGATTTTCACCTAAAAGTCACAAATGAAAAATTTAACTTTACACGGGTAATTTCTAATCTACGCAAGAATTTGGCATTGCAGGGCTATACAATCAGTAATTCAATTGTTAAAGAGAAAACGGTTCGAACAACTTTCATCAAGTTTGAAAGGCTGCTCTTTGAATGTGGACTTTCACCAAATGAGGATGAGAAACTCAGTATCAAATTAGAAGTGGATGCAAATCCTCCCACAGGAGGGGCGGTCGAGCGAAAGATTATAAATACCTATTTCCCATTTAGCCTCATTCATCATGATGTCCCAAGTTTTCTGTCGGGAAAATTCCACGCTATTCTCCAGAGACCTTATACTAAGGGTCGTGATTTTTACGATATTATATTTCTTTTATCACGTTGGAAGCGTCTTCAACCAAATATTGTCTACCTTCAAAACGCTCTGATTCAGACTAACTATTCTGGAGAGCTAATAAACATTGACACTTGGAGGTCCGTAATTGGTGAATTCGCAAGAAATTTAAATTGGGACCATATCCGTGAGGATGTCAAACCATTTTTAATCTCTAATGCGGATTACGACCTGCTGGATCTAGATATACTCTTGAGCCTGCTACGCAGATGACCGATGCCAATTGGGATGATTCATAGTTCTGATATATTTCCTCAGAGAGTTCAAGCATTCGGTTTTGTCTGATCCTGGATTGAATTGCCAGTTTCTGCGCACGTGATATAATTCGCACAGGAAATTATAGCTGACTAAATGGTTCTACCAATTATTTGTATATTGGTAGTATCGACTTCATTTCACCAAATTGTCTTCACTATTTTCGAAGCTCTCAGGTTTGAATCAGCTGTTATTAGAGGTGCACCTCTAACGATGGATGTTGCGCAAATGAGACGATCTGCAGGATCTAGATTTATTTCGGATGGAAGCGAAACCGAAAGGTCGGCTATCTCAGGAGTTATGCTTTCAAAGATGTAGTGGTTGGCAGTACGAATCAGGCTGATAAATTCTGCAAACGTTGTTTCTATAACCAGTCGCTTCTTGTGCATAAGCATGGCAATCTCCCAAAGCGAAATATCAGCTATAAATATCTCCCCCTCGTCGTTGGCCTGATCAATCAAGCTTCGAGCTTTTGAACTGATTTTTTCTGGTTGCAGGGCATCCCAAATGATAATATGTGTATCCAGAGTGATCATTGGCTAAGCGCATTCCATGACTCATCAATGGGCGTCAACACATCACCAATCAAGGCGCTCTCACTTAATTCATGAAGCGCTGCCTTTGCATTCTCTTGAGCAGCATCCGCCGGTACTAGCTGAGCTACAACCTTACCCCGTGAGGTGATCTGGATTTGTGCACCATGTTTAATTTCTTCAAGTACTTTCATTAGATTTGACCGTAGTTCGCTCACTGCTATTGTTGTCATAGTAAGCCTCCCGTGCTTTTGTACAAACATAATGTACAAGTACTCTATTTCAAACAACTACGTACAACTATTTAGTACAATCATGGGGCTTCCAGTTAACAATTGAAATTGAGAATTCGAAAGTCCGAGATTTTATATCTGGCTCCGGATTTTCTGTGGGGGCTTTCACTTTTCATTTTTAACTGTTCAACGCTCTCTTCAAGAAGTATAACCCAAGTAATGGAGCTTTTCACCCATGCGGATTGAGTCAGCTTCAGAGGGTCGTTATACTTCCGCGAACTCCAATTTTTCAACTCCTGTTAAGTCAACCTTCTGCCTTGCTATCCATAAGGAATAGTTGTCCTGAATAGCCAACCAGCTCTCAGGGCTGCGACCAAGAACTTGGGATAAACGCAATGCCATCTCTGGTGAAACATTGCTCTCACCCTTCAAAAGGCGAATAAAGGTCAATGGTCCAAACATCATTGGGAGCCAGTATATGAATATTATTCGTCATTCGACCACCTTTAGTAGTGCGTACTCGTCTGCGTTTTACCAGGCCAGCTCTCTTGAATATCCGATTTACACTACTCAAACTGGGAATGGGATCCTCATGAACCCGACTATACAATTCCCTGATCTTTTTGGGACCCCAGGTATCATGGGCAAGCTTAAGTTTAACCAATTCGCAGACGACTCCTTCAACTAACTGTCCCGGAGACGAACCCGGACGTCTACTCTGATCCCCAAGACCAGGGTAACCTCCCTCCTCAAATCTATGTAACCACATGGTGTCGGAATGAGTCAGCTCAAACCCCA
>CAZDVD010000125.1:0-2166 GCA_964508765.1 uncultured Lentisphaeria bacterium
GTGAAATTTGACCAATCTGCTGTAAAGCCAGCTGAGGGATGAATGCGTACATCAGGATCAGCAGCTTCAACCTGAAACCCGCCCATGATTTCGAATTTATCAAGGAGTGAATAAGAGAGGCCCACAGCGTTTGGGAATGATCCAGAGTTGATCTCAGCCAGAACTGACAATTGATTAAACTGAGCATCAACTTCCACCCACATTTCAGAGGGAAGTTTGGTCGTCTCTTCATCCAGTTCTCCACTTAGACCAAAGTGTCTCAAACCACCACTCACGATGAAGCGATCATTCAGTGGATATGCCGCAGCCAGATTGAGAGCGAGGCTGGTGGAACTGGCATTCAATGTACGTTCATAGACCAATTCGCCACCCAATCCCAGGATAACAGATCCAAATTCTCTGGCATAAGCCCCCCCGGTATTAAACAGGTTATACTGAAATGTACTTAAGGGTTCCTCTGTGGGAACCTCATTGCGATACTCCAGTTCACCACTGTTCATCGCCTGGAAACTCAGGTGAGCATTGTTGAGCGCAATCCCCATATAGGCTCCCTGGATATCTGCAACCCAATTCCAGACACTCAAGGTGACGGCAGCTTCGGGATGGGTCAGAATGCGAGTTGGTTTAACGGTAGGATTAAGCGTCAAGCCAAGTGATGCATCACGGGCATCTGTGGGTGTTGAAAGAATATCAAAACCGGTCTGGCTCCAGGCCAAACCCATCATTGTCAATACCAGGAAAAACCTTTTAATCATTAGAAGTTTACTCCCCATCCAAGATAATTTCTGAGTCCTTCTCCCTCGGTACCCGTTTTGATACCCAGATCAATGTGCATAGGCGGACCCTCTTTCCATGATAATTCATATCTGGCACTGACACCGGGATAAACAATATCATCTTCGAAACTCACGCCAGCATTCAATTGAAGTGCCTGAATTCCATGCCACATGACAGTTGCGCGAAATATATTTTCGTCTATAAAATAATAGTCGTGCTCTAACCCAAGCGTAAAGGTGCCTATCTCCTGTAAGTAGCCCCAGGCTAAGCTCATGGGGAACTCATCTTTATAGCTGCTGCCTCGCTCAAAAATATCCTGAGTCTTCCATTTGTAACTACTATTCCAGTCCTTGAGGGAGAGAGCCAGTGAACTCCCGGTCATGGGTTTGAATACAAATCCCACGCCGGCACCAAAACCACTACCTTTGAGATCCAGCCAATCATCATCAGAACTAAATTGTTTGGTTAAAACTTTCAGGGACAAACCGAATGCGAGCTTTTCTGAAAAACGGTTTGAGAATGAGACGAGATAAGTCATTTCTGTATCGCTTAAATCACCTGATGCATACCCCCTGGAATCACGCGCTTCAATATTTCGCGTGCCAGCGGCTATCATCCCGATGGATAAGCTGGCAGTTGGGGGAAGGGGTACTCCAGCATTTACCGTATAAATAAATCGATCCAGCGACAGTTGCACCAGACCTGCATCAAAACTACGTTGTCCAAAAAATGCCTGTGAAGCTGGATTCTGTGAATAGCTGTTGGTGCTGGTTTGGTGAAAGAGTGTAATTCCGCCTGTCCCGGCTGAAAGGGGATCAGACGTAAATCGGTTTGAGGTACCTGTAAAACCACCCAGCCCTGAGGCAAAGGTGGCTTGAAACGCGAATAGCACCATTAACGAAAGGATTAGACCCTTCGACAAGCTCAGGGAGACAAACATCTTTTTCGTATGTGGCATTGTGTCTTGCTGAGCGAAGTCGAGAGACTCGGTGTGATGGCTCAACGGGCTAACCGGCGGCTGAGCTTGTCGAAGCCAAAGGTTGTCTAGTACTATATTCTTGAACATTTCGAGAGCCTCAATGTTCGTAGTCAGTCGTATGAATAGAGTTCTCAATTTATCACCATCACTTTCGTCCAGTGAATATCGGAACCAATCTCAATTCGAATGAAATAGGTGCCGTTGGAGACAAGGTAGCCACCCTCATTGCGACCATTCCAGGTGCGTTCCTGTGGGCCAGATAAAGTAGATTGGATATTCCCCACTACTTCTCTGACGCGATGCATGGCAAAATCAAAAACATTAATGGAAACCGTCTCACCAGCATCAGCGCTATAGCGGATAATCAAGTTTCCCTGACCATTCAGCACCTTATCATAGCGGGGCGTGAA
>CAZDVD010000126.1:0-2159 GCA_964508765.1 uncultured Lentisphaeria bacterium
ATGACGGAGACATCACTCCTGCCCATGGGAGCTGCTGCCTATGGTCTCAGTTTCCCGCAATTAATAGATCAGATTTTAAAATTAAGTTTGAAAAAATATAGTTAGGTTAAGAAGAATGAGTATTCGGTTTTATAATACAATCACCCGCCAGAAGGAAGTCTTCAAACCCATAGAAGCAGGGAAGGTGCGGATGTACACTTGCGGTCCCACTGTGTATGATTATGCTCATATTGGCAATCATAGGACCTTCATATTTGAGGATCTGCTGAGACGTTATTTAGAATTTCGGGGTTTTGATGTCAATCATGCCATGAATCTCACTGATGTGGATGACAATACGATTCGACGAAGTAGAGAGCGCAAAATCACCCTTACCGAGCTCACAGATGAATTTAAGACAGCCTTTCATGCCGATCTGAAAACACTCAATATGCAGGCGGCCCAAAATTATCCCGAGGCTACCAACTACATCCCTGAAATGATTCACATGATTTCCGATCTTGAAACCAAGGGTTATACCTATACTACGGCCGACGGTAGTGTCTTCTTCAATATTGGAAAATATAAAGAATACGGAAAGCTGGCTAACCTCAATCCCGATGAGATGTTGTCCGGTGGCCGAGTCGCTGATGATAGCTATGAAAAAGAGGGAGCCCGTGACTTTGCACTCTGGAAGGGCTACAAAGATGAGGATGGTGATGTTCATTGGGAATCACCTTGGGGCAAAGGTCGTCCTGGCTGGCATATTGAATGTTCTGTAATGTCCACGGAGCTTCTGGGACCGCACTTTGATATCCATTGTGGTGGGGTAGATAATATTTTTCCGCATCACGAAAATGAATTGGCTCAGAGCGTCTGTGCCACAGGTGAAGATTTTGTCAATTACTGGCTCCATTCTGAGTATTTACTTGTGGACAACAAGAAGATGTCCAAGTCTTTAAATAATTTCTACACGCTGAGAGATCTATTGAATCAAGGCTATCCTGCTGAGGCGATTCGGTGGATGTTGATTACCACACATTACCGCCAGAAACTGAATTTCTCAGTTTCCAGATTGGAAGAAGCCCAAAAGGCTGTCAATCGTGTGAGGGAATTCTATGCCAAGTTGCAGACCTATGATGGTTCTGGTGAAGATGATGCCCTGGATCAAATAAAGAGGGGTAAAGACCACTTTACTGTAGCCATGGATGATGACTTGAATATTTCTGGAGGCCTGGCTGCCATCTTTGAGTTGGTGCGCTGGGGAAATCGATCCATGGTGGAAGGAACATTGAGTGGAGCAGGTGCCAGGGGGCTTATTGACCTTGTCTCTAGATTTGATCATGTTCTGGCAGTTCTGGAAATGGATAGTGGTTTATCGGTAACGGTTGACGCCGAATTTATTGAAGGTAAAATCGCAGATCGAATGAAAGCGAGAGCAAATAAAGACTTTGCTGCTAGCGACGCCATACGTGATGAATTGTCAGGTCTTGGTGTTGAGTTGATTGATACACCTGAAGGCACCAAATGGAAAATAAAGTGACCTGTCTGGATTCTCCCAATTAAGTCAAGTTTTCCTCTGTAAAAATAATCAGAATTACTTTCCCAATATTTCTTGTGTCTGGAAATCCAGCATATATATTCTTCGGCTTTTAGAAAAACGGCCAAGGTAGCTCAGTTGGTAGAGCAGCGGTTTTGTAAACCGCCGGTCGGGGGTTCGAGTCCCTTCCTTGGCTCGAGCGTTTGTTTTTTTATTGGGTCGATGGCCGAGTGGTTAAAGGCGGCAGACTGTAAATCTGCTCTCAATCGAGTACGGTGGTTCAAATCCATCTCGGCCCACGCTTTTTAACAATATTGGGGAGGCAATTCTAAGAAATTGCTGTCTGGACCCAGTGGGTGTAGTTCAATGGTAGAACACCAGCCTTCCAAGCTGGTTATGTGAGTTCGATCCTCATCACCCGCTCAACTTGACAGCGAATTGCCCCTAGGACCGGGGCTTTTTTATGTCAACTGCTCGGGTAGCTCAGTCGGTAGAGCACCTCCTTGGTAAGGAGAAGGTCAGCGGTTCAAATCCGCTCTCGAGCTCTAGCTTCCCCATGAAATTATTAACAACATGAAGCGATACGGAGGAACTAAATTATGGCAAAAGAAAAATTCAACCGAAATAAGCCGCACGTCAA
>CAZDVD010000127.1:0-2051 GCA_964508765.1 uncultured Lentisphaeria bacterium
CCCTGGTTTGATGATTACTGGGGGCGGGATGCCTTTATTTCATTTGCTGGTGCCGTTCTTGTCAGTGGGCAATATGAAGATGCCCGGGAGATTCTTCTCTCATTTGCAGATCTCCAGAACAAAGACGAATTGGATCCAGATTATGGTCGCGTCCCCAATCGGGCACAACCTGATAATATTATCTACAATACCACAGATGGAACTCCCTGGTTTGTGAGATCGGTCTGGGATTATTATCGCTACAGCAATGATGTTGAATTTCTGGCAAAGATGTGGCCAGCCATTCATCGTGCCACTGAGGGTTCATTGATGAACTGGGTTGACGAAGATGGTCTTTTGCGCCATGCTGATGCGGATACCTGGATGGATGCCAAGGGTCCTGATGGTCCCTGGAGTCCCCGGGGGGATCGCGCCATCGATATTCAATTTATCTGGCGGGACCAATTGGAAATCACCCAGCGTCTCGCGCAAAAATTTGGAGATGCTAAGTTGGCAGAACAGGTGGCGGAGACAATTGTCAGCTGCAATGCTGCCCTGGAAAAATTCAGATCAACGGATGGGACCTACTTGGTTGACCATCTCAATACTGATGATTCCCAGGATGCTCAAATACGTCCCAATGTATTCCTCGTTTCGCCCTTGTTTCATGAAACCTGCGATTGGTCCACCTTTGAGACCCTGGGACCTCAACTGATCACACGGAATGGGGTCTTATCGCTAGCCCAGGATGACTCGAATTTTCACCCATATCACCACCAACCCGGTTTGTATGTTCAGGATGCAGCTTATCACAATGGTATTATCTGGACCTGGAATTCGGCAGCTACCATTACGCCAGCCATTCAGTTCCATCAATATCATTATGCCGAAGCCATATTTAGTGATTTGACTCAGCAAATTTTAAAGCGTGGAGCCATTGGAACGATTGCAGAACTCACCGATGTCTGGCCCAGAGAGGGTGAGCTTCACCTCTCAAGTACCTTTAGTCAGGCCTGGAGTCTGGCAGAGTACCTGCGCAGTTTTTATCAGGATATTCTGGGTATTCAACCTGATTTATCAAAATCGCATGTGACCATTGCACCACGACTCCTCAATGATTTGAAGGAAGTGACTTTCAAGCATCCCATGGGTGAGGATGAATGGGAGATTCAGTACACAGATTCAGAATCACAATTTGATATTTCCCTCACCCGCTCCTCCACAAAGGAAATGAAGCTGTCATTTGAGATTTTTGCTGATGTGGAAATCACTCATCTCGACCTTGATTGGAAGCAAACCAACTTGCACCTCCGCTATGAGAAGCAAATGGGGCAGTGGACAGTCCCTGGTGATGTGGAAGATTATCTGGTGACCCGTGAGGATATTTCAATTTCCCCAAACAGCCTGGCCTTCTGTGAACTGGATACCACACGGGAAATTCCGGCTTTGATGGGACCAGAACACCGACTTCTCAGCGAAAAAGAAATGAGCAACTATAGCGCTGAGGCAAAATCCATACACAAAACTTTTGATGTTGCCAATGACGACCATGGTCTGAATGCCAGTTATACTTACCCCACCAATCCTCAATTTGAAAATGGACTGGCCGATATTCTTGAGTTTGAAGTTAAACAGGGGCCTGATCATTACGAGTTTGAGTTGGTTTTTTCAAATCTGGTTGATCCTGGCTGGCACCCTGAATATGGATATCAATTGACCTACTGTGCCATCGGTATCAGCTATGCATCTGGCGGTGGGAACCCTGAAGTAGGGAAAAATGCCCAGACACGATTTCAGGCAGGCTTTAAGGCCGATCAAATCATGTATATCAGTGGCGGTGTCCTTCTGGTTGATGACAAGCATGATCCGCTGGCTGAGTATATGCCCAAAACTTCGGTGGGCGCCATTGGGAATGTTGATACAGAGCGAATCAGGTTCAGCCTGCCCAAGGACTTGTTTTCTGAACCACTTGAAAAGGCCACTTTTCAAATTGCAGTGGGTTGCCAGGATGATCATGGCGGTGCAGGTATTGGTGATTTTCGTCCCGTGGAAGTCGAAGGGAGTGAATGGCT
>CAZDVD010000128.1:0-2035 GCA_964508765.1 uncultured Lentisphaeria bacterium
AATTGCTTCGGGGAGAAGATCAGACTATCAAAAGGGTGAGTTGGGACCTGATTGACTCGCTTTCCAATATGAATTTGCACGGAAATGTTCGGGAGCTCGAAAACATGCTTACACGGAGTGTTTTCCAGACAGAGGGGCATCGTTTATCTGCCAACACTCTCATGCTGGATGAGATTACCGATTCCCCCGAGACAGTGAAAAACACCTCTGCTATGGAGCCAACTTCCATTCGTCCCTTGTGGGAGCTCGAGAAAGAAGCGCTGCAGTTTACTCTGGAAAAACTAAACGGAAATATTAGTCAGGCTGCTACGCAGCTTCAGATATCTCGAACAGCGATCTACCGAAAAATAAAAAAATATGATCTAAAATTTTCTGATACGTCGCCGGTCCAGGGGACTGAAGATGCCTGATTTCGTTTGCCGCATCATGAGTGATGCCGGAACCGTTGAAGAACGCATTGTCACAGCAGAATCCAAGGTGGAGGTTTTTACTCAAGCAGATGAGCGTGGCGAGATGCTCCTTTCAGTGAAGGAACATAAGCAAGGTGCGCTTTCTGGTGGAGCCATTTTCAAAAAGGGTAAAAAGGTCAAGGCCAACGAGATTGAAAACTTTACCGTGCAATTGGCCATTATGTTTAGATCAGGCATCCCTTTGATAGGTGCTCTGGAAGCGCTTGAGGAACAGGCAGAGACTGATACCATGAGATCAGTCGTAAAAGGTCTTATTAAAGCAGTCAGTGGTGGTAAATCCCTTTCACAATCGATGGCAGACTATCCCGGAGTATTTTCACTCCTTTATGTAAATATGATTCAGGCTGGGGAGTCCGCAGGTGTCATGGAACAAATCCTGGAACGTCTCGGTTCCTTTATCAAGCATGACCAGGAAGTTGTACGCAACGTTAAATCGGCTTTACGTTATCCTATGATTGTGACAAGTGCGCTAGGACTGGCATTTATAGGTGCCATGGTATTTATTGTCCCAAAATTCTCAAACATGTTCTCGTCAAAGGGCATGGCGTTGCCTATGCCCACGGTGGTTATGATTACAGCCAGCAATTTTTTAATCCAGTTTTGGCCAGTTGTGCTGATTGGTTTTTTGGGAGCTATTTTTGGTTTGAAAGCATTCGTCAAAACTGAAAAAGGTCGCTTTGCCATGGATGGATTCAAGCTGAAGATCCCCATCTTTAAGGAGATTTTTCTAAAAACCAATATTGCTCGCTTTGCCCATATGCTTGAAACCCTGAGCCGTGGAGGAATTCAGATTATTAAAGCCCTCGAGACAGTGGAAAAGACTGTGGGAAATGTGGTTATTGGAAAGGAAATTGCCAATGCCCGTCTGGAAGTCGAGAAAGGTGTAAGTCTGGCTGCAGCGCTGGGCAAGAGCAGATATTTCCCGAAAATGACTGTCAAAATGATAGCTGTTGGGGAGAAGTCAGGTGCCATGGATGACATGATGGCCAATGTTGCTGATCAGTACGATACGGAAGTCGATGCCAAAATAGAAGGCCTGAGCAGTGCCATCGAACCCCTGATGACGGTGTTTATGGGTGGCATGCTATTGTTCATGGCTTTGGGTATATTCTTGCCCATGTGGAATATGTATGGTGCAATTAAGTAGGAGGATCTTGAAATGAAAACCTCAGAAACGAAGAAGGGATTTCGCTATCAATTTTTCCAACGACAATATCCAACTTGGCTATATACAATCGCAATAGCTCTGTTTGCACTGGGCTGCTATATCTGGATTGAATTCTTCCTGGTCGTCAAGTATTAGAAGACAATTTGTATCGAATAGCTACAGCTCAGTGTAACGCTATGAAACACCCATATAGTTTTGATTTATTATAAATGCATAAAAAACAACATATTATATTTTGGCATGTCAATTGCATTAATGAGGGCATGATTGAAGAAACACATGTCAGGAGAAGTTCGATGAACAGGAATACGAGAGGTTTTACCTTAATGGAGCTGGTTGTGACCGTGGCCATCATTGGCACACTGGCGGCATTTGCCGTCCCGGCTTATCTGGATGC
>CAZDVD010000129.1:0-2007 GCA_964508765.1 uncultured Lentisphaeria bacterium
TGGAACAAAGGAAGATTAACTTATTTAAGCGTTGGACACTGCTTAGATACCACTCAATTCAACACATCCTGCTCAATCTTGAGCTTTATTTTGAACTCAATGACATCCCTCGGTTTTGGGTCATCCCTTCAGGTCGCCGGTCCGGCAAGACTGAAGTTGCAAAAAGGCACGTAGTCGATGAGGCTGTGGGGACCAAGACTGAATGGGATATCAATTATTACTTTTGTGCCGCCCCTACTCGCCCACAGGCCAAGGACATCTATTGGAACGATATAAAAGCCCTATCCCGCCCCTGGTGGCGTAAGAAGCCGTCTGAGACTGAATTAAGGGTTTATCTAAAATGTGGTGACATCCTATCTGATATTAAAGTATTCGGAATGGATTCACCTGAGCGCATTGAGGGTACGCCCTGGAATGGTGGGATTCTGGATGAGTACGGTAACCAAAAGGAAAGCTCGTTTGATGAGCATGTATTCCCTGCCCTCGCTGATCGTCATGGTTGGTGCTGGTTAATTGGTGTCCCTGAAGGTGGAAATCACTATTTCCGCAAGGCTCTGAAAGCTACTGACAACAAAATCCCTCAATCTCATCACCTTAAAGGAAGTATTGTAAGGTCAAAGGACGACGATGAATGGGCATACGCTCATTGGTTCAGCTCAGATATTCTACCAGCCCGGGAAATCAGGACAGCCAAGAACACGCTTGATGAGAGAACCTACGCCCAGGAATTTGAGGGAGCTTTCAATACAGATGCGGGAAGTCTTTACTATGCCTTCAATCGTACCCTAGTCAATAACGATGTGGCAGCAATTGACCCTGATGAGATGATTTACCTATCTTGTGACTTCAATAAATCACCAATGGCCTGGGTAGTTGGGCAGACCGATACATATAGACGCCGTACCCGCCTCAAGATAGTTGATCATGTTACTGTTTCTCACGATGCTAAGACTCAGAGAACGGCTTTGGACTTTGTAAAGAAGTTTGCCACGCATCAAAACAAGTATGTTGTTGTCACTGGGGATGCTTCGAACGATGTGGAAGGTCACCGAGATTTCACTACTGATTACATAATTATTCGTGAGACTCTAGTAAAATATGGCTGGAGGGTTGTTACAAAAGTTCGAGCCAGTAACCCGAATGTAAACAACAGAGTCAATATTGCCAACAGCGTGTTCGAGCATCGCCGGTGTTATATTAATGGTGAATGCGCTCTCCTCATATTAGATTTAGAGCGCAATGAAAGCGATAATCATGGAGCAAAAGATAAAACCGACAAAGGGCAGACTCATGCCTCAGATGCGTTTGACTATCTGATATGGCTGGTCTTTGCAAAAGAATTTAAAGAATTAGGAGTTGCACAATGACTGAGCAATCAAGTTTCAGGGCAGCATTCGGGAACACAACCACACTCACATTGGAGGCTATTACTCCGAAGGAACGTAAGGCACTGGCAAATGTCAGGGAGATATTCTTTTCTCGTGATGCTATGAACACAGCAAATATTCTCCGCAAAGACCTTCTTTTGTACATGGGCGCAGTCGAAGTCAGTAAAATGAAGATGGTTATCATAGATGAATTGATTCCCTCATTCCTGCGTAAAATCTGCAATGTGTATGACGTGCCTCCAGTCTATACCTTCCCGCTGGATGACGATGGTGGTGAAGTAATCCCAGCAGAACAAGCTGATGAGCTAAAGGCGTTCTGGAAGGATCTCGAAATGAACGTATTTTTCCAAGAGAATATGGAAATGATGCGTTTCAATAATGTCTCAATTGCCTATATCAAATATTTAAAAGAAATGGATATGGTCCACATCGATGGAAGTTTCCATGCCGGTAATTGTCTGATCGAGACTTTTGATGATTATGAATTCGGGATAAAGAAGATCACTTACTTCAGGGAAGTAGGGAAAGATAAATACGCCTATGTCTGGGAACTCCTGAAGATGAATGATGACGGTACGGCCTTGACTCTTCACTACAAATACAAACTTGAAAAAGATGG
>CAZDVD010000130.1:0-1736 GCA_964508765.1 uncultured Lentisphaeria bacterium
GCTTCAGGATCCACTCCAGGATGGGTGTTTGAGCCGCAAGATGCGAGCAGAATGAGTGTAACAAGAAGTGTGAGTGTTCTGAAATATTTCATAGGAACCCCTGATTATAAATCAATTAAACGCCTGAATGAAAAATAGCTATAAGAAATAGAATTCAAAATAGTGAATGAATCCCAGTTCGCAAATGACCTAAAGCATAAATTCAACTTGATATGTTTATAATATTTCGGTGGACAGCCCAATTTTGACCAATGGAACCACACAATCATTTATATATTGCCTGCTGTTTTGGTGGGAGACGGCTTTACATACTCACTATCACCCGACCTGGATGATTTATGTTAAGATTTATTTTAGGATACGACTTTTGACGAATTTAACCCAACACCTTCAGTCCGTTACGCTTAAGGAGCGTGAAACCCAGAATGGGCATCAATCTGCCGTTCTCTGGTTTGCTGGACTCTCCGCATCAGGAAAATCCACCATCGCCATGGCGACCCAACGGGAGCTGTTTAAACGGGGTATTCAGATTACCGTCTTGGATGGCGATAATGTTCGGCACGGTCTAAATGCTGGCCTGGGTTTCAGTGAAGCTGATCGTATTGAAAACTTGCGCCGTGTGGCTGAAGCATCCAAGCTATTCGCAGAAACAGGATTCATCGTCCTCACTTCATTTATCTCACCTCTCAGGAAAAATCGTGAAGTCGCTCGGAAAATTGTCGAACCCATGAATTTCTTCAAAATCTATATCAAAGTGACCATTGACACTGCTGAAAATCGAGATCCTAAGGGCTTATACAAGATGGCTCGCGCTGGAGAAATAAAAGATTTTACCGGTATTGATGCTCCCTTTGAAGAACCTGATCATGCCGATCTCATCATAGAAAATGACTCCCAGACGGTTGAAGAGGGTGTCGAGCAGATCATTGCCTTTCTACAAGAAAAACAGATTATCTCTTAAAGTAGATTTAGAATATTCAAACCATGAGTAAAACTGAATCCTATAAATTGACTCACCTCCAGGAGTTGGAAGCAGAGAGCATTCATATCATTCGTGAGGTGGCCTCTGAATTTGAAAATCCGGTGATGATGTATTCTATCGGGAAGGATTCATCTGTGATGGTGAAACTGGCGCAGAAGGCTTTTGCACCAGGTAAGATCCCATTTCCCCTGCTCCATGTTGATTCACACTGGAAGTTTAAGGAGATGATTAAATTCCGCGATATTTTTTGTGCTGAGAATAATATAAATCTCATTGTTCATAAAAATGAAGAGGGCGTCAGGCAAGGGGTTGGACCCTTTACCCACGGCAGTAAAATCCACACCGATACCATGAAGACACAAGCCCTACTCCAGGCTCTCGATACCCACAAATATGATGCGGCTTTTGGTGGCGCTCGTCGCGATGAAGAAAAATCACGTGCTAAAGAACGTATCTTTTCCTTCCGCGATAATTTTCACCAATGGGATCCTAAAAATCAACGCCCCGAATTATGGAACCTTTACAATACTGAAGTCCATCGCGGAGAAAGCATCCGAGTATTTCCAATCTCAAACTGGACAGAACTGGACGTCTGGCAATACATCCGCCAGGAAAACATACCCATTGTGCCTCTCTACTTCGCCAAACCCAGGGAAGTCGTTGATTTGGATGGCCAGCTGATCATGGTTGATGATGATCGCATGCCGCCAGAATTGTCAGCTAAGAAAGAGATAAGAACAGTACGCTTCAGAAC
>CAZDVD010000131.1:0-1699 GCA_964508765.1 uncultured Lentisphaeria bacterium
GATGCAGCCTTTTTTGCCGTCTGGACACCCCAGGGCGTGCGCAACGATTCTGGACATGCTGCCATTAAAGCCAGAGCCCTCGAGATCATTGAAAGTGTTGAAAACATGGTTGCAAAATATCCTGATCAGGGAGCCATGGCCTACACATCCATAGAGGCAGCCGCTCTGGCAGAACAAGGTAAACATGCTATTTATCTCGGCATGGAAAATGGTTATCCTCTCGGTAGAGACATCGAAGACCTGGATTTCTTTTATGAAAAGGGCATTCGATATGTGACCCTGTGCCATACCTCCAATAATGATATCTGTGATTCATCCAACGATACCACAGAACATGGTGGACTAAGCTCCTTTGGTATTCAGGTTGTAAAACGCATGAATGACCTGGGCATGATGGTGGACATTTCTCATGTCAGTGATGCCACTGTAGAAGATATCCTGGAACATTCAAGAGCGCCCGTGATTGCATCTCACTCATGCTCTAGAGCTGTTTGTGACAATCCCAGAAATATCAATGATGACTTGCTCACACGCATTGCCAAACAAGGTGGAGTTATACAGATGTGCCTGTATAGCGGATATGTACTACCGGAAGCACCCAATCCTGATAGGGACTCAGCCCGTGCAGCTCTCAAGGCAAAGTGGGGGAATCCTTACCAGTTCAAGGGTGTCGAAAAAATGGCCTATCGGGCAGAGAGAAAAAAGTTGAATCGCAAGCATCCCCAAATCCTGCCTACGGTATCAGATATAGTTGACCATATTGATCATATTGTCAAACTGGTTGGCATTGATCATGTGGGAATCGGAACTGATTTCGATGGGGGAGCAGGGTTGGCAGATTGCTTTGATGTGAGTGAATTGCCCAACATTACGCTAGAATTATTTAAGCGTGGTTATAGCAAATCTGATATCCGCAAAATTTGGAGTGGCAATCTTCTCAGGGTTTTTAACAAAGTAGAGCAGTTGGTCGCTACACAGTAATACACTTTAATATCTCATGACTTCTCATGGGAAGAAAAAATTAATGATTACAAATACGCTCGGATGCAGTGGTAAAACCACCATCAACAGGATGGAATTTCCCTCTGCTCTCAAGAAATAGAATCAGCTCATCCGCTGTCATACCCTCAGCAGAGCAGGTGAAAAAGCGCGTCTTTTCTCCATACTGATCATGGATAGCTGAGCGGAGAGATTCTCTGGAATAGGATTCGCCTGAGTTAACCATCATATGCATCACTTCATGTCCATGTATCGTATTCATTTTAGTCTCATTCATTATTAAGCACTCACCATGGTGAGCAGCATTATGGTGGGTTCGAGAGCTTCCAGAGCATGGTTGATACCAGCTGGCATGAGAATGAGTTGACCGGCTTTAACCGCCTGAGCTGTCTCATCAATTGATATGTCCATCTTGCCAGACAGAATCTGTACATAGGCATCCATGGGGCTGGAATGGCCACTTAGAGCTTGACCTTTATCAAAGGCAAAAAGCGTCAGGTTCATTTCCCGGGATTTTCTTAGGGTCTTACTTACAATGGCTCCAGGATTTACCTGAATATCATTTATTAAATCTTGAATATGACCAGGCTGTAACCCCTGATCTACATTTATTTTATCATTCACTTCTCTTTACTCCTGGTGATAGGTTCAAATTGAGCGACCATTGTATTTGCCAGCATCTGTCTGGATGCTTCGCGGA
>CAZDVD010000132.1:0-1672 GCA_964508765.1 uncultured Lentisphaeria bacterium
CCTGTACCTGAAGCCGCTGAATAGACCCATCTGTGAGACCAGATTGAAGGTCCGCCTGATTCCCCCCCGCGACCAGAATGGACAAAGAAAGTGGCATCGACATAACCATCATCATCACCCGAATTTGCCACCCCATCGGGACCATCGTTGTCATACTGGGAGAAATCTATCTCCAGATCAGCTAAATCCAGAGATTCAGTCATAAAATCTCCGACCCCACCAGGTGGCTGGAAAAATCCATTATCATAAGGCGAAGATTGTGATCCTTCATAATATGGGCTCGCTTGACTCAGCTCATACCATCCATAAACAGTTCCAGACAGATGAAATTGACCATAGGACATTTCTTCGTAATGTTCTGCCATAGTGATTGTAGGCCAGGGGCCATCAAACAGTTCTTGCTGGAGTTGGCCAACTACATTTTCATTGTCATCTGAGTCTGTATATGATCCGAGAATAACTGGGAAGCTCATGTAAACATCCTCACGGAGATCGCGAGTTCCATTTGCAGCCGCTTCGAGATTCGCTGCTTTCACACGACGCATCTTAGCAGCAAGACCACCTTGTGTATAGAACTCAGCCATGATTGCATTCTGTTGAATTATAGCCTGAGAGGGAATCACCCCTGGTTTAGCCGGTATTGAACCAAGGGCAATGGAAATTATAAGAACATATGCTGCAACAAACTTGTATATCATATTTAACCTAACTTTAATAGTATTTTCCTTCATCAAATTAAAATGCACTGCTATCAATGGAAAACAATGACTTATCCCATATGAAATATGGAGTTTTTCTAACGTTTCTTGAGATTAAGAAGACTGGATATGCCTGGAAAATTCCTCGAAGCTATTAAAGAGAAAATCCGGGTTCTCTTTTTTAAGCACTTCAACGGATGAAAAACCATAGGATAAGGCGATGGAAATGGCACCAGCACCTTTAGCGGCAATGGTGTCCACGGGGTTATCTCCCAACATGCACACATCACCGGGGGTTTCGAATCCAAGTTCGTGTATACCGTATCGAATTACTTCTGGATCAGGTTTGGAGACGGGCAGTGTATCTCTGCCCCAGGTAAAAATAAAATACTGAGACAGATTGAGTTCCCTGAGAACAGCTTTTACCATTCCTTCTGGCTTATTAGAAATCACGCCCATTGGCCGCTTTTCATTTTTAAGGAAATCCACAACTCCTGGATAGGGTAGGGCTTCATCAATGATATGAACATTGTAGGAATCACGGAATTTTTCCCATATAGTAGTAACTAATATGTCGTCTACTTTAATTGTAGGCATGTTTTCACGCAAACACTCCTGAACAAGAAAATGAGCACCGTAACCTACATGGGATAGTATGGTTTCATGGGGTAACTGAGGATATCCCATGGATTGAAAAGCTCTATTTATATTTGATGTGATATCTCGACTGGTATCAACCAGAGTTCCATCCAGGTCAAACAATATTCCACAGGGATTTAACATGTGTCCTCATTTCAATGATCCATAATTTCTTTACAACCTACCTGCGCCTGTCCGCCGTACTTTGTACTAAGGAAGGCGGGCGTAGCCGTACGGCCTACGTAGCACTTCGGCGTAGTGGGCCTTCGGCGAAGGCAGGCGAATTCGACGAAAATTACGAATATATTTTTTGTGTTCACAGCACCGATAGGAAG
>CAZDVD010000133.1:0-1639 GCA_964508765.1 uncultured Lentisphaeria bacterium
TCGCGAAGTACTCCGGTTCCCGCTTCTGCGATAAGTCTTACAATATCCCAACGGACGTCATTGGTATCTTGAAATTCATCAAACAGAATATGATGGTATCGCTGACCATATATAGCCGCTATGGTCGGGTCTTCCAAAACAGCTCTCGTTTTCAGCATCACTTCATTGAAGCTGAGAATACCTTCCCGTTTGAGGCGCTGATTCAGTGACTCCCAATAGCCGCCAAAGAATTTTGCGAGATGATGATTGACAAGGCAGGCTTCCAAATCCCACACGCTTGGAATCTCATGCATCAGGGTTTCATAAGGGAAAAGCTCCTCGGCTTCATCCTTGAAATCCTTGATACGAGCTCTGATTTCGTCTTTGAATTCCTCTGGCCAAACCCCCGATGGAACGATAAGCCGCTTAAAATAATTTTTCCGATCCTTGGTTAAGACGATACGTCGAACAAACTCCAGTAATTCCAGACCATAGCGATAGTCATCCTCAATAGGATTGCTCAATAATGCCAGGAGGTCTCGTAAATGCCTGTACTGATCATGACTGGTATCCTGCATCTCAGCTGGAGCAGGAAGTCCATCTACCAAACGAATCAAAGCAGGTTCAATCTGCTGCAAGGCCGATGGTAGAGGATGCATCATTGTAAACTCGGACTGGAGATTTTCAGGAGAAGTATTACGCTGGTGTTCAAGCCATCCCGTCATAAGCTGAGCATGAGATTGGAATTTCTTAACATATTCACTGATGTGACGAACTGAGAGATGGTCCAATAATATTTTTAGATCGACATCACTATTGCGACTACACTCCCCCAGATACTTCTCCCAGGTTTCCAACTCCATACGTTGGGTATCAGCTTCATCCTGAATCCGGAACTCTGGATCAATATCCAATCGTTCAGCCTGTTCTCTTAAAATCTGGGCGCAAAATGAATCGATGGTGGAAATGGCATTTTTTGAAAATGTGGAACGCAGATGCATTTTGGTGCTTTGTGGTGCGGATCGCAGATAGGATCCAAAACGTGCATCCACATTCTCCACAGCTTCATTATTAAGCAACTTGTTCAAATCTTCATAAATGCGGCCAGCCATTTCAGCGGCGGCTTTACGAGTGAAGGTGATAACCAGAATATTGGAGGCGTCTTTTCGCAGGTGGGGTGTATCATGTTGCTGCTGTCTGGCAAAATCATCCATGATGGCAGCGTATCGTTTTGAAAGCAGCCAGGTCTTCCCTGCTCCTGCACATGCTTCAATAAAGATGTTTTTATTGAGATCAAATACTTTGCTTAAATTAATACTCATGATGTTTTAATTGTAGAATGGTAAAGAAGTTTACTTATCAAGCTTACACACACAATATGTGCAAAATTATGGTAGGATATTGGTTACGATTTTTGATCGATGATCAGTTGTAAGCGTGGTGAGAATTCAGCCTTTAAATCAGCCATATATTTTTTCACGCCTGGCATGGCACATATTCTATGCACCCCCTCCTCCAGCGCTAAAATTTCGTTCTCATCAAGGGTTCCAGCGACGGCCTGTTCACATTGGGATTCGAAGCCCTGGAAAGCTGCATTCACCATGAGTGACATACGCACTTCTTCATCAGGAGTGCTTGCTGCTATCCCCTTAGCCAACTT
>CAZDVD010000134.1:0-1564 GCA_964508765.1 uncultured Lentisphaeria bacterium
AAATCCTTTATCCAGATGCGATGTTCATCAGCATAGGCAGCACAGGAAATAAAAATGGCAGAATAGGTGTTTATACTGATATAATTAAAGAGGGAGACCCAGTCACTGGTCTGGGTGACATGACCGTACTCTTTTACATGTTGGAGGAGAATTTTCTCCGGTTCGGGATCCTTCCTCCGCCGAGGATTCAACATGAGGAATTCGTGTTTGGGACTCATTAGAGTGTCACCCTCATCACTTCTTCAACAGAAGTTTTACCTCGAAGTACATATTCTTTGGCAGCCTGGTTCAGGGAATACATGCCATTTCTGACAGCAGCTGCTTCAATTTCGTCTGCATCTGCTCCCCTGACAATTAAGTCTTTTATCTCCTGATTGGGTATGAGGAGCTCAAAAACACCTGATCGCCCGACATAACCAGAATTTCGACAATGAATGCATCCCACCGGTTCGTGAATACTTGTATAGTCAGGCCATTCATCAATCTTGATGACGCGTTTCAATTCATCTGTTTTTTCCACCAGCTTCTTGCACCGGGGACACAGGAGACGGATAAGTCTTTGAGCTAGAATGGCTCGTACTGTGGAACTCACCAAATAGGTGTCCACACCCATGTCGGTAAGTCGAGTGAATGTTGAGGAAGCATCATTGGTATGCAAGGTTGAGAACACGAGGTGACCCGTAAGGGCTGCCCGAATAGCCAGTTCAATGGTTTCCACATCACGCATCTCACCTACGAGAATAATATCAGGATCCTGACGCATCATGGTTCTCAGTGCCGTAGTAAATGTGAGACCGGCCTTATTGTTCACCTGACTCTGATTGATATTCTCCAGGGAATACTCGATTGGATCCTCAATGGTCATAATATTTACGGCAACTGAGTTGAGCGTATTCAAGGTGGCATATAGTGTGGTTGTTTTACCGCTACCGGTTGGACCAGTTACCAATAATATCCCATTGGCAGTTTTAATGGTCTCCCGCCACTCCCGTAGTATTTCAGCATCAAATCCCAATTTATGCAGATCTATCTTTCCCTTGGCTTCATCCAGGATACGCATGACCACTTTTTCGCCGTTTGGAGTTGGGAAGGTTGAACATCTTAAATCAACAGCTACATTCTTCTGAGCGAAGTGAAAGCGACCATCCTGGGGACGTCGGGATTCAGCGATATCCATATCAGCTAAAATCTTAATTCTGGAAATCATCGGTGAGACGGACTCATGGGGAATCGAGTAATATTGCTGCAAGACACCATCAACACGATATCGAATACGAGCATCATTTTTGCGAGGTTCAATATGTATATCACTGGCACCCATATTCACGGCCTCGAAAAGCAGCATATCAACCACTTGAACAATCTCGGTGTCCTCATGAATCTCTCTCGAGACCACGCGAACATCATCACCGGCTTCAGCCGTTTCTAATAGAGAAGTGGTGGACCGATAGTAAAGATCGATGGACCGTTCAATATCCATTTCAATGGAGAGGACCAGCATAATTTCCATACCGGTGTTTCGTGCAAGCTCATCGATCACATCAATATTCAGCGGGTCTGCTGT
>CAZDVD010000135.1:0-1533 GCA_964508765.1 uncultured Lentisphaeria bacterium
AACAGTTTAGAGACATTCCTGTTATCATCGTTTCAGCGAAAGATGGAGAACGGGACCGAGAAGTTGGAACCCAGAGTGGCGCTGAATTGTACCTGGTGAAACCTCTAAACTACCAAACCTTTCCAGCTGAGCTGGAAGCCCTGTTATAGAAAGTTCAGATGATCACTTTTTTTGTCATTCTATTTGGACTTCTCATTGGCAGTTTCCTCAATGTTGTGATCTATCGCTTCCCGCGCGGAGAATCCATTGCTTTTCCACCCTCACACTGTACAAACTGTGATCACAAAATTAAACCCTGGGAGAATATTCCCCTGCTGAGTTATGTGTTTTTAAGAGGTAAATGTTCTTCATGCAAAACATCCATTTCCTGGCGCTACCCACTCGTAGAATCCTTAACAGCTCTTGTATTTTATTTGAGCTATCTCAAGTTTGGACTTACCTGGGATTTGCCCGTATTTGCCCTGTTTGGTGGCTTGCTCATCGCCATGGCTTTTATTGATATTGATCATCTGATTATCCCGGATTCCATGGTGATTATTGGCTTACTCCCCGGGTTTTATCTCTGGCTAGGGGGCAATAGTCATATACTCACGACTCAATTTTTTGGCTTTGTTGGTTTAGGCGCCATTTTCTGGGCCATCAGATATTTTGGAGAAATTGTCTTTAAAAAGGAAGCTATGGGCTTTGGAGATGTCAAGTTTGCAGCTATGGCAGGTTGGGTTCTCGGATGGGAAGTGGGGCTGGTTTCAATGTTCCTGGCATTTCTATCTGCTACCCTATTGTTTGCAGTTCTCATTCCCACTGGGGTAATCAACAGAAAACAACAGGTACCCTTTGGTCCATTTATCTGTATTGGAATCTGGCTGGGCGTTCTGGGCGGTCGTGAAATAATTGACTGGTATCTAACCTTTTTTCTGGGCGTATAGGGTCCTGTGGCTACTGAAAAAAAACAACTCGGTCAACTACTCATTGAATCTGGTCTGATTTCAGAAACACAAGTGAGTGAAGTTCTCACCTACCAGCGTGAACACAACCTTGTTTTTGGAAAAGCTGTTGTCAGTATGGGGCTGGTTCAAGAAAGCGATTTATTAAAGATTCTGGGGGATCACCTCGGTCTCCCCAGTCTGGACATAACCAAATATAGTATTCAAGATGAAGCACTTGCAGCGGTGAGTGAAGATTATGCTCGGAAAAATTCAATTATTCCCCTTTTTGTTATTGAAGAGACGCTTACGATTGCCACAGCAGATCCGCTGAATATTGATGTGATCGATGAGCTTGCACGAGACACCGGTAAGGAAATTATGCTGGTCCTCTCCATTGAAATGGATATTGAACGGTCCATTGATCTTTACTATCGGTCCACAACTTCTCTATTAAAAACGGCTGAAGCCGGAGATGATGTCCGGATAGTCTCACGTGAGATTCACGAAGATACAGAGATTGTTCAAGTGGTTGATATGCTGCTTTTCGAGGCTGTGAATATGGGTGCCAGTGATATACATATTGAACCTCGCAAAAATGATGCTCGTA